>CAZQPY010000051.1:0-40611 GCA_964595345.1 uncultured Occallatibacter sp.
AAGCAGGCTAGGTAAAAGAAGGCGTAGTAGATGGAGATCAGATGCTCATGACGAACCAGCAGACGGCGAAACTGTCCGAGCCATGCATTGGTTCGTTCTACGATCCACCGACGCTTGTAACGGCGGAGTTTGCGGCCGTCCTCATAGCGCCGCCGCTTGTTGTTCTTTCGGTACGGCGCAATCAAATCAATGCCGCGCTTTTTGAACCGCTCGCGAAGCGGATCGGAGTCGTAGCCACGGTCGGCTATGATGCGCTTCGGCTTCTGGCGCGGGCGGCCTCTTGTCCGGGGGACGCGGACTTCCGCGACTGTGGCCTCCGCAAGCTTAACTTCACTCGGAGAGGCACTTTCGAGCCGAACTCCCATCGGAAGACCTTTACCGTCGACCAATACCATCCACTTCGTTCCCTTGCCGCGTTTGGTCTTGCCGACTGCAGAGCCCCCTTTTTGGCCGGTGCAAAGCTGCCGTCCAGGAAGGTCTCGTCCCATTTGAGGAGCCCTCGCGCATCCAGTGCTCCCAGCAGCGTACGCCACGCCTTCAACCAGACGCCCTCCTCTTGCCATCGCTGCAATCGTCGCCAGCAGGTCGAGGGCGAAGGAAACTCGTCGGGCAGGAATCGCCATGCGGCACCCGTTTGCAGAACCCACAATATCCCTTCAAAACACGCCCGGTTCGGGGCTGGAGGCCGTCCTCGCTTATCGCGCCGCTGCTTCGGCCTGGGAAGCAACGGTTCAATCAGTCTCCACTGTTTGTCCGTCAACAACCTTTGCCGTTCCTTCATGACAAAAGCTCAACAGATCATCTGCCCCAAGCGTAAGTACCTGACTTGAGGCCGAACCTATTTTTGAAACACGCTCTACGGTATCTTCCACACCAGTAATCACTTTACGATCTATCACCTCCGCGATCGAGGTGAAAAACATGTGGAAACCTATGGAGACAATTATCAGCTAACCATGCACGTGTTGCAAGCGAAACCAATCCACATAAGAGCGCAAGCCCTCCTGAAGCGGCGTGTTAAATAACGGGCCAAAAAACGACTCAGCGGAGTCATCGGCTACGAGCCGATCTGGATCGCCTTCCTTGTGCTGGCCAAGAAAGACAGGTTCGCGCTTGATTCCGGCAACGCTGAAAAGTTGGGTAAGAACGTCGCAAACGGAGACGGCGCGGCATGCGCCGGCGTTGAAAACCGGCACCTCGACGCTGGCATATTGACTGGCTCTCAAGAGGCATTCAGCCAGATCGGAAATATATACCCAGTCGCGCAGTTCGCGACCCGAGCCATAGAACTCGAAAACTCCGCGCTGGGCCTTTTGCATAGCATCCCACAAAAGCTGCTTGCGTAGCCCTGGGCCGTATACCGAAAAGGGGCGCACAACGACCGATAGGGTTTGATACACGCGCGCGTGATCCAACAGCAACGATTCCACCATCCTTTTGTGCACCCCATAGGGGGAAATCGGCAGGCAAGACAAGTCGTGGCCGGCTTTCTTGTGGATGGCCTCTCCGTAAACTGCCGCGCTGGAAACATAAACCAATTGCGTGTTCTGCCAATGGCGGCGCAGCATGTCAAGAAGAAGCACGGTTGAGTATACCGTCTTCAGAAAGTCCTCTAGGGGATCCTCAATGGAACGCGCTACGGAGGCGCCGCCTGCCAGGTGAAAGACCGTTTGGGGTGCAAAATCTACCGCTTCCAGCGTGTCCCCGGAGATGTCGCCGAAGATATATCTGGCGCCCTCCACAAGTTCGGTGTCATCGCGATTGCCGCCCAGGGAAACGATGTCGCTCTCTAGCGACACCAAGCGCCGAACCAGGTGGCTGCCAATGAAGCCCCCGCCACCTGTCACCAGCACCTTGCGTCGCGCAAAGGCTTTAGAAACTTCGTCCCGATTTCTTTCATAACTCAAGAGCAATATCCTCTACGCCCCACGTCGATTATCTGGCGACCGCTGTCCACGCCGGCACATCCTTGGTGACGACTGCTCGGGCACCAGCTACTTCGCCTAATTCGTCAGTCCCCACCCAATAACTTCCAAGAAACATTCAATGATATAAGAACGCTAGCGCAAGAGCTGCAACTGAAACCAGCAATGCAACCACTGCAAGCACGGTTGGAGTTCGGTGGTCGCAGTTGCACACGGAGGGAACAGGTTGTTCATGGTTTGCACTTACCATGATGGGCCCCATGAGTTCCGGTTGCGGCAAGTATGCGTACGCAGCAAAGGCTATTTCATCAGTGTGGCTCAGACTGAGCGTGCCAGGCAACTCCACTCCATTGATCGTGATGCTTGGTTGTCCAAATGCGTCATGAACAACCTCGAGTACCCTCCAGTCCATACTCGCCAGCGAAGCATCGGCTTTGCGCAATGCTTCCTTGGCGCACCACGATGCCGCAAAACTTGCCCTTGGCGAAGCCTGCATCATGGCATATGCAATTTCCTTCGCCGTAAATGTGTTCTTATAAAAGCTGTCTTCCCAATAATCAACAGGCGCTGGCATCGCTGCTATCGATTCGACATCCACGCCAATACTCACACCGCGCGTTTCGCACTTGGCCTTCATCAAAGATGCGGGCGATGGGGTCGACAAAGGCAAAGCGGTGCTCGGCGAGCATGCTATGCCCAACACTGCGCAAAGCTCACCGTAGGTACTTGCTTTGTAGATTTCCGGGGTGGAAATGGAGTACTTTGATCGCAGGTTGGCATCCAGCTTCGCCATACCAAGCGAGTTGCCAACGATGCCCGCCAAAGAGCTTTCTGCCGTGATTCTCCCGCGTTCAATTCTGCCCAGCGTGCTCACAAGTTCGCGTAGATTATCTTCTGTCATATCCTAGTACCCCGCCGCACACAAGGTGCAGATATAGCCTTCCGGTGATGCGGATAGCAGGAGACTGGATGCCCGTTCTGCCAACTGGCCCGCGGTGCGCCCACACTGTGAGCAGAAGTTCTCCTTGCTTGTTTCTTCGTAACCCTGAAGGCGGCTTTTCAGATCATTCAGAAAAAGCGCCGCAGTGCGACCATCGGACAGTTGATGATCGAAAGTCAGTGTGAGCGTATAAAAACCATAGGTGCTTCCTGGAGGGAACTGTTCCCCGCCAACTCCCAGGATCGAACCTTGATTCTCGCTGATCAGCGGATAAAAACTCGAAACGCCCAGACCGGAAAGGTCGCTGACGGTAAAGGTCGCATTGGATATTTGAACCGGGGTCAGCTTGTCTTCTATGTACGCCATGGTTAGTTCGCGAAGCACCGCGGAAATCTGCTGTAGCGAAAGTGTGTCGCAGCTCTGCAGCACTGCCACTTTCAGGCCGCGTCCGTCGTCCATTGCGTAGCCCAGATTCACCTGCTCGTACTGGAGCATCTTGTCAGCGCGGTAGGTTGCGTTGAGATTCGGATACTTCCGCAGAAGTCTGCTGACTTCGTAGACAATTATTGCGGAGGTATTCACGTTCTTTGCACGGGCGTCAAGATCGCGGCGTATTCCCTGCGTGAAACACGTAACCGACACTGCACTCTGTACGGCATTGCCCACGCCAGCTGCCAGCGAGCGCCCCTCGCTGCGCTTCATTTTAGAAAGAGCAATCTCTCTGTAGGGTTGCGTGATCTTTGTGGCGCCAATATTCCGCCTCGCTGGCACAGCCTCCTCCATCACCACCGCGGGAGGATTGAGATAATCGAGAATATCCTGCTTCCGCACAACCGATTTGCCGGCGAAGATCGCCGCGTTCAGCTCATGGGCCTCCATCATCCTCGCCGCGACCGGAGAAAAGCGCTGCCGGTACGGTGTGGAAGTCCTGAACTCTTGCTCCATCGAGGCTTCTGCGGGAGGCCTCCCAGACAACCGGCTTGGGCGGGCAGATGAAACCAGTTGTTCTTCCTTGATTTGCCTCGATGTCGCCGAAGCGGGATTCTCCGCAGAGCTGACCTCCAATTGAAACCCGGATGTAGGAGGAACCGCAGAGATGTACCCAATCGGTGTGGATACCGGAACATCTGTGCCTTCGGGGAAACTCCAAACAAGATATCCAGCTTGTGGAGCAGGAACCTCGATATTTGCCTTGCTGGTTTCTATCTCTGCCACCAATGCGTTGGCTTCGACTTTTTCTCCGTGCTTTGCCAGCCAGCGCACCAGTACCACGGATTCGTCGTTAACGTTGTCGCGTTCGAAGACGAGAGGGACAGGGAGAGTCATTGCACTAGCTCCAGGGTTTTCTCTACGATGCGATCAACATCGGGCAAAATGGAAAGCTCGAGGGGCCGTGCCGAGGGAATGTGCTGTGGATCCGAATAGACTCTCCTCATCACCAGCGAAGGATCCAGTTCGTAGAGCGAGGCCATCAACTGTGCCGTAAACCCGCAGAATCCGTGTCCTTCTTCCACCAGCAGCACCTTTGTACCGCGTCGCACGATAGGCAGGAGAGCATTCTCTTGCAGTGGATAAAGCTGCATCAAGCAGAGCACTTCTACCACTAGGTCGTGCTCGCTGAATAGTCTCTCCACAGCCTTCTCCACATCCAGCAGCATGCCCCCGTAGCAGACGATAGTCGCATCCGGCTGTGCTTCCGCACGCAGATAGCTCAAGGGAAAATCATCTCCGTTGTGGAACCACTTGAAGCCTCCAACCGCCTGTGCGGATGCTTTCTCGCCATAGAGTATCTTGTTCTCGATAACCAGTGTCGGCAACACCTCGACGTTCCCGCCGAGCAACCGGTCATAGACCATGGCCGGATCGTAGCGGTGATGCAAGGCGATCACCCGTGTTCCGGGAACGCCCAGCAGGTGCTTTTCCAGCGACTGGCTATGCGTCGGACCGTAACCCCTCTTTCCCCCCATCGGAGTACGTACGACCAGTGGAGTCCTGAGCTGCCCTGCATACATAAATTCAAACTTGGCTGCATGATTGATGAATTGATCCGAAGCCAACATGATGAAATCGCCAAACATAATCTCCAGGACGGGGCGCATGCCAGAGAGCGCCAAACCATTCGCGATGCCCGTAATGGCCAACTCGCTGATCGGTGTATTGTTTACCCGGCCGGGATACAGTTGGCTCAGATCCTTGGTTACCTTGAATGCGCCACCGTAGGGGCCCTCGATATCTTCGCCAAGCAGAACCACGGCGGGGTCGCGTTCCAGGGCCCGGCGCAAACCTTCATAGATGCGGTTCACAACCCGCTCTCCGCCGTCGAATTCCGTTTCCGTCCAGGCCGTCAGAGGATCAGGCTGCGGAGATTTCAAGGCTTGGGACCCTGGAGAGGATTCCGCCTCTTCCACAGCGGCGTCCAGCTTGGCCAGCAACCTCTCTTCGATAGGCGCCATGAGTTCAGGGAACTCCTTTGCGGCGCGAAACAACAGGTCGCGCTCCCAATAGCCGGCTACCTCGACTGGGTTGCGGTTGTCGTCGCTCTTCGAATGAGCCATTAACCGGTAGGTGTCCACGCGCAGAAACAGCGGATGCCGCTCCGAGCGCACATAGTGCACCGCCTCTGCCATCGTGTCGATCAGTCGCAGTGGATTCCACGTGTCGCTTTTCATGGTGCGAATGCCGAAGGCGTCGGCGCGAGCTTCGATCTCTCCGCTCAAAGTTAGTGCCTGCGAGGTGCTTTGCGCATAAAGATTGTTCTCCAGCACCACCAGCAGCGGCAAACTCCACTTCGCGGCAATGTTCAGGCTTTCATACACCGCGCCCTCGCCCAGTGTGCCGTCCCCGATGAATACGGCGGCGATCTCCTGGCTGCCACGCAAAGCCTTGGCGTAGGCCATGCCCGCGGCAACCGGCACGATCCCGCCCTGAATGCCGTTGCTGAAGACATTCCCGTCGCAGATATGCTGGCTTCCGCCTCGGCCGCGGCAGATCCCCGCCTCCCGGCCCATGACCTCCGCAACCAGTCCCAGGTAGTTTCCCGTCCGCGCCAGGTAATGCCCATGACATCGGTGGTTGCTGAACACCATGTCTCCCTGCTCAAGGTGCTCCGACAGGGCAACGCCCGTCCATTCCTGCCCAATGCACGTATGAACAGTGCCGAAGAGCCGTCCTTCCCCGAAGAGCTTGAGCAGACGCTGTTCAAACAAACGAATCCCCAAGGCCTTTTCCAGCAATCGCGGAGAGGGCAATTCACTACCCTTGAGCACCTCACCGATTGTGAATCCTGACGTGCAATTCGCACTCAAAATGGAATCGTACCTTTCCCCTTTTTAAAAAGGTAATTGGTTGTGCGTACCCTACGGTGCGCCCGAACATCTTCTTGGGGTAATTCCAGCAAGACCCAGTAGGCACGCCGCATATAACTCTGGTTGTGGCCTGCCTCTTGCACAATCAGCGCCGCTGTAACTCAACGGGAATCTTCTCGATCACCCGTGCCGGATTACCCAACGAGATGGTCCACGGAGGTACGTCCCTCGTTACCACCGCGCGGGCGCCAACAATAGCACCCTCTCCTATGGTTACGCCCTTCAAGACTACCACATCAAAACCTAGCCATACATAGTCGCAAATCTTGATCGGCGCGGCCGTCACCTTGCTCCAGTCTTTGTTTGCAACAAGGTTGCCATGAGAGAAATCGATCAGTGCTTGGTTATGATCTACGATGCGGTCCACATACGAAATTGGATGTGAATCGTGGTCATAGATGGAGCACCCCCAGGAGATCATCACCCCGTTCCCGATCTCGATCGAGGAACGCGAGATCACCTTGGTCCCGCTGTTGATAAGGACCCCGTCGCCCACCGTAATCTTGCCTGCGCCGCTTTCAAAAATGAATTGGTTTCTCAGCAGGCAACGGTCGCCTATCTCCAGCGCCACATCTTCTCGCGCGCAATCGAAGCGCATGCGAAACTCACCGCCGAGCTGCGATTTCCCCATTCGAACATTATCACTCTTCGCTACGGCGTGGTACGGATTGTAGAAAAAACGGTCCTTAATTCTCTGCAGAGCTGTCATATCATCCTGGTTTCCTAATGCTCGCACCACATCAATTCCGACGCGGTTAGGTTGAACGCACTATCATCGTTTCATCTGCCCATGATATCGGTATTTCAAAGCTAGGCATCCGTGTCTCTCCCAAGAACGCCCTTCTTGCCTAGAAACGAGTAGAGACGCCCCGGGCTATCGATGCGCTTGCCCCTCCAGGCGAGAAGCCAGTCCGGTATCAAGACAGGAAACGGCAGCAGCAGCTTTCTGGCGATATACACCTTGAGGTCGGACATTGTTTCCGGATAGAGGTTAATCTCTGACTCCCACGGGTTTAGCACCTTGGTGAGGCGGATTCCTGCCGAGGTAATAGCCGCGGTATACTCCTTCAACAGGAACGCATTTTCGCCACCATACAGACGGTGAAGGGGATGACTATCCAGAAAAGCCTGCAAATCCTCGGGACGCGACAACACATGCTCTCGTGTGGCGATGAAGATCCCACCTGGTTTCAAAACCCGCGCTGCCTCCCGGCAGAATTGCGCCAGATCGTGAGCATGATGCAGCACCTGCCGACAATGCACCAAATCGAATGCGTTCGATGCAAACGGAAGCTCTTCGCCCCATTTCTCAACGACCTCTATAATGACTCCGGTTTCTTCCGCCAAACTGCGTATTGCTCCAGCGCCAACCTCTTGGCTGGCATCTGGTTCAAGGGCCGTAGTTTGCCAGCCGTCCCTCGCCAGAGAATATGCGGAGATCCCCCGGCCTGAGCCGACATCCAAGGCCCGCCCTCGAGTGGAGCCAATCAGATTTCTTACCGCCTCCCATTCCGAACTGTGGTAGTATCGGTCGGCTGCAGAGCGGAGTGGGTCATCGTAGAAACACGCTCGCACCAGTTCTTCCATCTCTGGCTGCTGCTTCAGCCAGCGCACTGCCGCTTCCCAAGAGATCTGCGCTTCAAAGCTTTGCAAGAGTTTACCTCCATATCCTGTGGCTACAGCTCAACCGTCGCCTCGACCTGCGTGCTTCTCGATTCCGCTTCACGCCTCAAATGTTGCATGGCAAGCTCTTTGAGCAGATTGCGAATGACCAGCCCGTATAAGGGCAGGGCAATCAACAGTTGCGTAATGATCGACCCTAAACAGACTCCCATTACCCCAAGTCGGCGGGTGAGAAAGATCGACAGTGCCAGATTGCTGAGGCTGGCTACAACGGCAATGACGGTCTGCATTTTGAGCACTCCGGCGCCATTGAGAAGAATGGAGGTCACAACGGAGACGGCGGAGACGACGCCCCATACCGCCAGGACAATTAGCAACGGCAGCGGCGCGTGCAAGGATTTGCCAAAGAATGCCGCCAGAATCCAGGGGCCGCACAGCGCCAGCAGCGAACAAAGCGGGACCGTGATAGCCAGAACCAGCCACAAAGAACCCCAAAAGACTCTGCGCACCCAGTTCACGTCGCCGCGGGCTATGGCCTCCCCATACGCCGGCCACAGCGGGTTGATGGCCATGGATACCACCATGGAGACGAAACTGAAGAGCTTTTGCGGCACCGCGTAGACCGCTACCGCCGCCGCTCCGAGAACCTGGGCAATCACGATGTTATCGGAAGTATAGGCAAGCGAAACCGCACACTGCAACACGAAGAACATCAGGCCGAGTCTGAAGATCTTCCCCGCCGATTGCGCTCGGAACGCGTGCCAGGCGGGCAACAACCATGGATACGCCCTAAACAGAACCCAGCCGTTGATGACGTTCGCAACGATCGTCCCCGCCGTAGAAGCAAAGACCAGCCATGCCAGGTTGCCGTGCAGCGCGATCACCGCAAGCAATGTTAGGAGAGAGAGAACGCTTCCCAAAGCGCCGACCATCTGGGGAATATAGCCCTGCTGCAGTCCCGCCTGGGCGCGGGTGACTACGCCCATGGGAATACTCACTACAAACCAGGCAAAGAGCACCAAGAACGCCCGGGCTCCTTCTACTGCCACAGAAGCCGATTTGACGTTGAAGATGCGGACCCACGGCATAAACGGGTATCCCGCCGCCGCAACTACAGAAAAGAAGACAGCGATGCCCAGCAACATAACCAAGGCGCTCGTCAAGTACTCCCGCGCCAACCGGGGGTCGTCCTTGCCGTAGGCCTCAGAAATGGCGTTGATCAGGCCGTTTCCTATGCCCAGATCAGCAAACCCCATCGCCGCAATTATGGAGATCAGCACCATCCAAAGACCGTAACGCTCTGCCCCCAAATAGGAGTAGGTCAGAGGCACGGTAACCAGAGAAGCCAACAACCCAATAACCCTTGCCATGCCAGCCGAGACCGTAGTCATGGCCGCCCGCCGCAGACGTTCTTTGGAACGCCCCCCCTCAGTCGCCGTTTCGAATGGACGCAAACGCAACAGCTTGGACAACCGCGTGAACTGCCGAAAAACGTTGATTGTATACTCCTATTTCAGGTTACATGGTAGAATTTGTGCCCTTCAACGGCAAGCGTAACGACGGACAACCCGTTAAAGTGAAACGGCCTGCCGCTCGCGGATCGACCTTACGGTGGCGAAGCTGGCGCGGGCCACCGCACAGATGTGCTCGAAGGGGATCGGAGATGCAGTGCCCGCTTCCAGACTCTCCACAAACTCTTTCATCATGGTGCTTTGTCCCTTGTCGGGAGTCCGCAACGCAGTTTTCTTCACGCTCCCCCCCCCGCCAATCTCCAGCGTCTTGAAGTCGCGCAATATCGCCGTGGTTCCAAACGAATGGACTTCGATGTATTCTTTCTCCACCGCCTTGGAACCGTTCGCGTAATAGCACAGCGAGCCCACCGAGCCGTCGGCAAATTCCACGTTAATGGCAACTACGTCAGGCGAGTGTTGCGGGTTTGGTATCGCGGAAGCATAAACTCGAACAGGTAGCGCTCCGCAGAAGAACGTCATCAGGTCGAGGAAGTGACAGGCCTCGCCGATGATCCTCCCCCCACCGGCAAGCGGATCCTGGATCCAGTGCGATGCCGGAATCGCCCCGGCGTTGACCCGATAGACCATGGACAACGGACCGCCACCAATTCCTTTCTTCGCAGCTCTGACGACTTCGGAGAACCGGCGATTGAATCCGACCATCAGTGCCGGGGAGCCATGGCGCTCCGCTGCTTCGCGGTAGGCGGCCTCGATTTCCAGCAGTTCGTCTTCGCTCATCGCCACCGGCTTCTCTACAAAAACCCGCTTGCCGGCCCGCAGCGCTCCAGCGACGTACCGGGCATGCGAATCATGACGGGTAGCGATGAAAATCGTATTGATGTCGTCGCGTTCTATCAGTTCTTGCGCCGCCGATGTGCAACTCTCAAATCCAAACTTTTCAGCAACCCGTTTGGCTGTCGTTCCGCTGTTGGTTGCGATGGCTCGGCGAATCAGGTTGCGTCCTTCCGGTAGATTGGGCAGCAAGTTGCCCTGTGCATAGCTGCCTGCGCCGATAAACGCTACTGATACCTGGTTCAGCCCTTTGGTGGAGTTGTTGATCGCCAATGGTCCGCGCGCAACCGGCTTGTCCACCTCATAGCGCAGCAGGATTCCGAAGAAGTGCTTTTCGCGCCCCAGGATGAGATCGTAGGCTTTGCCCGCGTCCGCAAAGGCAAACTCGTGCGTGGCCAATGCGTTTAACGAGAAGCCTTTACCATGCACCAGGTCCTGAAACGCCTGCATGTTGCGCTGTTCCGTCCAGCGCACATAGGCAGCCGGATAGTCGAGTCCGTATTCCTCGTAAGCCGGATCGTAGCGGCCCGGCCCATAGGAGCAAGACATGCGCAGTTCGAGTTCTTTGCGGTAGTACGCTTCTCTTTCGAATCCTGTGGGCACGGCGCCCACAATAATTACACGGCCCTTCTGGCGAGCAATCTCACCTGCGAAATTCACCGGATCTGTACTCTCAGTAGCCGCTGTGATGATTACCGCATCGACACCGAGACCGCGGGTGAGTTGGATGATCCGCTCCTGAAGGCCGGGCTCATTGCGCGTAAAAGCATTGTCGGCAGTGTTCAGCTTGGCAAACTCGACCGCCCAGGGGTTCAAGTCGATGCCAATAACTTTGGAGCCGCCAGCCCGCAACAACATACAGGTAAGCTGCCCGATGAGACCGAGGCCGATCACCGCGCAACTCTCACCCAGCCGAATATCCGACTGCCTTACGCCCTGCAACGCAATCGCGCCCATGGTGTTGAATGCCGCCATCTTCAAATCTGCGTCCATCGGCAACTTGACGCAAAGATTCGCGGGAACTGAGACCATTTCGGCGTGATTGGCGTAACCTGCGCCCGCGCAGGCAACCAAGTCCCCGCAGGCGATTTCAGGAACGCCTTCGCCGACTTCAATCACTTCTCCAGCGCAGCTGTAGCCCAGCGGTGAATACGCATCGAGCTTTTTCTGCACCGCCCGATACGTTGCCGTCAATCCTTGGCGCTTTACCGATTCAATCACTTGGCGCAGCTGCGCCGGACGCTGACGGGCTTTCTGGATCAAACTCGATCTCGCCGCGCGGACCGACGAGCCTTCAGTGCCTGCACTGATCAGCGAGAAGTGGTTTCGCACCACGACCATGCCTGGTTCGCACGTCGGCGACGGAACCTCCAGAACGCGCATTTCACCGGACCCTAGTTTTTGCGTAAGCTGCAACATGATTCTTTTGTCATCCTGTGTATCGGTTAATGCGCCAAAAATATTGACCAGCCAGAATATTCCTGACTGAGAAACAAGTGAGGTATTAAGCCGTCAACGCAAAGCCTCTGCGCGCATGGACTCCCGTTCTTCAACCTTCTCCGCGACAATCATCGCCAGAGGGGTCGATCTGTGCTCGATTGCAACAACGGTCCACCCGGCCCGCTCAAAAGTGCCTCTCCATGCACGCCTGGAGACTCGGTTGATGGATAGCTTCAAGTATTCTTCGCGCTCTCGCCAGGAACCCGCGAGCCGCGGCAGCACAGGTGAAACGAGAAATCTCTCGATCGCCTCTCCCCAGCGAATCGGATGCGACATGTTCGGCACCGTAATGAAGGCATGCCCGCCGGCTTTGCAAACCCGATGTAGTTCCCGCAATTGAGCCTCCAAGGGACCGATATACTCAACAACACTCGATGCGATCACCCCATCAAATGTTCCATTCGCATAAGGCAGCTTCAATGTGTCCTCGCAAAACCTGAACACAACACTCTCGGCGCGAAACCTGCCGGTTGCAGCCTCTACCATTCCGGCTGACGCATCGACTGCATCCACCTGGTATCCTTCCCTGCCGCATCGCACCGCAATGTCTCCTGTTCCACAGCCGAAGTCCAGGATTCTGGCCCTGTCCGGAAGACGCCTTTTCAGCTGTTCCACAAATCTTGTCAGGCGCTCAACCATGCCGCCGCCAGGTGCATAGTTCCCTCCCCAGGCTTCCGATCTCCCATCAAAGTATGTCTGGCAATTTGGCGAACGACGCGCGTCTGAATCATCTTTCATAAAGCTTTCAACCCCCGTTTCGACCTCTTTTAGCTGAGAAGTGTTGATGGAGAAAAATGGCTCCCTTAGCACTCCGAATGTGAAGAACGCGCGTGCCCCAGTGCCGCGCTGTAGATTTCGATCAGGCGTTCATAATTCGGTTCCGCCGTGAAGCGCTCCAGAAAAAACCGCCGCGCATTCTCGCCCATCCACACACACAGAGCAGGGTCACCAATGAGCGTCTTTATCGCGGTGGCAAGGCTCGCCGCGTTGCCTGCCTCACACATCAGCCCGGCATCGGCAGGCACAATTTCTGCCCGCCCGCCAAGGTCGGTCGCGATGATCGCCAGACCACACGCCATCGCCTCTACCAGCACCAGCGGAAATCCCTCATACCACAGTGACGGCAATACAAGGAACGAAGCCGCTTCAAGCCGCTCCAGCACACCACGCTTATCAAGCTGACCGGTAAATGTCACCTGCGGCGGAGCCATGGCTCGCAACGCTCCCATATCCGGTCCGTCGCCGATCACCGACAGCGGATAATCGATCCCCCGCCAGGCGCGCATGAGAACATCCACTCCCTTTTCCGGCGAAAGCCGCCCTAGATACACGGCCCCGTGACCACTGCTTGACGGCTCCCTGCCTGCAAACGGGTCCGCCATGAAGTTTGGCTTTACGTGCATTTGACTCGCGGGAATCCCCGCGCCCACATGTTTCTTCGCGGCAAAATTCGTCAAAGCGATATATGCATCGATCCGGTCAGCCAGCCGCTTATCCTTCTTCGTGAGCCGGTGCTGATGGACTGCCGCGATGGTCTTCACCAAGCCCCCGCCCGGATAACAGCGCGATAGGATCGGTCTCCACGCCCAGCCCCCCTCGAGGCAGCTTTCGCAGATCTTCCCATTTCTCAGAAACTGACCTGTCGGACAAATGAGTCGGTAGTTGTGCAGTGTCATCACGGTTGCAATCCCGCGCCTTTTGGCCGCAACAAACACCGCCGGCGTCAGAGAGATGTGGTAGTTGTGAACGTGCAGCACATCGGGTCGAAACTCATCCATCACGGCGCCGATCTCCTCATACGCCTGCGGTGACCAGTACATATGGCGCGCTGTATCGATGAAGTTGATAAGCCCTTTGCCCATCCGCTGCGCATTCGTTCGTTCAAATCGCAACACCTCATGACCATGTTGTGCCAGCATATCGGCCTCGGCCGACATCACCGCGCCCTCGCCGCCCACTACATAATCGCCGTAGTGGCTATGAGCTATCAGTATCCGCAAATTTCCTCGCTTCGGTTCTCCTTGCCGCTCATTCATCAGGTCTTCCTAAAGAACTGTGGTTGCATGCCTTACCACGATTCGAGTGTACAACGCCTGCTTCCGAACACCGATTTCAGCCACAATCAATCCAGCCTAGCCACCAACGCCGTTATCGCTATAACGACTGTGAGCTATGAGGGTCCGCTCCCTAAAGTCCAATCTGGCACCCCCCCCCCTTCAACAAGACTCGCCGACCGATCGTTTGCGAGCAGCCTATGGTTGAGCTGCTTAACCATACCACTTGGAAGAACGGTCTCAGTTCCCATCGCATAGCCCTTGAACGCCGCTTCCCATGGCGACCCCGGCGCTATGGCCTTCATCATATCCATGCTCTGCCTGCTCGGCGCGTTCTCCTGCTGCTTTACCTCATCCGTGTCAAAAAGCTTGTACAGTCCGTTTTCGTGCTGAAGTTGAGGCTCATAGCAAAGATATAAAGCCCCGGAAAGAAATACTGCAATGTAGCTATAGGAAGAGATGGAGCACAGGCATAGATCCGCCTGGGACATGAGCAATAGATCGCTGCATTCAGTCAGGTTCCCCTGTCTGATCTGTCCTGGGTTAAAACGCCGGACCGCTTCCTCAAAGGCCGGACCGCCGCGGTCTGTAAAGAAATGAAACTGTACGTTGTCTCTCCACTCGCTTTGAATCGCCTGGCAAGCGTTCAAATACCACTCGTCGGGGATGCGAATATTCCACTTGCCTTGCGCACTTTCGCCCGGAGACAGAACGGCGAAATCACCTGCCCTCATATGAACTGCAACAAATAGTTTGTTGCGGTCGAGCCGTGCGTTGATTTCGTATAGGTTTCGCAAGGCGTCGCGGCTGCTGAGGAGTCTGGACAATAGAAACGACCGCGCATTCCGAATGCACGAGTACCCGCCGTACATTCCGTCTACGGTCACAATAAAGGAACGCCGCGACAGAATGCCTATCTGCTGTGCCCATTTTTCGATCGCTTTGCCAAAGTCGATCTCGCATGTCTCCAAGTAGTCTCGCTCCGTGAAGGCATAATGCGGAAGCCGCTTTAAGATTTCTTCTAGGAGCACGTCCCATCGGCTGGTTTGAAAATTGCGATAGTACTTGCGCGGATTGATGCCCCACGCCGGCCCTACCAGACGAGCGTCCAACACTTGGCTGGCTATCCAGCCTTTGGACCAGGGAAGCATCTCATTTCCCAGACCGGCGCCGCGTGCCGTCAATCGTTTTGCCACGACAAATCTCACTTCGTTTCTCCTGCTTGCAATCGAAAAATCAACGCTGCACAAAACACTAGCCAAGCTCTTCTAGGAGACGGGTATTGGTACAGATCAGAACTCATCTTTTCGCTACAAACAACTGCCAAGCATGTGTCCAAGATTCATAAAGGAAATCTTAGTCCTTGAAGGAAAGGTGTACGGAGAATCATCTTACAGATTCTCGTTAAGGACTCCTTTTTCATTGCCAAAGGAAAGGAATCACTGCGCGCGTATAAAGCTTAAAAAGCAACCACAGCCTCCTACTCGGTAGATGCTGACGTAAGAAAACGCTGTACTCCGAAGGCGGTAGCCCTTTCGGCCCGTGAAGCGCTCGCCAACGCTGGCGGAGTGGTATCTCTGGGCGAACCCACAATGGGGAAATGGTGGCCTTGCATTCTCCGAAGTAGCCGGGACCTACATAGACCGGAATCCCCTTGTACACGGCGCGCAAGCTGTAATCATGGTCCCCGATGGCGTGCGTATAGTCGGCACTGAGGTTGCCCACCACTTCAAAAACTGCCCGGGGAATCAAAGCAACATTACCGTTCATCATGTCGCAGGGCTGCGGGGTATCACTGGGCTCGACCATGGAAAAATCTGACAACAGCTTGCCCCCAAAGGTCAAGGATCCCGTTTCTGGATCTCGGGTCGAACCCACCACGATCGCATCCCGCCCGTGCTTGCCTCGCAGCTGGGCAGCCGTTCCCAGCAGCGTACCGATGGCACCGGGCAACAGAGTGGTGTCGTCATTGAGCCACAAGTAATAATCGTATTGGCCTTTGGCGGCCTCGGCCCAAGCTCGTCTCATGCCCCCGCACCAGAAGAGCGTCCCATCACCCTGAATTACATCGACAGCCGGAAAGCACCGCAGGACTTCATGGGTGGTGCCGTCGGACGAACCATCGTCCACCAGATACACTTGGATCACGAAATCCGTTGGTAGCACTTGCTCGAACAAGGAAGACAGGCAGGCTAGGGTAAGCTGGCAGCGATTGTGTACGGTCAGAAGAGCAGCTATTTTGGGCATGATGGAACAACCTTGAGTTGCTGAGCCAGAGATGGCCCCAGCCGTTTGTCGCCGAAACCGGCAGAGAAGAAAAACGTGAGAAACAACGGGTAATTCAGAAAACACTCATCGTTCAGCATGACAAATACGACGAGCGTGCCAAGCGCTGCAAGAAGCCTTGCACCGCGCGATAGGCGCAGAAAGGTGTTGAATACCAGGAATAACCACATCAGCAAGGCCGGAATACCAAACTTCGCCGCATAATCCGACATCCCGTTGCCTCGCCCGGTAAGGGCTCCTCCTTCCAGATCCTGGTCCATCGCCAACCGTGTCACGTCGCTGATTCCCCAGCCCGTTAGTGGCCGCGCGGAGATATAGTCAAGATCGAACAGAATCGATCCCAAACGATCTGCCTGCCAGGCATCAGTGCGCATTGTCGATTGCATGATGCTGTTCTGAATCTTGGGAATAATAAAGTCCTGGCTCAATCCCAGAAACGCAAACAACCCCAGAGCGCAAAGAGAAACCAGAATCGGAACAAATTTGGATCGTGAGCTATGACGCGCTCCGCTCATCCCGGCCAAAAGCATCACCACAACAAAAGCTATGTATCCCATCGTGGATTCCGTCGTCAGAATGCACGTAGCAAGAATCAAAAAGCGAACCAGAAATCCCCGCTTTGTATAGACGGAGCGGCTCAAGCAAAGAAAGACCAGCGCCAGACTTACGTATCCAGCCAGCGCACCCGGCTCCCAGAACATCCCAGCGTTGCGCGTGGCGTCCGTTGGATTCACAGAGTAGCTATGCAACAGAAATGTCCAAGACCCTTCGTTCGTAGCAACGGGCAGCGCCAGCGGCTTGGTGGCGCCTGCAACGTCAATGCCTGCTGCGCTTCCCGCCAGATTCGCAAAGTAAAAAAACATTGCCAGAATGGCCACACCGAGCATGACCTTGATATAGGTCGCCGCAAAATCCGGAACCAGAACCACCAGGCAATAGGCCACAAAGAACCGGCAAATCAGTCCGAGCATGGTGATTACGGGAAACATCATGAAGTGAACGGACTGGATGGCAATGACCACACCAAAAAGCGCCAGGAACGGGCCTACCCGATATGCGCCTTTGGGCGTCTTACGGGAAAAGACGAGAAAGCCAAGAACAACCGCGACCACGGGGACAAGAATCTTGGCAACGCCTGGCGTCGCCAGCGCCGGGTCGCCACTCATGGCTACAACCAGCAGCATCAGCACTACGCGCCAAGTTGTGTCGCTCAGCACGCGCACGCGCCGCCAGGGCCTGCTTTTCCCTTCAGTGTTCTCCGAAGGAATCACAGTACCTGCATCGTCCGGCTGCGCTAAACCGCCGCCTTCGCTGGAGCCCGCTACAGCCATGGAGTCTCCGGGCGCGGCTCGTTCAGATACACGTGCCGCATGATAGCCAGGAAATAGTCGGCTACCGATCTCCCCTGCACGCATTGCGACCACTGCCGTATGCGCTCCCGCTCGCAGGCTTGAAGTACGCCATGAGTGATGCGGGCCTTGAGCGCCGCGCGTAGTTCTGGTACGGATCCGGCCCGAAAGGCCTGTCCGCGCCATTCCTCTCTCACGAGATCTTTAGCTCCGCATCGATCGCTGCAAACCACCGGTACCCCTCGCATCAGAGCTTCATTGACAACCGCGCCCCATCCGTCCGAACGGCTGGGTAGGATGAACAAGTCAGCCGAACCAATGATTTCCACTACCTCTTCATTGGGCTTGGTTCCAAGAAACGAAACCCGCTCCCCGATGGCACACTTTTCAGACAACCGTTCCAGATCGACCCGAAGCGGGCCATCGCCAATGACATTCAGAGTCCAATTGAGATCTCGCAACTCGCCCAATGCCCGAAGGGCTAGATCAAGCCCTTTGCGCCGGATGCACTGGCCCACAAAGACTATCTTCGTCGGCCCTGCTGTTTCTGAAAAGGGCATCTCAGGAAAGGATTCCGTTACGTAGGCAAAGGGATACAACTTGGCGCTCGGATAACCGCGGCCATGAAACCAGTTCACTCCCGACAAGCCCATGGCCAGAATGTAATCAAATCGATGCCAGAACCGCCAGCAATGAGTCCAGTACATGGCCTTGCCCACAAAGCCCTTCAGCCCCGCCAACTGCCCCGGCTCGCTCAGCAAGCCAAACCTGCGGTTCCGTGTCAGCATCTCGCGAAGCACTACTTCCAGCAGCGGCACGCAGCGGTAGCCATTCAGCACATGGATCGCCTCCGGCGCCGACTGGTCGATGATGTTCCGAACCTGCTCCAGATCCGGGCTGATGATGATCTTCGTCTCGCCAAACTCGGGCACGCTCCAGCCTTGGGCAAGGCGATCGTCCGTCATCGCTTGATCGACCACCAGGGTGACCTTGACGCCGCTGCTGCCAGCCAGCTCACGAATGAAACTGGATTGCAGGTGGCACAGGATGTTTTCCCAAAAAATGAATTCCATGATTGCCTCGCCGGATATAACCATCGATCCGCTTCCGCTACTGCCCCACCGTAGACCAGACTCCCTTGCTCCCTGCAGTCTGGTTTTTTGAAAAGGGACTCCGTGCAACTATCGCCCGTCCATTCAGGCCGTCTTGGGGGTCGCTTCCACTGCGTCGCCTTCCTGCGCCTGCAGAACCTCGGATTCGCCCTTCAATTTCCGGTATAACGTGGCGACGATGCGCTCGGCGGCCCGGCCGTCCCATTGATCGGGGATTCTTCCTTTACGAGCATGACCAGCTAGAATCTGCCGCGCATACTCAATAATCTTCTCCGGATCGGAACCTACCAGGCTATTCGTACCCACCGTAATCGTAATGGGTCGCTCCGTATTCTCGCGCAGGGTCAAACACGGCACCCGTAGAACCGTCGTCTCTTCCTGCAGCCCCCCGGAATCGGTCAGCACCAACCGCGCCTTGCTCATCAGGTAAAGAAAATCCAGATAGCCCTGCGGCTCGATCAGGCGAACGCCAGCCGCCACTTTTATGCCGTGTTTCGCAATCTGGCTTTGCGTGCGCGGATGAACGGGAAAAATCACGGGAATGGAGCCAGCAATAACATTGATGGCGCCAAACAGACGGCGCAGACCCACTGGATCGTCCACATTCACAGGGCGGTGCAGCGTGACCAGAGCATAGCCCACCCCCGAACTGGAGATCTTCAAGCGGGTCAGAATGTCGGAATTGGAGGCCTTCTCAAGAAAACGCAGAAGCGAGTCCACCATCACGTTTCCCACCGGGAAGATCTTCTCCGCCGCCACGCCTTCCTTGCGAAGATTCTCTTCCCCGCTGATCTCGGTGGTAAATAGAAAATCGCTGATCCGGTCCGTCAGTACCCGGTTGATCTCTTCCGGCATCGCGGCATCGAAGCTGCGCAATCCCGCCTCCACATGGGCCACTCGAATGCCAAGCTTGGCGGCTGTCAATGCACAGGCGATGGTCGAGTTGACGTCTCCCACCACCACCACGACATCGGGAAGATACTTCTCAAGCACCGGCTCAAACCGCTTCATGACCTCGGCCGTTTGCACAGCATGAGAAGCCGAACCGACGTTAAGGTTGACATCCGGCTGGCGAATCTCCAGATCACTGAAGAACGAATCGCTCATCGCCTGATCATAGTGCTGGCCGGTATGAACCAGAATTGCTTCCACATCGGGATACTCTGCGACCGCACGCATCAACGGTGCGATCTTGACAAAGTTAGGCCTGGCTCCGGCCACAAAAATCATGCGCATTTGGATCCCATCTCCAGGCTCAGTTTTTGAATTAATTGCGAAGATCGGTTTCGAGAACGCGGGGCTTCCGTCCACGGATTTTCTCTGCCAAAATGCTGCCCAGCAGCCAGGGAATGGTTATGGAATAACGCTTCCAAAGATTCTTTGGGTCCTGAATAAACCGGAAAAGCCACTCAATGGAGCACTTTCTCACCCACAGCGGCGCATCGGCCTTGATACCCGCAATTACGTCAAAGGAGCCACCCACGCCTAGCGCTACCGGAATGCCCAACTCCAGGCAGTTATCGCGAATCCAATACTCCTGCAGCGGGCTTCCCATCGCTACCAGCAGAACGTCCGGCTTGGCGGCGCGCAACTTCTTCAGCAACTCTTCCTTGCCGTTCTTCAGAAAATATCCATCGTTATACCCTGCAATCTGCAGCGCTGGATACTCGCTGCGAATCTTTCTGAGCATGGTTTCCAGGACAGCCGGCCGCGCCCCCAGAAAGAAGATTCTGTGCCCCGCCTTCTCGCAATGCGGCAACAGTTCCTTGGCCAGCGCCACGCCGCAGACATCGCTCTTCAGCGGCGCACCCAGAAACGCTGCACCCAACACCACCACCCGCTCGGGAACCACTAGGTCGGCCTGCAACGCAATCCGCTCCATCTGTGGATCCCGTCGCCGAATCCATAGCTTGTTCGCGTTCGCCACCAGAATCAGGTGCGGCTCGCCGGTCTCGACGAACTCGTCCACCCGCCTTAACGTTTCCTGCATGTCCAGGCTATCTATCGGAAAGCCAAGAAAGTCAATACGCAATTGGGTATCTCATTTCTGTAATCTCGTTTGGGTCTTCCTGGTCCCCCGTGTCATCAGGCAGCATTCGGACAAAGCTCGAAACATCCACGCCTGCGCCCAGCGAATGTAAGAGATACGAATCGGCATAAAGCGCCCGATTTGATAATGGAAAAACCCCTTGCTGTCCTGCATGTTGGAACCAGCCCACAAGGCTAATTCTAATGCATGATCCCCTGCTTCGGCATCCCGCTCGGCAAACGCGCGGAATGTCAAAACCGCTTGCGCCACAGCATGAATGTCAATGGGATACAAAGAACCAGAGTAATACTTTGTCAGGCCCTCCGGTGTAAAAAACGTTTCTTTCCAGTAACGGTAGCCGCGCTCCAATCTGGCCTCGAATTCCCGGTCGCCGGATGCCCTTATATACTCCAGCAGCGATACCAGCACAAAGCCGGTGTGAAAGTTGTCGATCCAGCTCTCTTTCGCGCCCACTCCGTAGGGCCACGAACCATCTGCATTCTGCCGCGCCATCGTGAACTGAATCGACTTCCGCGCCCTCTCCAGCAAATGCGCTTCGCCGGTGATGGCCCCCACCCGCGCCAGCAACGATGCCCCCAGCATATTGGCATTGTGAATCAGGCGTCGGTCCAGCGGCGTATAGCTAAAGCAGACCCCAGTCTCATCCTCGATGATCGCCAGCCGCTTCAAAATGAAATCGCAGGCGCTGCGGGCAATCGTCAGATCCGCCGCCTCGCCTAGTAGCTCATAGCGATCCAGAAAGGCTTGGGCATTGAATACGGTGTTGACGATCGTCGGCGTGCCGGCCGGCGCAAAAAAAGAGCGATTCGGCCAGGCGAAATTATAACCCCAGCAAGCCTCCTCGATTCCCTCGCAGCGATTCTGCCGCAGCCAGTCGGCAAAGTAATCAATGCGCTCCCGGTCAACCGGCGCACCCGTCGTACGATAGCGTCGGATATACGAGGCCAGAAACAGACCCATACCTTTGGGGTTATGGCCGGGCGCAACCCGGAAAAGCCCGCGCAGATTGATGGGCGATCGGCGAAAGATCTGCACCCACACAATGCCCAGCAACCGACTCTTGAAGGTTAGCAGACGTATGAGCGGGCTGCGCATGGCGTCGAAGGGATCGTTGCCCTTGTAAGCGCACCGCACCAGCCACTCCTCCAAACGCGCCAGCGAGACCTGCAGATCGACGCTTGCACGCTCTCCCGGTTTGCTATTCATGACTATTCAACTTAACCCCGCTTATCTGGTTCAAATCAACTTCGGAAACGATGAAGCGGTCTTTTCCCCGCGCAGTCAGGGGAAGATCACCCGTCAGTTGCACATGAATCTCGGTGCCCGCGCCCAGCCGTTTACGTAACTGGCCTTTTAGCTCCGTTTCGTCAGGTGCATTCGCCTCACCGGTTTCCGTGATCCCATATTTCGGATAACGCTCTTCCACATGCGCAATCCCCACTGCTGAATTGTCAAACCATGAATATACGTTTTCTATTTCTCACCCCGGCAAAACCATCGTCGTTTGGACCCTGCACTGCCAACCCTTTCTTGGACAAACCCTCGGCGAAAAGCTGGCGCATGGTATCTGGCAGCATAGGCTGATCACTATCTCTCTACCTGTATTGCCGGCCATACCCCCTGTAAGCGCCGGTATCGATGCGTGAACCGAGATCGCATCACAATTCGATGCAAGTTTACTTGAAGGCGAACGGTTTGAAGAAGGATTGACTCCTTTACACATTCACAATACTCGTTCCGTTCTTACAGGTTGCTCGCCACTGCCGACCCAATTGCCAACTGTGAGAACATCTGCGTCCAGTCCATAAAAGTGCGCAGCGCCGTTGGCCGTAACATCTTCTCAGGCACCACAATCGTGTCACCAGCATTCAGGCGAAGTTTGGCGAAGTCATTTCCCCAGAGCCCCTTGACTGACGTACTGTTCACCACTGAGCCGTCCGCGCGAATCACAAACGCGCGATGTTTATCTGCGCTCCGTGTTGTCCCTCCGGCTAGTTCCAAATAACGTCCTACTGTTTTTGCCGATTGAAACAAAAAGGAGTTCTGGTCATACACGGCTCCCACCACGTTCACCGTCTCCGGTGCAAATGGCACCACAAAGCGATCCCCGTTTTCGAGCTTCAGCGCCGGAACGTCGTCCACGCTTCTGCTATCCGGTTTGAACTGCAAAACCACCCGCCCGGTCGCCTTGATCTGGCTCAACCTGGTTACCAGCATCTGCTGTGTCGCGCGGCTACTCTCCACATTAGGGGCCGTAGCGCTTCCCGAAGCCATTGCCGCAGCCGCCAGTTCCTGGCTCGCCCGGTCCGCCTCAGCACTGGTACTGCGCATGTATTCGTCAAGCCGCTGTTGTTGCAGAATCCGAACAGATTCGCGGTTAAACTCTGAACCATACAGATAGGCCCTACCGGTAAAGCCCCCTGCACGCCTGATCAGGTCGCGCAGAGTCTCGCCCGGCTCCACGCTGTAGATGCCGCCATGCTCAAACTCGCCGGCCAACTCCACATATTTGGTTTGTTTGTCCAACGGAGGGCGAATGTCCCCCTGCGAAAAAATCGTGATCGTGTCACCGGCCGCGAGCGCCAGGTCCTGACTCGCATCGTGATTCAAAACCAGCTTGCCCAGATCGAACGAGATCAGTGAGGTCTTCAGTGTCTGCGGGTCGTGACGCTCAATCACCGCAAAATCCCAGTCGATCTCCGGCGTTGTCAGCCTCACCACGTTCTTCTCTGCGTTCTGCTGAGTTTGGCTGGCGTCCGTCGTCTGAGTCTGAGAAGCAATCGTGGAACTGCCCGTTCCTTGTCCAGGGCCGGTTGTGTTTTCTGGTGCAGGCTGGGCGTTTGCCATCAGCGATTTAGTCAACGTTTCCTGCGAAACCGAACGGGTAAAGTTTCCGGTTGTATTTGTCTCCGCCGTGGCCGGACCGCGTCCTATGTTTGCAATCGACGCCTCGTAATCCGGCACCGGCAACCCAAGATGGCTCCGCTTCCACCAGTAACCGCGGCTCTGTAGCGAATCCTGGTCTGGAATCAGATCGCTCAGCTTCATCCCCGGCTTGAAGCTGTAACGTCCGGGGTTCGCCACGTTTCCGCGCAACGTTACCGTGTTCTCATACGACGGCAGAATCGAATAAATCCTTAAAATATCGCCGTCTTCCAGTTTCGCGGCCTTCCCCGTCGCATCCATCGCGAACTCCAGCACCTGCCGGTGCTTATCCGCGCCCACCCGCTCCAGCGCGATGCGACCATTGGAAGCAAGCGCCGTCGAGCGGCCCGCCATCTCAATCACATCCGCGATCGTTTCTTCCGCTCGCATCTCATAAATCGCGGGATGATGCACGCTACCCGTCAGCGCCACCTGTGCTCCCACCGGCGGGATATACAACACATCCTCCGGCTGCAGACGCATATCCTTGCTCTTGTCGCCATAGATCAGCAGGGCATAGAGATCGAAGTCCGCAATCTGCTTTCCTTCTCTTTTCAACACAATGTGGCGCAGCGAACCCTGCGGAGAGGGGCCACCGCTGGCAAACAGCGCATCCACGAGCGAACTGAGCGAACTGACGGTGTATACCCCAGGTCGCCGGGCCTCTCCCGTCACATATACCTGCATCGAGCGAATTCTGCCTACATCCACAGAGAGATCAAAGTTGCGATAGACGCGCGCCACTGCTGCCCGCAGATGCTGATCCAGTTCCGAGTACTTCAATTCAGCGACGTGAACCGTACCTGCTTCCGGTAGATAAATATTGCCGGCTCTATCTACGCGAAGATTTCCGCTGTAGTTCACCGCTCCCCAAATACGCACCCGGAGCTCGTCTTCCGGCCCAATCACATAGTCGGGAGTCACTGGCGCCAGGTCCACCGGCGCAAAGGTCGTCGGCACATTGCGAAACAGATCTGCCCCATACAGAGGCAATAACTGCCCCGTAGTCGCCGCTACAAATTTCTGGAAATCGCTAACTGGGTCCGGCGGCAGCATCCGCAACCTGTTCTGCGCGTTAGTCCGCGCCTGGCCGCTGATGCTCGTGTCTTCCTGTGAGCCCGAAACTACTGGTTGCCGGGCCGTAGTTCCTAGCATTCCGCCCTGATTTTGTGATCCACCCTGAACTTGTGGTTGATCCGGCGTTGCACCAAACTGTTGCGCACCGGTCTGCTGGGTTGCGCAATTCGTTGCCATGCCCGACTGCGTATCAATGCAATTCTCTGTGTCATTGCCAGAACTATTCTGCGAAAACGCTGCCGTAGTTGCTGCCAGAAACAAGACTGCAAAGAACGCGGGGGTATGTATTCTCATAGGTTCGTATATTTTCGGCGATTACACCTGCTCCACGCAACCGCAAAAGTCAACCCATTACCGCAACGCGCACCCGCAGTGCAGTTGACGTCTTTACGAACTCAGCCCAACTCACCTCAAAACTGCACTCTTTTGACCCGAGGTATCCCCATGGTCCAGCTTGATTTGCCCCAACTTGCCCCCTTTCCTCTTCCCGCCTCTCCTTCATTTCCCGCAACCGGCCCCATGCCAAAACTCCCGCTCTCGTCCTTCACCATCTACACCACCCTTCCTACTGCATCCAGCCTGCTCGAAGCTGTCTCTACCCAACTCCCCAACCAGCCCCTCCCCATGCTCCGCTCCACCGCCGCCCACTTCGCCCGCTTCGTTGGCGTGACTCCGGCGGAGTTGGAGATCGCCATGATCCGCGCCAACATGCCCGGTTTTGCGGCCTTCCTCGCCCAACTGCGCACTCGCCAAGGCAAGAAACTGGCCCGCAACTCGGTCGCCTCCTACGTGCACCACGCCCACCTGCTGTTGCGGCTCGCTGTGGGCCTTGGGTGGAGACCCACGCCCAGCACGGCCGAAAACGCCTGGGATAGCCTTTTCGCCGGCATCCAGCTTCCCGCCGGCTGCCGCGCGTTGGTGCGCTTCGCTATTGCCCGCGAACTGCCGCCCGCTCAGTTCGCCGACAAAGATATTGACGCCTTCATCGCGCTCAAGGCCGATGCCGGCCGGAAGCCCAAATACACGCGCAAGCTGATTCGGGCCTTTCGGCGCACCATCGCTGCCGCCAGACTCGGCGCGCAGCTTCCGCACCTCTCTCCACCCCGAACGGGTTACGTCTTCGGCATTTCCACCGCGTTGATGCCCGACCCACTACAGTCGGAGCTTCGCGGCCTGCTCCAGTTCAAGACCCAAGGCGGTCATCGCCTGCCGCGTGTCGCCCGGTCGGAGGCCGGCCACAAGCGCTCCCTGCGCCGCGATATTCGCATCCGGCAGGTCAGCGCCCACGCCATTGAGGGCACCGTCAGCCGGTTGTTTGGCTTCGCGGTTCAGCAACTCGGCATGGACGCCAATGGAACGATTGGCCTGCTCGATCTCGTCACCGAGCCGGTCATTGACGCGTATATCGACTGGCAGCTCGATGTCCGCCTGACCTCCGGCTCCAACTTCAACGGGCCGCGCATGCTTCACGCCGCCCTCCACGATGCGCCGCAATTCAAGGAAGTGGACTTCACCTGGTTTTCGGAACTGTTGGCGACGATTCCGGAGGAGGACGAGGACGCGGTGATTGATCGCAAGTCAGCAAAGTACATTCCCTGGGCAACCCTATGCAACATCCCCGGCCAGATCGCCGAAGAGAAAGACCGGGCAACGCCCGGAACGGTGGAATACGCGTGGCTCGCGCACGATCAACTCTTCATGCTCTGGTTGATCACCTTCGTCCACCGCCAACTCAACGTCCGCGAGTGCCGCATCGGCTCAGCTTCCATTCGCGCCAACCTTTACAAGAGCGCCCTGGACGCCTACCGCAAGGGGGCCGTGCCCGAGTGGGCAAAGGACGAACTTCGCCAGAACCCCGGCGCCGCCTTCTGGCAGCTATCCTTCACAAAAGATGAGGCCAAAGGCAAGCAGGCAGTCAGGGCCCTGGTCCCTAGCTTTCTCGTGCCCTTGCTCAATGATTACCTGGTCCATCAGCGCCCGCTTCTGGTCGGCGCTGATGACAGGCAAACCTTGTTCCTCAATCGCGACGGCAACCCGCTCTCGGCAGAATCCCTGGAGGATCTCTTCGGCAGACTGACGCTGCGCCATGCCGGGCGTTGGTCAACCCCTCACTTGGTACGGGATGCTTACGCACACGCTTGGCTCGACGACCACCCGGAAGACTACCTCACCGTCAGCGGGACACTCTGGCACCGTTCTATTCGCCAGACACTGGAACGCTACGGCCATGGCTACGACACGGCTCGGGCTCTCGGAAGAAGCAGCGCCTGGCTCGAACAGCGGATCGCACGCTGACCGTAGGCAACCAGCCGCGCTGACCGCCAGACTCACCAGCTACAAACCATCCCTCCCGTAATTCCCCCCTGTCATCAATCCAGCGAGTAGATAACTAACTCCGGACGAGCGCGCTCGCCCGCAGGTCGCCCCGGCGCAAGCGCCATAAGTGCAAGTTCAAGCGCTCCGAGGTGGCCCGCGACTTGGAGAAGATTCGTCGCGTCAGTGGCGCTCCGCCCAACAACAACATCGCTAAGACCCGCAATTCCAATCGCAAAATCTAGGAGGTAATGAGAATGCCCAAGCAAGCTAAGGGCTGGCTGCGCCGCAAGACATACGCCGAGGGCGACGTGTGGATCTTCTGTTTTAATGTGCCGCGCCCAGGCAAGAAGCCGGCCGAGAAGTCACAAATGATCGGTCTGGTGCGCGATTTTCCAAAGGAGGGCGATGCCTGGCGAGAGGTGCAACTGAAAGGCCAGTGGAAGCTCGTGGACCCCAGCCTCTCGATCTCGCCGAACTTTGGGGAGCTCGCCCAGCACTTCCGTCTCAATGAACTGAAGCACAATGGCCCGCTTTCAAAACGAGCCAACGAGACCATCGCCAATCACGAGTCCATGCTGGACGGCTACGTTTTGGCCAAATGGGGGACGACTCACGCGCTGGACATGACAGTCCCCACTATCGAAGCGTGGTTCGAAGAACTGGCGACGCTGCCCATCGGCCGAAACTACGCTGTCGGTCAACAGCCTCCCAAGAACTACCAGGCAAAGCCCCTGGAATGGACTTCCATCCAGAAAATCCGGAGCACGATGTCGCTCGTGTTTTCTCACGCGTTGCGCCATCGACTCATCCAAGGTGGACAGGAGGTCAACCCTTTCCGCGACCCCAAATGCGAGGGTGGTGTCCGCTGCATCACTGTGTCGGACTACGAAGCTACTGTGGTCAGTCCGGAGCAGATGATGCTTATCCTCGAATTCCTCAACGCCGAAACCACCCTGATGGAATGGACGATGGCCCTGCTCCTCGGGGCGACGGCTCTCCGTCCCGAGGAGGGCTTTGGGATCAAGTGGCGGGATATCGATTTCAAAAAGGAGCAGATCAACCTCAAGCGCGCCTGGTCAAAAGGAGAAGAAACCGACGGGAAGAACATAGGGGCACTGGTGCCGGTTCCCATACATGCCGCCATCGCCGGCTTTCTCACGGAGTGGCGCCATCAGTCGCCTTACCCGAACGACGATGATTGGGTTTTCCCCAGCCTCACGCTCCGGGGCGCAGTACCGCGTTCGGCTTCCTCCGCGGCGAAGGACTATCTTCGCCCGGCGGCGGTTTATGCCGGGGTAATCGAGGAGGGATCGTCCAAACGATTTGGATGGCACAATCTCCGCCACTCCCTCGCGGAGTTCCTGGCCGGCGAAGTCGACGCCGCGATCACGATGAAGATATTGCGCCACCGGAAGATCGCGACGACGCTTCAGCACTATACCCACCACGTTCACGAAAAACAGCGGGATGCACAAGGGCTCTTCCTGAAGGCGATTGGCAAGTCGAGGGCGCCGAAGCGGAAGCAGCCAGGTCGTACACGGTAATGTTCACCGCTGTGGCCGCAATGCCGACCGAGTTTGGGCGGTTCAACGATAACCACGCCGGCGCTGCTTAGATTGACGACTGCAGCGCCGGCCTTCAAACAGCTTCCAGAAAGGAAGTCAAAGAAACAATGGTTAAACAGAACGAACAATTCGTGGACGTAGAGACGGTTGCCAAGTTCCTGAAAGAGACGCGCCGGTATGTGCTTTATTTGGCCAGGACCGGCGCGATCAGGTCGTATCCGCTTTCGGGACGCCGTCGCATCATCCGGAAATTCAGGATTTCGGAAGTAGCGCGCGATCTGGTCGGCCGGCACCGTAAGATCCGCCGAAAGCAGAGCAAGGTCGCCAGTAAAGTGGCGTAGAAGGTCTGGAGAAATGAGCAGGCGCCCCGCCGAGCATCGCGTTGGCGGCCGAGCGGCAGAACGGGCAGGACGGCGGGGGCAGGTGGGTGTGGTCGCGTGGTCGGCGGGTTTGCCGGGCGGGGGCAAAATAGGGGGGAAGAGGCGGTTCGCAGCCTTATATATGGTGGTTGACCCGGATAAACCGCCTATTGATCCGGGTGAAAAAGCATAGATTCGCGGCCAAACGCGCGCTGGAGGTGGACTTCTCCGGCATCTTCCGGAGTCAATTCCAGACGCATTTACCGCCGGCACGGAAACCGCTGACTGGATGCCCCCTGCTGAACCGGCTTCTCCTTATCGTTCCGCACCTTTGCCAAGTCACGCTACTTGCCTGCATTGCAAATCTCATCTGAAGCCGACTGCGGCCTATGGTTTGCGGCGTATATGCAGACGTATCCGGAACGTGATTTGCGCCGATTGAGCGCCGTCTCCAGCCTGCCCGATCTTCAGCGAGTCATGATGCTGGTCGCGCAGCGTACTGGCAAGATGCTCAACCAGGCCGACCTGGCTTGCGACGCTGCACTCAGCCATCCGGCGCGCACCGGTCTCTGAACCTTCTGGAGACCGGTTGCCTGATCACACGCATTCGCCCGTAGTCCATCAACCCATCGGCCGCGCTCGCCAAGACGCCAAAGCTGCTCTGGACAGACTGCGGCCTTGCCGCATTGCTTGCCGGAATCAGGTCGTCCGTCGACGTGTCGGCCCGCATGAACGCAGGATTCTGGCTGGAGCAGGCCCTCTTTCAGACACTGGAGACGTGGCGCTCGCTCGATTCACAGCAACCCAGGTTGTACTATCGGCGCGCCCGCTCGAAGAGGGAATCTTCGCCCTGGCCCGGGGATGGCTGGTCCCAAAGACCGACCTGTAACCGAAGCCTGGTACCGATCCAGGGCATCCATCTATTGGTATAGGACAATTCCGCAATGGCTTCGTTTGTGAACCATGACATTATCGGGATGAGTTATTGCCTGTCCCGCATGGTACCTACAACAGCGCGCGAATGGTTTTTTCTACCCAGCTATAACCGATTCTCTCCTGCTCCAGGCGCAGATTCATCTGGATACGATTTTCTCGGAGCGCATTATAGAGTTCGCACTCGCGCGGCGTCAGGCGCGGTAAATCGTGGCTGGCCTGCTTTTCTTCCCGCCCCCATTGAGACTGAAATGCAAACAAGGTCTCGCGATCCATCAACAACGACTGCACGCCATCCAGTTGGGCCCGCAATTGATCCAGAATGGCGAAGCCGTGCGTATCGATGTCTCCCCAATAATGCACGGAAGCCTTTGAGAGCCACTCGACGCCGCGCAGCATCTCGAAGCCATAGCCAGCGCCAAAAAGCACGATGCTGTTTTCCGCGTTGGGAAAGGCCAGATAATTGATCTCATTCTCGGTAATGAAGACGCGGGAAACGCCAGGATCGATTTCCGCGAAACTCTTGCTGTCGAGGGAAATGTCGGGACCGGTGGCGCCGGGCAAAATCGTCAAGCGTGGATCGAGGAGGCGAAAACGAACACGCGTTCGTTTGCCGAGAAAACCATAACGCTTCTCGAATTGACTCGCGCCCGTCGCTGTGAAATCGATGGCCTCCGGAGGCAGAACAATATCGAATAGCTCCGTCAGAATGCCGCGATGCGCTTCGATGAATTTCGAATGAACGCCGGGAATGTCAACCTGCCGCAAATGCAGCGCCGGCATTGGATTCGAACGAATCCACGCGACAATTTCCAGAAATCGATCCCACTCCGCAGCGTGTTCCAGAGCACGTAACGGACGCCGAGCCAGCCAGTCAAGGAGCATCGGTTGACGCTGGCGCGTGGCATCCAGAATTGCCAGAAAGCGCTTCGCCTCCTTCTGCCTGGCAATCAGCTTAAGTGCATCCTCAGCGCTATCGATCCAGACCTCGTCGGGGAGGGAGTTGGCACCGTGGACTCTATGCCTGACCTCGCGCAGTACGATCCGGCAGCAGGACGTTTTGCGAAGCTCCTGCATCCACGCGCGCACCTCCCCAAAGCCATCGCGCAAATCGGACGCAGTGGGGGATTTCAGCACCAGACGCCGAGGAAACAACGGCGCGACGGAAACAAACGAAGAGAGGATTTCGCCCCGTTCCCAGAGCTTGTTGACTTGCGCAACAAGATCGTCCGGCATCGTCCAGCGGGAGGTTCCGCGCATTGTCTCAGTCCTCGCTCATCACTGTTTCCGCACGCTCTTCGACTTGCCGGACAATGGCCGCATTGATTCCATAGCGGGCTTTCTCCGCGCGGTATTCCTCGATGGAGAGGTTACGCAGTTTGGAGCAGCGGCCATCCTCATTCTGTACAAATCCCACGCTGCGCACAAACGGCTCGATCACATGTATCTTCTGCAGCGGCGTAGCCACAAGCAGCTGCAACTTCAACTCGGAGAAAAGGCTGAGCGCGTATTGCGCCGAGACCTCCGACCCGCGCGCGAAGGCTTCATCGAGCATGACGAAACGAAAGGATCGCGTTCGCGCCAAGCCTCGCTCCAGGCCGAATTGGTAGGTCAGGCTTGCCGCCAGAATCGTATAGGCCAGCTTTTCTTTCTGTCCTCCCGATTTGCCTCCCGAGTCGGAGTAGTGCTCAAATTCGACGTCCCCTTCGCGCCATCGTTCGCTGGCGGCAAAGACAAACCAGTTGCGCACATCGGTGACGCGCGCGGTCCACTGGCGATCCAGATCCGCTGTCCCTTGACGGCCGCGGAACCTCTCTACAATTTTCTTCACCTGAAGAAACTTGGCTTCGGAATACTGCATCTCGTCCGAACCGGTGAGTGAGCCCTCGGTGCAGTCGCGCAATTCCGCCCGGAAATCGCGAATCTCCACATCGCCTGTGGTCTGTGCCTCCAACGCGATGTACCGGTTCGGGTTGTAGTCGATGTGCGTCAGAGACTGGTTGATGCGCGCGATTCGATCTTTGATCGTCTCTCGTTCGCGATGCAGTTGCGACTGAAAGTTGGCGATCTCGCGGATGGTGTTCTCGTTCAGCAACTCCTTGAACTTGGCTTCGAAGCGGGGCAGGTCGTCCGCTTGCAACCCGGCGAGCATCCTACGATATTCGCCGCCCGCTTCGATATGGACATCGACTTCGCTGGTCTCCAGTTTGAACTCGTCCTTATAGGCGCTCATGGCCTTGATGATCTTGTCGCGCAGACGCGCAATTTGCTTGTCTTCGGCTTCGATCTTGTCCTGCAGATGCTTGCGCACCGCGCGCTCGTCATTCTCGCAGGACTCGACGGTGGTCTGGTGACCGGGTAGGACCTCGGCACGCAGTCTGGTGATTCTCTCCGCGAAGCGAGCGGCGAGTTTATCTGCCGAAGCAACCGGGAGAGCAACAGCGAGAAGACTGTTGGCGGAGTCGATTCTCTGCGTTGTGGCGCCAATCCTTTTCTGCAAATCGTCTCGTTCCGCGACTGCTTTCTCCAGGCACGCAACAATCTCTCTCAGCTGACCCGCAAGCAGAGCGAGCTTGTCCGAAGCGGCTTCGAGCCTTCCTTTCTCCTCGCTCAACCGCTGCGCTTCGATCACCAGCGATCCCCAGTCGAGATCGCGGAAATCGCGGTATTCTCCCAGCTTTGAGAGCGTATTCAACCGCTCGGCGAGTTGCCTCTGTTCATGCAAAAGCGTGGCCAGCGCGCCGCCCCTCTCGGCGATATAGGTTTCCATCTTCACACGCTTCTGCGTCAAGGCCGCGATCTTGGCGGCGTTCGTCCAACCCAGCACATAACGCGTGCGGTCATCCAGGCGATAGCGATCGTCTTTCTCATGGCGTTCGCCGCGGCTTTTGATTTGTCCCGAGCGCGTGATGGCGCGCGATTCCCGTCGAAACTGTTCCATGTCCGGCGCGCAAACATAATCGAAACGCTGCGCCATCTCCCGTTCCATCCAGTTGTAGAACGGAGTATCCCGCTTGATTTCCAACTTGCGCACCAAGGAGTTGGCTTGCAGGTTCAGCCGCTCCGGCGCCAGGTTGGGGCGCACACGGTAGTAGACGAGACGTCCTTTCAATTGGGACTTCTCTACCCAATCGGAGACCCGCGCGTAATGGTCCTCATGGACCAGCAGAGAAAGTCCAAAGCTGCGCAAGACACGTTCCGCCGCGCCCTCCCAGATTCGATCGGCGGGGCGCATCTGTAGCAGTTCGCCGGCGAACGGCATTTCCTGCTCGGCCACATTCAGCGCCGCGCAGAGTTCGGCGCGCAACTTCACCTGCGACGGATCGATATTGCTGTTGCGGGCCTTGAGACTGGCTATCTCCGCGCACAGAGCGGCCTGTTCCTGTCTGCGCTGGTGAAGGTCCACTTCGCCGGCGGTGACGATATTCTGCAGATCGGCCTGCCGGTTTTGCGCCGCTTCGGTCCAGGTGTTGAGTTCCTGCTGCTGGCGCAGGAAACTTTGTTCGTCGGAACCGGGAATCATCTCGATCGACCGCGCCAACTCCGCATACCGCGCGGCCTTTTCCTTGCGCCTGTTCTGCTCGGCGATATTCTGCTTGATTTCATGAGCCAGCCGCTCGATGCGATCGCCGCCGTTCTCGGCGATGGACCTTCTCAATTCGCTCTCTTCGCCGCGCAGGTTGGAACAGCGCTCTTCAATCCGATTGAAATGCGCATTCTGGCGATCCAACTCGGCCTTCAGCGCCGCGATGCGCGTCTTCAGCAACTCCGCCTTCAAGCCCGCAAAGTAGGCCTGCAGCGACTCGCGGCAGGAACGCAGTTCCACGATTTCGCCATCGAGAACCCGATGGCGCTCGCAATCTGCAACCAGCGGGGTTAGCAGTTCGATCTGCCGCTTGGCCTTCAGCACCGAGTCGTGCGCACGGTGCAGGTCATCGAAATGCTCGATCAACGCCTTGATGCGTGTCTCCACGTCGAACGGCTCCAACATATGCGCGCGTACAAAGCTGGTCAGGTTGTCCACCGACTTCATCGAAACGGCCTGATGAAAGAGCTCCATTGCCTGCTCGTTTTCAATGCCCAGACGACGCCGAAACCAGGCTCCATAAGGCGGAAAGCTATCGAAGACTTCCGTGCCGGAGTCGCGAAGGCGCTTTTTGAAGCGGGTGATTTCCGCGTTGAAGCTGGCGAAATCCTTCTCGATCGACATCTCGCGCTCAGCACAAGCAAAAAGCCGCTGCGGCTGAAGCTGGGTGTCTGTCAACCAGAACACCTGGGCAAGAGTGACCGTTATTGCGTGCTCGCTGTCACGGAAGACGGCCAGAATCACCGAGAAGCTGTGGCTATCGCGCAGCGCCACCGGCTTGGCGCTGGCCCCTGCATCGCTACGCTCCGATTTGTAGTGGCCCATCACATAGGAGCGCAGGGTGCGCTCTCTTGTCTCCGCGCCTGCCGCGCGGTTGTAGGCCACACGGTGCGCGGGCAACAGCAGGGTGGTCATGGCGTCCACCAGCGTCGATTTACCCGATCCAATGTCCCCGGTCAGCAACGCATTTTGGCCATCCAGATGCAGCGTCCAGATGCGCCCGTCGAAGGTGCCCCAGTTGAGAACCTCCAGGCGGTGCAGGCGAAATCCGCTCTGCAACGGCTCCCCGGTCGAGGCGATCGAGTTGCTTCCGAAGTCACTCATCCCCGCCGCCTCCCGGGCTCGCTTGCAGTTGCGCCTGATATGCCGCCAGCCGCTGATCGAATTCCGCAAGCCACTGCGCATCCACGAACGCCTTCAGGATACGCATCACTTCGTATTCCGCTTGTCCACCTGCAGAAGCAGCGCTTGGTTTCAGACGCCGCACGAAGCCCAGTTCCACAACCTTGTCGATGTGCCTTTCGATCTGATCGACAAGCTTGGAGTCGTTGGTTGACTCCGGCAGAAAGACGCGGACCAGCGCGACGATTTCGTCCCGGCTCAGAATCAGCCGCGTGTCGCCTCCGCCCGCATCGAATTCCGCGAGCTTTCTGCGCAGCAACGCCAGCAGCAGGCTCACCGGGAAAGAAAGCGGACGCCGGGCAATCAGCCTTGGCAGCTTTTGTTCTTCATCCTCCGCTTCCGCGCGTGATCGCAGGAAAGCATAGCCCTCCGCCTCATCCAGCTGCAGCGTGAGCCCTAAGACGGCGAAGTAATCCCGCACCCCGGCCTGCAGGTTCAGCAGCGCGTTCCAGAGCCGCGGATCGTCGGCACGATAAAGAACGCCCTTCAGCAGCGGGATCGCAAGATGCGAAAGCTGGAAGGTCTCGGTCGATACTGTCTTTTCTGCTTCTGTCATCGGAATCGAGAGTAAATCACGCGGGGCATTCGGCTGCGTTTGGCGTGCATCTGGCCATCCGCCCCCAGGCTTTGCCATTGAATCAGGTCAAGGGCGTCTTCGTCGATCTTGCATTGGAACGAGTCGTCGGTCAGTTGTAAATAGGCCAGCAACTCGGCCAATCCGAATTCCAGCGGGCGCAATTGGCAAAGCTCGCGCAGCGTGACCTGCGCTTTGTTCCGCAGTGTCTGCCGCACATGGCTCGCCAACTCTTCCTTTGGAATGACAGTTTGAGAAAACAACACCGCCGTATCCACGTCCGCATCTCCATGCATCAGCTCTTCCCCGGCAAAGCTGGGCTTGCTCGCGGCAGTGAACAAGGGACGCTCCATGAGCAGTTCAATCTCAGCCGCTGTGCCGGCAATGGTCATGCCAAGCGCCGTGAGCTGTGCATCGCGCAGCTTGAGAGCTTTCGCTTCGATGCCGCGCAGGATGTCCATGATGCGCCGGTTCTCCAGCCACACCTGGTCGTCCAGGAAGCGCCTCAATTGCTTGCTCAGTTCCGCCACTGTGCGCTGCGTATGTTCGCCCGCCTCAAGCCAGTCGTAGTGGATCCGGCGCAGGCGGCTGTCCGGTCTGGATTCGGCCACCGCAGGTAATTGCAACACGCGATCCAGCAGCGCAGTCAGTTCCTGCTGGCGGTCGGTGGACATGAGGAAGTCCCAGAAGGCGCGAAAACTTCTTCCCTGGTCCGACCCGGCGATGGCATCCCGCTGGCCAATGATTTCCTCGAGAAGAGCGCCTTTGCCGCCGTCCCACAGCGCAATCCGTTCGCGCACCCGCCGGTCCAGACCACGAAAATTCTGCTCGACTTCGCGAAAATCCGCCAGTAACTCCCGCGCCACCTGCACGAACTGCTGAAAACGATCACGCAGCGCCGTGTCCTCCAGGATCGGAAAGTCGCCCGCCGCGACCCGCGCCATCTCCGCCGAGATCTCATCCCGCCGCCGTCGCAACTCCGCAAGACGAGCCTGCGGATTGGTCTCGGCGCCTTCCTTGATCTGCCGCAGCAACTCAAACAAGGTCAGCAACCGCGACTCGGTGCCGACAAAGGAACGCTCGCCCAGCGAAGCGAGCCACCCAAGCGCCTTCTCCGTCGCCGGTGTCAGATCGAAATAGGGCTCATCCTCTCCCTGGCGGTAAAACTTGCGCAGCCAACCCTTATCCGCCGAAGCCCAATCGTTCAGATAGTGAAGTGCCGGCTTGGGAAAGCTGCCTTCTCCCAACTGCTGGCGCAGAGAGAAAAGCTCGTCTTCCAGCGCTTCCGCAAGATCGGCCTGCGATATGACTCGGACATTCGGCGTAACAAACACCCGATACAGAAAACTGGCGACCAGCGATGCATGGTCCGAGCACAGCAGCCGCCACGCCGGATGGCTCTGGCGCATGCGGTCAAGGGTTGAATAATCGAGCTTCATCCGCCGCAAATCCTCTTCTATCCCTTTGATTACTCCTGGACGATAGCGTAAGGATCTAACCTGCGCTGAATCTATGCTATTGCAGAACTCTTCACGACGACAGCGGCCGGACCAGTTCGCGACGCGAACTTTGAGATTGAGGCTCTGGCGACGGGTGCGAAGGCTGCTCCCAAGACACGATAACGCAATCGGTAGCTCTTTTTGCTGCCGCTTCCCAAGGCTGGGGAGCAATGGGACATAATACCCAGCCCTCACTCTGACCAAAGCCGTCCGAAGGGAACCCCATGCAGGTTGCTGGCAAATGGAATGGTCTCTGTCCCAGCGTAAAGAACCACGCCGCGGACCCAGTTCTTGCCTGCAGCGCTTGCCAGAGCCTGCAACCCGCGTACATCGTTGCTTCCCAGTGTTGCCGAGGCTTTAATCTCCACTCCGACCACTCTTCCGGCGCGGTCTTCCAGGACCATGTCCACTTCCTGGCCGGATGCGGTGCGCCAGAAGAAGAGTTCCGGCTGCGTGGCGCTCCATGTGGATTGCTTACGCAACTCCATGACCGCAAAGTTCTCCAGCAGCGCGCCGGCCAGGTTTCCTTCTGCTTTTAGGCGCTCCAGGGTCACGCCCTGCAAGTAGGCGAGCAGCCCGGAGTCGTTCACATAGACCTTTGGGGTCTGAATCACCCGCTTGCCGAGGTTCCGTGCCCAGGGGCGCAGCAACTGGACAAGGAAGGTCGCCTCCAGCAGGGCAAAGTAGCGCTTCAAGGTCGTCTGCGGAAGGCCAACAGTTCGCGACAGGTCGGCGAAATTGAGCAAACCGGCGGCGCGCGTGGCGACAACGGAGAGCAGGCGAGGAACAGCCGTCACGTCGCCAAGATTCGCCAGATCGCGAATATCTCGCTGAAGGATTGTCAGGATATAGGACTGAAACCAGGCGTCGCGCCTTGCAGGGCTCATGCGCGCTACGGCGAGAGGATATCCACCGGCCAGAACAGCGTCCAACAGTTCGGCCCGCGATGGCGAGGCGGCCACTCCCGACCAGCCAACGGGCTGCCGGGAAAACAGCGTGTCCACAAAGCTCTCTCTCACCCCACGCATTTCTCCCTGGGAAAATGGCCAGAGGGTCAAAACCTCCATACGCCCCGCCAGGGATTCGGACAACCTGGGCAAGAGCAGCACATTCGCGGACCCGGTGAGCAGAAATGTTCCAGGTTGCCGGTTCCGGTCAATGGCAGCCTTGATCACCGGAAAGATCTCGGGGACATGCTGCACCTCATCGAGCGTGACAGGGGTGTTCAGACCGGCAACGAAACCGTTGGGATCGTTCTTGGCTGCTGCCAGGATGCCTGGATCGTCGAAAGTGAGATATTGCCGGCTCTGCTTGGCCAGATTCGCCGATTGCACCAGGGTGCTTTTCCCGGTCTGACGAGCGCCGTTGACCAGAACGGCTGGCGAATCTGCCAGCGCCTCGATAAGTTTATCGGCAAGGTGGCGTTGAATCATGATGGCATTATCGTCCACAGCGTGGATGATAATCAACCATATTATGGACGATTATACGATCCGTAGTTCTTTGCCAGCCTGCGCAGTGAGTAATTATTGCCCCCGCGCGAATGAAAAACTGACTCAGGCGTCGGGATTGAGGATGGTTCGGCAGAGGGTAAAACGAGCGGTACCGAAGCGAGCGGCTCCGGAATGATTAGGACAATTGGCATTCGGCGCTCATCGGTTACAGTGTGGATATAGATTGTGGATAGTTTCTCCCCAAGGAGCGGCGGCCATCGGCCGGTAACTGAAGCCGATCTGCTCGTCAACCTTCGGGGCTCCAGGGAAAGGATCGGTATGCGATTCAGCGGTTCACGGGCGGTTTCACGCAGGCTAGGATGTTTGCTTTTGTCGGCGTTCTTTTTCATTTTGGCCTCCGGCCGGCTTTCAGGCGAGACGCCGCAGTCTCTGTCGTCTGGCGATTCTTCGACAGATTGCGGTTCCGGCGTCTACGGTTCGCCGTATATTCCCGTCGATAGCTGGATCTACCCGGCTGCTTTACGGCTTTTCTCGCTGGGTTTTGCCGACTCCGGCTACCTCGGGATGCGTCCCTGGACGCGGGCCAGCCTGAACCACATCCTGGATGAAACCTCCGACAAGTTGGAAAGCGCTGAAACGGAAGGCAACAATCCCGGCTTTGCCGAAGCGCAGGACATCTACATGGCATTGCGCCGCGAGTTGAAGGGCAATGGCCAGAGCAACTGCCCGCAGCAAGCTGCCAGCTTGGAGTCGATTTACTCGATGGCGCGCGGAATCAGCGGCACGCCTCTGCGCGACAGCTTCCACCTCGGTTCAACCATTGTCAACGATTACGGCCGCCCCTATGCAAATGGCGTCAATAGCTATTCCGGTGTAAGTGGCTACGCCTCCCATGGTCGGTTTGCAGCCTACGCGCGGACGGAGATTCAAGGGAGCCCGTCGGCCCCGGGATATTCCCTCGCCCAGGCAGAAGCGCTCGCCTCACTAGATGGCACGGCATATTATCCTCTGGGCAATGGTGTGCAAACCTATTTTCCCCAGGCCACGATTCCACTTGGTCCGATTTCTTCGTCCGGCAATGTCCGCGTGATGGAGGGTTATGTCTCCGCAGATGTCCTGAACCACGTGTTCTCATTTGGTAAGCAAGATGAGTGGCTGGGGCCGGGGCAGGGCGGAGCGATGGCCTACTCGTCGAATGCCGAGGGGGTTTATGCGTTCCACATCAACCGCATCGAGCCGCTGCGCGTACCTCTGCTCTCTACGGTGACCGGGCCTTTCCGTTACGAATTCCTGGTCGGAAAGCTGCGCGGCCATACGTACATCCCGAACCCGAACTACCCCGGCGCGGGCCAGCCCAACGTGATCAGTCCCGGAGATCCATGGGTGCACCTGGAGAAGATCAGCTTCAAACCAACTCCCAATGTCGAGTTCGGGTTTGAACGCACCGTAATCTGGGGTGGAAAGGGCCACGAGCCCATCAACCTCAAGTCCTTTCTGCGCAGCTTTTTCAGTACCGTCAATGTCACCGGTGCCGTCAAGGACGGCAACACGGACCCTGGCGCGCGTTTCGGCGCCTTCGACTTCAGTTATCGACTGCCGTTCCTGCGCAACTGGCTCACCCTCTACACCGACTCCGAATGCCACGATGACGTCTCACCCCCCAGCGCGCCGAAGCGGGCTGCCTATCGGCCTGGGCTCTACCTGTCGCACTTTCCCGGATTCCCGAAACTCGACCTGCGTCTGGAAGGCGTCTCGACAGATCCCCCATCGACCCGCAGTGTCCAAGGCTCGTTCATGTATTGGGAGTACATGGCGAACCAGGGCTACACCAACCAAGGCAATCTTTTCGGCGACTGGATTGGGCGGGAAGACAAGGGCGGGCAGGCTTGGACAACCTGGCACCTGAGCCCCGATGAATGGATCCAGGGCGGTTTTCGCCGGCAAAAGGCGGCCAAGGATTTCATCCCAGGCTCAGCTGTCCAGTTCATTCCTGGCACGACTCAGCTCGTTCAAGGGGGCACCACGCTGGACGATGTGAACCTGCAAGTCGTCAAGCGCATCCGAAAGAGCTTTGAAGTCAATGGCAACTTTGTAGTTGAGCATTGGAAGGCACCGTTCTACATGCCGGGCGAGCAAACTGTAACCAGCACCTCCATCCAACTCACCTGGTTTCCCGACCGTAAGGTGAGCTTTTAATCAGGGCCCCTACAAAGGGCAGTCCCCCGGCCAACGGAGCGCATCTTACCCGTTCTGATCATGCGTGGGCGCTTGCGTGATTTCGTCCTCAGAAGTGGGAACAGCCACGCGGCTGGGTTCGGAGGGAACTGTCGGGGCATTGCGCAACTTCGACGAACTCTATCCCCAGCCGAATGGCGAATCGGCGTTGCAGCAGCTTCAGATCCAGCTTGCCGAGCCGCTTCCCTTTGATTGAGACGAGGTGAATCTTGCCGAGTACAAACCCTTGGCGGCCGAGTGGCAGGATTGGGAGCAGGTTTGCGCAACCTGTATGAGCTGCGCAGTGCTGATTTTTGATCACCTCAACAATGCCTGATCGGGAGTAGTTCTCCAAACTCGCTACCCCTGAAAAGAAACAAATCTTGATTAAGCCGCCAGCGGGGTGATCTGCACGTCGAA
>CAZQPY010000052.1:0-38340 GCA_964595345.1 uncultured Occallatibacter sp.
GGCATTCACTTCTGGTGGCCCAAGATGACGGGCCGCATGTATCCGGAAAAGATCTCGCAGTTCGCCGCCGTGGTCACCTTCATCGGCTTCAACTTCACGTTTTTTCCGCAGTTCATTCTCGGCACCCTCGGCATGCCGCGCCGCTACGCAGCTTACCCGCCCGAGTTCCAGATCCTCAATGTCTTCTCTACGGCTGGCGCAACCATTCTGGGCGTAGGCTACATGCTACCCGTGCTCTATCTGGTTTGGTCGCTCAGGTACGGCGCAATCGCCGGAGATAACCCCTGGCAGGCCACAGGACTCGAATGGCAGACGCAGTCGCCGCCGCTGACCGAAAACTTCACCGTCGCTCCCATCATGGATCACGAATGCTACGACTACGAGTGGCTGGAAAGCCAGAATCGGCAGAAAGAAGATGAGGTAGCCCATGTCGGATAGCCACGCGATCGCCCCTCCAAACACGACAGACGGCAATGCTCATCACGAGCATCCGCCTTATCTGCGCCACCACTTCGAATCGACAGAGCAGCAGGCCGACGCCGCCGGTTTCGCCATGTGGCTCTTCCTGCTTACTGAAGTCATGTTCTTCGGCGGCCTCTTCACTGCTTACCTGATCTATCGCAACTGGTACTATCCCGCCTTTGTCGCCGGCTCGCACCAGTTGAATGTCGTCTGGGGCACGCTCAACACTGTCGTTCTGATCTTCAGCAGCTTCACCATGGCCATGGGCGTATGGTGTGCTGAAACCAGGCGCAAGAAGGGATTGCTGCTCAGCCTCTCGCTCACCGTGCTGCTCGGCCTTGGCTTCCTCGGCATCAAGACCATCGAATACCGCGAAAAGATCGAAAAGCATCACGTGCCCGGCTCCAGCTACAGCCTGCAATCGTTCCTCAATCCGGAGACGGACCCTGCAGCGAGCGAAGCGGGCGACAAGCCCTTGCAACTCGACATGGCGCAGCACACCGAGGTCTATTTCTCGCTCTACTTTGTGATGACAGGCATGCACGCGGCGCACATGATCATTGGCGTCGGGATTCTGATCTTCATGATCGTCCGCGCCAGCGCCGGAGCCTATACAAATGGGCATGTGACCTTTGTCGAGAACTTCGGCCTCTACTGGCACTTCGTCGACATTATCTGGATCTTCCTCTTCGCGCTGCTCTATCTGATCAGCAGGCATCCGGCTTAAAGGACATACGACATGAGCGAGACCAAAGAACACGCGCATCACATTGTCAGCCCCAAGGTCTACGTGGTGATTCTGCTTGCCCTGCTGGTGGGCACGGCGGCCACCGTGGGCGCTTCCTTTATTGACCTCGGCATCTGGAATCCGGTGATCGCGCTCGGCATCGCCTGCAGTAAGGCGACGCTGGTGGTGCTCTACTTCATGCACGTCAAGTACGGCACCAAGCTAACCAAACTCACTGTCTGCGCGGGTATCTTCACCTTCCTCTGCCTCATCGGCATGACCCTGTCTGACTACTTTAGCCGTGCCTGGGGACAATGGTAGAAAAGCAGTCCGCAGGCATTAGGGCGGAAGGAGCATTCCTGTGCGGATGCATTCAGTAGTTACTCAGTCGGCCGTCATTCGGGGCGGCCTTGCGTTTCCGGCAGCAAAGCGGAGGCGCAGATGAAAGTGTTCGCGATTGGATTGACAGTCGTCCTGTTCGCCGCATCTGCAAACGCGCAACGGCTGGTTTCGATTCCCGTTGCCGGCACAACCGCGCATATCGACGCCGATCTCTACGGCAGCGGCGACCGCGCTGTGTTGCTTGCGCATGGAGGCCGCTTTCACAAAGAGAGCTGGCGCGCGCAAGCGCAGGAACTGGCCGCCGACGGATTCCTCGTGCTGGCCATTGCCTTTCGCGGGGACGGATTCAATCCGGACGGAACGCCCACGGCCCTTGGCTCCGATGAGGACAATGCCACGGATGTTCTCGCCGGGGCAGCCTATCTTCGCTCGATCAAAGTGAAGAGCCTGGCCGCGACTGGCGCAAGCCTGGGCGGAGACGCGGTGGGCAATGCGCAAGCCCGCTCAGCAGTCTTCGATCGCATGGTCTTTCTTGGTTCCGAGGGCGGCAGCGCTCCGGAAAAGTTGCAGGGCAGCAAGCTCTACCTTTTCGCGCGCGACGATGTGAGCGGATCCGGCCCGCGCGTGCCGGGCATCACAGCACACTTTGACCGCGCCCCGCAGCCCAAGCGCCTCGTCGTGGTGGAGGGCAAGGCCCACGCACAATACCTTTTCGCGACCGACCAGGGCCCGCGCGTCCTGCGCGAGATTCTTTCGTTTCTTGCGGAGAAGTGAGCCGGCGACGGATTGCAGCGCATGTTGCGTGGCACATGAGCATCCGGACGGACCAGTTGTCGCATTTCGCTGCCGCCTTCGCATTCAAGGCACGAGCAGCGTCTCGTAATAAATCAGCGGGGCAACCCGGTACACCGTGCGACCCTTTTCAATCCATCCACACTTCGCATAGAAAGGCCCCGCTCCTGCCGGGCAATCCCACGCATCCAGACAAATCGACTCGGCGTCTTCGGCCAGTGCTATCCGTCGCGCTTCTTCCAGGCAAAGGCGTCCCAGTCCCTTGCGCTGGCGCTTCGGATCAACCGCCATCCCCGTCAAGTAAAGCGGTTTCTTCACCGGAGTGAAGTAGCTTCGGTCGATTGCCCAAGGCTTGCGTGTTGAAAGCGTCAGGCTGGCTGCTATGCGACCGCGAATCCGCGCAATGTACACCTTGCCCCGGCGCATGCCCAGCAGCGCACCCTTCTCAGTGGGCCGATCATACCAATGCCCGTCGCCGAACAGTTCGCGCAGGCGCTCATTCACCGTCGTGCGCATGGCCACAAGCTCTGGCACGTCCTCGAGTGTCGCAAGTCGGAGACGGATATGCATCGAAAAAAGTCCTCGCCAAAAAAATACAGCCCCGCCGTGCTCTTCATAACTATGCGACAGGATACCTCGAGGTTGCGCATAAACTGATCTGCAGTGGGTGACCATCCTGAGAAGTGGAAGAACAAAAGTGCCGGAAGAACTCGAACGTCTCTGCTCCCACCTTCGCGTCGTCGTACGCCGACCCGGTTTGCCGCGCAAGGGCGCTCGTTGTGTCGTCTACTGGATGCAGCGGGCGATGCGCATCGTCGACAACCCCGCGCTCGAAGTGGCCATCGAGGCCGCCAACCTGCTCGGGCTGCCAGTGGTCGTCTACTTTCAGGTCATACCGAATTATCCCAACGCCAACCTGCGCCATTATCACTTTCTGCAGCAGGGTCTCCGCGACGTGGCCGAGGACGCTGCCGAGCGCGGAGTGGGCTTCGTGGTGCGCCGTTCTCCCGCTTCGCTCGAAGCCTTTCTCGAAGAGGTGCAGGCCGCGCTCGTTATCGGCGACGAGAACCCCTGCCGCGAGCCCGAGCGCTGGCGTCAGGTCCTTGCCAAGCGCCTCAAAATTCCCTACTGGACCGTCGATGCGGACGTCGTTGTGCCTTCGCGTGTCTTCGGAAAGAGTTTCTTTCTTCTTCATCACTTTCGTCCCCACCTCAAGCGGGAATTGCCGCAGTACCTGCTCGCGCCGACCAGCATTGCGCCTCTGCATCCATGGGAACCCGCGCAGCCGCCGCAGAGCTACTCGCTCGACCAAGACATCACGGCGGGCTTCAAGGAATTCGACCGCAGCGTGCGCCCGGTAGACACCTTCACCGGAGGCACCCACGCTGCGCTCAAGCGCCTCCGCGAATTCGTGCAAGACGACCTGGCCGATTACGACGAGCTGCGCAATCACCCCGAACTGCGTGGGACTAGCCGCCTGTCGCCCTGGCTTCACTTCGGCAACATAGGCCCGCTCACGATTGCGCACGCAGTGGAGCAGGCGGTCGCTGCGGGCCGCGCTTCAACCGCCGCGCGGGACCGATTTTTCGAAGAATTGATCGGCTGGCGCGAATTAGCGGTGCTCTTCGTGCGCCACACGCCGGAATACGACACGTGGGAGTGCGCCGCGCCGTGGGCGCGCCAAACGCTGGCGGAGCACGCAGCCGATCCCCGCCCCGCAAGCTACACCTTCGATCGGTTGGAGCGCGCCGAAACCTCCGACGACCTCTGGAACGCCGCCCAGCGCGAGATGGTCCAAACCGGCTGGATGCACGGCTACATGCGCATGTACTGGGCCAAGAAGATCCTGGAATGGACGCCTCACCCGGCCACGGCCTTCGATTGGGCGGTCGCGCTGAACGACCGTTACCAGCTCGACGGCCGCGATCCCAACGGCTATGCGGGTATCGCCTGGGCCATCGTGGGCAAGCACGACCGCCCCTGGTTCAACCGCCCCGTCTTTGGACTGGTGCGCACCATGATGAAGGGCTCAACCGAGAGCAAGTTCGACGCCCGGGCCTATATCCGCCAGCAAGACGACTGATTCGCGCGCCAAAAGCCCGCCCCGCAACACAGGGAATTCGGCGGGCTTTCCTCCTGCTGAAATCTTTCGCTCCGTTGACAGTTATGCCCCAGTTCTGGACTATAATCGCTGCCAAGTTCCCAGAAGCTGCGTGTTTCACATCCATAGCCGTTTGGATTCCGTGCCGATCCCCCTCGGGAGAAGGGAGGCGCGAATCGGAGACCGGACGTGAGCACGATGAATCCGCTTCATCGGGCCCCTGCAGTCACAACTCAGGTTTCTACTCCGCGCTGGCCTGCCAGGCGTTCGCGCTCGTGCACGTGCGGCCTCCGCATGCTGATGGCTTTTGCGGCTGTTGCAGCGTCTCTCGCGAACTGCCTCCAGCCGCCGGCCTTGGCGCAACCGCCAGCCCAAACAGCCCCGCGAACGTCTGTTCAAACCCCCTCGCAAGCATCTGCCCAAACATCAGTTCAGCCCCAGGTCGTCCCCCCGCGGGTCGCGCAGGCGCGGCGATTCATGGCTCGGCGTGGATGGCCGTCGGCAAGATCCGCAGGCCGTCTAAACACGCCCGCCGCGCAGGCGCTCGACCAGTCCCCTGCGACAGCAGCTTGGCAGTCCATCGGTCCCACCGCGGTTTCCACGCCAGCTTATGGACTGGTCACCGGCCGCATCTCCGCCCTGGCCTTCGATCCCGCCGACTCCACCGGCAACCGGCTCTTTGTTGGCGCAACCGGTGGGGGCGTTTGGCTTTCGCAAAACGCCGGCACATCCAACCTTTCGTACCTGGCGTTCACGCCGCTGACCGACACGCTCTCCGCTCTGAGCGGTGTCGAGAACCCCTCCATCGGCATCGGTGCTTTGACCGTGCAGCCTGGTTCGACCGGCGTGATCCTGGCCGGCACCGGCGACCCCAACGACGCGTTGGACTCTTATTATGGGGCGGGCATTCTGCGCTCCACCGACAACGGCAATTCCTGGAGCCTTATCCAGATGACCGTCGATCAGTATTGGGGGTTTCTCGGGGAAGGATTCGCCGGTTTTGCCTGGAGCACGGTCAGTCCGCAGACCGTGGTGGCGGCCGTTTCGCAGGCCTACGAAGGCGAGTTGGTAAGTGCGCCGGTCAATGACTTCAGTTACACCGGCCTCTACTACTCCACCGACAGCGGAGCCACCTGGAACCTGGCCACTGTTGCGGACGCGGGCGGCGCGCACATTCAGGGGCCGAACGACGCTTATGCCTTCCCCGACGGCAACCCGGCCACCGCGGTGGTGTGGAACCCGGTGCGCCAGCTCTTCATCGCGGCGGTGCGCTATCACGGCTACTACCAGTCTTCCGACGGCATCGACTGGACCCGCATCGGCGCGCAGCCGGGCGCAAATCTGACCGCCAAGCTCTGCCCGACCCGGACAGGATTGGTAGGGTCGGCGACCTGCCCCATCTTTCGCGGCGCTTTGGCCGTGAATCCGCAGACCGGCGACACCTTTGCCTGGACCGTGGACTCCAATAACCAGGATCAGGGCCTATGGCAGGATCTGTGCGCCGTCAGCGGTGGATCCTGCAGCAATCCCGTCCTTGCATTCACCAAGCAATTGCCCACGTCTGCTCTTGAAACCAATACTTCGCTCGGCGCAGCCACCATTGCCAACGGAGACTACAACCTGGTGCTGGCCGCCCTGCCCTCCGGCCAGGACACCCTGCTTCTGGCCGGCGATAACGACCTCTGGAAGTGCAGCCTGGCGATGAACTGCGCCTGGCGCAACACCACCAATGCCACCACCTGCATGAGCGCCGGAGTGGGCGCCTACCAGCATGCGCTGGCTTGGAATCCTTCCAACCCGGCCGAGATCTTCCTCGGCAACGACAGCGGTCTCTGGCGCTCCACCGACGCCATTGCCGAAACCGGCTCTGCCTGTGCCGCCACCGATGCCTCGCACTTCCAGAACCTGAACGGCAGCCTCGGTTCGCTCGCTGAGGTCGAGAGCCTGGCGCAGTCGCAAAGCAACCCATATGAACTGATGGCAGGATTGGGCGCAAACGGAACCGCCGGCGTGAAAGACGCGACCGCTCCCACAGGCGACTGGCCGCAGATCCTCGGTGGCGAGGGCGGCCCGGTGGCCATCGACCCAACCAACGACCAGCATTGGTACGTCAACAACGCCGTGGGCGTATCCATTCAAGAGTGCTCGCAAGCTGCTCCCTGCACCGCTTCAACTTTTGGCCTCGCTGCCTCGATTACCAATGCGGATGTCGGCGGCGACGCCCTCGCTATGACCGCGCCCGCGCCCTTTCTGGTGGACCCGCTCGATCCCTCGCAACTGCTGGTGGCTACCTGCCGCGTGTGGCGCGGCCCGGCCTCCGGCGGCTGGACCGCGGCCAATGCCGTCAGCCCGATTCTCGACGGCGGAGCCGCCGCCACTTATTGCAGCGGCGACGCGCTCATCCGCTCCCTCGCGGCGCTCTCGCTCGGCAACGGCAAGGAGGTCGTCTACGTTGGGATCTACGGGTCGCTCAACGGCGGCGGGAATTTGGCCGGACACGTGCTCAAAGCGGTCATCGATTCGACGGGCGCCGCGATGCCTGTCTGGACAGATCTCACGCCGAACCCGGTCAGCAACGATGCCAGTTCTCTGAACTTTTATGAGATGGATGTGTCGAGCATCTTCATTGACCCGCACGATGCGAGCGGAAACACGGTCTACGTCACCATCGCCGGTTGGGTACAACCCGGGGAAGTGGTGCGCACCATCTACCGTTCCACCGACGGTGGCGCAACTTGGGCCAATGCGGTTTCAAATCTGCCGCAGGCCCCCGCCAACAGCGTGGTGATCGATCCCCAGGATCAGAGCACCGCATATATCGCTACTGATCGCGGAGTGTATTCCACCCGCCAGGTCGCTACCTGCACAAACACCGTCTCCAATTGCTGGTCGGCCTATGGAACCGGACTGCCCGAAGCGCCCGTCGTCGCGCTCAGTGCTTCGCCCGCCACAGCAACCGCGCAACTTCTGACAGCGGCGACCTATGGACGCGGGCTCTGGCAGATTCCTTTGTGGACTGCGTCCACGCAACCGGCGCTGGCTTCCGCGACAGCCACGCCCGCCTCGCTGACCTTCAGCAGCCAGGCCGAGGGAAGCACCAGCCCATCCCAGACCGTCACGCTCACCAACACGGGTACCGCTGTGCTCACCGTCGCCGGGATCACCGTGAGCGGCGACTTCGCTGAAACAGACGACTGCACCACCGCCGCAGTCAGCGCTGCCGGCAACTGCGCAATCGAGGTCGCGTTCACCCCCACGGCGACCGGCGCGCGCTCCGGCCAGTTGTACATCGCCGCCAACATTTCCTCGGGTGGGTTGACCGTGCCGCTCACCGGGACCGCCTCCTCGCCACCGGCTGTGAACCTGTCGCCCGCCACCATCGACTTCGGCAAGGTCGAGGTGGGCACAACCTCTTCTCCCTTGCAGGTGGCGGCCACCAACAGCGGTGGTTCGCCAGTGGACCTCACCTCTCTTACCGTCAGCGGGCCATTTGTCATCTCTAGCAATACCTGCGGTACTACTTCCCTTGCTGCAAACACTGCCTGCCAGATCTTGCTGGAGTTCTTGCCCGTAACGCCCGGATCCGCCACCGGAACCCTCACCATGGTGGACGCGGCCGGAACCCAGGCTGTCGGGCTGACAGGAACCGGGGCCGCTCCACCCACCGACAACCTTTCGCCCGCCTCGCTCACCTTTCCCGGTACCATTATTGGGCAACTCTCGCAGCCGCAGACCGTCTCCATCGCCAACACCGGCGACCTACCCCTCACTTCGATCGCGACCACTGTCAGCGGGGCATTCCAGGTCGCCGGCAACTGCGGAACTCAGCTCGCCGCCCAATCCAGCTGCTCCATCGCGGTGACCTTTGCACCGGTTGCGGCAGGCAGCCAGAACGGAACCCTGACAGTGAGCGATCTTCTGCGCACTCAGACGGTTCCGCTGGCGGGCGTCGGATTGCTGCCGCCGGTCTTCTCCGTCAATCCGGCCAGCCTCACCTTCGCCGCCCAGGCTGTGGGAACCACCAGCGCGGCACAGACCGTGACCATCGGCAACACCGGCGGCGCGCCCATGGCCAACGTGGGCTTTCAGATCACCGGCCCCTCTGCCTCCAGCTTTGCCACCGGGGCCACCACCTGCGGGGCTGCGCTGTCCAACGTCAGCGGAAGCAACACTTGCACGGTCCAGGTCGCCTTCACCCCGGCCGCTTCGGGCGGCAACACAGCCACGCTGGTTGTTTCTTCCTCGACGATCGGGGTGACCGCCGCGCAAGTCGCTCTCAACGGTAACGGCACATCGTCCATGGCGCTCAGCGTGAACCCAACGCAGCTCTCGTTTTCCACGGTCGCTGTGGGGCAAGCTAGCGCAGCGCAAACTGTGACCGTCTCGAACAGCGGAGCGAGCGCCGCCGCATCGCTTTCGCTTGCAGTCGTTGCCCCGTTCAGCCTGGCTCAGAACACCTGTTCCGGCGCGCTGGCTGCGGGGGCCAGCTGCACAACCGGGGTGGTCTTCACGCCCTCCACGGCAGGCGCGGCCACCGGCGCTCTTAGCATCACCTCGTCTACCGTCGCGACCCCGTCGAGTGTCTCCCTGGGCGGAGTAGGCGGCTTGCCAGCCTCCATTCAGGCCACTCCGGGCTCGGTGAGTTTTGGCGCGGTCGGTGTGGGGGTCACCAGCGCTCCCAGCAACCTGACCATCGCCAACAGCGGAACCATGGGCAGCCTCACCAATTTGGTCCTCAGCGCATCCAGCGGCTTTCAACTAATCGGCAACACCTGTACCGCAACGCTTGCGCCCCAGGCCAACTGCACCGTTGGCGTCGAGTTCGCGCCGTCCGCTGCCGGGGCGCAGACGGGCTCTGTCCAGGTCGTCAGCGATGCCGTCAAGTCGCCCGTCCAGGTAGCGGTCTCCGGCACCGGCGTCGACTTCACGGTGAAGGCCTCCGGCTCTGCGACTCAGACCGTCTCCAGCGGCCAGACCGCCAACTTTAACCTCTCCATTGCCCCCCTGGGCGGCATGCAGGCTGCTTACACCTACCAGTGCGGCACATTGCCGGCATTCACGCTTTGCACATTCGATCCCGCCAGCGAGACGATCAGCGGATCGGCTACCGGAACCGTGACCGTGGAACTGGCCACCGGCGAATCTACCGCGGCCGCTTTGCCGGGCGTTCGCAGCTTGCCCCCGTCACGGGCTTGGCCCGCGCTGCCGCTGCTTTGCGGATTGGTGCTTCTTTTCAGAACCGCAGGCCAGCGCGCCCGTCGGCTCGGCCCGCTGCTCCTTTTGCTGGCCGCGATCACCTGGGGAGCGGGCAGTTGCGCAAGCTCGAGCGGTGGCTCCGGCGGCTCCGGTCCAGGCGGCGGCTCGGGTGGTTCCGGTTCGAATACAACCCCAGCGGGCGCCTATTCGGTTGTCGTCACAGTAAGTTCCAGCGGCGTCTCGCACAGCATCCCGCTGACCCTGATTGTGGATTGAGGACCGCAGGCGCGATTCCCAAACCAGCTATACTCTATCTTCGGCCTGCCGAAAAAGATTGGCCGCCCCGCCGGGCATTTTTCCTGTTCAGGCCGCGGGAGAACCCGGGCAATGGCGCAAAAGGGAGAACAGCAGGGTATGACCGCAAAAGTAACCGCCGAAGATGTCGAACGCGTGGCCGAATTGGCCCATCTGAAGCTTGCGCCGGAGGAGACTCCCGCCATGCTGCGCGATCTGAACGCGATTCTCGACTACGTCGCCGAGTTGAGCGAACTGGATACCACCGGCGTTCTGCCCATGGCCCAGGTGAGTGAACTGAAGAATGCGGCGGGCGAAAGCGTCCTGCGCGCGGATCAGGTGCGTCCCTCGCTGGATCGCGCCATCGTGTTTTCCCAGGCGCCGGTCACCGATCAAGTTTTCTTCAAGGTGCCCAAGGTCATTGAGCGCTAATGATTCGCCGACTAAGTTTAACCAAATGGGTGCCCTATCCTTTCCGCGTTCTGTGCGGAAAGGGTGGGAGTGCTAACACTGTTTGAAGGCGAACCTTCAAGTCGGCCTTTCCAGAGAGAAAATCGTAGCAAGGCAAAATGAGGAAGACTCCATTGTCCAGCTTGTCCAAATTGTCCAGCGAAGCCAAAGCCACCGAGTCCTTCGTACAAAAGCCCCGCACCTTCGCCGAATTGCGCGGCGATCTGGCTGCCGGGCGCACCCGGGCCACCGAACTAGCGGAAGGCTACTACGGCCGCATCGAGCAGGTGAATCCCACCCTCAATGTTTACCTGAGCCTGACCCGCGAGCGGGCCATGGAGCAGGCGGCGCGGGTGGACGCGCTGGCCGCGAAAGGCGATCCGCTGCCCCCACTGGCCGGCATCCCCATGGGCATCAAGGACGTCTTGGTGATGCAGGGCGCTCCCGCCACGGCGGGCTCGAAGATCCTGGAAGGCTATCGGCCTCCTTACGACGCCACTGTGATTACACGCCTTGAGGCGGCCGGGGCCGTTTTGCTGGGCAAGCTCAACTGCGACGAATTCGCCATGGGCGGATCCAACGAGAACTCGGCCTACGGCCCGGTGCGCAACCCAGTCGATACGAGCCGGGTCCCCGGCGGGTCAAGCGGGGGCTCGGCTGCTGCCGTCGCCGCAAACATGGCAGTGGCCACGTTGGGCTCCGACACTGGCGGGTCCATCCGGCAGCCGGCCAGCTTCTGCGGAGTAGTCGGCGTGCTGCCCACCTATGGCCGCGTCTCCCGTTATGGGTTGATCGCCTTCGCTTCATCTTTGGACCGTGTCGGCCCCTTCGCCGCCAACGTGCGCGACGCCGCCACCCTGCTCGGCGTCATCGCCGGCCACGACCCCCAGGACGCCACCTGCTCCACCGCACCTGTTCCTGACTATGCGGCTGAGAGCGATAAAGGTGCGGAGCACCTGCGCATTGGCATTCCCGCCGAGTACTTTGCCGAGGGCCTGGACCCCGAGGTGCGCGCCGCAGTGGAGAAGGGAATCGACGCCCTGAAGGCGGCCGGATGCACGGTCAAGCCGGTCTCGCTGCCCACCACCAAATACGCCATTCCGACTTACTATCTTGTGGCCACCGCTGAGGCCAGCGCCAATCTTGCCCGCTTCGACGGCGCGCGTTACGGCCACCGCTCCGCCGACTCCGATACCCTGGCCAACATGTACAGCCACTCGCGCGACGAGGGCTTCGGCGCGGAGGTCAAGCGCCGCATCCTGCTCGGTACCTATGCTCTCAGCGCCGGCTACTACGATGCCTACTACCTCAAGGCGCAGCAGGTGCGCCGTCTGCTGGCCGAGGAGTTCTTGCGCGCCTTCAACGATGTGGACGCCATTGTCACCCCCACCTCGCCCGTTCCGGCCTTCAAGATCGGCGAAAAGTCGGGCGATCCAATCGCCATGTATCTGGCCGACATCTACACCGTCACCGCCAGCCTGTCCGGCATCTGCGGCGTCAACGTGCCTTGCGGCGCAACCAGCGCGGGCTTGCCGGTGGGCATGCAGGTCCTGGCCGCGCACTTGGACGAATCGACCGCCTTCCGCGTCGCGCGGGCCGTTGAGGCGGCGGGATTGTAGAAGCGATCAAAACGAGGGATTCAAATCAAAATGGATCTTTCCGCTGTTGATTGAGAGGATGCATGAAGAAACGGTGGAAGGTGCTTTTCAAGCCAATCGCATGACGTTCCGAACCCCTCGGAGCAAAGGCTTTGAAAGGGCACGACTTTAGTCGTGCCGCAAATGATTGATTACAAAAGATGGGCTTTAGCCCCTGAGGGATGTCTTCAGGCAAATTGGACCTCCACTACAGGTTGATGGCGTTGTTTTGGCAGTATGGAAAGTACGCCCCGACCACGGTAAAAATCAGTTTCTCGACTGGAAATGGCGCTAGAATCGGTGTCAGCAGCTCATCCCATGGTGCTTCACGTAACGCGGGAAGAAGCGGAAGACGGCTGGGTAGTAGCCGAATGGCCCGCTTTACCAGGGTGCGTTTCTCGGGGCCGCAATGAAAAAGAGGCTCTGGAGAATATCCGTGAAGCCATCACCGGATGGATGGGTGCCGAGGATCAAAAAGCCATCGGCGCCCTTTCTTTAAATCGGCCCCCCAATTGCGGTTGCGGTATAAAACGAATCGAACATTCTCTGCCAGGGGCATTCGCCGAGCCTTCCACCCCTATCGCTGTCCATTTCCGATGAGCCACGTTGAGTCTCTGGGATTTTCCTGGCGAAATGCGATCTTCGTGGAGGAGGGAACCGATGTGCCTTCATCGAGCTTCAGTCTGGATGGTGCTGGCGGCGTGCACAGCCGTATCGCCGTTAACCGCCGCTCCCCGCAAGCCGCATTCCGTGGTTCTGGGCGCAGCCAAACGCGTTCACTACTCCGCCGCCGGCGACCCGGCCGGCGCAGCTCCCGGTGAGTCCGAACTGAAAATTCGCGCTCTCATTGTCGATGGCGCACTCAAGGAATGGACCACCGGCGACCCCCACGACGTAACCGACCGCAGCTTCGTGGTGCGCCGGGCCGTCAAGCTCAACGATGCCCTGCCTTCCGACGCCTCTTCCAAAATCCTTCCAGGAGTAGCCAAGCCCGCTAGGGCGGCCAGTCCCGCCAAAGTCGCCGACGCGTGGGTGTGGCAGCGCGGCCCCTGGATGATGGTGGATCGCGTCACCGGCCACATCACCGCGCTCAAACTTCCCGACTACGATCCCGGCGTCAGTCAGGTCAGCTGGTTCCGCGACTACGCGGCTTATTGCGGCCTCACCCCCAGCGGAAAGAGCCTCTACGCCGTGGTGTCCCAGATTGCGGTGCGCAAGCCGCTTATCTCGCGCAAACTTGCTTCGTTTGACCGCGAAAATCACGCGAATCCCGTTTGCGGCCAGCCGGAGTGGCAGCGTGAGCCGCTGCGTGTCACCTTCCTCCCGGCGGGTAGAGACCCGGCAGCCTTCAATCTTGTCGCAGGATCCGTAGCGTTGGTCGAGGATGCGGCCGACGATGCCGAGCCCGGCCCTCAGCCCGAGAGCCAGACCGCTCCGCCACAGGAAAAGCCTGGTCCTTCCAACGGGAAATAGTCCGCGCTCGCTTTCCGCCCATTCCGGGGGCGATTCAGCGTTGCGCACGTTGTATTCCCTCTGAAGACTACTGTTTCCCGGTTTTGCTGAAATTCAAGAGTGCCCACAGCATGAATGCCAAAGCGAACGCCATCGGAACAAAAATGAGGAAGCTGGATCTCAATTCAAGCATCATCCGCGTTTTCCTCGCTTTCCGGGATGCGGCGGACGGAAATCGATTCGCCTGCGCCGGCATGCCCCTTCTTCTCTAGGGGACACCCGTTGCAGTAAGCGCTGAGTAGGGAAACAGTAAAGGCTTTATAAAATCTGCGCGGACCTTGGGCCGCGCAAATGCGGCCGCGCTGCCCTTGCCTCCTGTGCTCGCCGACACACTGGCAGTCTTCCGCCTTGACACGCAACAGGCCGCGCGTATCTTATCTTGCTAGGCATTCTTTCGAATTCCGGCCTTCAGGAGCATCTGCAGCACGGTGTTTTTCCAGATCCGGGATCCAGTGGAAGGCCCTGTCGAAAAGGAAGCAGCGGCCAGAGGTGCGTCTCGCGGGTTGCGGGGGAAGGGTGATTTTCCCCAGTATCCGGTAATCGGGCCGTTTCTGAGGGTCTGGCCAGTGCTTGGGCCGGGTGGACAGCGAAAACGGGATCGGCGCTAGGAAGGTTAAGCCGGTATGCTCGTAGCAGCCTCCAGACGGTGTCAGCACATTGGATTCACTGAAATCCGCGGCCAGCACTATTCCGGGAGACAAATTTTTTAAGGGCCCCAGCCCCTGGCTGGGTGCGCCTGTGCTCTGAACGGCGGCGGATAAATGCTGCCGGGGGCGAGTAAAGGATGATTGTGGCGACAAGTTTCGCGTTGTTGATAGGTCCTGCTGCTGGAGCAGGCGGCGGTTTTATCGGGTTTCTTCCCATCATCGTTTTGATCCCGGTACTATATCTAGTGATGATCCGTCCGCAGCAGAAGCGGCAAAAACAGTGGGCCGAGATGCTGGGATCGATCAAGGCCGGCGACCGTGTCACCACCGCCGGCGGGATTCGCGGCATCATCCTCTCCATCAAGGACGATTCGATCGTCATTCGCGTGGCCCCGGACAACATCAAGATGGAAGTGGCCAAGAACGCGATTGCCTCGGTCACCCAGGATGGCGCGGTTTCCTGAGGTCTTTCGGTCTTTCCAGGCTGGTCGCGAGCAGGCAGGTCGCGAGGCAGGCCGGTTCGGCCAGTTGCTGCCTCTCATGTTTTGCATTCGTTTTTAGCGCTTTGAAGTAGAGAAACGGGACGATGAAGAAGAATCTCAACGGCAAAATTGCCCTGATTGTTGCTTTCCTGGTGGTCTTTGTTTACGGCATTTTCGGAGTGCCCTCGGGCGTCTCCGGGAAGGCTCTGACCGAAGCCCTGACCAAGCGGATTCACCTTGGTTTGGATTTGCGCGGCGGCGTTCACCTGATCCTCCAGGTCGTGGTGCCCGAAGCCATCAACGCCGAAACCGACAACACCGCTGGGCGCATCCAGCAGGCTCTCAAGGCTGCCAACCTGGGCTATACCCAGATCTACAAGCAGGATCCGGTCGCGCACCCTGAGGTCATCAAAGTCGAGGGCACGGCGCCGTCCAGTTCCAACGCCGTCCGTACCTTGCTGGAGAACAAGTTCTCCAACGAGTACGACGTCACTGGCGGCTCCGACAACTCCTTCACCCTGACCATGCGGCCTCCGGTGATGACGTCTCTGGAGAACAAGACCGTACAGAACTCCATCGAGACCATCCGCGACCGCGTGGATTCGCTCGGCGTTGCCGAGCCGCTCATTCAGGAATACGGCCTGGGCAAGGACGAGATCCTCGTCGAACTGCCCGGCATCGACGACCTGGATCGTGTCAAGAGCATCATCCAGTCCACCGCGCGCCTTGAGATTCACGCCGTTGTCGGCGGACCCTACAAGGACGACCAGGAAGCCCTGGCCAGCGTGGGCGGCGCGGTTCCTCCGGATGAGCTCCTGATCCACGGCTCCGGCAGCTTGCAAGGCAGCGGCGACTCCGACAGCGTCTGGCTTCTGCAGCGCGTCTCCATCGTCAGCGGCAGCGACTTCCGCTCCGCCGACCCTGGCACCGACCAGAACGGCCTGCGCAATGTGCGCTTCACCCTGACCAACGACGCCGGCGACAAGTTCTACGACTACACCAGCCAGAACGTCGGCCACAGCATGGCTGTGGTGATGAGCGGCCGGGTCAAGGAAGTCGCCAACATCAAGAGCGCCATCCGCGACAGTGGCCAGATCGACGGCAGCTTCTCGCCGGAAGAGGTCATGCTGCTCAGCAAGATGCTGCGCACCGGCGCGCTGCCGGCCTCGCTCAACTATCTGGAAGATCGCACCGTCGGCGCATCGCTGGGCCAGGACTCGATCCACCAGGGCGTGATGGCGGCCATCGTCGGCATGGTAGTGGTCATGGTCTTCATGCTGGTCTACTATCGCGGTTCGGGCATCAACGCCAACCTGGCGCTGCTCATGAACTTGGTCATCCTGCTTGGCTTTATGGGCTTCTCCACCGCGGCGCTCACCTTGCCCGGCATCGCTGGCGTCATCTTGACGATAGGTATGGGCGTCGACTCCAACGTGCTGATCTTCGAGCGCATCCGGGAAGAAGTTCGCGCCGGCAAGGCTGCGGCCGCTGCCATCGACCAGGGCTTCGCGCATGCCTGGGTGACCATCGTGGATACCCACGTCACCACCATCGTCTCGGCGGCCATCCTGTTCCTCTTCGGCACCGGCCCGGTCAGGGGTTTTGCCACCACCCTCACCATCGGTTTGCTGGCCAATCTGTTTACCGCCGTCTTCGTCTCCAGGGTGATCTTCGATTGGCACCTGAACAAGATGAAGCCGGGCGAATTGATCTCGATCTAGCTTGGGCAGGGAACAGCCTCCAAGCGTTGCCGCCTTGCCGGTCTCAGCGGCAATCGGTAGTCGAAAACATTGAACGCTGGAGCCCGAAAGGCTCCAGTTCCCAGGAAGGCAGAAATCCAGTGGAATTGTTTCACGGCGTAAATATCGACTGGCTGAAGTTGAAGTGGTATTTCCTCAGCTTTTCATTGATTTTCAGCGTGGCTGGCGTGATCGCCATGGGCACGAACATGGCCAGGATCCACAGCCCGATTATCCTCGGCGTCGATTTTCAGGGTGGCACTCAGGTCGAGGTCAAGTTCGACCAGACTCCCAATGCGGAGGAGGTGCGCCAGGCTACCCGCGCCGCAGGCATCAAGGACGCCAAAATCACCACCTTCGGAGCCGCGTCCGGCAACGAGATGCTGATCAGCCTGCCAGAGCAGCACGAGGAATCCGCGCTCGATCAAGGCCAGGCGCAGGTGGTCAACGCCCTCAGCGCGCACTACGGCACCCACTTTGAAGTGCGCAATCGCTCGGTTGTCGGACCCACCGTGGGCAAGCAGTTGGAAAAGCAGGCTGGACTGGCTACCCTTTATTCGCTTTGCGGAATGCTCGTCTACCTGTGGTTCCGCTTCCAGCTGATCTACGGCGTCGCCGCCGTGGTGGCCGTCTTCCACGACACCCTGATCACCATCGGAGCCTTCGCGCTTACCGGCCAGGAGATCAGCCTCACGGTGATCGCGGCCATCCTGACGCTGATCGGTTATTCGATGAACGACACCATCGTCGTCTTTGATCGTATCCGCGAGAACCTTCGCCTCAGCCGGCGCGAGTCGCTTCCGGATGTGGTCAACCGCAGCATCAACCAGACTTTGAGCCGGACCGTGCTGACTTCTGGATTGACCTTCTTGACCGTCCTTTCGCTCTACATCTTCGGCGGTCCGGTGTTGCGTCCCTTCTCCTTTGCGCTGGTCATTGGTATTCTGATCGGCACCTATTCGTCCATCGCAATCGCTGCCCCCATGCTCGTTGCGTGGCAGGAATGGCGCGCCAAAAAGGCCGGCACGGTCACCGCCCTGCCCGCCGCAAAACGCGCCAGAACGTAATTTAAGGCGCTCCATCGATTCGATGGAGCGCCTTATTTCATGCTTGGAAATTCGCTGCTTTTCAGGTGGGACCTGGTTCTGATAAAAGAGGAACTGGCCCTCAAACAATGTTTTGACGCTCGGGAACATTTTCCAATTCCTTGGTGTCTAAATAGAGGTAACCAAACACCCGATTCGAGGCTGGCCATGTTTGAAGATTCCACGTTTGAATCCGGCGGCAGAATCAAGAGCAAGAGCAAGTATTGGATGATGGTGACTTTCATCACCAATGGTTCGATCCTCTTCCTGTTGATCCTGATTCCGCTGATCTATCCCGAGGCGCTGCCCAAGGCGGCCATGCAGATGGCGCTGGTAGCCCCGCCTCCGCCTCCGCCGCCACCGCCACCGCCGCCGCCGCCAGAGATGGTGCACGTCGTCCATGTGCAGTCGGAGATGATGAATAACCAGCTCGTCGCTCCCACCAAGATTCCCAAGGACATCAAGCAGGTTGCCGAGAAGGAAGCTCCTCCGTCGACCTTTGGCGTGGCCGGTATGGAAGGTTTGGGCGGCAGCACGGGTGGCGTCATTGGCGGCATCCTCGGCGCGGCCAAAAGCACCGTCAAGGCTGCGGTTCCCAAGAAAGTCAACATCTCCGGCGGCGTTGCCCAGGGCATGCTGCTGCAGAAGACGACTCCCGTCTATCCGCCGATCGCTAAGGCCGCTCGCGTCTCGGGTACCGTGGTTCTTCAGGCCACGATCTCCAAGGCGGGAACGATCGAGAATCTGCGAGTCATCAGCGGTCCTGCCATGTTGCAGGCTTCCGCGCTGGACGCCGTCAAGTCGTGGCGCTACAGACCCTACCTGCTCAACAACGAGCCGGTCGAAGTGGAAACCACGGTCAACGTGATTTTCTCCCTGGGTGGATGACCATCCGCTTGACGCTCTCCGGTTCCGGCCGGGCAACGTCGTAAATGTCGACCTGAATGGGTGCCCGAACGGCAAACATTCCCAGCAATTTCAAGGCAGTCGCAGTCCACAAGAAAACTCCTTAGGAGGAACGATTCAGTGATTCTCGCTCAGCTCGCACACTTCGCTTCGCACACGGTAGCCAACATGGCCTTCTTCTTCGACGGTGAAGAGACAGTCAACTTCAGCATGATGGGCCTCTGGGAACACATGGGTGTTCTCGCCAAGTGCGTGGCCGTCCTGCTTTTCATCGAGTCCATCTGGTCTTTGGCCGTGATGATCGATCGCTACCTCTACTTCTCGGCAGCCCGCAAGCAGTCCCGCGAGTTTGCCCCCAAGGTCGCCGGCGCCCTCAAGGATGGCAAGCTCGAAGAAGCCATCAAGATCGCGGACCGCAACAAGAAGTCTCACCTGGCGGAAGTCGTCACCGCTGGCCTGCAGGAATTCCGCGCTTCGGCCGGCGCTTCCAACGAGCAGCAGATCGAGAGCTCGCACCGCGCACTGGATCGCTCTGAAGCCATCGTTCACGCCAAGCTGAAGAGAGGCCTCGCTGTTCTGGCCACCATCGGCGCAACGGCTCCCTTCGTCGGCCTCTTCGGCACGGTTATCGGCATTCTGAACGCCTTCCAGCAGATCGCCACCCAGAAGACCTCGGGTATCGGCGCGGTTGCCGGCGGCATCTCGGAAGCCCTGGTCACCACCGCTTTCGGCCTCCTGGTCGCCATCCCTGCCGTTATGGCTTTCAATTACTTCACCGGTCGCGTGGAATCGTTCGATGTGGAAATGGATAACTCTTCGAGCGAACTGGTCGACTACTTCATCAAGCAGAGCCACAAGCGCTAAGCGAGGCGCCTGACGGCACGAGCGGGAAACTGCGGAGGGCCGGAGAACGTTAGCGTTCTCCCGCCTTCCGGCTTTACCCTCACGCCACCCAGCCGGTTCGTAGACGCTGCCGGAAGCCATCCGGAACAAAAAATCACTGGCACGGAGCCCAAACAATGGCAATCGCGGTTCGCAACGAAGGTAGCAAGGTCAGCTCCAACATCAACGTGACTCCGATGGTCGACGTGATGCTTGTTCTGCTGATCATCTTCATGGTTATCACCCCCATGCTCCAAAACAAGGTCGCCGTCGATATGGCCAAGGTGGACAATCCCATCGCCATGCCCGATGCCGACAAGGAAGACGCCATTGTCGTCGCTGTTACGCGCGACGGAGGAGTCTTTTTGGGTCAGGACAAGATCGCCGTCACCGAGCTCGGCGCCCGGGTGCAGGAAAAGTTGGCTGACAAGCCTGGTAAGACGATCTTCGTTCGCGCTGATGCGCGCGCGCAGTTCCGGGCCGTCGAAGACGCAATTGACGCTGTTCGTACGGCTGGCGTAGACGACGTAGGTCTGTTGACTCAGAAGCGCGAGGGTAATCTCGCAGGCGGCGAATAACCTGGTCCAAAATACCAGGTATTTGCAATATCCTGCTTAACGATTTGCAGCAAACGAGGAGTTTGAAGCCATGGCAATGTCAATGGGGGGCGGGGGTGGCTACTCGTCCGACATCAATGTAACGCCCATGATCGACGTCTTGCTGGTGCTCTTGATCATTTTCATGGTCATCGTGCCGGTTACGCCGAAGGGCCTGGACGCGCTGGTGCCGCAGCCGCCCAAGAACCCGCAGCAGCAACAGCAAAACGATCGCACGATCGTCGTGCAGGTTCTCAAGCAGCCGGGCGGCGGGGCGCCGCTGTACAAGATCAACGAAACCCCGTACGCCAAGGGCGAACTGCAGGGCAAGCTGACCGATATCTATGCCAACCGTGCCGAGCGCATCATGTTCGTCAAGGGGGACGACGATGTCGACTTCCGCTACGTGGCTGAAGTGATCGACATCGGCCGTGCGGCCAACGTGGATCATATCGGATTGATGACGCCGAAGATCCTCGAGGGCAAATAAGCAGCCGGATCCCGGTTTGCCTCAGCCCCTGCGGCGTCCACTGGCGCGGAAAACGCGCCGGCCAGGGCACGGCGGGGCTGATCGGAACCAGATCCCGGCCGCCTCGCAGTGACTGGAGTCGCATGCTTGTCCGGTCCTGATGATTGCAGAACCTCCGGCTGGAATGCAGGAGTACAATTTTTTCCATCCTGGTTACGGCTCTTTCATCCGCGGCCAGCAAAAGATGATTCCAGGCACGCGCCCGGTGTTCCACTGGTAGGCACGGCCCTAAGGAGAAGGATACGAATATGATTGGACCCGCACGTACTACGGCGCTCGCGGTTGCCCTGGCCGGCATGGTGCTTTCCATGAGCGGGTGCAACCGCCTCGCTGCCCGTGATCAGTTAAACAAGGGCGTGGAGGCCTACAAGGCCGCCCACTTCGAAGAGGCGATTGGTCACTTCCAAAAGGCTACCGAATTGGATCCCAACCTGCCGATGGCGAAGAGCTATCTGGCCACCGCGCTGGCGCAGAACGTCGTCCCCGGCTTGGAGTCCCCCGAGAACCTCAAGACCGCCCAGCAGGCGATCGGCATGTTCGAGGATGTTCTTCAGAAGGACCCTACCGACATTAACAGTATGAAGAATATCGCCAGCATCTACTTCCAGATCAAGAAGCTGGACGATGCCAAGGCGTGGCAGAAGAAGGTCCTCGCGGCCGACTCCAAGGATCCCGAGGCGGCCTACACCGTCGGCGTGATCGACTGGACCCAGGCCCACGAGAACAAGCTCAAGACCCTGCTCGCGGTCAACGTCAACGACGATGGCGAAGGCAATGTCAAGGCCCCCAAAAAGGTCATGGAAGAGCTCAAGGAGAAGAACTCCGCCCTGGTCGAAGAAGGCCTGCAGTATCTTACCCAGGCCGTGGCCAACCGGCCCAACTACGACGACGCCATGCAGTACCTGAACCTGATCTATCGCAACAAGGCTGACATGGACTACGGCAATGCCAGCGCTGTCTCCGCCGATATGGCTTCTGCCAAGGAGTGGACTTCCAAGGCGATGGGCACCCGCAAGGAAAACGAAGCCAAGAAGAACCAGGGACCCGGCGGCATCACCATGGACGCCAGCGGCAACCTGAAGTAAGCCATCCTCCTCTCTTGCAATGCAAAACGGCCTCCGCCTCCGCGGGGGCCGTTTTATGATGGGTGACGTCCGGAAACAATTCCATGGTTCACCGCATTCCTGCCCCCGCTCCTGCCATTGTGCTTCTCGCGGCTTTGCTGGCAGTGCTCGCCCTGCCGGATTCACCCAGACGGTCGTGCAATTTGCTTCCACCGATACTCCGCAGCAACTCGCTGCCCGCGAGCAACTGATCCTCCGCTCCAGTGCCTACTGGAGTGCCCACAAAAGCCACCCGCAGCGGACCTCCAGCGGCCAGGAATCGGATAGCCTCGGCGATGAGTATCTGCCAGGCCGCGGAAGAGAATAGGCTCTCGGAGCCCAAGCCCTGAAACCTGCACGCAAAAAGGCCTGCCCCAGCATCGCGCTGCGGCAGGCCTTCTGTCTCTATATCCCCCAGTAGCTTCAACGCGCCGCGGCGGGAATTTCCTGTTCCGACAAGCCTAGTTCCCGCTCTCCTTCAAAATCTGCTCGGCAAAGTAGTTGTGCACCTTCGCATCGCTGTGCAGCACCTCGAAATAGGCGTTCTTCAGCAGCTGGGCCTTGTTGTCGTGCAGCGATTGCCGGATTAATTGTTGCACGCGGGGATCGCTCAGCTCCCGCTGCCCGGCCGGCTCGTGCGCCAGCAGCTTGAAGATCGAGTAGCCCTGGATCCGGTGCGCCGGCGTGTTGTCATAGATGGGCAAAATCTCGGTCATCTGCCCAGGTTTCAATTTACTCACTGCCTCATACACCTGCGGGTCGCTGTGCAGCGCGGACTCGGCCACAAAGCCCAGATCGCCGCCATTCGGTGCCGTGTTGGGGTCCTCGGAGAAGTTCATCGCCACGGTACCGAAGTCTTCGCCGTTTTCCAGCTTGTTGTGCAGAATCTGTATCTTCTTCTTTGCGTCAAGATCGCCCGAGGCCTTGTTGTTCTGCAGATTGCTGGCCTGCGGGTTGGGGGCGTCGGTGACCTTGATGAGGGCCAGATTGTACATCGGTTCCATCAGGTTAAAATCGGACTTGTGCCCGTTATAAAAGGCCGCGATAGAAGCGTCGGTGATGTTGATCTTCGACTCGATCTCCTTGTTCAGCAGCTTGGTCTGGGTTAGCTGGTGGCGGATGTCGCGCTTCAGATCGTCCAGCGTCTCGTCGCGCTTCTTCAGCTCACTCTCGAAGCCCTCTTGCGTGTAGGGGGTCTTGAATTCGGTGACCTTCGCGTTCACATCCTCGTCCGAGGCCACCAGGTTGAACTTGGCCGCCCGCTCTTGCAGCAACTCGTCGTCGATCATCGTCCGCAAGAGCCCTAGCCGGGCAATGTTGGCCTGTTCCGCGGAGGGTTCCTGCGGCGTGGGGCCCATGTTCACCTTGTAGGCCAGGTACTTTCTCTCTAGTTCCGAGCGGCTGATCTCCTTGCCATTGACGGTGGCCACCACATCCGCCGAGGGCGTTCGGTGGCAGGCAACAAACGCTGGCAGCAGGACGCCGCTGCAGATCAGCAAAAGGACGGTACGCGAACGAACTGAGAAGAAACCTTGGACTTGCAACCTTATTTCTCCTATGGGGTCGAACCACCCCAGCAATCAACGATAAATCACGAACCGGCAACGCGATAGCGATAAGCTGACTAATTTCCGCTCTTTGGAGCCGGTTGCGGCGTACGCGGGGGAGGCTCCACGCCTTGGGCCCGCAGCGCCCGGTCAATCACTTGCCAAAGCAGATCCTCCGGAAGCGCGCCTGAAATCCGTTCGCCATCCACAAACAGCGCCGGCGCTCCATCGATCCTCAGCACCTCCGCTTCCTTCATAGACGCGCGAACCTGCGTTTCATCCTGTGCGGCAATGCACCGGTCCAGCTTGACCTCGTCAAGCTTGCCCAGAATGCCCTGCTGCCTTGCAATCCGGTTTAGCGCATCGAAGCTCTTGGGAAGGCTCTGATTCTCGCCGTTGACTTCCTGTCCGTGCCCGTGCAGGTAATCCACGTAATTCCAGAAAACGTCCCCACTTTGCGCCGCCAGGCAATTGGCGTCCACCGCCGCGTGCAGGGCCCAGGGATGGATCTCGGTCAGCGGATTGTCCTTGTAGACGAAGCGAACCAATCCCTTGTAGTGATCGATGGTCTGCGGAAAGAGCGTCTGATGCATGCGGGCGCAATAGGGGCACTCGAAATCGTCGAAGTTCACCACCGTCACCCGAGCCGCGGGATTACCTCGCACCGGGCGTCCCTGCACATCGATGGAAAACGCCGGATCTGCGAGCAGATCGAATTTCTCCAGGCGGGCCAGCGTTTTACCGTCGTCGGAGATCAAGAACTCCACGGGTGTCTTGCGCTCGCCCAGTGAAAGCGTGATGGGCAGCGTCTGAAAGCCCGGAACCTTGCTCGCCGAGCGCGCGCCGATGGTCACCGTGTAGTCCTGGGGAACGTTGAACTGGCTGCGAACCATGACTTCGATGTGGCGATTGAGCTCCTGGTCGGCAGGGGTAGCCGTCGAAGTCTGGGCCTTGCAGCCGATAGCCATGCCGAGTGCGAGCAGGGCGGCAAGAAATTGAATACGCGACAAGTTGATTCCTCTCAGGAAAGAATACTCCAGCGGGCCCTTGCAAGGCCCGTCAATATGCGGGTGGCAGCGTCGGATCGCGGAAGACCGATTTGGCGCGGCTGACATTCCCCACATTGCCAAAGCTGGCAATGGTGAAGCCGTACAAGTACTCGGTCTCATCGCGGAGCGAGCCGAGAATGTAGCGCCGGTAGCCCAAGGTCAGGCCGCAGCAATCCCAGTTATAGGTGGTCTGTATGCCGGCATATTGCAGCTGGCGCAAAGTAAAGTCGTAGCCGCCATTGGCGGCCAGGTTGAAACCGAGCCCCGTCTGTTTGCCAATGGCCAGGAACGGCTGCACCTGCTGGCTCTGAATCGTCGATGCCGCGCTGCCATTCTCGTCCACCGCGTTCAGCAGTGCGTGCCCTATGCCCAGCGTCGTGCGGCCCCAGCCATAGCCGGCAAAGATGTTGTCGGCGCCCATGCGGCCGGCCTTCGGGTCATAGTCCAGGTCCCACTCGATGCGCAGATTGTCGATGGCCTCAAAGCGCAGCCGCGAGGTGATCGGCGCAAGGTTGCGCGGCGACGTCAGAAAAGCCACGCCGCTCATGTCCAGGGTGGAGTCAAGCACGTTGCGCCGCCCGGCGATCAGCGCCCCACCGAAATTACGATCCAAAAACACATTCTGCGCAATTTGCCAGCTCGCCCACTCGCGCGGAGCATCCGGGCACAAACCGCCCGCGTCTCCTGCGTCGGGCGTACAGGGATGCGTGCCGGTGTTGCGCACATAGAGCCTTTGGGTCACCGACAGCCCGGCTTCGTTCACGTCGCTGGCAATATCCGTGGTGTCGATACGCACCACGTTGCGGGCCTTGTCGCCGATTCCCGTCACATAGTGGTAGGTCAGTTCCGGCTCGATAACGTGACGCAGAACCCGGCTGCCAAAATAAAAATCGCGCTCCAGAGCGGGCGGACGAATATCGGCAGCGGCTTCCAGGTCGCTGCGGTCCAGCAACTCGTGGCGAATTTTTGGTATGCCCGTTCCGCCCACCGTCAGATTCGGGATCTGGCTGATTGAGTAAAAAGTGTTTCTTGCCGCCACCACGGGATCGAAGCTCCACCCACCCGCCGAGAAGGGCATCGAAAGATGCGGATAAAGGTCCAGCCGGCCCACATTGCGGGCGTGAAACATCGGCTCCGCGCGGTTCAGGAAGCCCACCGAAGAACCCAGCCCGCCATACAATCCGAAGTTGCCCAGCGGCTGATCCAGCACATCGTAGCGCAGGCTGGGCAAGTGAATGATGCGAACCTCATCGCCTGTCGTGGTGCTGGCAAAGGCCTGAAAGCGATCGAACGAAACCGACGGCACAAACCCGTTGTCCGCGTGAGTCAGCGAAAGGTTGCTGGTCACTTCGGAGCTGGAAGCCTGGGTGATATTGTCGTTGAAAACAAGCCGGTAGACGTAGCTGGAAAGGTACTCGACGTTGCCGGCAATCCTTGTCTCGCTCGATAAGTCCTTGCGGCCCAGCGCTGCAATGTCTACTCCGCCCTGGTTCACCAATGTCGTGGTTGCCGGTTGCGTGGCCGTCGCGGCCACTGCCTCCTCGACGCCGCGATCCAGCAAGGCGTTCCAGCGCGCGGTCAAGTGGTCGTTGCCGGTTCCTTTGTAGCGGAAATCCCCGTTTGGCGCCCAGCCGCGCTTGGAAAAGTAATCCGTGCCCACCACCAGATCCATGCTGCGGTTGATCACCCAGTAAATCTGCTCGCCCACCACGTAGCCCTTGATGGACGAGTTCTCCAACGCCGGAATCAGCAGGCCGCTATCCCGCCCGGTGTCTTCGATCGGATGCCGAAGGTAGGGAATGAAAAACACCGGCACACCCAAGACCTTGAACCGTGCCGCGGTGGTGCTCGCCTCTCCGTTATCGAGTTCGATCGACCGCGAAATGATCTGCCAGTCCGGCTTGGGCAGCCGGCAGTTGGTCATCGTCCCATCCACAATGCGATATTTGCCTTCGCCCGTCTGCAGCAGCACCCGGCCTGAAAACACAAACGAATTCGATGTCGAGAACACCGTCGTCCGCCCAGCGCTGCGAACCCCCATGGAGCCGGTAACGTTGAAGAAGCGGGCGGTATGCATGTTCAGCCGCATGTCCCCTCGCTCGGCTTCGATGTGCACGTCCTCGAGTCCGCCCAGGACCCGTAAGTGCCCCTCGGCCTCCAACTCTGTGGTTGCCTGGTTGTACACCACCTTGTCGGCGCTCAGAATGTAATTCCGATAGTGGAACTCCGTCACGCCTTCCAGGGTCGCAGTCTTGCCCACCCAGGTCTGGCGGTCGGCCTTCCACTGCACGGGAACACCGCTAGCCGCTTCCGGCTCCACTTGAGCAACCGGCAAGATCTCCTGGCCCGGGTCGTCGGGCAGTGAAGCCGCTTCCGGTACGGAATCATGCGGGTTTGTCGCGTCTTGAGACAAACTGTCCGCTATTGGTTCCGGAGGTACTGCATTGGTCAACGCCTGCCCCCCAAGTTGGTGGTGACAGAGGAACAACAGCGTGATAAACACTAATTGATGAGGGCGCATTCCGAGTCCAGTGGCAAGGCTCAGAATAGCAAACGCCAGCCACTTTGGATGGGACGCGTTCCTCTCAGCTCTGGCGCCAGGAAAATTCGGGTAGTTTTGCCAGGCGCTTTCACAGAACTATTTTGTGAAAACGTCGAGAAAGTGTGCACATCGATGCAGCTGGCGTCATCGCGCCGCTGCTAAGATCCTGTTCTTGTTGCGCACGTTCGAGTCTCTGGAGAAACCGCACCGACCGCCTGTGTTCTCCAGCGATTTTCTTTTCGCTTTTGAGAGCAACGTTCGCCTTCCCGATTCCCGGGTTCGCGGACCTGAACGGCAGCTCGGGGACGGTCCCCGAAGGCTGAATCAGAAGGGATACAGGCGCTGTGAGCACGAACTTGAGCCAGCTGACTACCGAATCTTCCTGGAAGCAGGAGGTGAACCGCCGCCTCGCCGCGCACAAGAGCCGCAAGGGCTTGTCTGTTGCGCCGCCTGAGCCCGTGGTGAACCGTACTGGCGTAACCAGCCGCGCTGCCCAGGCGGCTGCCACCGTGGCCGCGCGCTACGCCAAGGCCCCCAGCTACAGCCAGATGCAGGCCGAAGAAGCTCGCACTGCGGTGCGCGCCGCTGAGATCGCAACCCAGGTTGCCCTCCAGGCCCAGGCCAATGCGCACGCCGTCCTCGCCGACATGCATGCGGCTTCGGTCTTTGACGCCGAACTCGTGCCTATGCCGCCCGTGCGTATCTCTGCCTCTCAGGTTTCGGAACGCCGCGAAGACCACTCTTGGTCGTCACCCTCGAAGCAGGTCGAGCTCGCAAACAGCGAGCCGTCCCAGGCTCCGGTTGCCGCACCTGGTTTTGAAGCCATTCCAGCCTCGCTTTTGCTTGCTCAGGAACCATTCGATAAGCAATCGCTCGGCCTTCGTTGGGAGCCGGACATGCCCGCCAGCCCGGCAGAGCAGGGAACTGCGCGCGCCGCCCAATGGGTGGAGAACCGTCCGGAGCCGTTCGATATCCCCACGCAGGATTGGTGGGAGCCTGCGGCTATCCAATCTTCTCTACCTGTCCAGTCTCTCCTGCCGGTCCGGATGGATGCGCCGGTTCTGGAAACCATCGAGCCCGTGGAACCGGAACAGCCCATCCACGCGAATCTCATCCAGTTTCCCAGCGAGCTGGTGGCCACCCGCAAAGCTCGGCCTCGTCTTGCCGAGGCCCTGGCGGGCGCCTTGGACTCCCTCTCCAGCCAATTGAGCATCTTTGAGGTGGACCCCAGCGCGATCTCCACCGAACCGGAACGGCCCGGTGCCCCAGCCTTTGTCAATGGACCGGAATGGGCGGGCATGGAATTGGATGCTCTAGCGCCAGCTCCGTACGAGTTGGATCTCGGCCCGGAAGCGGAGCCGGTTCAACAAGCTCCCACGCTTTACCTGGCCCCCATGAGCCGCCGTCTGCTGGCTGCCGTGGTGGATGGAGCGCTGATCGCGGGCGTCTTCCTGGCTTTTGCCGCCTACGCCATTTCCAAACTCAACGAACTTCCCGGCCTCCGTGTACTGGAAATTTGGGCAGGTATTGGCTTTGTCCTCACCGGAGTCCTCTACCTGGCGGTCTTCACCCTGCTGGCCGAGAGCACGCCCGGCATGAGCTACGCCGGAACCAGTCTCTGCACCTTCGACGACCAGATTCCCACCCTGGCGCAACGCTTTGGCCGCCTCTGTGGCCTGCTGCTCTCCGTCCTGCCTCTGGGGCTGGGCGTGGCCTGGAGCCTCTTCGACGAAGACCACATGAGCTGGCACGACCGCCTCTCCCGCACCTACCAGCGCAAGCGGTAGAGCGCCTCGTCCTTCTCTTCACCGCGACAAAAGCTTTGGGGCCCGGAAGTGCGGCAACCGCCGCCTTCCGAGCCCCAAACCAAATCAGTCCGCTCTTTTAATTTGTTCTACCCGCGCTCGTCCATCGGAATCCAGGGCGAGGGGTAAGCCGGCCCGATGTACTCGGCGCGAGGCCGGATCAGGCGGTTGTCGTCCAGCTGCTCAATCACATGCGCCGCCCATCCGGCCATGCGGCTGATGGCGAAGATCGGCGTGTAAAGATCGATGTCGATGCCCAGCGTGGCGTAGGTCGATGCCGAGTAGAAGTCCACGTTGGCGTTGAGCTTCTTGTCGGCATTGATGTGAAGCTCGATGGCGCGCGACATCCGGAACCACTTCGGATCCCCGGAATCGATGCCCAGCTGCTCGCTCATCTGGCGCAGGTGGGTAGCGCGAGGATCCTCCGTCTTGTACACGCGGTGCCCGAAGCCGGAGATCTTCTGCTTGGCGGCCAACATGTGCTTCACATACTCCACCGGGTCCGCGCCGGCCTTGTCGATTGCCAGCAGCAACCGCATCACGCCCTCGTTGGCGCCGCCGTGCAGTGGCCCCTTCAGCGCCCCGATTGCCCCGGTGATGGCCGAGTGAACGTCCGATAGCGTCGCCGCAATCACGCGGGCGGCAAAGGTGCTCGCGTTCAACTCATGATCGGCGTGCAGAACCAGCGCCATATCCATTGTCTTTACAGCGGTTTCCGACGGCATCACGCCGTTCAGCATCCACAGAAAGTTGGCCGCGTGGGTCAGCGAACGGTCGGGCGGAACAATTTCCTTGCCCTTGCGCAAACGGTCGTAGATAGCCACCAGCATGGCGATTTGCGCCGTCAGGTTGTAGCTTTTACGCACATTGGCGTCGTGCGAGTTGTCCTTTTCGTCCGCGTCGAAAAAGCTCAGCGCGCTGACCGCCGTGCGCAGAACCTCCATGGGTGTCGCCGAGCGGGGAATACGGCACAGCATATCGATGATGCGTGCATCCAGCGAGCGGGCCAGCGCCAGCCGGTTGGTAAAATCGCGCAGCGCAAGCTGGTTGGGGAGAATGCCGTTCCACAGCAGGTATGTCGTTTCTTCAAAATTGGAATGTATAGCCAATTCGTGAATATCGATGCCGCGATATGCAAGAACGCCGGCATCTCCGTCGATCCAGCAGATCCCGGAGTTCGCCGCAACAATTCCTTCTAAACCCTTTCCTGCGCTAGCCGTCGCCATAACTCTCGGATCTCCCCTGCCTTGAAATGAAGAATAATTGCGCCGAACGACCGGTCCCCACTGCGGGTCCAGTCTCCAAATTCTTGTAAGGATGTTTATAACGGAACGATTCAATGGTTGTCACGGGCGCGGTCCCAGAACCGTCGGGGCTCTTCCAGCGCCCTCCTGGTTGGCCCTCCCTGCGGGGCGCTTCAACTGCCGGAGGCAGGGCAATCGCATGAACAGGCTGCGGAAAAACTCCATCGTGCGGTAGGCCGGGGATTTATCCCCGGCACAGGGTTAGTGGAATCAGCGGGGCTTCACAGGCTGCGGAAAGACTCCATCGGGAAGGCGAGAAGCGTCAGGGCACGACTTCAGTCGTGCCGATAAGCCCCATAGAATGAGTCGGTGGCTTTAGCCCCTGAGGTATATTTTTCCGACACTTAACCAAAATCATGCCTCTTTCCGTTGTCTGTGAAGCCAATCTGTTGACCGGATTGGCTCCTGTTTCTATCGCGCCGTAGGCGCAAAGGTGATCGGCCCAGCGCTTCAGCGCTGGGAGAGCCGCCCATCGACTGCTAGGAGCCCTGTAGGGGCGGCGCAAAACGGCAAGTCCATCGCCAACATGAGGCTTATGCGATTGCCCCGCTGCCGTGCCCGCGCGGCGTATGCTTATTCCTGTAAACTTCCGGAGAACGACGGCTGCATTTCCGCTGCTGTGCCCGGATCGCCGGAATTGCAGCACAAAGCCGTAAGCCGTTGGCGAGATGAGATGACCGCCTCGGAGCAAACCTCCTCCGGCGCGTTTGCATCGCGCCCGGCAGATGCAACAACGCGGGGACGCGCCTACGGACATGACTGAATGGCAATTTGAACGAGCGGAACGATAGAGTGGATTACGGGTCAACTTGCGGAAGGTGATTGCACCGCCCTGCCTGTCCTTCGGCAAAGGCGTCAAGCGCGAATCATTGGCAGCAAGGATGTACCGGACGCCCTTTATACTGACCGCCAAAGAAATGAAAGGCACATCATGAGCGAATTCGATAGTACCCCCAGGACCTATTCCGGCGCGCTTTTAGGGGCCATCGCAGTGGCTGTTGTGGCCGCCGTCGCCGGACTGATCTGGAGCAGTTCCATCAGTGGCCGGGTCACCGCCCAGCAGGCGGAACTGGCTGAATCCAGACAGGAAAATGTCAAAATGGCCGCGGAACTGCGGGAAACCAACGCGCGCTTGCGCGTCGCCACCGAGGAATTGGGCAAATCTCAGGGCCTGACTCAGAAAGAAATGGAATCCAAGGCTCAGGAGATTCTCCGTCGCGAGCAGGCCGCCGAGGTCAATAGCCAGCGCCTCGAAGCCTCCCAGAAGGAGACCGCGCAGCAGGTCAGCGCCGTTTCCAGCGAAGTCTCCAACGTCAAGACCGACGTCGGCGGCGTCAAGTCCGATGTTGCCAAGACCCAAAGCCAGTTGGCCACTGCTCTCAGCCAGTTGGAGTCCGTAAAGGGCGACCTCAGCGACCATGGCAGTCTGATTGCCCGCAACCATGATGAGTTGGAGTTGCTCAGACACAAGGGCGATCGCACTTTCTACGAATTCACCATCGCCAAGAACAACCGCAAGCCGGTGGGAACGGTGAGCCTGGAACTCAAGAAGGCCGATCCCAAGAAGAACACTTTCACCCTCATCGTCTACTCCGACGACAAGCCGGTTTCCAAAAAGGACAAGGGCGTCAACGAGCCGCTCCAGTTCTACAGCGGCAAGGATCCCCTGCTCTTCGAAGTCGTTGTCAACGCCGTCAACAACAAGAACCAGGTCACGGGTTATCTGTCGGTGCCGAAAAACGCTCCGGCTCCCCCCTCCGTCAAGTAACGGAAAAGCAGGCGTTGCTCCAAGTCGATGTTTTGAAAGGGTACGGCTTTACAGGCTGCGGAAAAACTCGGTCTCAGCCTCAGTCTTGAAAGGGCACGGCTTCAGCCGTGCCGTAAGTGCAGCAGAATGAACGTGGCCTTTAGGCCCCGAGGGGCGTTTTGAGGGAATCGTGCCCCAACTCCGGCCTTTTTCCGCAGCCTGTTTAGCCGTGCCGATAAGGCCAATAGAATGAGCTGGGCCTTAGCCTCCGCGGGAACGAGATCTCACGCGAACCCTGTTCGCAGGTTCTCCAGATGCAGCAATGCCGGCCGGGAGGCTTTCTCCCGGCCGGCATTTCTCTTCCAGATTCTCTTCGCCGTTCCCCTACTGCTCGGTCACTGCTGCTTTCGATTCCAGTACCAGATTCGGCTGATAGCGGAAGGCAAAGGTGAAACTCAGGCCCTTGCGCGCCTCCCACTCCTGTTTCGACATCTTGAACGACGAAACGATCTCTCCCTCCATCGTCTGTCCGGGATCCAACGTGGCCTCGATGGGAAGCGCCTTTCCATGGCCAATCGTCAGCCCCGGATAGACCACAAATGTGCGGTCGAAATCCGCTGCGCTCGCTGCGTAGCTGGAACGGATCCCTTCTCCCATCGTGGCGTTTGTGACCACCTGGTGCAGAAATAACGGCGACTTGCTCTGGTTGTGCAGCCGTACCTGCAGGAAGACCAACACCTGGTCGAAGCTCTGCTTTGGCATCGGCGCGCCATTCGCGTCCAGCCCGGAAGTCTCCACGTGCATCGGGTGCGCCCACACCCGCACAATCTCTCCCGTCGCCGCGGGGGGCTTTTCGCCGGCCATCACAAAAGCTGCAATGGAAATGGTCACGATGATTGCGGCAGCCAAACTCGCCCACACCACGTGGCTGCTGCCCTTGGTGAATGCCTCACCGCGGGCGGCGTCGTCGGTCTCTTCAGGCGCGTCTTGGTGGAGTAAGCTCATCGCGCACTAATCTTACCCTTCGAAGCATGCAAAGGGGGATTAATTCCAGCGGGTTCTCCCTGTATCCGTAACCACTTTCGCCGCGCTCGTAACGCTTCTCTCCACCTGTTCCCTTTTCGGGCGAGGCTCAACCTCTGAAGCCGGAAAGAGAGGATTGCGCGCCAAGATGATTGCGCCTGTTCAGGCGCGCCCCTTCGGCACAACAAATCCACCCACAATTCCGCGCTTGTCTGGTTTTCCAGATCCTCTGGATTGTGATGAACGGGCGAAAAATAGGCACACCCAACGCTCACCGCTCACTTGCGGTGTTGGGCTCACGCCCGAAGCTCAGGCGGCTACGCCATCGTTAAGCCGCGTTGTGCGCGGCAGCGTCCTTGAGGCGTATTACAGCGTCAGCCTGCGGACCTTTCTGACCCTGGACGATATCGAACTCAACGTCATCGCCCTCTTTCAAGGTTTTGTATCCGTCCAGCTGAATCGAAGAATAGTGAACGAATACATCTGGCCCGTCATCGCGTCCGATGAAACCGTAGCCCTTGGCGTTGTTGAACCACTTGACCTTCCCTTTGTACTGAGCCACTGGCTCCTACCTTCCTTGCATCGTGCTGCGTGCATTTGGGAAATCCCGCCGGGCAGTTGCTTGGGGAAACGCCCGTCGGTAATGAATATGACGATAATTCTCAAGGAAAGGTTGGACTTTATTTGTTCAAAGCAGCTCACATTATGAAACGGGCCGGCCTCCGCAGGCCGACCCGTCCTCAAAGCTGTTGAATGCGATGGAGATGGGGTGGTTGCCCACATTCGCCACCCCTGAAAATTATTTCTTGTGCTTGCCCGCCATCTTGCGCACATACAGCAACACGCTGGTCAGCGTCTTGCCATCCATGATCATGCCCTTGTCAATCATCTTGACCACGTCGGAGAGTTTTACCAGGCGAAACTCAATATGCTCGTCTTCTTCCGGGTGCGCATCGCCGACCACCAGTCCCTCGGCCACATACACCTTCATCGATTCGCCCAGGAATCCGGGGCTGGCATAGTACTCCACCAGCGGCTTCCACTTCTTGGCGCTGTAGCCGGTCTCTTCGGCCAGTTCCCTCTTGGCGCCGGCCAGTGCGTCCTCTCCAGCGTCCAGTTTGCCCGCCGGCAGCTCCCACAGGTACTGGTTGGCCGCATGCCGGTACTGCCGCTCCAACACTACCCATGGGTCCTTCTTGCTCCTCGAATGGTCCAGGGCCAGGATCACCACGCTCCCATTGTGCCGGATCACGTCGCGCTCGTTTGTCTGGCCGTCCGGTTCAATCAGCTTGTCGTGCAGAATGCGGAAAAGCGGGCCCTCGTACACCACCTCCGAGCTAAGAATCTGCGCGGTCTGCGGCATGGGCGCAGCCTCGGCTTTGGCCGTCTTCTTGCGCGGCTCGGCTTTCTTCGCAGCTTTCTTCACTTCCTGCTTCACTGTCTTTGGTTTCACCGTCTTGCCGGCCTTCGCCGAGGCTTTTTTGGCCGCCTTCGGTTTCGCTGTTTTCGCCTTTGCAGGCCGCTTCTTCGGGGCGGGCGCGGCGGCGGCTTTCTCGGTCGCGGATTTCGTTTGCTCTGGCGTCGCCTTCGCTTCTTCTGTTGTCGGCTTTGCTTCCGCTTCTGCCGCCGGTGCTGCTGTCTTCTTCTTGCTGGGCATGGGTGTCTGCCTCCTCGTTGCGCGATCTATAGCGGCGCCAAAGTTGCTGTACCTCGAAGGCACTCCCGGTGAGTGCCTTTTTCCTTAACCGGAGTCCCCGGGGACAGGTCCACGTCCGTGGGGTGGAAAAAAGGGCACACTCGAGGTTGTGTGGGAGGCCGCAGTCACTCTGGTTCCGCTCTTGCGCAGTCAGGGAAAGTATACGCACAGCGGAGCTTGCGCGTTGGGCAACTTTGAGCGGTTCTGCATCGCAGCCGCCCCTCGTGGCATCCTTAACACAGCCGATTTCATCTCGAACTCAAACCCCCGGGGGATTTCCCTGGGCTACAGCGAAACCAGAGTTGGTGTATCCCGGAAGCACCGCACCAAAGTCGACGCGACCATCAGGGAGCGGCGACCTTGCAAGAAACTGGCCGGGAAACGGGGATTCTGGTTTCGCTCTAATCAAAATCGATCTATCGGAAGTGCGAGCGTTGCTGAAAGCAGAAGATCATACCATGACCGCGGTGCCGGGCATCAGCCGGCTCTTTCTGGACTATTGCTCCGGATCCCCCTCGGTGCAGCGCTTTTATCCCTGGCTGCCCACCGGCGACGCCTTGTCGCAGCGCCCGCCCGTTCCCGCCCACGCGCCCGACCCGCACTTAACCGAGCTGGTGCGCCTGCTCGCGGAACAGAATCCCTCCTCCTCAACGCAGGATTCACTCCAGGCTCTGCGCCAGGGCGCTGGAATCATGGTGACCGGGCAGCAGGTTGGCCTCTTCGGGGGCCCTCTCTTTACTCCTTTCAAGGCTGCCACGGCCATTGCCCGCGCCCGCCAGGCCACTGCGGCTGGTCAGCCCCATCGCGCCGTTTTTTGGCTCGCTACGGAAGACCACGACTTCGCCGAAATCGACCACGTCCTCTTTCCAGCCCGCCGCGAACTCCGCAAGCTGCGGTACAAATCTGCCCCTGAGGCTGCCTGTCCGGTCGGCGGTGTCACGCTCGACGATTCCATCGGTCCATTGTTGGATGAAGCCTGGGAATTGCTCGGAACCTCGGACGCGATGGACGCCCTGGCGGCGGCCTACCGGCCCGGACGGACTTTCGCTCAGGCATTCGCCGACTTCTACTCCGCGGCCTTTGCTGCACAGGGCCTGCTGGTGATCGACGCCTCCAGTCGCGCCTTCCACGCCCTTGGCTCGCCCGTGCTGCGCGCCGGCATCGAGCGCGCCGATGAGCTGCACTCAGCTCTGATGGATCGCACTCGAGACCTCGCCGAGGCCGGCTACCACGCCCAGGTCGCCGTCAACACCCAGTCCAGCCTGCTGTTCCTACTTGACAGCCGCAGCGGCGCTCGCGTGGCACTCAAGCGTACCGCGCCTACCGCAGCAGAACCCGCGGGCCTGTGGCAGGCGGGGCGGCAAACCTATTCAACCTCGGAGCTTTTGGGCATTCTCGACTCTGAGCCGGAGCGCATCTCCCCCTCGGCGCTGCTCCGCCCCGTCTTTCAGGACTACCTGCTCTCCACCACCGCCGTCGTCGGCGGCCCGGCGGAGATCGCCTACTTCGCCCAATCCGCCGTGCTCTATGAAAAGATTCTGGGCCACGTCACGCCGTCCATCGCGCGCTTTTCCGCCACTCTCGTCGAGCCGGCGGTGGGCGAACTGCTGAACAAGCACGAATTGACGCTGGAGCGCCTCTTTGTTCTGGACCACTCCACATCTCTCGCGCAGTTGATGGCCGCGCGCGCTCTGCCCATAGAGGGCAAGCAATTACTTGCCACCGCCGGCAATGCTCTCGACGCTGAACTCACCCCGCTCCTCGCCTGGATGCAGACCGTCGACGAGGGCCTGGGCCGCTCCGCAAAGACCTCCGCCAGCAAGATGCGCTACCAGATGAACCGCCTGCGCAATCTTGCCGCCAACTTCAAGCTGCAGAAGGAAGAAGCGCTCGCCCGCCAGGCCGAAACCATCGCCCAGTCTCTCTTTCCCGGCGGCACGTTGCAGGAGCGCGTGCACGGAGCCGCCTGGTGGCTGGCCCGCCACGGCTTCGAGCTGAACGAGCAGGTCGTCCAAATCATTGCGCAGGCCGATCCGTCCGCGCCCAGCCACGCCGTCCTCTATCTCTAAGGACGGCGCGGCCTCCTACTCCCTGACCCCTGATCCCTGACCCCTGATCCCTATTCCCTGTTCCCTGTTCCCTGTTCCCTGCTTTTATAATCCTCACGACATGCGGCGAGGTTTTTTCATGAAGCAATATTTCGCACTCTCTGCCTTGGCCCTCCTCATGGGCGCGGCAGCCTTCGCGCAAAAGAATCCCTGCGCGGTTCCCGGCAATAACAATGAGTTCTTCGACATACAAACCGTGCGCCTGTGGCCCGGAGACGCGCCCCAGGCCAGGGGCAAGGCCTGTGAAGACACGCCCACCCTGACCATCCTGGGCCCGCGCGACACCCACGAGAACGGCTCGGCGGTCATCATTCTCCCGGGCGGTGCTTACCGGAATCTCGCCGCCAATCACGAAGGCCGCCAGATCGCCGACTGGTTCGCCGCCCACGGTTTCCGGGCATTCGTGCTCAGCTACCGCCTCACTTCGGACGGCTATGTCCTGCCCATTCCGCTCCTCGACGCCCGCCGCGCCATCCAGACCGTCCGAGCTCGGGCCCGCGACTATAAGATCGATCCCAATCGCATCGTGGTCATCGGTTTCTCCGCGGGCGGCCACCTGGCGGCTCTCGCGGCCACCCAGCCGATTCCAGGCAATCCCGAAGCCGAGGACCCCATCGACCGCGTCTCCAGCCGTCCCGACTACCTGGTGCTCGGTTATCCCTGGATCGGCGCAATATCCAGCGACACCTCGCATCTTTCCTACTGCAAGATCTTCAATCTTATGGATCGCTGCGAGGCCCTTCGGGCCGCGTACTCTCCAGATCTTTTCGTGAGCAAGGACACGCCTCCCACCTTCTGGTTTCACACATTTGAAGACAACACGGTTCCCGTTGAGCAGGGTTTGCGGTTCTACCAGGCGCTGATCAAAGCGGGCGTTCCCTCCGAGGCCCACATTTACGCCCATGGCCCGCACGGCTTTGGCCTCGGCAAAGGCGATTCGGTCCTGGAGCAGTGGGCTGGGGAACTGGAAACTTGGCTGCGCGCCCAGGGCCTGATGACCCCGGTCGCAGCCGTCAACTCAGGTGATTCCCATGCAGTTCCCTTCAAGGAAGGCGTCGAGATCAGCATCAACGGGCAAGGCCCCTATCGCTTCGGGTTGGATACAGGGTCAACTCCGGCGTTTCTTATCGATTCGCAACTGGCTCACCGACTGGAATTGCCTGTGACCTCGCAGACACATATCCATGGTTCCTCCGATCAGGCCAACGATCCACTGGCAGACGTCCTGCGAATCGATACCTTGCAATTGGCCGGACACCCGTTCCATCATGCGATCGGAGTTGGCTTTGGAAACAGTTCACCCTTGGTCAAGGGCGGACAGGGCACGCTGGGCATGGGGTTGTTCAAGGACGTGGTGCTGAAGATCGACTACCCGGGCGACAGGCTGTCGGTGGTGGAGGGAAGCCTTCCCGAGGCCGACGGAAAGCAGGTGCTGGATTACACGGAGGAGCATTTGCATCCCATCCTCCCGATCGTACTCGGGGGTATTTCCGTCCAAGCCAAGCTGGATTCCGGTGCGCGGGGCATTGGCGTCGATCTCTCTGTTCCCACTCAGTTTGCAGCGCAACTGAAGCTGCTGAATCGTCAGGAAGGGAAGGGCACGTTGAGCGATATTGTGGGACATCGTTTCAGCTATGCGACGGCGACGCTCGACGGCGATCTGACCATCGGCGACCTTTCCATTCATCACCCCACCCTGCTGGTCACCGATTCGCTCGGATACGTGAATATGGGAGGCATCGTCAACCGCATGGTGGTTTCAATCGATCAGAAAGACCACCGGATCAGGCTGGAAATGCCTAATTAGCGCTGCCTCCCACAGTTTTTCTGAAAACAACGAGATCTGATTTGTCTTTCTCCAGGTGAAGCAGAGTATTGAGTTCAAGATGTGGGATCGGGGCGGGCGAGCCATTCGACTTGTCGTTAACGCTGGCAGCCAAGGTAAATAATTGTTCCAAAAAGGAAGAAGCGGGCCGACAGAGCTGGGAGTGGAAGGACTTCCCAACGCTGCCGCCCGCTGGACCCTGGACCGGGTCT
>CAZQPY010000053.1:0-37682 GCA_964595345.1 uncultured Occallatibacter sp.
CAATCGCCCTTCGCTAACCAGCTGAATCTATTCGACATCTAACCGGACACTAGTGGTGTTCGGTCATCGCTGCCGACCGTAATCTCGCGCGGGAACAAGCCTGTCGGAATCGTCTGCACGACATTGGCCGCGGCCGGAACCGCAATCGAAAGGACAGTCGCGTTCGCCGTACCGGTCAGGAATCGGTTCGAGTTGGCCACCGCCAGGAGCTTCCCGCTATCGAACAGACGCAGTCCAACCGGTGCTGTCCCGCCCGTGTCCGCATAACCGAGCAATGCATCCCCTGGATTGAATTCGAGCATCCCCGTACTGAACGCAAGCACCCGGTTATCCCCTCGCGCCGACACCCACAAGGTCGATCCGTCGGCAGACTCGGCCGCGCGCACTGGCGAGCATCCCGCATTCACGGTCGCTAGGATGGCTGCCGAGCTTGGATTCACCTCGGCCTTCGCAACGTCAATCACGCTGAGAAGGCCGTTCGCCTGGGTGCCTCCGCCTGCCTGCTGGTAGCAGCCGGTGCGGGTCAGGATGGGGTTGCTCCCGCCCGCCGCCGTCGTCAGTGTTCCCTCAACTTCGCTGGTCGCATACAGCCGGTTGCCGTCGGGCGAGATCGTCACCCCGGCAATCGTCTGGCCGCCTGTCGAGATTTGTCCCACCAGCGTCGTGCCGGTGGTCACAATTCCATTCGCGTCATATTGTAGCGCCACCACCCCGATGTTCCCCTCCGCGGTCGCCCCGCTCGCAACGCCGTATTCATTGGCGACAAACGCATACTTCCCATCGGGAGACACCACCACGTCAAAGCTTCCCTGATCCGAAGCGACCGAGCCCTGGCTCACTTGCAGTCCTGTCGAGGTGCACGTTTGCAGCGTACTCAGGTCGTAGAAGATTGCCCCGTCATCCCCCAGTGTGGCCGCTACTCCAAGCCCGTTCGGAGTTAGATTCATTCCGAAGTCCGCTGCTCCATCCTGCACAAACGCGGGACGCAAAGGGTTGAAGCAGGAAAGCTGTAGTCCGCCGCCCGCTGCCGGGGCGAAGACCAGCATGCCGGAGGTCGCAGCCGAAACCGAGACCAGCACATTGCCGGACGCCAGCGGCTTCGCCCGAAACGGGCTACCGTAGCCGCCTGTCGAGTATGTAACGCTGGAGGCCGTCACCACTGGCTCAGCCGCGCCTGAAGCCACCACCGTCACGTTCGCGGTGCCCGACGCGCTGTTAAAGGACGATGGATTCGCGGGTGTGAAGTTCGCCGTCAAGGTATCCGACCCCATCGCGAGCAGCGCCGCAGGCACGCTGACAACCGCCTGACCGGCGCTGAGACTGGCCGGAAACGTCGCATAGTTTCCGCTGCTTACCACCACAGACCCCGACGGCGCTGTGCCTGAGCCGGAGCTTACGCCAACAGTGACACTCAGAGCCTGCGCGGTGCTGACGCTTCCAGAAGGCGAAGCCGAAACCGTAACGGTCGGCGTTACCGCTGCTGTGACAGGCGGGGGTGTGCTGCTGGTCGGAGAGCTACCACCCCCGCACCCTGCAATGAGGGATAGAACCAAGGACGTAATTCCAGGTAGAATCCCGGTCCACATCTTCCGTATTTGGTGGCGCTTCATTGCGATGACCTTTCGTAATCGCCGGAATTATATCCAAGTTCTGTCAACGCACCTTTAACGGCAGCGCAGGCCTTTTTGGAAGAGGATGGGAAACGTCGACTTGGTGGACTGCGAGACAGGCGCACATGGATGAAGTTTCGAGAGGACGACGCCAAACCCTCAGTTATTCAGTGGCAAACAGACTTGAAGCCGGAGGGGCTGACCGTGCTGGGTGGCAGCATTCCGATCCCGCCAGCACTGGGATATTGCTGCCCGCGTACACGGGCGTGTGCGGCCCAGGCTGCCCAGCGCGGCAGGTTTCCGCACAGGAGTTATCTGGGAATGTCGCGGTGCAGAGCTTTGACCTGATAGCCAGCCTCTTGCAGCCTCTTGCTCACATCCTCGGCCATCATCACGCTGCGATGCTGGCCACCGGTGCAGCCGAAAGCAACGGTAAGATAGCTTTTGCCTTCCTCCACGTAATGAGGAAGCAGATACAGCATCAGTTCCGTGACCCGATCGAGAAACTCGATGGTCTGCGGGAAGCCTCGCACATAGTCCGCGACGGGAGCTTCCAACCCAGTGTGCTTGCGAAACTCGGGGACGAAATGGGGATTGGGCAGGAAGCGGACGTCAAAGACCATGTCTGCATCGAGCGGCACCCCATTCTTGAAGCCGAAGCTGAGGCACGAGACTAGCAGCCGCTTAATGTGGTCGCCGTGGCCGAAGCGCGACAAGATGTGGGCCCGCAATTCATGGACGTTGAAGTTGGAGGTGTCGAGGAGCGTGTCCGCCACGTTGCGAATCGAATCGAGCAATTGGCGCTCTTCGACGATGGATCGCCAAACCGTTTCGGTCTGCCGGACGGGATGCGGCCGCCGCGTCTCGGAGTAGCGCCGCACCAGCACCGCGTCCTGGCAGTCCAGGAAGAGAACCTGAGTTGGCAGCATTTCCTTGACGCTCTTCAAGACCTCGGGAAGCTGGTCGAGCGTCTGTCCTTCACGGACGTCCACCACGATCACAGCGTGCTCGATTTCGTCCGACTTGACCACGATGCCGGCGTAGCTCAACAACAATTCGAGAGGAAGGTTGTCGACCGCATGAAAGCCAAGATCCTCAAAGGCCTTGAGCGCGGACGCTTTGCCGCTGCCGGAGATCCCCGTTACGATGACCAGTTCCTTGGCGGGCTTGCCGGTGGGCGCTGCCACTCGCGTTGATCTCGATTTGGGCGCCGATTCTGGAGGCGTCATGCGCTCATGCTACACCAAGATAGGCTTGGCCGCTCAGTGCGGAAGGCTTCCTCCGGCGGGGATTGCCCCCGCGGCGCGATCCAAGCGCGCTATGTCTGCGTGGTGAGGGCCCGAAAGCCGCGGCCGACAAGCTCCTGGGCGCGAGCGTGATCCAGCGGGCCTGAAAGCAGCTGGCCCTGGCCCAGCTCGCATCCGAGACGACACAGGACTTCCAGTTGTTCGGGCGACTCGATACCCTGCGCCACGACCTGCACTCCGAGGTTACGGCCAATCTGGATAATCGAATCGAGCACAGCGAATTTGCGGCCCTTGGCGGTGGCTGCTGCGGTGAGCGAGGAGTCCAGCTTTACCACGTCGATGGGAAGACGCACAAGGTGGTTGAGCGGCGCCATCACGGACCCGAAGTTGTCGATGGCCACGCGGACATTGCAATCCACCATGCGGTTTAGAATGGCCGCCGCGGCGTCAGGATTCTCACTGAGGGTGGTTTCAGATATTTCAAACATCATTCGAGAAGGCTCGGCGCCGGTGACGGCCAGAATCCGCTTGAGCTGCGCAATCATGTCCGGATGGAAGAACTGCTTCTGGGTCAGATCCACAGTCAGGGTCACATCCGACTGGGGCAACATCACCGTCCAGTTCCGCATCTGTCTGCAGGCGGTTTCCACCGTCTCTCTGCCGATGCTGATGGAGAGGCCCGTTTCTTCGGCCACCAGCAGCATGTCGCGGAAGCTTTCCATCTCGCCGCTCGGCCTCCGCCACAGAATCTGGGACTCAAATCCCTCCAGCTTCCCGGTCTTCAGGCGATAGATTGGCTGGTACCAGACCTCATACTCGCGCTTGTCGAGCGCTTGCCTCAGTTCGCGCTCGCGCTCCTGCTGATTGGTGACCTGGATTCTCAGATTTTTGTCGAAAACTTCAACCTGGGCGCCGCCCCCCTGCTTGGCGCTGTACATGGCAAAGTCGGCATCGCGAATAAGTGACTCGGGCGCCAAATGATCGGAACCAGCCATGGCTGCGCCGATGCTTGCGCCAGCGATAATCGCATGCCCGAATACATCGAATGGGCGCGCCATCTCGGCCAGCGCGCGGTTGGCGACAACCTCGAGGTCATTGATCGACGAGATGTTCTCGACCAGGATGGCAAATTCGTCTCCACCCAGACGCGCTGCCGTGTCCTGTGGCCGGATGGCGGAGCTGAGCCGCTCGGCTACCATCACCAGCAGAACATCGCCCGCGGCGTGGCCCAGCGTATCGTTAATCTCCTTGAAGCGATCAAGATCCACGAACAGAACGCCACAACTTTGATCGGCCCGGCGCGCCCGGCGCGAGAACGCCTGTGTCAGGCGATCGAGGAAGAGAGCACGATTGGGCAGACCGGTCAGCAGATCGTGCATGGCGTCATGCTGAAGCTTGGCTTCCACCTGCTTGCGTTCGCCAATGTCCCGGTAAGTAATGACGAGGCCGATAACCGCCGAATTTACCACCAGCGGCGCTGCCACCAGAGACACATCCACCATCTCGCCCGCTTTGTTGATTCGCACGGTTTCAATGGCAGCGTTCCCACCCAGCTCGATCGACTTTTCGATCATCGCGATCTCGTGCAGGCGGGTTTCCGGCACCATGAATCTGCGCGGATCGGCTCCACAAGCCTCTTCAGAGCTGAATCCGAATATCCGTGTAAAAGAGGGATTGGTGAAGATGATGTGGTTCTCGTGGACGATCGCAACCGCTTCCGGAATGCAGCCGAGCACATCTTCCATGAGGCGCGTCCTGGGCGCCTGTTCGCGGTCACTCGGTAGCGCCACGATCACCGCATCCTGCGACTCCGGCGTCAGCCGGCTGTAGGTACCTTCCACACCCACCAGCCGGCCGCCCCGGGCGGGCACAGTTGCGTGAAACGATCGACTCTCAATGCTCCCGACGATCTGGGTCTGCGGATTGGCCATGCCGGGGAGCAATCCCCAAAGGACATCTTCGACGGGACGCGGAGCCCAGGCGTCGCCCGGATCGCCGAGCGTGCGGCGCGCCTCTGCATTGGCGTAGACCAGCTTGCCCTCCCTCTCCAGGAAGACCAGAAGAGGCAAGCCGTCCAGAATGGCCCTTTGCTCTGCGGATTCCGAGTTTTCCGGAAGGTTCAAGTCGTCCATTCTCCAGGAAAGTGCAGTGACCCCCAAAGGTCCCGTTCTAGCTCAGCCATTTGCTGAAATCCGAAGTGAAACAGCCTGGCGCTCCAGGGTTGAATACCAGAAGTCCGCGCCGGGGGCCCGAGAACCTCAGTCGCAGACCCCAATTAATGCCGTAACTGACCTTTCCGCAATCGTATGCGGAGTGCCAGGCAAATGCTATCCCCCTAACAGGGTAACCCGGTTATGCAGCGTAAACACGAATTCCTAAAAGGGGAGGTGCATCAAAAAGGAACAGCGGTAATTTGGTTAGCTTAAGGGTCTCGTTCAAGAGTTAACGGCCTGCCTGCGAGGGCCACGCGGCTGCCGGAATTCAAGCCCTGTTTTGCGCCCATGGCTTTATCGGAGAGAGCTTCCACCCACAGCGCGGATTCTCTCACCAACAGCAGATATAGCCAGGAAGCGCCGGACATAGACAACATCGCCCCGGATTGAATCCGAGGCGATGCCGCAACCGCATTCGCACATCGGCTTCAAGGCAGCTCCAGGAGCTCCATTTCTCCGTCGCGACGGCGATGGAGCAGGTAGAGATCGCCCGCGGGATCGCGGAAGACCAGCAATTCGCGATCGCGAGACTCGGCGTCCTTGACGGCCTCCTCGATGGTCATCGGCTTGTTGGCAATGGCCTCTTCGCTTTTGATGACATGGGGCTCAACAACTGTTGCGCGCGCCGATTTCGACTGCACGGCGATCGCGTTCCGAGTCTTGGCACGAGCAGGCTTGGGTTCCGTTAAGACCTCTCTTGGCTGACTGGCGCGGGCCTTGGTCCGCGACACCGGAGGTACGTCGGCAATCTTCTCTTCGATCGGCAGACGCTTGCGCGCCAGCTGGCGATCCCGGAAGCGGACAGCCTGATTCTCAGCGTGCTCAATGGCCTCTTTGAGCGCCATTGTCTGGGTAGCTGCTTTGCCTGCGGCGACAATCTTTTGCGAGCGTGCTATGACGGTCAACTCAACAATCTGAAGATGCCTTTGCTCAGCAAAGATGATGCTGGCGTGAGCAGTTTTGCCCATGATCTGGGCGATGCGTTGCAATCCCTCTTCGGCCCGCGTACGCAGCGCCTTGGGAACCTTCACTTGTCTGGCGGTGAACTCCACTTCCATGGTCAGCCTCCGCTCCTCGTTCTCACGGCTTGTGACCGCGGGAACTACGGATTCGATCTCCGCTACGTTTTACAGCCTTCAGGACCCGGATACGCCTTGCCCGGTTCGCCCACTTCCGATGGCCGGGTCATAAGTCCGGTCACGAAATCGGATGTTGAGAGGGTCAGTATATGCCCATCCGAAAGCTGCTGGAAATGATCCCTCTGGAAAGAGTGAAAAACTCCCCAAAACCTGTCGGAGAAAAGGAATAGCGGGCAGGCCCGAGTGACTGCGGTGCGGCGGATCAACTATGATCCGACTTCTCTGAGGAGGGACCATGAATCGGCGTTTGTTCTTATCCAGGGCGGCAATGTTCAGTGCGCCTATCGTTGCACTTCCCCGCGCCATGGGTAAGGCGCTGCCAGGGACCGTATCCAACAGCCCGGCGGAAGTGCTTGCCCCGGGCGGCGAAAGCGCACAGCGCATTCAGAAAGCCCTCAGCGCGGCCATGGCCATGCAGAGGCGCGACTGGGAGCAGGGGATCCTGGCCCAGGCGCTGCTGGAAGCCGGCGACCGCGAACGGGTAATTCTTTTGAGCAAGGCTGCCGCCGCGCAGAGTACACCCGATGGCCGCATGGGCGTGGTTGTTTCCGGCGGAGCTACCGATCCTGCAATGGGCGGCGAGGCATATGCAAAGGCTGCCGAATGGACTGCGGACGCCCAGCTTCGCCGGTGCGTGGATGGGTTGCTGGAGTGGATACGGCACAAGGCCCCACGCAGCGCTGACGGCGTTCTTTATCACGTGCTGGACGCGCCGCAGATGTGGTCGGACGGATTCAGTGGAGCGCCACCCTTCCTTGCTGCGATGGGCTTCTACGATGAAGCTCTGGCGCAAGTCGATGGTTATTGGCAGCGGCTTTGGAGCCCCGAGCGAAAGCTGCTGGCGCATATCTGGGATGAAGGAAAGCATAGCTTCGCGGACGGCAATTTCTGGGGCGGAGGCAATGGCTGGGCGGCGGCCGGGTTGGCGCGCGTGATCCGCTGCCTGCCGGCTGATCGCGCGAAAGACCGCGAGCGCCTGGCGGTGTTTGCCCGCGCAATCATCGACGGTTGCCTGGCGCATCAGCGGAGCGATGGCCTCTTTCATGACGTGGTGGACCGGCCGTCGAGCTTTGTCGAAACCAATTTGGCCCAGATGCTGGCCTATGCCAGTTATGAGGGAGTCGCGCAAGGTTGGCTGCCGACCGGCTACCTGGCCCACGCCAACAGGATGCGCGCGGCGGCCCGCGCAAAGATGGACAGATTTGGATTTGTGCAAGGCGTTTGCAGCGCGCCCAACTTCGACCATCCGGGGATCTCCACCGAAGGGCAGGCGTTCTGCATTCGGATGGAAGCGGCAGGAGCAAAATCCGCCCGAGGCGTCGGGCAAAGATCTTGATGCTTGCATCCAGCGGCGCAGATACTGAAACGGCGAGCAGTTGCCCATCATCCTTTCCTCATGGAGGTTGCTTTGGCTCACGAACTTCTCACCGCACGGTTGGAGAAAAAAGAGTGCATCTCCGAATCCGCGCAGTGTTTTCACTTTGACTTTGTCCTCGATGAACTGGAATGCTTTTCTTTCGTTCCGGGTCAGTTTGTGTCGGCGGTGGCTGTGGACGCGAACGGCAAACAGCAGACACGGGCTTACTCGCTGGCTTCGGCGCCGGTAGCAAATCGGATTGCGCTTTGCGTCAATCGCGTCGAAGCTGGGTTCTTCTCCAACCACTTGGCCGACCTGCCCGACGATGAGGACGAGCTACTCCCCGTGGGGGGCGTCATTCGCATCCACGGCCCGCACGGGTATTTCACCCTGCGCGAACCCCTCACCGATTCCATTCTGGTGGCAACGGGCACGGGCGTAGCCCCCATGCGGAGCTTCCTGCAGTATCTGTTTCCGGAGGGGGATACCGGAGGGGACCGCAGTCAGGGCAAACAAATCTGGCTGGTGTATGGAACACGCCACGAGACGGACATCTATTACCGCGAAGAGTTTGAGGCGCTGGCAAAGCGCGCGCCCAACTTCCATTACCTGCCCACGTTGAGCAGGGCGGCGGAAGGCTGGACAGGGCTGCGCGGCTACGTCCAGGATCATTTGGCGCGCATCGTCGAGGAGCGGGCCGCGCGACTGGGCCAGCCGTTGCCGCTTGCGCCCGTCGATCCAGCTGCTTCCCCTGCAGAGTTGCGCTTTGACATCCACGCTTACATTTGCGGCTTGAATGAGATGGTTGCAGGCGTGCGCGAGCGGTTGACCGGATTTGGGTGGCACCGCAGGCAGATCGTTTTTGAGCGTTACGACTGACGAAATGGCCGTCACAGGAGCGACTCTCGATGTCATCCTCCGCACTTGAAGCTTCAACGCGCAGGCCAGTTGCCTGGCCCACTCACGCCAGGCAGTTGGCTCTGCCGGGCGTGCTCCTGGCCGTCTACGCCAGCGCGCGGATTCTTGAGGTCGTTCATAACCCGGTTCCCAGAACCGCCGTCGTGGCGCTGGACGTGCTCGCTGCAATGTCTTTTGCATTGTTCGATGGGGCGCGGCGCTGCGGCCTGCGCAGAATCCTGGCGTTTGCTGGCATCTGTCTCGTAGTGGGCAGTCTGGCTGAAGAGCTGAGCATGGCCACCGGCTTCCCCTTCGGCCATTACAGGTTCTTGGAGTTGATGGGCCCAAAGCTCATCGAGGTGCCTGTTTTGCTGGGGATGGCCTATATCGGCATGTCCTACGTTTCCTGGTGTGTTGCCCGAGCCATTTTGGGCACCAGCGAACCTGCTCTCCTGCGCAGCCGTCTCGTGGCATTGCCGTTGCTGGCGGCAATGGTAATGACGGCCTGGGATTTGGCTCAAGACCCGGTCTGGTCTACTGTGCTGCATGGCTGGACGTGGCGTGACGGCGGAGCGTGGTTTGGCGTGCCTGTCTCAAACTACCTGGGTTGGCTCGGCACGCTGTTCGTGATCTACCTGCTTTTCGCGCTCTATTTGCGCCGAGATCCAATCCCTCCTCAGATCCCCGGGGCCAGCCGGCCGCCATGGCGGGCGCTGGTCTTCTACGCGATGTGCGCCGCATGCAACCTGCTGCAAATGCTTCCTGCGGCCACCCCTGCGATCGTTCAGGACCCTGCTGGACGGCTTTGGCGCGTTGCAACAATCACCACGGCTTCCGCGCTGGTCTCCGTCTTTGTGATGGGAGGATTCGTGCTTCTGGCCCTGATCAGGCTCACAAAGGGTACGGGATCTACAGGTTGAACAACTCGCGCAACCGCCTGGTTTGGGTGCGGCTGACGGGAATTTCGGCCTGCTTCTTGTCGTCCATGCGCAGTTGGTAGCTGGACTTGAACCACGGAACGACTTCGCGGATGTGGTTGATGTTCACCACGAACCCGCGATGCGCGCGCCAGAAGACGGCCGGATCGAGCAGCTCGAGCAGTTCCTCGAGCGTACGGCACTTGGATTGGCCCTCGAAGTTCTGCATCGCCACCGTGATCACGCCTTCATCGATAGCCGCGTAACAGATCTCCGCCTGGTCAACCAGAAGGAGTCGGTTCTGGGCCTGCACAATCAGCTTGGCCGGCTGCGGCGAGCGTGAAACTCCCTGGGGCCGGTTGAGCAGCTTTAACAAGGTCTCCAGTTGCGATCCGATGGGAGGAGAGATGCTTGCGCCCGCGCCAGCTCCGCCTGCCATCCGCCCCCGCACTCGCTCAACTGCCTGTTCCACACGCGTGCGGTCGAAGGGCTTCAGCAGGTAATCGACCGCGTTTACATCGAATGCGCGTACCGCGTACTGGTCGTAGGCGGTGGCAAAGACGATTTGCGGCAGCGGTTCCGCCTCGCCGTTCGCAGCGGCCCTCAACTGGTTGCGCTCCATCAACCGCTCGATGGCGGCAAAGCCGTCGAGTCCCGGCATCTGCACGTCCAGAAACACCAGATCGGGATGGAATTCGTCGATCAGCTCCACGGCCTCGATGCCGTTCGAGCCTTGCGCAACAACTTCGACTCCCCCCACCGAGTCGAGCAGATACATGAGCTCTTCGCGGGCCAGTTGTTCGTCGTCAATGATGAGTGCGGATATTGTCATGGGAATCGCAATCCGAAGCGAATGGGCTGGGCCCAATCAACCATTCCACATTCACCGGCGAAGCGCAACCTCGCAATGGAAGATGAGCCGGTTGAACGCCCGCCGGCCGCGGAGGCCCCCTTTATACTTGGAGACGAGATGACCACCTTTCTACCCGTAGACGAACAGATGGACCTGCTCCAGAAGGGCGCGGCGGAGATTATCCGCGTCAGCGAACTTCGCGAGCGCCTGGAAGAGAGCCGCAAAACCGGACGCCCCTTGCGCGTCAAAGCCGGCTTCGACCCCACCGCCCCCGACCTGCACCTGGGCCACACCGTGCTGATGCGCAAGCTGCGCCATTTTCAGCAACTGGGCCACACGGTCATCTTCCTTGTGGGCGACTTCACCTCTTTGATCGGCGATCCCACCGGCCGCAACGTCACCCGCAAACCGCTGACCCGTGAGCAGATCGACGCCAACGCCGAAACTTACAAGGCGCAGGTCTTCAAGATCCTCGACGAAAAGGTCACCGAGGTCCGCTACAACAGCGAGTGGCTGGGCAAGCTTGGCTACGAGGAGACGATTCGCCTGACAGCGAAGTTCACCGTCAGCCAGATGCTGGAGCGCGACGAATTCCACAAGCGCTTCCAGGCCGAGCAGCCGATCAGCCTGCACGAGTTCCTCTACCCCGTGATGCAGGGGTATGACTCGGTCTGCCTGGAGTGCGACGTCGAGCTGGGCGGCACCGACCAGCGCTTCAATCTGGGCTGCGGACGCGAGTTGCAGCGCCAGTACGGGCAGAAGCCACAAATCATCCTGATGACGCCGATTCTTGAGGGTTTGGACGGCGTGCAGAAGATGTCGAAGTCGCTCGGCAACGCCATCGGCATCAACGAGCCGCCCGCCGAGATGTACGGGAAACTGATGAGCATCAGCGACGAGCTGATGTGGAAGTACTTCGTCTATTTGACCGACCTCAAGCAGTCGGAAGTGGATGAGCTGCGTGCTTCGGCCGCGGCCGGCTCGGTGCATCCCATGGACCTGAAGAAGCGGCTCGCGCGGAGCATCGTCGCCGACTTCCACGGCGCGGATGCGGCCGAAGCCGCCGGCGAGAACTGGGCCAGGATGTTCCAGCAGAAGGCCGTCAGCGAGGATCTGGAAGAGATTCTCCTCTCATGGGCCGAAGTCCCTTGGGTCGAAATTGGAGGAGCCGAATCTAAGCAAATTCGATTGCCCAAGCTTCTGGTTAGGATGGGCCTGGCAGGTTCTGGGGCGGACGCCAGCCGCAAAATCGCAGAAAAGGCGGTCAAGATCGACGGAGAGACGGCAGTGGGGACCGTATTGACGCTCTTCGACCTCCCTGCGCGAATCGTCGTCCGCCTCGGCAAAAGAGCCAAAGTGGTTCTGATCAGTTAACGCAAATCGGCAAACAAGAGATAAGGCCGGAGCCGTCAGCTCTGGCCTTTTCTCCTTGCCGCGGACTATTTTCAGCCCCCGCTCCCCATATCCGGCTCGGCTCGCGCAGGCAGCCGTCCTGCGACTGCCGTCCCTGTCCACAGCCAGCCATTAAGATCAGGCGGAGGAGTTTTCCGTATGGATCGTCGTTCGTTTCTGATTCAGGCCAGCGCCGCGGCCACCGCCTGCACCTGCTTCCCATTCAGCAAGGCGCAGGGCAAACCCGGCGTTACAGCTGAGCTGACACTTTCTGAGCGGCCGCAGGCCCAGGTCATGCCGCTCGACTACATGGGCCTGAGCTATGAGCTGGCGCAACTGACCGATCCGCATTTCTTCTCCGCATCGAACCGCGATTTGGTGGCTCACTTTCGGCTGCTGAGTCCGAATGGCGTACTGCGCATCGGCGGCAATACCAGCGAGTTCTGCTGGTTCCGGGCCAATGCGGCCACGCAGCCTCCGACCCTGCGCGTCCCCACTGGCAGCCTCGAAGCCAACTGGATGCCGCATCGGCTCTTCGAAATCAAACCCGACGCCATCGACGCCCTCGCCGGATTTCTCGCCGCCACCGGCTGGCGGCTCATCTACGGCCTCAACTTCGGCAACAGCACTCCCGAGCGCGCCGCCGAAGAAGCCGCCTACGTCGCCGCCAGGGTCGGCGACCGCCTTGCGTTCTTCCAGATCGGCAACGAGCCGGATTTCTACCATGACGCCAATAACGGTACACGGCCTCCCAACTGGAGCTTCGACGACTACTTGCAGGAGTGGTCCGGTTTCGCCCATGCCATTGCGTCGCGGGTTCCCACGGCGCGCTTCGGTGGCCCGGATGTGGGCGCTTCCTCAGACTGGGTGACGCGGTTTGGCGAGCAGGTTCCGGCCAGCGTGAGTGATCGCCTGGTGGCCTTGACCGGCCACTACTACGCCGAAGGCCCGCCCAACGACCCGCGTGTGACCACCGAGCGCCTGCTGGCCGGCAATCCGAGAATCGCCGCGGAGATGGCCCGGATCGAGACCGTTGCCCGGGCGCATGGACGGATCTATCGCATGACCGAGGGCAATAGTTGCTACCGAGGCGGCAAGCCGGGGATGAGCGATGCGTTTGCGGCCGCTCTTTGGGCCGGGGACTACTTGCTGCAACTGGCCAGCCTGGGCTGCGCCGGGGTCAATCTGCACGGCGGAGGCAGCGCTTACCTGACCGCCGGATTGGGTGACCACACGCCGGGGCTGGACGTGGCCAAAAAGCCGCAACGGTTGAAGAGCGGATACTACACGCCGATCTCTGCCGAGCCGGGCAGCGGAGTGCGGGCCATGCCGGTTTTCTACGGAATGTTGCTGGCGAATCAGTTGGCGGGCGACACCCTGCTGGACGCGAGCCTGCACCTGACCGGCGTGAATGCCACTGCCTACGCGGCAAGAGGCAAGGAGGTATTCAAGGTGGCGGTCTTCAACAAGGATGGGGAGAATCCCCTTGACCTGGATGTTCGCTTGCCGAGAAAAACGCACAAGGCAACGGCATGGCGGTTGCAGGCCCCGGCGTTGGATGCGACCCAAGGCGTGACTCTTGCGGGGGCGGAAGTTACCTCCAGCGGGGATTGGAGCCCGAGGAACTCGGAGCAGGTGCCAGTGCGAGGCGGCGTGGCGCGCCTGCGGATTCCGGCAGCCAGCGCGGCGCTGATTTTCTTGCGGTAAAGAGCAATTGCGAGGCGGCAGAGATTTCTGCTGATTGGCCTCCCTGCCTTCTGCTATGCTCCCGGAATGTCGCTCGCCCGTGACTTCGGCTCTCTCACTCGCCCGCAGCGCTTGACCTTCATTGCCTGTTTTCTCGGCTGGACGCTGGATAGCCTCGACTTCTTTCTGCTTATCTTCTGCGTCAAGGCAATCTCGGTGGACTTCCACACCAAGCCGTCGGCGGTGCTGGGCGCGGTGTTTCTCACTCAGGCCTTCCGGCCGGTCGGCGCACTGATCTTCGGCACGTTGGCGGATCGTTATGGCCGCCGTCCCGTGCTGATGGTGAACATCCTGAGCTTCTCGGTGATCGAGTTGGCATGCGCCTTTGCGCCTTCGCTGGCTGTGCTGCTCTGCCTGCGCGCGCTTTTCGGGATCGCCATGGGCGGCGAATGGGGAGTGGGCGCAGCGCTGGCCTTCGAGACCCTGCCCGCCGAGGGGCGCGGCACTTTCAGCGGCATTTTGCAGGAGGGCTATGCGGCCGGCTCGATTCTGGCTTCGGCGGCCTTCGCACTGTTCTTTCACTGGATCGGCTGGCGCGGGCTGTTTATCCTTGGCGCGGTCCCCGCGTTTCTGGTGCTCTACGTACGCTCGCTGGTTGGGGAGTCGCCGGTGTGGCTGGCAAGGGCGGAGAAGAGCCGCGAGCCGGCAGCCCGGCTTGCAGCCTGGCGCGAGGTGCTTCGCTTCCTGCCAACCTTCCTCTTTCTGGTGCTGTTGATGACGGCCTTCATGAGCTTCAGCCATGGCACGCAGGACGTGTATCCGACCTTCCTGACGGTTTGGGCCAAGCTGTCGCCCGAAGTGGTGGGCGTGATCGGAGTGCTTTACGGCATCGGCTCCATCGCCGGAGGCGTTGTCTTCGGCATGCTGTCAGAAAAGTGGGGGCGCAAGCGCGCCATTGCCGCCGCGGCGCTGCTGGCCATTCCCGTGATCCCGCTCTACGCATACGGGCACTCGGCCCTGACCTTGGGGATAGGCGCAGTGCTGATGCAATTTATGGTGCAGGGCGCGTGGGGAGTGGTCCCCGCCTATTTGACCGAATTGACGCCGGCCCCGGTGCGCGCCACGGCACCCGGTCTCGCCTATCAGTTGGGCGGCCTGGTCACTTCGTGGAACGGAAAGGGGCAGGCACTGGCAGCCGAACGATGGGGCAACTATCCCGCGGTGCTAGCCATTACCGTAGTTGCTGTATCGTTGCTGCTTGCGGCGCTGGCGCTCCTGGGGCGAGACGCCAAGGGGCAGGACATGAGCACGGTATAGGGTCTGGAGATTCGTCCCGGGTTGGCGGCAGCAGACCTGCACCGAGCCTGGGACGCATGGCTTCCGATCCTTTCACCCGCCGAGCGCGAAGCTCCGGCCGGCCTCCAGCAGCTTTGCCACCGCTTCTTTCGAACAGGATTCGGTGTAAATGCGCATCAACGGCTCGGTGCCGCTGGCGCGGAACAGAATCCATGTCTCCGCCGCATTCGGTTTGCTCGCCGCCTCCGGATTGTCCAGGTAGAACTTCACACCGTCCATGGTCTCGGTGCGCAGAACCCGCATCCCCGCCAGCACCGGATCGCCGGGCTGAAGCGCCTTGGCGCGCGCAATCGCCCCGTTCTTGATCTCGTCCGAGATGTGCAGATCGATGCGCCCATATTGATGTTCGCCGTACTCGGCCTGCAGATCGGCAACCAGTTGGCCCAGTGTCTTGCCTTCCGCGGCCATCACATTGGCCAGCAGCAGAGCGTTCAGCAGTCCGTCGCGCTCCGGCAGGTGGCGCTGGAAGCCGATGCCGCCCGATTCCTCGCCGCCCATCAGGATCTCGCGCTCCAGCATGTAGTCGCACACAAACTTGAAGCCGATGCCATGCTCGATCAGCTCACGACCGTGTTTGGCGCAGATGCGGTCCAGCATCTTTGTGGTGTTGAAGGCGCGGGTCACAGCGCCTGGCCAGTCGTTGTGGCGCTTCAACACCCAACTCAACAGGACGCTGTAGATCTTGTGCGGATCGACGAAGTTCCCGTGCTCGTCCGTTGCGCCAATGCGATCCGCGTCGCCGTCCGTACAGAGGCCCGCCTGGCAGCCGTTCGCCACCGCCGCTTCACCCAGCGCGCGAATGTGGGGCTCGATCGGCTCCGGGTTGATCCCCGGGAAGAGCGGATCGGGATTGCCGCGAATCTGAACGTGATCCACGCCGATGCGCGTGAAGATCTGCGAGATGATCGTCCCGCCTGCTCCATACATCGAGTCGATGGCGAACTTCATCCCGGATTTGGCAATCAGGTCGAGGTCTGCAAAGCTCTCGATCGCCTGCAAGTAGTCGGGCAGAAAGTCGTACGCGCGAATCGAGGCCGGCTCGGCGGCCAGAGGCGCGGGCTTGTCGAGATACGACTCGATCGCGGCGATCATCGACGGCTTGCCGGAGCCGCCGTACCAGCCCTTGTACTTCACGCCGTTCCACTGCGCCGGGTTGTGCGACGAGGTGATCATGATGCCGCCGGCGCAGGCGAGCTGACGAACGCCATAGCTGAGCGCGGGAGTCGGCGTGATTGCGTCGGCCAGCAGCACCGGAATTCCAGTCGCCGCCACGACTTCGGCGCAAGTCTGGGCAAACGCTCGGGACCCAAATCGCGTGTCATAGCCAATGCAGATTCCCTTTGCCGGGTCCTCCTTGGCGTGTACATAGGCGGCAATGGCCGCAGCGGCGGTGCGCACGTTGGCAAAAGTAAAGTCGTCGGCAATGATGGCGCGCCAGCCATCGGTTCCAAACTTGATTTCGGGATGGGTCATTGGTCTGTGGGTTCCCCTGGGAATGAGTGTAAATAATGGGCAGGGCGCCCACAGGCAGCTACGGAGCACGATCCCGCAGGATGGAACAACGGCCGGAATTGGAGAATCCGGCCGCCCGCGTCTTTACACCAGTTCTTCGCGGCCAGTCATGGCCAGTTCCTTGACGATCTTGCCTACATCCTGGGAACGATCCCGATGCGCGATCAGCAAGGCATCGTCGGTATCCACAACGATCAGATCCTTCACGCCGACGAGGGCCACGAATTTTCTGGGACTATAGACATAGTTGTTGGAGGCGTCCGTGGCAAGATGACCTTCCGAGTCGGCCACATTCCCTTCGCTGTCGCCGCGCAGACGGGATTCCAGCTGGTATTCGTAGAGCGACGCCCACGAGCCGAGGTCGTTCCAGCTGAACTCCGCCGGCAGGCAGTACAGGTGAGAAAGGTGCTCGCCCTTGGCCGAACGAGGCTCCAGGACCGCGTAATCGACAGAGATGTTCTCGCACTTGGGGTAGACGGCCTGGAAGACTTCGCTGAATTGGGGAGTCCCATAGGCTGCGGCGATGGTTTCAAGCAGCGGAGCGGTCTCGGGCAGATGCTCGCGCACGGCGTTTGCCAGCGTGCGGGCAGACCACAGGAACATGCCGGAATTCCAATAGTAGTTGCCAGCGGCAACAAACTCTTCGGCGCGATTCTGGTTGGGCTTCTCGGTAAAGCGGCGCACATGGAGCGCGGAACCGTCTTTGGTGAGGTCGCCGGTCTCGATATAGCCGTAACCGGTTTCGGCGCGGGTGGGCTCAATGCCCAGCACAACCATGTTCGCTCCCGAAGTGGCCAGCGCAATGCCTTTCTGAAGCGCCTTGAGAAAGCGCGGTTCGTCGGCAATCACGTGGTCGGAGGGGAAGATTCCAAGAATCGCATCCGGATTCTGGCGTTCAATCAGAAACGCAGCCAAGCCGCAAGCCGGAGCAGTGTTGCGCGCCACTGGCTCTTCAATGATCTGTGAACCGGGAACTCCGCGAAGCTGATCGGCGATCTCGTGGGCCAGGTATTCATTGGTGATGACCCAGGCCTGGTCCAGACCAGCCAGCGATTTGAGCCGCTCGACGGTCTGCTGAATCATGGAGCGCTCGCCATCCAGAGCAAGAACCTGCTTGGCATGGGCGCGGCGAGAACGGGGCCAGAAGCGGGTGCCGCTTCCCCCGGCAAGAATTACAGGACGAAAATCGATTGCGTTCGACATTGAAAACACATCCTACCCGACCAGCGATACGTTTGCACAGGTGCCGAGATCACTTTTTGCCAAAAGCGGCTCCGCACAGGCGGAGCCGCTTTGGATTAAGTACTTGAGTGCAAGCAACCGGAAGATCAGCCAGGCCTTGCTATCGCAAAAAAATGCTTAGGCCAGTTTGCCCACAAATTCCTTGATGCGCCGCGTGCCCTCGTCAATCGTCTGTTTCGTTACCGGGTAAGAGATGCGAATGTGCTCGGCGGTTCCAAATGCTTCCCCTGGAACAGTGACCACGTGCGCCTCATGGAGCAAACGCGTTGCAAGTTCAGTGGCCGACTTGATTCCGCCTTTACCGATGAAAGCCGACATGTTTGGATACACATAGAAGGCGCCCTCCGGCTTGGTGCACGTCACGCCGGGGATCTCCGCCAGCTTCGCAAGCATATAGTCGCGCAAGTCAATGAACTCCGCGCGGAACTCGGCGACGCACTCCTGCGAGCCGGCCAATGCGGCGATAGCCGCCTTCTGGACGAAACTCGTTGCGTTGGAGGTGGACTGCGACTGCAGCTTGCTCAGGTTGGCCACCACCTGCTTAGATGCCAGCGCAAACCCGGCGCGCCATCCGGTCATGGCATAGGTCTTGGAGAGCGAGCCGAGCACTACGATGTGCTCCTTCGCCCAGGTGAACGATCCGCCCGAAACCGGCTTGCCGGCGTAGTTCAGATAGACATAGCACTCATCCAGCAGCAGATAGATCCCACGGTCGTGCGCCAGGTGGACAATCCGTTCCAGATCCTCGGCCGAGACCACCGAACCGGCCGGATTCGACGGCGAATTCAGGATGATTGCCTTCGTCTTCGGCGTGATGGCCTTCTCGATGGCGTCGGCGGTAATGCGGAAGCTCTCGGCCTCGCTGGTCTGCAGGTAAACAACCTTGCCGCCGGCGTACTGAATGATGTCTTTGAAGCTGACCCAGTAGGGAACAGGCAGAATCACCTCATCGCCGTGGTCTACCAGAATCTGCAGGGTATTGAAGAGCGCCAGTTTGCCGCCGGTGGTGAAGATCGCCTCGTCCAACCCGTAGTCGGAACCGAAGTCCGTGGCGTGCCGGTCCACGATCGCCTTGCGCACATCGGGAATGCCGGGGACCACTGTGTAACGCGTGAAATTGGCGTCGATAGCCGCAATTGCAGCGTCCTTGATGTGGCGGGGAGTCGAAAAGTGGGGCTCTCCGGCGCCGAAGTCCACAAGGTTTGCGCCCTGGGCGCGCAGTTTGGCGGCTTCAGCAGCCACAGCCATGGTTGCGGACACTTCAATCCGGCCAATCCGATCGGCAAAGACTTTGGAGGAGGTTAAGGAGGTCATAGCACGTCTATATTTACAGATTCAGGCATCCTCGCGAAACACAATCTTTCCGCGCGCGGCACGGCAGGGAGCCGTTCGCTGAGGAAACGGATTCCGAGCCTGTCGCGGCCTGCGCAAACTGCTCTTATGCGTTGTTGATCCGGTCCCGCAACCGCTTCAGAACAACCGGCGGCACCAGCCCGGCCACGTCCCCTCCAAAGGTGAAGACCTCCTTCAGCATGCGAGAACTGATAAACGAATAACGCCCGGCCGGCTGCAAGAAGACCGTCTCGATCTCCGGAGCCAGACGCCGGTTCATCAGGGCCATCTGAAACTCGTACTCGTAATCGGAGATGGCCCGGATGCCGCGTAGCACCGCCGAAGCGCCCTGCTGGCGGGCAAACTCCACCATCAGCCCGTCAAAAGTGGCTACCGACACGTTCTCCAGCCCGCGCACAACTTCCCGCAGCATTTCCACCCGTTCCGCCACCGTGAACAGCGGATCCTTGCCGGGATTGTTCAGCACCGCTACTGTAAGATGCCCAAACAACTTCGAACCACGGTTGATCAAATCCACGTGGCCGTTGGTTGGCGGGTCGAAAGTACCGGGAAAGAGGGCTTTAACGCTCATGTTGTCGGCTCTATGCGGATTCTAGCAGCGAATTGGCGCCGGAGTTCCCTTGTTGCGGGACACATTTCGAATCCGTGCCGAATGGAGGGACTGCTACGCGCAGGGCAGGCTGCAGGGCACAGGATGCGCTGCTCTGCGGGTCGAACGGGAGGCGGGGGTAGTGTGCTGCAAGTTGTGCTCAGACTTCGACGGCAAATGCCTCATTCGCACGGCCCAGCAGATACTGACGAATGTCTCCGGGCCAGTTCCGGATCAGCTCTTCAAATTCTGGCCGGTCACTCGCGTAGAGAGCACGGCAGGCGGACTCGTAGCCGGGCTGGTTCCCTGCCATTGCCGACATGATGCGCACCAGCGCTTCGCGCGTCTGCTGCCCCTTCTGTTCGTCAGGGCCCTCTCTGCGCGCATCGTCAATCAGCCGCCGCAGCGCGGCCGAAGCGCCATTCGGCTGCTGTTCCAGCCACTCCCAATGGCGGGGAAGCAGCGAGACTTCGCGCGAAGTAACGCCCAACTTCGGCCGCCCTGGCCCCGCCTTCGGCGTGGCGGGGAAAGCGCGTGCTTTCACCTGCTCCAGAGTTCCACGCAGATCGAAGTCGACCTGGCGGCCCGTCTGGTCCTCGAAGATCAGAAAGAGTATGCCCGGATCCTGTTCGAACACGGCCTTGACCACCGTGATCATCTTGTCGAAGGCGCCGGAAGAGACAAGCTCCTCGCCCACAAATGCGGAATATGTCTGCTCCTGTTCCATATAAGTAATATTACCCGGATAAAAACTTATTGTCAATTTTATCCGGGTAATATTTCGAGCTGGCCGCTTATTGGCGAAACTCCTCGGCCTATGGATTTGAGCGGATGGATGGGGGCGAGTTCAGGGAAGGTCTATCCATCTCCAACCTCCAGAACCGGTCGGCGACGAATCGCCATTGAAACAACCAAAGCCAAGAAATCGCGAGAATCGCTCGGAAAACCGAGTCCGCTCTATGGATTAGCCGCTTGGCGACTGCGCAGGTGAATCTACGGGAACGGCGAGGATGCTCCCTTCAATCTTCGAGTTGCAACCCAGCTCATGCAGCCTGGAACTCGGCCCAGCTTGACATGGAGACTTGGAAGTGGAAATCTTCCATAGATGTCTACAGGAGAGGTTTTATGGCAAAAGCCAAGAGCGACAACCTGCAAGGAGCTTTGGCTCTTCTCGTGCTGAAAAGTCTCGATCAAGGACCTATGCATGGCTGGGGCATCACCCTGCATATACAGCAAATTTCAAACGAAGTTCTGCGGGTTGAAGAGGGCTCTCTTTACCCTGCGCTGCACCGCATGGAGCAAGAGGGATGGATTGCCTCCGAATGGGGTGTCAGCGAAAACAACCGCCGCGCCCGCTTCTATCGGCTCACTGTTCCGGGCCGGAACCAATTGAGTGCTGAGCGGGAACACTGGTTGAAGATCACCGGCGCGGTCGCCCTGGTGCTGCAATTCGAACAAGCATAGGCCAGGAGGCAACCCATGGCATGGCCTTCGCGAATCCGGGCGCTGTTCAGCAGGGAAAAGCTCGCAAGAGAAGTGGAAGAAGAACTCGAATTTCATCTTTCGATGCGCGAGCAATGGAATGTCGACCAGGGAACACCGCAGGCGGAAGCCCGACGCGATGCGCGATTGCGCTTTGGCAATCCGAGTGTGTGGCGAGAGCAGATGAACGAGATCGACCTGATGATTTTTCCCCAGACGGTGTGGCAGGATCTGCGCTACGGAGCACGATTGTTGCGCCGCAATATCGGGTTCACCATTGTGGCCGTGCTGGCGCTGGCACTGGGAATTGGAGTGAACACGGCCGCGTTCACTGCTTACAAGGCGTTCTTCAATCGAACTCTCGATGCTCGCGATCCCAAGCGGATGGTCAACATCGCGCTGATGCCCCGTTCGGGCGCTATTGAGGCGTTTTTCAGCTATCCGGATTATGAGGCTTATCGCGATCAGCTTCATTCCTTCAGCGGCGTCATTGCCCATGCGACAAATATTGAACTCCTGACCATTTCCGGCGTCGGCGAGACCGTCAGCCAGCGCGACGCCACGGCTGGCTCGATGGCGGCCAAGCTGGGACTGCTTCCCGTCGGCGCCAGTAACAAGGAGTTTGCGCAGACCATTCTTGTCTCGGAGAATTATTTTTCGGTTCTGGGAGTGGCTCCTATCCGCGGGCACAGCTTCGATGCGATGAGTTCAGCGGAGCTGGCTGCGACACCTTCGATTCTGATCAGCGAGAACTATTGGCAGCGGCGGTTTGGCGGCGACCCGGGGTTGCTGGGAAAGACCATTCGCCTGAACGGAATGGCCTTCACGATCGCTGGAATTACACCGCGGGACTTTACCGGCACAACTGTTCTGGTGCCCGATTTCTGGGTGCCACTCAGTCTTGAGCCGCTGCTCCATGCTGACGATCACTCTCTGCGCGATCGCGAAACTCCAACTTGCCGGGTGTTCGGCCGTCTTGCTCCGGGCGTCCGAATCGACCAGGCGCAGGCGGAGGTGACTCTGCTGGCTAACCGCATCCGTAATCTTCACGATCCGCACACGGATTGGGGCAAACCTGCAACCGCGCTGGTTTGGTTGGGATCTCCGTTTCCCTGGCCTCTCGATGGAGGTCAATTCAGTGGCACCCGTTACGCCGTGCTTCTGATCATGCTCGCGGTTGAAATGGTGCTGGTGATTGCTTGCGCCAATGTCGCCAGCTTGCAACTGGCGCGGGCCGCCGCACGCCAGAGTGAACTGGCCATGCGGCTCTCGTTGGGCGCCAGCAGACTGCGCATCATTCGGCAACTGCTGACGGAGAGCGCCGTGCTCGGTGTGTTGGCCGGCACGGTCGGGCTCGTGTCCAGTTTGTTGCTGACAAAGGGCGCGGCCATCATGGCCGCGAAGGCATTTCCTGCCGAGTATGGCACGGTGATCTTTCGCGTTACTCCCGATTTGGGGACCTTTGTCTACGTTTTTGTGCTTTCGATGATTGCCAGCCTGCTCTTCGGACTCGCATCGGCGCTGGAAAGCGCGCGTTCCGCGCTGGCCTCGGCACTCAAGGGCAATCAAGGAACGCGCTCGGGGCGCAGCCGCCGTGTCCGCGATCTCTTCGTGGCTGCCCAGGTCGCCGTTGCACTGGCGTTGATGATTGCCGGGAGCATGCTGATTCGCAGCTCGATTCGTGCACTCAAGGCAGACCCCGGCTACGAGGTCAAAAACGTCGTCAATCTCAATCTGAAATTTCCGGAAGGAACTCAATCTACACCTGAGCGCAGAAACCTTCTCGTCCAGGAACTGCTCGCTCGGCTGGCTGCCTTGCCCGGAGTGGCCGCGATCACCAGCGCCTCCTCTCCCGTCATACCAGGTAGAAGAGCTGCGGTGTCGCTGAATGGTGAGTTACCCTCGACACAGAATACGCGGGCGACATTGAGTTATACCTACGTTCAGCCAAACTACTTCGATACGCTTGGCATTCCGATTCTGTCTGGACTCAACTTTCAATCGCAATCCGACAAGTCTGGAGCCACGGTTATCCTCAGCGACTCTGCGGCTCAGCGGCTTTGGCCGGGGCAGAATCCTATCGGTCGCAACTTGCGATTAGGCACCGGCGAGCAGGTGCAGAACAACCGCGATCTTCCTCCGGACGGGCCTGTTTATCAGGTGATCGGCGTGGCCCGCGACACACACGGCGCTTCGCTGGACGGCAGCGACGCTGAAATGGTTTATGTGCCTATGCCGAAAGACCGGATCCAGGACTATCCCATTCTGATTCGCACTCAGGCCGATCCAAAACAACTTTTCGCCGCAATCGATCTGGTGGTCGAATCCATCGATCCGGGGCTGATCGCCTCTTCGTCTACACTTGAAGATTTGCTGCACCAGTCGGTTGCTTTCATCCTTCCCAGTTTTGCAGCGGCAATTACGATCCCGGTGGGGCTCATTGGGCTATTCCTGGCTTCGATGGGGATCTATGGAACGGTAAGCTATATCGTCGTGCTGCGCACACACGAAGTCGGTATTCGAATGGCGCTCGGCTCCACGAGGCGCGCTGTGCTTACTCTCATCATGCGAGAGGTTGCACGGCCCGTGCTGGCAGGGCTGACGGTTGGAATGGTTCTCGCCGTGGGAGCCTCGTACTTGCTGCGCGGGGCACTCTACGGGTTGAGCAGAGTCGATAGCGTTTCGTTTGCCGGAATCTCGCTGTTGTTTCTGGGCATCGCGCTGATTGCCACGTGGCTGCCTTCCCGGCGAGCGATGCGCGTGGACCCCATGGTGGCGCTGCGATGCGATTAGCTCAATCAGCGGCTGTACAAAGGCGAGTCCGCTGGAGACCGGCCTTTTGCGGCGATTTCACGATTGCTGTACGCCGGAACCACCGATCCAAAGTGGCTTTTTCCTTGAGAAAAAGCCAACTTGCGAAGAACCACAAAGGGAAGGCGAATTGTGAAACCGCTCGCACAGCATTTAGTTGGCCTTGAAATGTTGAGTTAGCCGCTAAGGCCTGTAGGCATTGAACAGCAAAGGCACAACTCTCAATTCCGGTCCGTTCGAGTGCTCAAAACGCTGGCCTCTGCGGACCGGCGCTATTGCACAGTGACTGTCACCTCGGCTGTCTCGACAATTGTGCCCGATGTTCCCGTGATGGTCACAGTGTACGTACCAGCCGTAGTGCCCGGATTCGACGCTGGAGTTGGAGTGGGCGCAGGGGAGCTTCCTCCACCACCGCCGCATCCAAGGACGCCGCCAGTTAGCGCGATGAGAAGCGTCAGCATTCCGAGCGACGTCCGCCAGCGGCGGCGCTGAAACGGAATGCCGAAGAGCAAGATGCATGCCAGAGCAACACTACTTGTCGACCGCCAGGTAACTCCGCGGTGCGGCGGATGAGTCAAGCTGGCGCTCGTAGCCGCAGTGGTGGAAATGGTGAGAGTCGCAGTCCCTGGGCTGACGCCAGCAATCCCCACCGGACTGGTTGAACCGAAGCTCAAAGTCGGGGAGTATTGCGCGCCTGCCGGGCTGGACGAAAGAGATGCGGTGAGGGCGACGCTGCCGGTAAAACCGCCGGCGGGGGTCACGGTGATGGTGGACGTATTTCCGGTAGTTGCGCCGGGTGCGACAGAGACCGACGAGGTGGTGAGAGCAAAGCTTGACGCTGTTACAGTTGTCACCGTAACTGAATTCGATCCGGTGGCTGTGTTGTAGATTGAGGAACTGGAAGCGTCCGGCGTGTAGCTTGCCGTCAACGAGTCAACGCCGACCGCAAGCGAGCCCGCAGGAATGTTGACGGTGGCATTGCCCCCGCTCAGCGTAACTGCCGCGGATGTGTAGCCGCCGCCAGTCAAGATCACCGTCCCGGACGGAGTTGGATTTCCGCTTCCGCCACTGACGCCAATCGTCACCACAAGCGCCTGCGCTGTGGTGAGCGTCGAAGCCGACAAGGTCTCCGTCACCGTGGGAGTCGTTTTCGGTGGAGCGGTCACCGTGACCGAAATCGATCCGGTGGCCGTGTTGTAGATTGAGGAACTGGAAGCGTCCGGCGTGTAGCTTGCCGTCAACGAGTCAACGCCGACCGCAAGCGAGCCCGCAGGAATGTTGACGGTGGCATTGCCCCCGCTCAGCGTAACTGCCGCGGATGTGTAGCCGCCGCCAGTCAAGATCACCGTCCCGGACGGAGTTGGATTTCCGCTTCCGCCACTGACGCCAATCGTCACCACAAGCGCCTGCGCTGTGGTGAGCGTCGAAGCCGACAAGGTCTCCGTCACCGTGGGAGTCGTTTTCGGTGGAGCGGTCACCGTGACCGAAATCGATCCGGTGGCCGTGTTGTAGATTGAGGAACTGGAAGCGTCCGGCGTGTAGCTTGCCGTCAACGAGTCAACGCCGACCGCAAGCGAGCCCGCAGGAATGTTGACGGTGGCATTGCCCCCGCTCAGCGTAACTGCCGCGGATGTGTAGCCGCCGCCCGTCAGGATGACGGTCCCGGACGGAGTCGGATTTCCGCTTCCGCCGCTGACGCCAATCGTCACCGTCAGTGCCTGCGCCGTGGTGAGCGTCGTAGTGGACAAGGTCTCCGTCACCGTGGGAGTCGCCTTGGAGGGAGCGGTCACCGTGACCGAAGCCGATCCGGTGGCCGTGTTGTAGATTGAGGAACCGGAAGCATCCGGCATATAGGTTGCCCACAGCGAGTAGTTGCCTGCGCACAACGAGCCGGCGGGAATGTTGACTGTGGCGTTGCCATTGTTCAGCGTCGCTGCGGCGGATGTGTAGCCGCAACCCGTCACGATCACCGTGCCGGACGGAGCCGGATTTCCGCTTCCGCCGCTGACGCCAATCGTCACCGTCAGTGCCTGCGCCGTGGTGAGCGTCGTAGTGGACAAGGTCTCCGTCACTGTGGGCGTGATCTTGGATGGATCGGTCACTGTGACTGAAGTCGATCCGGTAGCCGTCAAGAAGATTGCGGAACCGGGTACATCCGGCGTGTAGGTCGCCGTTAGCGCATCGATGCCGGCGGCCAGCGAGCCGGCAGGGATGCTGACGGTGGCGATGCCGCTGTTGTTCAGCGTCGCTGCCGCGGACGTGTAGCCGCCGCCCGTCAAGACTATCGTCCCGGACGGAGTCGGATTCCCGCTCCCACCGGACACCGATGCAGACACAGTCAGCGATTGTGCCGTGGTGATGCTTGTCGAGGACGGTATTAGCATGAGCGAAGGAGCTGTCTTCAGTGTGCCAGTCACAGTTACGGTGCTTGTTCCCGTCCTGCTCCAGTAAACCGAAGCGCTGGCGGCATCTGGCGTGTATGTGACGGTCAGCTTGTCGGAACCTGGCGTCAATGTCTCAGCGGGGATGTTGAACGTCGCATTGCCACCGGACAGGCTGACGCCCGCCTTATAGTATCCACTGCCCGAGAGCGCAACTGTGCCCGTTGCTGTGGGGCTGCCGGCACCGGCGCCGACAGACACGCTGACTGTAAGTGTCTGAGATGTGGTGATACTCGTGGCAGACGGCGAAACGGTTACGACTGGGACTGCCTGCTCGACTTGCGCCCAGGTTGTGAGCGAATTGACGGAGTAGATGGGGAGGCTGGCAGCATCGGGCGTGTAAGTGACAACGACCGTGTTGTTACCGAAAGGAAGGCCGCCTGCCGGCACTGTGATGGAGGCGCCTCCATTGTTGAGCGTCGCTGCGCTGGACGTGTAACTGCCCGCGGAAAAAACCACCGTCCCTGTAGGCGCGGGATTTCCCTCCCCGCCGCTCACCATAATCGTTACGGCGAGGGACTGCAGTACCGATATCGTCTGCGAGGGCATATAAGCCGACAGCTGAGGCAGCAGCTTTGCGCGCGCACTCTGGTCGGTTGACGCACTGCCCGTAGAGCTGTTGTAGAAGGATGCGCTATTCGAGTCGGGAGTGTAGCTTGCAGTGAGCAAGTCGACGCCGACGGCAAGCGCTCCCGTGGGAATGGTGATGACCGTACTGCCGCTCGTGAGACCGATCGCCGCCGAAACATAACTTCCGCTGCTCAAGACCACTTTGCCCGTCGGGATGGGGTTTCCGCTTCCACCACTGACGACAATCGCCACGGGCAATGCCTGATCGTTGGTGATCACACTGTTTGGGTTATGGTATGGCGTCACTCCGACAGTGGGAGTCGCCCGGTTTGCGGCCGCGACAGTTAAATTCAGCGTTGAACTGGAGGAGATTTTGCCTGTTGCCGCATCGGTGGCGATAATCGTGGCCTGATAGCTTCCGAAGGGAGTGGCCGAGGTTGCACTCACAGCCAGCGACGAGATGCCCGCCGGAGATGCGCTGATCGTAGTTGAAGGTGCGCTACAAGTCAGTCCGGCAGGCGCGCCCTGGATCGAGCAGGAAAAGTTGACAACTCCGGCAAATCCCCCCGATGGAGTAACCACGAGCATCGCCGACTGGCTGTTGGCGGAATTGACAGTCAGGTCTCCGCTATTCGTCAGCGAGAACTTCGCACTGCCTGTTGAGGCCCCGACAATCGCGTCCAAGCCAAGTGTGTGTATGAATTGTCCTGTGGAGTCCCTGCCCGTAACGACAACGTTGTAATTTCCGCTGGGGGTTGAAGGAGCGGCGCTGACCGTCACAGAGGTGGCTGCATTGCCATTGCTCAATAAGGTATTCGATGTCGGGTTCAACGAGCACGAGATGCCCGCGGCTGCCGAGCATGTATAACTTATGGTTCCCGCGAAGCCATTCGTCGAGCTTAGCTGGAGGCTATCGGTCATTGTGCCGCCAACGGCAAGTGGAATGTTGGTCGAGGCGGGAGACAGCGAGAAGTCACTCAGTGGATTGGATAAGTTGAGCGTGGTCACCGCTGACGAATAATTCGTGTCGCCGGAGTAAACGACCGTGATCAGGTTGGTGCCGATGTAAAGGTTCTGGCTGTTCAGAGTGAACGAGAAGGGATCTGTGTTACCGGTCGCAGGAACGGTGAGGTTCATCCAGCCCAAGTTATATCCTGACGAGTAAAAGCCCACCCAACCGATCGGCGCAGGACCGCCCGGCTGACCGTTCACTGCGCCGGAGATCTGAATCGAGGCGAGGGGGGAAGACGATGTCGCGCTCGAAGTAACCGTAATTGTGGATGGGTTTGCGGCGCCTGGAGACGCCACGATCACATTTGTTACGGTGCTGCTGGGCAGATAATTGCTGTCTCCCGAGTAAGTCACCGTGACCGGGTAAGCGCCGATGGGAATGCTGGAAGGAAATATGATATCGGCGATGCCCTCGGCCGCGAAAGACCCAGGTTGAACGGCAGGGGAGAGCGTTACCGTGGAGGTGACTCCATCGGGAGCCCCGGAGACAGTCACGGTTCCCGTGGGAGGCACACTGGGCGACGAAAGGATGCTGGTATTGATTACCTGCACCGAAAGCACCGTCTCGGTCCCGCCAACTCCCTGGCCGGTGTTGCTTCCGTTGATCGACAGGTTCAAAAGTGTAGCGCCCTGGACAACTGAGAAATTTGCAAGTGGAGTGGTATACGGGTTATAACTTGCATCCCCGGAGTAGGTAAGCGATACAGAATGGGTCCCGACTGGAAAATACGTAACGTACTCATAGGTCCCAATGCTGTTAATCGGAGTGGAACCGATGACCACTCCATTATCGGTGACGATTAACTGCCCGGTAGGAACGGTTACCATGGGACACGCGCCAAAAGTGGTACAGCTTTTCGGCACGATTTCACCTGCCATTTCAACGAAGGTGCCAAACGGGAACACTTGCACTTCGGACCCGAGTGTCCCATAGTTGATGGCGTCTTCCCCATATGCGCTGCTGGCCATGTAGAGTATGCCGCTGCCCTCGGGAGTCACCGTGATCTGCGTCTTGACCGACGTGCTGGCGGCGTTCACACTGTCACCGCCGTATTGTCCCCAGATGTTATACGTCCCGCCCGGAAGGCCAATAAAGGAGTTGGAATTGAACGTTCCGTTGGTTAGCATGAAGGAGGTTAGTCCCTGCTGCAATGGCAGCGGGCTGTCGCTCATCAGGGCCACATCGCCCGTCGGAATTCCGGTTGAGGCAGTTACCGTGCCGCTGAGATCGATGCTCGTGCCGTGAGGAAATGTGGTATGGGAAGGCGTCAGAGTCGTGGTGGTGGCTTTGAACTTAACACTTCCCCACTGATTGACCAGCTGAGTGGCGTCAATCGTGCCCAAGCCGGTTGCGAGATTGTATCCAGCGGCCGCGTTGTATGCGGGCGTGGTTCCGATTCCAAGCTGGCCTTCTAACGTGGCGCCTTCGTCCACGGTAACAGGGTTCGCAACTGAGATGCAGTCAGGTGAAGAAGGCGTGTAGGCGCAAGGAACCGCGATGGTGCCAACGGTCACATCGTGGAAGGCTGCGGGAAACTGCGTTTTTAGCGGATACAGTACCGTGGCGGCTTGACCCTGCCGGCCATAGCGCTGATTGACGAGGGCCATGATGCCGGCAAAGGCCGGCGCCGAAGCAGAGGTGCCGCCCACACCCGTAATCTGGACCGAGCCGCTGCCTGAGGGGAGTTGACAATCGCCATCGGAGGCGCAGATCGGGTAATAGCTGAGGTTGGCGCCATTGGCTGCGAACAGCGAGACATCGGGCAGATCGCGCACTTGATCCGCCGGGACGCCTGCGCCGGTTTGCCATGCAGGCTTGGGATATCCGGAGATGCAAGTAGTCGTTCCCGACGCGCCGGCGCTAAAAGATTCACAACTGCTTTTTCCGCCGCTGCCGGCCACGATCGAAGAAGTTCCACTGGCCAGCGAGTTAGCGTTCAAGCCGTATTGGCTGTCGTTCCAGGGTTGTTCTGAGTTGACCTGCAAAAGAGATGCCTGTGGAAGCTGGGTTGGGGTCAGATTCCAATAGATTCCCAGATCGGCGGCAGACAGGTTTTGGTAGTCAGGATAGTAAAAATCGGTTCCGCCGACGGCGATGTTGTACGGTGTGGAAGCCAAGCCGTTGACTCCCAGACCATGCAGCGCGAGTTCCTGGCTATTGCTGTCACATCCAGCGGAGCCATTATCGCCCGTGGATACGAGGACGGTGATGCCCTGTGCCGCAGCCTGCTCCCAGAGATTGTTAAAGAACGCGTTGGTAGATTGCAGATTCTTCTCGCACGCGCCGAAGCTCATACTGATGACCGGGGCGATGTTGCTATAAACCGCATGCTCGGCTGCTAGAAGCAATCCAGCTTCAAGAAATGAATCGGACGCTATGACCAGATAGACGGTCGCGTTCGGGGCCACGGATCCTGCCCACTCAACGTCCAGATAAGCTTCCGTGGATGCACCATTCGGCCCGGCCCAATTATTGATGCCGTCAATCCCCGGATCGTTGCCGTCAATCACGATTTGTGGAGGGTTTGCGGGAAGACCGAAGATTGTCCGGAATTGATTTACCTGCTCGATATTGATGTTGGATTCGTTGACAATAGCGATACTTTGCCCCGAACCGTTGGCGCCAGCCTGATAGAGCGGGCCCAGATCGTATTGAACCGCAAAGTCTGCAGGCGCCAACACCAAAGAAGGCTTCGACGAGTTCGTCCATTGTGGAGTCACCTGGTGAGATTTCTGTTGATAGCTCGCCTTACCCAGAACGTGAACGAAACTGCGCACCGGGAAATTATTGAGGGCAACAAATCCGCCGACCACCGGGGTCAGTGCTGCCGGTATTTCCGGATCGGTCGCGTTGGCGTAGCGCGTCTCTCCCTGCACTTCGTATTTGTGAATCGAGCTGTGAAAGGCTTTGCGAAATTGACCCGCGCTTCCGGAAAACTCGATGGTCTGCCTGCCTGGATTGACGTGGCTCACGGCGAGCCCATTGGACTGAAGCCAAGTCTCGATGCCGGCGATGTCTTCCTCCGAAGGGCCAAACTGGAGGCCAAACTGATCGGGGGTGAGCCACTTGTGGTAGTTGACACTGCCCGGTGTGTGCATCTCTTCGATCAGCCGGTGCAGTGCCTGCTCCTGGCTGTCGCTACGTCGCAGCACGAGATGGATCCGCTCAAGGAGAAGACTATCGGGCGCAACGCCGCGGTCATTCGCGGCGTTGGCCAAAGGATGGATTGTCCCTTTGAGGGCAGTGCGGACATTCGCGTCGATGGGCGCGGTAATCCGAGAAGGAACGGCCGCCTGGTCCGCGGACCGGATATCCTGGCACTTTGACGCGCCGACGTCAAATACAGCTAAGAGCATTAAAACAATTAACTTGCATATAAAACCTGAACCCGTAATGCCATTCTTCGCTCTTCCGGTGCAGAGACTGCTTCTTGAAGACATGGATATCCTGTCTGGCTTTTGGCCTTCATTCGCTATGTTTATCGGACGGCTGGAGGTATTCCATCACTACATTGATCGGGAGGCAGTGCCCCGCACCGGAGACTCACGCCGAGTGCGGAAAAGTGCATTCGTCCGCAGGCTGAGCACTGTTTGAAAACGGAGCAGAGCGGTTCCAGCAAAGCTATACCCAAACCGATTTCGTGCAGGGTCGCCACTCAGCGACCCAGCCTTATCTGGCCCCTCGCAGCGGACAACTCCTGAAGTCTCCTCGGTATTCCCTAATAAAAGACAAGAGCCCGCAAGTAACAATATTTATCAGGTGAGCGTTAAAGGAACTCAAAGGGGGCCCGATAAGGTCAGGGTCTATCCTCTCCGAGCCGGTGTCGAGAACCTTCGACCCCGGGCAGGTGCAAGAAAAAGCGGCTATTGATCGCCAATTTCCTTAGAAATGGCGGACGCCGCGGGGCCCTAGGCGAATGGTCTTTGCAGACCACTCGGCGATTCTTGTGGTTTGCACAGTTCAAGTGCGCAGGCCCCCGAGGCCTGGAGAGGAACGATCTCAATGACGGAAACATCCACAGGAAAACCCTGTTTCGTGCGAGGCAACTGGCCTTTTGGGCTAGCGCTTGGTGTTTTACTCACCCTTGGAGCTGCCGGTCCGGCTGCTGCAACCGAAAACGGCGCTTGCGTCTTCCCGGTTGGTGTCGAAACGGTGATGACTGGCATGCAGCCACATCCAGGCAAGACCTTGGGTTACGAGTACACGGCCGTCTATGCGGCAAACGAACTCGATAACGCGCAGGGCAAAAGCTCAGTGCCGGAGTTCAAGCTGCGCGTTTTTGCGACCGCATTCAAAGTAACGCATAACTGGGGCTGGAAACTGTTGGGCGGCACCGTCGAGACGGAACTGGCCGTGCCTCTGATCTACCAGCAACTACATGTGCCGCCTGGGAAATTCACCAAGTATTCGGTGGCGAACGTGGACTTGGTTCCGGTCGCCATGGCCTATAGCAAGGGAGACCTGCATTGGTATTACGAAGCCGATCTCTTTGCTCCGGGCGCGGCCTATGCGGCATCCGACGTGTTGAATGTCGGCCAGCATAACTTGGCAATCGCCCCGGTTGCCGGCTTTACATACCTCCCCAACAAAGGCGCCACCGAGATAAGTTCGCGCTTCACTTACATTGTGAATGGCCCCGACAGCGCCACTGGCTATCACAGCGGCAATGAGTTCTTCTGGGAGTACAACGCGGACCGTGAATTTGCACACGACAAGATAGCGCTTGGCGTCAATGGCGCCTACTACCAGCAGACGACCGACGACACGCAGCACGGAGTGGTTTATCAAAACGGATACCGTGGGCGCGATTTGCAGTTCGGCCCGCAAGCGCGGTTCCCGCTAGGTAAGCATGGCGGTTTCGCATTCAAGTATTACCGTGACACTTTGGTGCAGAACAAGCCGCGCGGAAATGCCTTCTGGTTTCAGATCGCCGTCCCCCTCAAGATGCTCCACGTTGACTAGGCAGCCTTGACACGATTCGGGCGCTTGCGCAGCGCGCCAGCGCCGGGAATCTCTCCAAAAACAGCTGGGCAATCCCTGGACACAACAGAGTGAATGGAGAACGACGATGCACCTCACGATTGGCAAGAAGCTCTATCTGAGTTTTGGTTGCATTTTGGCAATCATCGCAATTTCCACTGGTGTAACTTACTACCACCTCAACGATCTGAGCAAGTCCCAAGGTGACCTGTTCGGCAAGCGCATGCCGATCCGCGAGGCATTCTCCGCAATTCGCCGATCGGAGCACAAGCTTGTGGCAGATCTGCAGGCGTATGCGCTGAATGGATACTGGTCCGCGTCCAATGCGGAACTCAAGGAGCGGATCCGTTCCGACTCTGACGACGCGCGAGCCAACGTGGACAAGCTGAGTTCCCTCGCTGTCACCTTCAGCAAAAAGGCGACCAAGCAGCAAGCCGAAGACAGTGAAAACGGCCTGCTGGCCATCGTGAACGCAAGTTCATCGCTCGAGTCTGCCATCGATGCTGGCGGCGATGACGGACAGCACCGCGCTCAGCAGATTCTGCAACAGCAAGTAGCGCCCGCTGCGGAAATCGTAGAGAAGGACACCGGAGACGCCGTTGCAACAGGCGGCAAGATGGCGGATGCAACCTCCGCACTGATCGTCTCCGACACGGGCGCCTCGATGCTGGCGCTCATCGCTGGAGGGATCTTGTCTCTGATTCTCAGCAGCTTTCTGGCATTCGGACTCAGCAGGAAGGTGACCTCCGGAATTCGCACCGTTCTGGAACGCGCCAGTGCAATCGCCGGGGGGGATCTGAGCGGAGAACCGCTTTCCTCGTCGAGCCGCGATGAACTGGGGCAACTGACTGAGGCCATCAATCAAATGCAGCAAAACCTCGCCGATCTACTGCAGGCCGTTGTGGACAAGGCCGCGTCGGTGGCGAGCACAAGCGAGCAGATTTCAGCAACGGCCAAACGTTCAGCAGACGGCGCAAGCGCTCAGCGCGACCAAACGAATCAGGCTGCCACCGCAATGCACGAGATGTCTGCGACCGTGGATGAGGTGTCAGAGAACTCCAACAGCGCGGCGAACGCGGCTCGGCACGCAGCCGATTTGGCCCGCACCGGCGGAAGCATCGTGGAACAGACCCTGGAAACCATGAAGACCATATCCGCGAACACGGCGGGAGTGGCCGCCCAGATTCAGGGATTGGGCAAGCGATCGGAACAGATCGGCAGAATCATCAACGTCATCAACGAGATCGCAGGTCAGACGAATCTGCTGGCTCTGAATGCGGCCATCGAGGCCGCACGAGCCGGCGAGCACGGGCGCGGGTTCGGCGTGGTTGCCGGCGAAGTGCGCCAGTTGGCCGAGCGCACCACCAAGGCGACCCAAGAGATTGGCGGAATGATCTCTGGAATTCAGGAAGATACGCTCAAAGCCGTATATTCGATTGACAGCGAATCGAAGGACGTTCAAATGGGCGTGGACGCCGCAACGCAGGCCGGGGCATCGCTCAAGGAGATCATCGAGGCAGCCGAGCAGGTTGGAAGCATGATCATGCAGATTGCGACAGCCTCCATTGAGCAGTCGAGCACTGCCCAGGAAGTGAACCGCACAGTCCAGGAGATTGCCCGCATCACCATGGAATCGACTGAAGACACGGAAAAGACTGCGGGAGCCTGCAAGGATCTCTCCGATCTGGCCGACCAGTTGCGTCAGTTGGTCATGCGATTCAAAGTTGAGCATGGCACAGCAGTGGTTGGGCGTTCTCCGCTGCAAACCGGCCGGCAAGATGAACGAGGCCTCGCAAGGAGGCATGTGACGCCTCTGAAATCGTCCTTTGCAAAACTCAACTGAAGAATGCCCCTCCATCGACGATCAAGTTAGATGGGACCGGATTGAGGTGGCGCAGAGGTGGCATCGATTGGCACATTCCGGGTGGCGGTGATGTTGGCAGCACTCGCCACCCAAGGAGTTCGTCGCGCCTGAAGTTCTTCGAAGAAAGCCCACCTTGGAAATCGATAATGCCGATTCCCACATTCACCCCGCCGCAACCACGGCGGGGTAAAGAGAAATCCCCCAAAGCCTCACGGTTATGGGATACGCATTCCGAGGGCAAGTCACTTCCCGGTACCGGGGCAGACTTAAAACAGAGAGGCGTCTTCAGGACGAAGGTATTTTTTTACCCAGAGATGATTGCGTACATATGTCGCAAGCATCTGTTTATCGGCTTCCCATACGACAATCGAAAGAGACGTAAGAGGCTTTTTCAGAGCCAGATTCTTTAGTCTGGCAAGAGAGAGAACGTTATCCCTTTTAGGCAGTGAGAGCATGAATTGCGTCTCGGCGAGGTGCTTGATCACGGTCCACTCTTCACTCGATAAAACGGGATACTTACTCGATTTTGAAGGCGAACTCGGCAAGGTCATCATGCCCGTTCCAATCCCTTCGAAGACAGTAATTTTCGGCAATTGTATATTTTTGAATTGCGATTTCATCTCTGTTACGCAGATCTTTCTTCGTTTATACGAAATGACCGAATCAATCAGAAATTCGTAGAGCATTTGACTAATTCTCTGCGCTTCCGGATCGACGTTCCCTTCTGGATAAACGTTGCCCACCTGCTGGTACTCGGGGTGCCATTGAATGCCGAGATGAGGTGCGCCGAATCTTGAGGAGAACGCTTCGACCGGTCCCGAACTGCCTTCGCGGGCGTCGATCTGCAAGAGTTTCATAGGCTTTTTATCGCCTTCGTCGATCGAAGCCCAATGAACGCTATTCACGCCGGTCACCGACTGAGGGCTGTTTTGGGGATTGAGAGGGGAAAACGGGGACATGGTAATTGTGTGAGTGGTGAAGTTGGGCGACGTGCTGGTTTTATGCCGTTTCAAAGTCGAGCTATCGAAAGATTTTGAAACTCCGCCATAGCTTTGAAAAAGCCTCCAGGAGCCCGCGCAGATCGCCAGGACGGGCATGCCTCTGGTTTTGGCTTTTTCGATGAGCCACAATTCAAATTTTTCCCGGCCAAGAGCGTATAGTTGGTCCTTTGTTTTGGCCTTGTTTTCGCTGCCGATCTGCGTCGAAATCGCAAATGGACCGCCTGGGATGACGAGACAGTCCACGGCGTTCATGTCAATGGAGCTTGTATCCCAATCCTGCGTTTCGCTCAGATTGCCGGACGCTTTCAGTGTCACAACTTCAATTTCGACTTGCTTGGTGGAGGGCAAAAACGAGATCACGTTTTGGATTGCCTGGGCATCGAACGTGGTGGCGGATCCATTGCCGTCCCTTCTCCAGGAGAGTCCGAATTTAAGCTTTCTGTCAGGAGGAAAACTCGTTAGCTTTACAGGCCTTTCGGATACTTTGATAACGGAAAGATTCTTGCAATTAAGATAAATGAGTTGCCCGTCGAATTTGCCGGGGGGCAATCGCTTTTGCAATTGCTTATCCACAATCGATCCCCTATATTCCCAGCAATTGCGGATCGCACTCCAACGGAAAATCACCATGCCGCACCTCGCGCCAAATAAAGAATTGATTGGACAAGAGCGTCGATCGGATAGGCGCGCGTATCCGCATAGCGAACAAACTATAACATAAATCACGACTTTGCCCCCGCAAAACGTATCCCTTGGCGAACTGCTCTAATGCGCAAGGGTAGCCACGAGGTCTGCTCGATGTAGTCGAGTTCCGAGGAAACCCCGGCGCCCTTGCGGAGGATGTCGTCATTGCGCTTGAAGACTTGTTCAAGCATGGTGGGAGACAACCTTGCCAATCTTGGGATGCCGGTCAGGATAGCGCGGAGAGCGAGTGTATCGCGGGCCAGATGTCCGGGTCGTGGCGCGGACTCGAAAGGGGAACTCTTGAATCTGTCGCGACATCGGCCGGGATCAGCCGATTCGCGAGGGTAAAGGACTGGGGATCCGCGGAACAGGCACAAAGTGTCCAGTTGTCTCGTCGGATTGACCGCCGATGGGAAGCGCCAATTCTGCAACATCCCATTGTCGGGCTGTCGGTTCTTGGGGTTCACAGGCTGGAAGCAATGCAAAATCGGTGAGATTTGCGCACATGTTGTCGGGACCCCGACAAGTCGAAGTCTTTGCATTTCATCAAATTGTTTATTTTGTTGGATTAAACAGATGTGCTGGGAGAGGGGGATTCGAATACACAGATAAGTTAAATAGAATGAACATAATGCTAACATTTGGATTCGAATCTATACCATAATCTATACCCATCAATTTTTTCGCTGGGATTTTCAACGAAACGATAATAGACTATCCTTTCGTTATAAGAGAATCAGCGAAAGGATGCCGTGCCAGACACCGACCACAACGCCCGGCAAGGACGTTATGTCCTGAAGCAGTTTCATGGCGAAACTGTCCGCGCCTTCGTGCCCCCGCCATTGCCGCCCGATCCTCCGGTCGATCTAGCGCGTTTCCAAATCCTACTGGAACAGGCCAACCAGGCCATTGGCAGGCTCGACGGGCTGGCTTCGCTACTGCCAGACCTTTCGCTGCTTCTCTACACCTACGTTCGCAAAGAAGCTGTGCTCTCTTCCCAAATCGAGGGCACGCAGTCGTCGCTCTCTGATCTTTTGCTGTACGAGAACGATGAGGCACCGGGCGCGCCCATCGAGGATGTGCAGGAGGTCTCGAATTATGTCGCGGCAATGAACCACGGCCTGGAGCGAATGCGCTCAGGCTTTCCGTTGAGCCTGCGTCTGATTCGGGAGATTCACGAGATCCTGCTATCTAAGGGACGCGGCAGCGGCAAGCAGCCCGGCGAGTTCCGCCACAGCCAGAATTGGATTGGCGGCAGCCGTCCCGGCAATGCTGCCTTCGTCCCCCCGCCGCCAGAGCTGCTGGATGAGTGTCTGAATCAGCTTGAGCTTTTCTTGCATGACGAGCAGACGGGGCTACCTTTGCTTATCCGCGCCGGCCTTGTGCATGTGCAGTTTGAGACCATCCACCCATTCCTGGACGGCAATGGCAGACTTGGACGGCTGCTCATTACGTTCCTGCTCTGTGCTCAGGG
>CAZQPY010000054.1:0-37411 GCA_964595345.1 uncultured Occallatibacter sp.
CCGGCCAGGGCATATAGCAAGAGTGGTTCAATGAATTTCAAATGCGTTTGCCCTGAGTCGTGCCCTGTTACAAAGCGATTCCAGAAACAGACTGAACTATCCTTATCCTTTTTCCTTCAGTTCCTGTTGCAGTTCTTCGAGGAGATTCAGCGCCTGCAGAGGTGTGAGTGAGTTGACATCGACGGCCTCGAGGCGATCCACAATGCGCTGCGAGAGCGGAGTGAACATTGTCAGTTGCATCGGCTCTGGATCGGTTTCAACCTGCACGCTCTGGCGCTCCAGCTTCTCGTGCTGACGCAGCACACGCTTGGCGCGCTCGATCACTGCTGCGGGAAGCCCGGCAAGGCGCGCCACTTCGATGCCGTAACTCTTGCTGGCCGCGCCCGGCTCGATGTTGTGCAGGAAGACGATTCCGCCCGCTGCCTCTTTGACGCCTACGCGCAGATTGCGCACACGCGGCAGTTTCTCGGCCAGCATAGTTAGCTCATGATAGTGCGTGGCAAAGAGGGTGCGCGCTCCGGTTTCCGCGTGCAGGTATTCGACGGTTGCCCAGGCCAGTGATAGGCCGTCGAAGGTGGCCGTGCCGCGGCCCATCTCGTCGAGCAGGATGAGCGACTTGTGGGTGGCGGTGTTGAGGATGGTGGCCGTCTCGGTCATCTCCACCATGAAGGTGGAACGGCCACGCGCCACGTTGTCGCTGGCGCCGATGCGCGTGTAAATGCGATCGACCAGGCCATAGCGCATGCTTTCGGCGGGGACAAAGCTGCCCATCTGGGCCATCAGGATCAGCATCGCCGACTGGCGCAAATAGGTGCTTTTGCCGCCCATGTTGGGGCCGGTGATGAGGAGCAGGCTGGGTCCGTTCGGTCCCGCGTTCAGATAAAGATCGTTGGCAATGAACCGGCCTTCGCGCGTCTCCTCCATCCACTGCTCGATGACCGGATGGCGGCCTGCAACAGCCTCAATGACCTGCTCGTCGCAAATGACCGGGCGTGTGTAATTGCGCTGCGCGGCGAGGTGGGCAAAGGCGGCCAGAAGATCGGCTTCCGCGACGGTTGCCGAGGTACGGCGAATTCTTGAGGCCGCCGAGAGGACGGTCTTCCGAAGCTCGGCAAAGATGCGCTTCTCGATCTCGATGCAGCGGTCGTGCGCGGTGAGGATCTTGACTTCGTACTCTTTGAGCTCAGGCGTGGTGAAGCGCTCGGCGTTGACGAGGGTCTGCTTGCGTTCGTAGTCGGCGGGAGCGAGGGCGAGATTGGCCTTGGTGATCTCGATGTAGTAACCGAAGACGGAGTTATAGCGGACCTTGAGCGAGGCAATGCCGGTGCGCTGGCGCTCGCGGTCTTCAATGGCGGCGATGGACTGGCGGCCGGAGGTGGAAATCGTGCGAAGTTCGTCGAGTTCGCGGTCGACTCCGCCGGCGATTGCGCCGCCATCCACGAGCGTGAGCGGCAGATCTTCAACCAGCGTGGTCTGGATGAGGGAAGTGATCTCGACGAGCGGGTCGAGGCGTGCTTCCAGATCTTTCCAGAGAGCGGCATTCATGGCTTGGAGAGCTGTTTTGAGGCCGGGCAGTTTGCTGAGGCTGGCGGCCAGTCCGCGCACATCGCGGGGCCCGGCAGAATCCAGAGAGAGCCGAGCCAGAAGGCGCTCAAGGTCGAGGATTCCGGAGAAGGCACGGCGGATTTCTTCCCGTTTGACCAGATCTCCGCGGGCTTCGGCGACAGCTTCGTAACGCGACTCAATTGCAGCGGCATCGTTCAGAGGGCGGAGGATGGTGGCGCGCAGCAGGCGCTTGCCCATGGGCGTTTGGCAAACGTCGAGAGCGTGGAAGAGAGTTGCGCGGTTGTCCTGACCGGTGAAGAGCGGCTCGGTGAGTTCCAGATTGCGGACCGTCACTTGGTCGAGCTCGAGGGCCGTGGAGTGCTCTTCAAAGCGGAGGCTGTCAACGTGCAGAGCCTCGTTCTTCTGCGTGGTGCGCACGTAATGCAGCACCGCGCCGGCGGCAATGGCTGCGGCGGGATGCTGGTCGAGCCCGAAGCCTTCCAGAGAGCGCACGCTGAGCTGGCGTTCCACGAGAGGCACGGCGAACTCGCGGGTCCACACCCAGTCGTCGACGCGGGTGCGGGTTGCAATCCGGTCGAGCGCGGGAGGGATCTGCGCGCCTGTAGCAAGGAGGACTTCGCTGGGGTGCGCCTTCAGGATTGCATCGACCGCCTGCTGGAGGGCCGTCGGGCCCTCGAACTCCGCGGTGCGGAACTCACCCGTCGAGACGTCGAGAAGAGCAATCGCGCAGAGAGACGGCTTGCTGGCGGGCGGCTCAAAGAGCGCGGCGAGGAAGTTGTTCTGATCCTGGCCCAGGGCGGAGTCCAATGCGGTTCCGGGGGAGAGGACCCTGGTGACCTCGCGGCGGACAATCTTCTTGGTCAGCTTGGGATCTTCCATCTGGTCGCAGATGGCGATACGGTATCCCTGGCGGAGGAGCCGGGTGAGGTAACCTTCGACGGCGTGATAGGGCACGCCGCACATGGGCTGCGAACGCTCGCGGTCGCGCGCGGTGAGGGTCAACTGCAGCTCGCGGCTGACGGTCACGGCATCGTCGTAAAACAGCTCGTAGAAGTCGCCCATGCGGAAAAACAGCAGGGCATCTGGATTCTCGCGCTTGGCCGCCGTCCACTGGCGCATGAAGGGGGTAAGTTCGGCCATTTCCCGGTCGAGAGGAGGGGTGAGCACGGGCGCATCTTCAACCAACGGCAAGGCGTCTTCGGGTTGTTTGTCTTCTCGGATCACGTTGACTTCAAGAGTACCGCGACGCACCCGCGAGAGGTGGAATCGTGAGTTCCCGGGCTTCAATTCCTGTTCGAACAGGGAGGCTTCTGGTTTGGAATTGCCAAGCGCTTCCCCGCGGAAAGCGCCCGTGAGGTGATTTGCGTCACAGTATACTGGGGTAACACGTCTTTAAGGTGATTATCGAGATGCATATATTCTGGCTCCGAGTGGCGGCGGTTCTCTATGCACTGGGGAGCGTTGCCGTTTTCCCGGCCGTGCTGTATGGCTTAGTGCGTTGGCGCAAGATCTGCGTCCACGTCGGCGGAATGGCTTTCTTCTTTCATTTCGTCTCGGTCGTCGAGATGCTGGTCCAGTCGCACAGCTGGATGCCCGTGGGCGTGCGCGACGTGGAGTCGTTGCTGGGTTTTGCAGTTGCCGGCCTTTTCTTCCTGGGCTGGTGGTTTTACGATGCGGTTTTTCTGGGACTCTTCGCCCTGCCGCTGACGTTCTTTCTGGTGTTGGTGCCGGCTTTGGGCCTGGAACGCTACACGTTCCCGTCGGAAGGGGTGCGAACCACCTGGCTGCTGGCCCACATTGCCGCGCTGTTGCTGGCTTATGTAGCGCTTACGTTCAGCATGCTGGCAAGCGCTCTATACCTGGTACAGGAAAATCGCATCAAGGCCAAGCCGCAGCCGGGGCAGGACTCCTGGTGGGCGCCGCTGGACTGGCTTCCGGCTCTCGACACCCTGGAGCGAATCGCGCTTGCCACGCTTGAATTCGGGTTCCCATGCATGACCGTGGGCTTGGTGATCGGAAGCGTTCTGGTGCAGGAGACGACGCTTGGAGCCGCCTACTTTCTGGATCCCAAGATTCTTGCCGCCTTTATTAGCTGGGTAGTGTACGTGGTGCTTCTCCTGGTCCGGCGTAGCGCCGGTCTGCGCGGACGCAAGGCGGCCTATCTGACTGCTTCGGTATTCGTGGTGATGTTTGCGGTATGGGTTACCAACTTTATCAGCCACGTGCACAGGTACGGTGCGCGATGAGTTCCAGAACCACTTCTCTCCTGAGCTTCGCAGTCGTAGGGGTAAACCACAAGACCGCACCGATCGAGATCCGGGAGCGCATTGCGATTCCGCGTGCGGACCTGGCGGAGACGACGCGGGCGCTTGCTGCCGTACCCGGCATCGCCGAGTGCATGATCGTTTCCACCTGCAATCGTGTGGAGATCATGGCGACGATCCAGCCGGATGCGCTTGAGGCAGGGAGTGGGCAGACCTGGGAGGTGCCGATCGCGGGCTTCCTGGAGCGTCATTTTGGCGTGGATCATGCACTGCTTGGTCCGCATCTTTATGAGCACCGTGAGCGCGAGGCAATTCGCCACCTCTTTCGCGTTGCCGCCAGCCTGGATTCAATGGTGGTGGGTGAGTCGCAGATCCTTGGACAGGTAAAGGAAGCATTCTCTGTTGCCAAGGCTGCCGGAACTGTCGGCGGGCAGCTGGAACAACTTCTACAGGGCGCATTCGCAGCGGCCAAAAAGGTGCGCACCGAGACCGAGATCGGGTCGAATTCCGTATCGATTGCCTCGGTGGCCGTGGAGATGGCACGCAAGATCTTCGGGTCGCTGGCTGGGAAGACGGTTTTCCTGGTGGGCGCGGGAAAGATGTGCGAGCTCTCGGCGCGTCACCTGAAGCAGCAGGGGGTGGGCACGATTCTGGTGACCAATCGTACACAGGAGCGGGCGGAGCGGATGGCGGAGCCGTTCAATGGGCGAGTCATTCCTTATGACCAGCTCTACGAGATGGCCAGCCAGGCCGACATCGTGATTACTTCGACCAGCGCCCCGCACCACATTTTTGGACCGGCCCATGGACAGCAGTTCATGCATCGCCGGCGCAATCGTCCCATGTTCTTTGTGGATCTGGCGGTGCCCCGGGATGTGGACCCGGCAATGGGTAAGCTGGAAGGCATATTTGTTTACGATATTGACGATCTGCAGGGAGTAGCAGCGACGCACCTGGCCGAACGCAGCCGCGAAGCCTCCGATGCGGAGTCGATGATCGCCGGCGAAGTGGAGCGTTTTCATCTCCGCCAGCGCGCGGTCAATGCTGCCCCGGCGATTGTGGCCCTACAGCGGCAGGCGGAAGAGATTCGACAGGCGGAGATGCGGCGCGCACAGGCGAGGCTGGGTACGCTGACTGCGGAGCAGGTTGCGGCAGTCGAAGCACTGACCCGCGGACTGGTGAACAAGTTCCTGCATCCTCCCATGCATGCCCTGAAGCAGGCCGCGCGTGAGGATGATCAGATCAAGATGGATGTTCTCTGCGAAACCTGGACACTTCCGGTTGGCGCGGAGCAGGTAGATGAGGGTCCGCAGAGACTGGGGACAGGGATCGATGAGCCTGCAGGCAAAAAGGTCGAGACGGTTCAGGAGATTACGGTGGGCGCGAGCAGCGGGGTGAAGAAGGCATGAAACTGACAATCGGAAGCCGCGGTTCGCAACTGGCCCTGTGGCAGGCGAACCATATTGCAGCGCTGTTGCGTGGCGAGGGCCACGAAGTTGAGATCCAGATCATCAAGACCACCGGCGATCGCCTCCAAGAGGTGACGTTTGCCCAGGTTGGTTCCAAGGGTATGTTCACCAAGGAGATCGAAGAGGCGCTGGCAGATGGAAGCATCGACCTGGCGGTGCATTCGCTGAAGGACCTGCCTACCGAACTGGCTGATATATTCGCGCTGGCGGCGACTCCGTCCAGAGTGGACCCCAGGGATGTATTTGTATCCGTGAAGTTCGAGAATCTGGCCGCGCTTCCATTGGGAGCGCGGGTTGGGACCAGCAGCCAGCGCCGTCGCGCGCAGTTGAAAGCGCTGCGGCCGGATATTGAGGCTGTGGAGTTTCGCGGGAACGTCGACACCCGGTTGCGCAAGCTTGGCGAGGGGCATGTGGACGCGATTCTGCTGGCCGCTGCTGGTTTGGACCGGCTGGAGAAGACCGAGTGGGTGCGGGAGCGGTTGGAACCGCAGGATTTTTGCCCAGCCGCCGGTCAAGGATCCCTGGGAATCGAGACCCGCAAGGGAGACTTCGAGACGATAGCCGCTCTGCAGTTTTTGAACGACCCGGACACCCGCTTTGCCATTGCTACGGAACGGGCCGCGCTGGCTGCACTGGGCGGCGGTTGCCAGGTTCCGATCGGGATTCACTGCAGACCTACGCCGGAAGGGGATTCCGGCATCGAAGTGGGGCCGTGGAACGAGATATTTGGCGTCGTGGCGGCGCCTGATTCGGGGACCGCGATTCGTGTACATCACCGCGCGCCCATCCTGGGCACCGACCCGGTTGAGCTGGGGCAGTTGATTGCGAAAAAGCTGTTCGATGCGGGAGCAAAGTCACTACTCGAATCCGTAGGCGAGGCTTCCCGTTGAATCCGTTGACCTTGGCGGGGAAGCGGGTTCTGGTGACCCGTGCCCTGCATCAGGCTGGCAAATTGAGCGATGGACTTCGAGCGGTGGGTGCTGTACCGGTTGAAGTCCCGGTGCTGGAGATCCTGCCTCCCGTCAGTTTTGAAGCTCTGGACCGGGCCATTGGGCAATTCGAGAGCTATGACTGGCTGTTGTTGAGCAGCGCGAATACCGTTCGGGCGCTCTTTGAACGTGCCCAATCGCTGGGGGTTGAGCTTGTGCAACCGGCATCGATGCAGGTTGCGGCAGTGGGCGAGGGAACCGCTTCCGCAGCGCGGCGATCCGGCCTTCGCGTTACGGTTGTTCCAGAATCATACGTGGCCGAAAGTTTACTGGAAGCCCTTGCTGCCGCCATGGGGGATCAGCCTGGGATCTACAGAATTCTGCTTGCGCGCGCTTCCATGGCCCGGGATGTGATTCCCGAAGCTCTGAAGGCTGCCGGACACATAGTAGACATAGTGGACGCATACAGGAATGGCATTCCGGAAGCCGCGCCGGAGCAGCTACGTCATGCGCTTGAAGACGGAATCGCGATGGCGACCTTTACCAGTTCTTCGAGTGTAACGCACCTGGCGGAAGTGGCGCGTGCGGCAGGGGTCGCCTGGCCCTTTGCTTCGGTTTCGGCGGTCTCGATCGGGCCGATTACCAGCCGGACACTCCAGGAATCGGGCTGGTCGCCTGCGGCAGAAGCTCATCCCTCCGATATCCCCGGACTGGTTGCTGCTGCCGTGCGGGTTGCGCGGGATCTGTAAATCTGGTTTTCTCATGGCATAGATCCGCCTCTCAAGGTCGCCGCATTCTGTGGTGCAGCCGGCTAACTGATTGAAAAATTGACAAGATCTTCGGCCCCTCCGGGAGCTTTGACATTTACGCTGGTTTGGCGGAAGATAAGCGAAGAAAAGGCGAACATGGTCTCCGCTGCGGCTCTTCGCGTCCAAATCGAGCAATCCCTGGAACGCCGCTTCCCGGCGGCACTGACCCCGGTTTCCAAGATCTTTCGCGAGGTGGCCGCGACGGGTATCGCGGAGGTGGATGGGTTGTTGAAGGGCGGTCTTCCCGTGGGCGCGATCAGTGAACTGACTGGCCCCACGTCGTCGGGCCGCACCAGTCTTGCGCATGCTTTTCTGGGCAGGCGCACGGCAGAGGGAAGCGTGGTGGCCTGGGTGGACAGCAACGACACCTTCGATCCGGAGTCGGCCGCGGCCAACGGAGTCGCGTTGAAACAACTGCTTTGGGTGCGCTGCCAGGGCGGAATCAGCGTGGAACGCGCAGCGGTGAACGCGAGCACAACGCGCAGGAAGCCGAGGTCGCGCCGAGGTTCACGCGTGGACCAGGCGCTGATGGCGACCGACCTGCTGTTACAGGCGGGCGGCTTTGCGGCGATCGTGCTCGATCTGGGCGGGACGGATGCGGAGATTGGCTACCGCATTCCGCTGGCCTCGTGGTTTCGGTTCCGCCAAGCTGCCGACCGGACGCGCACCTGCCTGGTTGTGCTGGGAGAGGAGAGCTATGCGCAGTCGAGCGCGGAGGCTGTTCTGGAGTGCAGCGCGGTGTGTGCGCAGGCGGCGGGGAGCACAGTCCTGGACGGGATGCGTTACGACGTGCAGCGCAGCCGGCAGCGGTTCGAACACAGAGGGCTTGCAGAACTACGCAAGCAGCCTGTTTCGACGTGGTCCGCTGCTGCCGCATGGAATGTGGAGAAGAGCGCATGAGTGGGGAACTATATGCGTGTGTTCATGCCCCGGAATTTCCGGCCCAGGCGCTGCTACGCCTAAGGCCCGAACTGCGGTCCGACGCTGTGGTCGTGTTGGAAGGGCGCGCGCCGCAGGAACGTGTTTGCGCGATGAATACGCAGGCATCGCAGAAGGGCATTGTCCCTGGGATGACGCGGCTGGAGGTGGAAGCCATCGGCGGTGTTCAGTTGCTGGCGCGATCCATCGAGGGAGAAGCGTCCGCGCACAAGGTGTTTGTTGAATGCGCCGCCAGTTTTTCTCCGCGGATGGAAGATGCAAGTGCGGGAACACAGTGCGCGCTGGTGCTGGATATCGCGGGAACCGAGCGGCTGTTTGGACCGCCGCAGAGTTTGGCAGAGCGGCTGCGCGCGGCGTTTGCGCGTGCGGGATTTCGCACATCGGTTGCGGTGAGCACGAACTTCGACGCCGCCTGCATGAAGGCATTTGCTACGCGAGGCATTGCCGTGATCGCCGAGGGTGAGGAGGCACAATCGTTATCCAAACTGCCGGTGGCAGCGCTGGGACTTGCGGAAGAACATCAGAATACTTTTGCATTGTGGGGCATCCGCACACTGGGTGAACTCGCCAAGCTGCCTGAAACCGAGATGATTGCGCGACTGGGGCAAGGTGCGCGCATGTGGCGCGAACGGGCACTCGGCACATATGCACACACGTTCCAACCCATGGAACCCGACTTTTTACTGAGGGAGTTCTGCTCGTTTGAAACGGAGATCGACGATGTGGAGTCGCTGCTTTTTGTGGGCGCGCGGATGATCGACTGTCTGGTTTCACGGAGTGCGAGGCGCGCCATGTCGCTGACTTCACTAACGGTGCGGATGGCATTGAGCGGAGGGGCTAAGCACCGATTGGAGATTCGTCCGGCGTTGCCCACGATCGATCGCAAGTTTCTGCTCAAACTGTTGCAACTGGAGATTGCGGCGAATCCTCCGGCGGCGGCGGTGACTGCATTGACTGTGACCGCGGAGGCGGGCCAAAGCAGTAAGGTGCAAATGGGTTTGTTCGCACCGCAGACACCGGAGCCTTCGCGCCTGGATATTACGATAGCGCGGCTGAAGGCGATTGCCGGCGAAGATAGCGTTGGCACACCGGTGCTGGAGGACGCGCATCGCGACGGAAGCTTCCACATGGAAAGTTTTGCGGCTGATGGCAGGTACGAATCAGGGAGTAAAGGAATCCAGCGGACGGCACTGCGACGGATGCGCCCGCCTGTTCCTGTGCAGGTGGTGGTGCGCGCGCATAAACCGGCGATGATTCACGATGGCAAGCAGAGCTATAGGGTGAAGGATGCTTTTGGTCCGTGGCGCAGCAGCGGTTGCTGGTGGTCGATCAGCGAATGGGAGATCGAGCAGTGGGACGTGCTGGCCGAGGCGCAGGACAAGCGCATGGTTGTATGCCTGCTGGTGCTCGATTGCGCACGGAAGCAGTGGCAGATCGAGGCTGTCTATGACTGACAACGGGGCCGACGAGGACGCGTATGTGGAGTTGCATGCGGCCAGTGCGTTCAGTTTTCTCGAAGCCGGATCGCAGCCCGAAGCGCTGGTTGAACGAGCAGCGCAACTGGGCATGTCGTCGATCGCGCTGGCAGACCGCAATGGCTTGTACGGTGCGGCGCGCTTCCATACCGCGGCTGTGCGCAGCGGAGTGCGTGCACATGTCGGTGCCGAGATCGCAGTACAGTCTCCCGCCTTGCGTGTTACACCAGCGGAATGGTTACCGCATCAGGTTCCAGAAGAACCCGCACGGCTGCTGCTGCTGTGCGCCTCGCAAGCCGGATACCAGAACTTGTGTCAACTGATCACCCGCTTCAAGATGCGCGAGGCAACCAAAGCGGAAGGTGCTGCGATCTTCGACGATCTGGAAGAGTTCTCTGGGGGGCTCATCTGTTTGACGGGAGGCGAGGAAGGGATGGCCGCTGCTTCGCTGGCGCATGGCGGGAAGGATGAAGCGAGAAAGACGATCGAGCGACTGACTTCCATCTATGGCCGCGGCAATCTGTATCTGGAACTGCAGCGGCACCAGCTGCGCGACGAGGAAGCTCGAAATCAATCGCTGCTTGATCTTGCCGCGCAGTTGTATCTGCCGGTGGTGGCGACCAATGGTGTGCGTTATGCCACTGCGAAAGATCGCGAACTGTTCGATGTGATGACGGCGATACGCCACCATACAACGCTCGACAAGGCTGGTCGTTTGCTGACTGCAAATGCTCAGCGATTGTTGCGCGCTAGCCGCGTGATGAACGCACTGTTTGGCGATATCCCCGAGGCGATTGCGAATACGCGCATGGTGAGCAATCGGCTTGAATTCACGCTGGCGAATCTTGGGTATGAATTTCCGCATTACCCGGTTCCGGATGGCGAAACGATGGACAGTTTTCTGAGCAAGCGCGTGGAGGAAGGCGTGCGCAAGCGTTACGGAACTGGCGCGAAGCGCAGTCTCCTCGGCAAGGCGCGCGCGCAGGTGAAACATGAACTTGCGCTGATCGCGAAACTTGGATTCGCAGGATATTTTCTGATTGTGTGGGAGATCATTCGTTATTGCCAGGCGCAGGGAATCCTGGTGCAGGGACGCGGGTCGGCGGCAAATTCAGCCGTGTGTTATGCGCTTGAGATTACCGCCGTCGATCCGGTGGGGATGGAACTTCTGTTCGAGAGGTTTCTCAGCGAGAACCGCGGAGAGTGGCCTGACATCGATCTCGATCTTCCTTCGGGTGAGCATCGCGAAAAGGTCATCCAGCACGTATATGAGCGCTATGGCGCGCTGGGCGCGGCAATGACGGCGAACGTTATTACGTACCGCGGCCGCTCTGCCGCACGCGAAGTGGGCAAGGTGCTGGGTTTTGAAGAGGAACAACTGGCGCGACTTTCATCACTGGTGGGGCATTGGGAGTGGCAAGGCAACAGCGATACGATGAGGCATTATTTCGCAGAGGCCGGATTGGATATACGTCATCCGCACATTGCACGCTATCTGGATTTGTGCCTGCGCATGCGCGACATGCCGCGGCATCTGGGGCAACACTCTGGCGGCATGGTGATCTGCGCTGGCATGTTGAACCGCGTTGTTCCCATCGAACGCGCATCGATGCCAGACCGCACAGTGATCCAGTGGGACAAGGAAGACTGCGCCGATCTCGGCTTGATCAAAGTGGATTTACTCGGGCTTGGCATGATGGCGGTGCTGAAGGATTGCACTGAACTCATTCCAGAGCATTATGGGCAGAACGTGGATTTGGCTGCGCTGCCTGAAGATCCGCTGGTGTATCAGACCTTGTGCAAGGCGGACACCGTGGGAATGTTCCAGGTGGAGAGCCGCGCGCAGATGGCTTCGATTCCGCACAATGCGCCGACGCGCTTCTATGACCTGGTGGTGCAGGTAGCGATCATTCGTCCGGGGCCGATTGTTGGAAAGATGATGCATCCGTATATGCGACGGCGGCAGGGAAAGGAGGAGGTCACCTATCCTCACCCATCGCTCGAGCCGGTGCTGAAGCGCACTCTCGGTGTGCCGCTTTTTCAGGAACAGCTTTTACGCATGGCGATGACGGTGGCCAACTTCAGCGGCGCTGAAGCGGAAGAACTGCGCCGCGCGGTTGGAATGCGGCGCTCGATGCAACGGATGAAGGATCTGGAGGGCCGGCTGCGCGAAGGGATGACCGGCAACGGGATTACTCCGGAGGCCCAGGACAATATCGTGCAGGGTATTTCATCGTTCGCGATGTATGGGTTTCCGGAAAGCCATGCCGCGAGCTTCGCGCTGATTGCGTATGCATCCGCGTATCTGAAGGTGCATTTTCTGGCGGCTTTCACGTGCGCGATGCTGAATAACCAGCCGATGGGGTTCTACTCTGCGGCGGTACTCATCAAGGATGCTCAACGGCACGGATTGCGCGTGCGCCCGATTGACGTGCAGCGCTCGGAGTGGCTCTGCACGGTCGAGGCAGAGGAGGATGGTTCGCTGTCGTTACGTATCGGACTTAATTATGCCAAGGGGATGCGGAGAACATCCGCAGAAGCATTGCTTGCGTTGCGCAGGGAGAAGGGGCTGGTGCCTTCGATCAATAACCTTGCACACTGTGTACCGGAGTTGAGCCGCAAGGATCTGGTTCTGCTGGGGCAGATCGGCGCTCTCAATTCCGTTGGAGATGTAGAACATCGCCGCGACGCACTGTGGCAAGTGGAGCGCGCAGGACGTCCGGTTGGCCCTTTACTGCGCGCGAGTGAAGACGATTCCGCGCGAGATGAGCAGCCCATGCCGCTGCATCGGATGAATACGGACGAGCGTCTTCATGCGGATTACAGTGGCACGGGGCTGACGACAGGTCCGCATCCGATGGCCTATCATCGCGCAGCTCTGCGGCAGGAAGGGATTCTCGCTGCCGCGGAGCTAACGCATTGCAGAACCAATCAATTCGTGCGAGTTGCAGGTTGCGTGATTGCGCGACAGCGTCCGGGTACGGCAAAGGGATTCGTGTTTCTTTCACTCGAAGACGAGACGGGCATCGCCAATATCATTCTGACGCCCGATGTGTTTGAACGCGACCGCACGATCGTGACGCGCAATCGATTCCTACGTATCGAGGGACCGTTGCAGAATCAGGAGGGCGTGGTCCATGTGAAGGCCCACGCCCTACTGCCGCTCGATATCACCAGCGCGGATATCCGCTCGCACGATTTTCACTAGACTGAGCAGGCACTTTCATGTTCTCACTTAGCGAATAGAGGCAACGGTCAGGACGTTCTTGTTGAGATCACCAACGACCTGCACATGCTTGCCGGCAAACGGCGCGATTGTCTGCGGTTTTCCCGCGAGGGTGTACGTCTTGTTGCCAGCCACAAGAACATAGCTGGAGCCTGCCTTGATGCACTCTTCGGCGCACTTCGCATCTGTCTTGCCCGGCATCATGTGGGTCTTGCCGCACATGGAGTCACTGATGACGCCATCGATGGTTTGTGTTGCAGCGTATGCCTGGCGAACAGCAGGCAGGAACGCGAAGGAAACGAGGACGATGGATAGGATTGCTTTGTTCTTCATTTTGTTCTCCTGTGAGTGGTGCTGTTTGATTGCAATTGAAAATGATCTGCGCGCGTGCTGCGCGAAAGACTGAGAAGGTTACGGGATTACTGCAGGTTCAAGCTCGCGTTGCGCCTTGACAAGGGAGGGCTTTACCTCCCAGTTCCACTTCCAGATAGCGAAGATGGGCGGATAGACAATTAACTCCATGAGAAACGATGTGAGGATGCCGCCGAGCATGGGAGCTGCAATACGCTTCATGACATCGGCGCCGGAACCCGTAGAAGCCATAATGGGGAGCAGGCCGAAAACCATGCAAGCAACGGTCATGACCTTGGGGCGCAATCGCTTCACCGCACCGTTCACAATCGCCTCGCGCAGATCGTTCCATGAGTAGATGCCGCTGTTCGATCGGGCATCCTGGTAGGCAAGATCGAGATAAAGAAGCATGAAGACCGCGGTTTCGGCATCGACGCCGAGCAATGCGATGAGTCCGACCCACACAGCGATGCTCATGTTGTAGTGCAACAGATAGATCATCCACACAGCGCCAATTGCCGAGAAGGGCACGGCGAGAAGGATGATCAGCGTCTTCACAATGGATCCGGTATTGAAGTAAAGCAAAAGAAAGACGATGAAGAGAGTAATAGGGATCACGAGTTTGAGGCGTTCAGCAACGCGTTGCATGAATTCGTACTGACCGCTCCACTCAAGTTCGTAGCCCGCAGGGATCTTGACATCATCTGAAACGACTTTCTTTGCATCCCTGACATAGCTGCCAATATCACGGCCTGAGACATCGACATAGACATAACCGCTCAAGCGACCATTTTCATCGCGGATCATGCCTGGACCTGTCTTCATGCGAATGTCGGCGATTTCACCGAGAGGGATCTGCGCGCCGGAGGGCGTTGCGACCAGCACGTGTTGCAGGGAGCCGATATCGCTGCGGAAGTCGCGCTGATAGCGCACATTGACGGAGTATCGTTCGCGGCCTTCGACAGTGGTGGAGACTGTGTCTCCACCGACCGCCGAGGTGAGCACGTTTTCCGCATCTTCGATGGTCAGGCCATAACGCGCAATCGCATCGCGCTTGAGATCGAAATCGAGGAAGTAGCCGCCCGTTGTGCGTTCTGCAAAGACGCTGGCTGTGCCTGGAACATTCTTCAATGCAGCTTCTATCTCTTCGCCCGTCTTCTGAATCTGAGCGAGATCCGAACCAAGTACCTTAATACCGAGCGGCGTGCGGATTCCGGTGGAGAGCATATCGGTGCGCGCTTTGATGGGCATGGTCCATGCGTTGGAGACGCCGGGAATCTGCAGCGCCTCATTCATTCCGCCGGGGCCATAAACCAAGTCCTGTGTGCTGATGTGGTCGGGCCAGAAGCGGCGCAGGAAACCCCATGTCCAGCGCGGCATTCTCTGCGTATACCAGCGCGCTTGCTTCGGCCATTCATCTTGCGGCTTCAGGGTGATGGTGGTTTCCATCATGGAAAAGGGCGCTGGGTCGGTGGAAGTATCGGCACGGCCGGCCTTGCCGAATACTCTTGCGACCTCGGGAAAGTTGCTGAGAATCCTGTCTTGCGCCTGGAGGATGCGCGATGCTTCTGCAACCGAGATGCCGGGCAGCGTGGAGGGCATGTAGAGCAACGTGCCTTCATCGAGCGGCGGCATGAACTCTGAGCCGAGTTTCTGGTACACAGGAATGGTCAGAGCCATAGCGACGAGCGCGAATGCAATGGTAATCCATTTGTAGTCAAGGACAAATTCGACGACGGGGTGATAGACCTTCATCATCGGGCGGCTGATGGGGTGATCTTCTTCGCTGTGAATCTTGCCGACAAGGACCGCGCTGACGGCCTTTGCAATCCACCGGGGGCGGAATTCAAAAGCATCCATGCGCGAGAAGAGGAAACGCATGGCCGCTGGCGCCAAAGTGATGGTGAGCAGCGCGGCGACGGCCATGGAGAAGTTCTTGGTGAACGCCAATGGCTTGAAGAGACGGCCTTCCTGGCCTTCAAGGGTGAAGACGGGAAGAAAGCCGACGGCGATGACCAGCAGCGCGAAGAAGCTTGGGCCGCCGACTTCCTTAACCGCAGCGATGACCACGGAATGCGAGGTGCCCGGCCTGCCGGAGGCCTGCCAATGTTCGAGTTTCTTGTGCGTCTGTTCGACGACTACAACCGATGCGTCAACGAGTGCTCCGATGGCGACGGCGATGCCGCCGAGCGACATGATGTTTGCGCTGATGCCGGCCAGTTGCATGGGGATGAATGCCAGCACAACCGTGACGGGAATGATGACGATGGGAACGATCGCGCTGCGCAGATCCCAGAGGAAGATAAGAATCACGAGGCTGACGATAACGAGTTCTTCGATGAGCGTGTGACGGAGATTGTCGACAGCGCGATCGATGAGTTCAGAGCGATCATAGGTGGTGACGAGTTTGACGCCGGGAGGAAGGTTGGCTTCGAGTTCCTTGAGCTTGGCCTTGGTTCGCTCGATCACCTTCTGCGCGTTTTCGCCATAGCGCATGATGACCACGCCGCCAACGGCTTCGCCTTTTCCATCGAGGTCGCTGACGCCGCGGCGCATGTCGGGGCCGAACTCAACGGTTGCAACATCGCGAACAAGGACTGGCGTGCCGGTTTGCGCGTTGGTGGCGATGACGGTGCCTGAGATGTCGTTGAGCGAACGAATATATCCGCGGCCGCGCACCATGTACTCGCGCCCGGTGAATTCGACGAGACGCCCGCCCACATCGTTGTTGGACTTTTGCACCGCGTCGCTGACGGCGTTGATAGAGATTTTGTAAGCGAGCAGTTTGTTGGGATCGACGTTGACCTGATATTGACGCACGAAGCCACCCACAGGCGCTACTTCAGCGACACCGGGAACTGTCTGCAGCGCGTAACGCAGATACCAATCCTGATAAGAGCGAAGTTGCTCCAGACTGTAGGTTCCCGTGGTGTCGACGAGGGCATATTGATAGACCCAGCCAACGGAAGTAACATCCTTTGCCAACTCGACATTGACGCCTTTGGGCAACCGCTGAGTGACCGAGTTCAGGTATTCGAGGGTGCGGGAACGCGCCCAGTAAATGTCTGTCCCTTCATCAAAGATGATGTAAATGTAGCAATAGCCGAAGTCGGAGAAGGCCCGAATGTCTTTCACTTTGGGCAATCCGAGCAGCGCCGAGGTGATGGGGTAGGAAACCTGGTCTTCCATGATGTCGGGACTGCGGTCCCACTTGGCGTAGACGATTACTTGTGTGTCCGAGAGATCGGGGATGGCATCGAGCTTGGTGTTGCGCATCGAGTACCATCCGCCGAGGATGGCGACGACGACGAACAGGAGGATGAGGAACCTGTTTCTATCGCTGAAATCAATGATTTTCTCGATCATGCGAGACTCCTCAGTTCTGTGCGCCGACGTTCTTGAGGCGGCTCTCAGAATCGATCAGGAAGTTGCCGGAGGTGACAACGGTTTCGCCCGGCTTGAGGCCAGTGAGGACCGCAACATTGCCATCGATTACCGCGCCAATGGTGACTTTGCGCGGCTCGAAGACGCCGCCCGGATGCACCACGAAGACGCGCTGTTCGGTGCCGGAATTCAAAACCGCCTCCTGCGGAACGAGGATCTGGGAGCCATAATCCACGCGCAGCTGCGCATCCGCAAACATCTGTGGCTTGAGTGCGAACCCAGGATTGGAAAGCTGTACGCGGGCCTTTACCGTGCGCGTTTGCGGGTCAACGGTGGGATAAATGTAAGAGATCGTTCCGGCATATGTTTTGTCGGGCGAGTAACTAGGTGAAAGGATCACGCGCTGGCCGATGCGTACAAAGGGCACTTCGTATTCGTAGACATCGACGAGCGCCCAGACGGTGGAGAGATCGCTGACTGTATACAACTCGGTATCGGGTGTGACGGAGGTTTGCGGGAAGGCCTTGCGATCCGTTACGAAGCCAGTGACCGGCGAATAGAAGGTCAGGTCGCGCGTGACTTTTCCAGACTGGTCGAGCTGGCGGATTTGCTCTTCGCCGATGTCCCACAGGCGTAGCCGCTGGCGCGTGGATTCAAGAAGGGACTGTGCGCCCTGTGCAACTTCCTTGAAGGGAGCGTTGGCGAGAGTGGCGTCTCCGCGCTTGGCGATCAGATACTCTTCTTCGGTTGAAACCAGGTCGGGGCTGTAAATCGTGAAGAGCGGCTCACCCTTCTTCACGAGTTGCCCGATGTAATCCACGTAGACATGTTCAAGATATCCCGCGGTCTTGACATGGACATGTGCGATGCGCGTTTCGTCTTCGACAATCTGCGCCGTGGTGCGAATGTCGCGCGCGAGCGGCTTGCGTTCGACGATCGAGGTGCGCACACCGGCCAACACCTGCTTGTCTGGAGGAATGATGACAGATCCCTCCGGGATCTTGGCGTCGTCGTTTTCGTACTTCGGAACGAGGGTCATGCCGCAGTCGGGAGCGATGCCGGGCCTGTCGGATTTGTACGCCGGGTGCATGGGATCGAACCAGTAGAGGATCTTTCGTTCGCCGATGCCAGGGGCTGGCGCTTGTGCCGAGCCGGCGCTCGCGGGCGAGGCATTGGAGGCAGAGGCAGGCAACGACGCAGTGTTCTTCGTGTACATGGGAACAAGGTCCATGCCGTCGGGCGCTTTTCCGGGCTTGTCGAAGTGATGATCGGGACTCATCGCGTCGTACCAGTAGAGGACGTTGCTTGCAGCGGGCTTTGCATTTCCGCCGATTGCGAAGAGGTTCCAGCGGTGCGTAGAAGCGTGAAAAACAAATGCCAGCACGCCGATCAACAGCGCGAATATGATCGCCTTTTTTCGAGAACCAATCATCTTCATGAACTCCTTGCGGATTGAATCGAGGCGCATGATTACAACCCCTTTCCGGCAGGTTGCAGGGCGAGTATTGCAGGTTCGGGGGAAGCGATCGCTACACCGGTAAGGCTCTCAATGCGGGCAATCGCCGTCTTGTAATCGGCAAGTTGGCGGAAGTAATTGCTCTGGTAATCGAGCACCGTGTTGAAGTTGCTGATCAGGGAAAGGAAGTCGGTCTTTCCGACCTGGTAAGCCGACATGGAAGACTCCAACGCCAGGGACGATTGCGGCACGATGCCTGTCCTGTAGAGGCTCATGAGGCGCTCGGCGGCTTTGAGTGCGAGGTACTGCTGCCGCAACTCGAAATGAATTTCATTGAGGCGGTTGTCGCGCAGCTTCTCGGCGCTCAATGCGTTTTCAGAGGCTTCAGCGATTGCCGGGCGCTGCTTGGCCTTATAAAAAACGGGAATGTTCACGCTGACGGTGAGGCCGTTCATGTCGGGATGATCGGCGCGCTGCTGGTACATGTAGCTGACGCCGATGTCGGGCCGGTATTGCTTCCGCGCGAGGGCGACACCCAGATTCTGTTTGCCGATCATGGTTTCATCGCGCTGGATTGCGGCATCGTTTTTTGCGGCCAGTGCGGACAGTTCATCGAGAGTGAAGCGCAGAGGCGAGGGCTGAAGCTCTTCGGGGGGAGGCAAGGGAGAATCGACCGGCTGTTGCAGAAACGCATTGATGCGCGCCTGCGCTGTTACTTTCTGGAGTTGCAACATGGTGAGCTTTTCGATGAGCATGGAGACCTCGACCTGGGAGCGCAGCACGTCCTGCTGAGACGACTGGCCAACGCGGTACTGGGCTTCAGCGATGGCGGAGAGCTTTTCGAGGAGAACCTTATTCTGATTGGTGGCCTGCAATGCCTTGTCGAAATAGAAGTAGTCGTAGAAGGCGGCCTTGAGATCGGCGGCGACACGGCGGCACACAGCACCGTAGTCGGCCTTGGCGGCTTCCACATCCTTGCTTGCCATTTCTTTTTGCAGTTTCAACTTGCCGCGGGCGGGGAATTGTTCGCTGACGGTGACGCCGCGGTAGCTTGAAGCATCGCGGGACATGATGCTGAAAGGGGCGGGATTGCCTGCCCAACCGACAGCAACCGTTGGATCTGGCAGGGCCGCGGCCTGGGAGACGTGATGCTCCAGCGCCTTGACAGTGTGCAGGGCACTCTGCGCCTCTGGATCTTTTTCGAGGGCTATCCGGACGAGATCATCCAGGCGAAGCACCTGTGCGGGGGCGGAAGGATTGCCCAACACGGGCGGGTTCTGCTGCGCAGGCAGAAAGGCGGCTGCGTACACCAACAGCGCGGCGCACAAGCATCGGGTTTGCATGGAGGACTCCCTCAAATGTCTGAAATAAAGGACACGCGGGCTCGTGAAGAACCCAAGGCGGCTTCAGGCAGTAGAGGAAATCAGATTCGGAAGGTGCAGAGCAGGGAATAAACGCGACTTCGCCCAGTGCTATCGGGCAATGGCCGCTTGAATTCGTACCGGAGCGCTGGATGCCGGTTTGGCAAAGCGGAGGTGGAGGAAACCAAGGCGGTGGTTGCCACCGGGCCCTGCGCTTCACGGAGAATAGCAGGTACGGCGGATTCGCTGGAGGACGCTGTGCAGCAAGGCTGCTGCTCGACTGCAGCCTGGTCCTGCGGGGCTACCGCGTCGGAAGGCGCGCCCATGCTCATCTCTCCCATGCCGTCTGCCATCATGGGGCAGCACGGAGCGCAATGCGCGGCCGACGCCAGGGGCCCTGGACAGGGGATCGCAGCAAGCAGTGGAGTTGCCGAAAGGGCAACGGCCACGACAGCTGCGACGAGTTTGGAGAGAATCCTCATTGCTGTGAGTATATTCGCGCAGATTGGAGGTTGTGTAGGTGATCTGCATCACTTGTTGATGAGGTCGACGGCTGGAGGGAAGGTCAGAGCTGCAGGACGAGCCCCCAGGATAGCGATATGGCCGCTCACCCCAGGCCGCAGAAAGTAAGACGCGGTCCTTTGACTTCGCTAGGCTCCTCCTATTTGAACTGACGAAGTAATGACGAAGAACAAGCAAATCTCAGGCGAAGAGTGACGGGGTGTGGACCGGCCGACCGAACACTGTTCATTTCCCGCCTAACTCGCGGTGCCGGTCCGGTGCTCAGGATGACAGTTCAGGGTGGAGTACCTGCGCGGATGTTCGCGATTGAAACAGGGTGGCCTCAAGTGGGGGTTCGAAGCAGGAGGTAGAAGCCGACGAGCCCGAAGAGAATGTCTGAGGACCATGCGGCCATTGCTGCGGGCAGGTAGTTGACGTTGCCGAGTGCGCCGAAGAAGTTGTCAACCACGTAGTAGACGAGGGCCACGCCAATCGCGACCGCGATGCCGGTAAGGGAACCCCGGCGGCCCATGGAGAGCGCAAAGGGAATGGCCAGCATGGCCATGACGATGGCCACCAGGGGATAGGCGAGCTTGTGCCACAACTCGACGCGCAGTCGCATGGTGTCGAAGCCGCTTTGGCGCAGATCGCCGATATAGCTGTCCAACTGGCTGAAATTCATCTCCTGCGATTGCAGTACTTTCTTGACGAAGTAGCCGGGGTCTTCATGGATCTCGGGGAACGAGGCTTCGGTGAACTCGCGATAATCTGTGACGTTGGCGCCCTTGATTTCGCGCTGCCATCCTTTGAGGAAGGTCCAGGATGCGGTGGTGGGCTCCCACACGGCGCGGGCGGCATAGATGCGCCGGGAGAGCGCGAAGGTGGTGGCGTCGAATTCGAAGACGGAAAGATTGACGAACTCGTTGTTATCGCGATCGAAGTACTGGTAATAGAAAATGCGGGCCGGTTCCCCGGCGCGTGGCTGGCCGAAGATCCAGTTCTTTTCGGGATGGAGCACGGTCTGGGCGGGTTTGCCCTTGATCAGGTTATGCAGCGCTTCCTGTTTGCGATTGGCCTGGGGAAGAAAGTAGTCGTCGAAGAGAAAGAGGCCGATCGACAGCACAGCGGCTATGCAGAGTATGGGAACCACCAGGCGGTAGAGGCTGATGCCGGTGGCCTTCATGGCGACGATTTCGCTGTTGCGATTGAGCACACCGAAGGTGACCAATACACCAATCAGAACCGCCAGGGGCGCGATCTGGTAAAGCATGCTGGGCGCGAGGTTGAGCAGGTAGGCTCCGGCGGCGGAAATCGGGATGTGGTTGCGCAGGATGTCGCCCATGTTCTCAAAAAAGGTGAAGACCAGCATGAGCATGACGAAGCCGGTAAGCACGAGGAAAAAGGTGTTGAGAAACTCGCGAACAACATATTCGTCGAGGATGCGGGGAAAGACGTTGCGCGGAGCGGTGCGCCTTCGACGCCGCCTGCGCTTGCCGGGCAACTCCGGATGGGGGGACTCGATGGAGATGGGCTCTTGCTCAGACTTCGGCGACCGAGCGCTCCAACTAGTAATGGCGGCCAGTACACGTCCCCCATTAGCCATCTGCCAAAGCAGCACTGCGCCGAAGAGGGTGAACAAAATATTAGCCGACCAGACCGCCAAGAATGCCGAAAGCCAATTCTGTTTGCCGAGCGCGATCCCGATCATGGAAAGTAGATAGTAGACGACGACCAGAAGAATAGTGAACACCCATGCGGAACTCTTGCCGCCGCGCCGCGAGGTTACACCCAGCGGAACGCCTACCAGCATCAACACCAGGCACGCAGCGGGATAGGAGAAGCGTTTCTGCAACTCGATTTTGAAGCGCTTTCCGTCGGGACGGTGGGTTGCCAACAGCAGGTCATGCATGGGCAGGGCATAGAGCGCCGTATCCATGCGTCCCAGGTGCCCCTCACTTTGCTGGCCAGGCTCCAGCGGCAGGTCGGCGGTTGTGAAAGAGGTAATGTTGTACTGATCCGGCTTGCCGGTGACGGTCTCGTGGCGCGATCCATTGAGGAGGCGCATCATCGGCTCCTGAGTGGGATCGTTGGCCACGGTGCCCGCGGCGGCTGTAGTTACCATCGGGGTGGTCGGGTCGGAGGTCTCGGCCATGAAGACCTGATCCCATCGAGCGGCCCCGGTTCCGGAGCGCACGTTCTGCACATACAGGACAGAGTTGTGGAAATCCTCGTCGAAGACCCGCGGCTGGATTGCGAAAGAAGCTTCAGCGGCGATCGCCTTGTCCATGGCCATGATCGCCTGATTGGCGCGCGGTGCCAGATAAAGCGTGTTCCCAAGCCCGACCAGCATTCCGGCGGCCGCCACGATGGACGCGACCCGGAGGAAGTAACCTATGCCCATCCCGGAGGCACGCATGGCGATGATTTCGCTGTCGGCGGCCAGGCGGCTTAGGCCTAAAAGCACCCCAACCAGCACGGCCATGGGGATGGTCACGATGAAGAAGTTTGGCAGGGTGAAGAGGACCACTTCGACGACCGTGGTAAGCGTGGAACTGTTGCGGACCACCATCTCAAGAATCTGCGGCAACTCTTTCATGAAGAGAATGAAAGTGAAGAGCGCACATCCGATGAGGGTGTGGGAGAGGATCTCGCCGAGAATATAACGGGTCAGGATGCGCACAGTCAGGCTCAGTTGGTAGTTTATCGCGCCGGAGCAGCAGGGACGAGGTTGGGAGCTTGCCATCGCCGCAAACGGAGACTGTTGGCCAGAACGCTCACGGAACTGAGCGCCATGGCCACTGAGGCCAACCAGGGGCTAAGAAGAATGTGGAAGGCGGGATAGAAGACTCCGGCAGCCAAAGGAATGCCGAGGATGTTGTACACAGCCGCCCACACAAGATTTTGGCGCATGATGCGCACGGTGTCGCGTGCGAGCCCCAAGGCTGCTGGGATGGCAGCGGGCTGGGCGCGCACCAGCAGCACATCGCCAGCCTCCTGAGCGAGTTCTGCTCCAGAGCCCATGGCGATGCCGGCGTCCGCCTGGGCAAGCGCAGCAGCGTCGTTAATTCCGTCGCCAACCATGGCTACGCGCAGTCCGCTTTTCTGGAGGGCGCGAATGCGGGCCAGTTTGCCGGGCGGGTCGAGTGCGGCCTCCACTTCGTCGATGCCGGCACTAAGGGCGATGGGCCGGGCGGCGGCCTCGGAGTCTCCGGTAAGCATGAGCACGCGGAAGCCAGACTTGCGCAGCGACGAAATTGTTGCGGTGGCATCGGGACGGAGCGCGTCGCTGGCGTCGAAGCAGCCAACGGTTTGGGAATCGAGCGCCATCCACAAGCGTGTGGTTCCCGGTTCTTCTGGGGGGATGCCCGTTGGCAGTGGTAGAAAGGATTCGCGGAAGTGGGCTTCGTTGCCGAGAGTGCATTCGCGCCCGTCGACCTTTCCGCTTAAGCCGCGGCCGGGGATGATCTGTACATCGTCGGCGGGCTCCCAAACGAGACCACGGGCACGGGCGGCATCGACGATGGCGTGGGCAAGAGGATGATTCGAACGCTCTTCGACTGATCCTGCAATCCGCAGCAAGTCGTTCTCGGCGCTTCCCGCAAGGGGATGAACAGATTCGAGGACGGGATGCCCGATGGTCAGGGTTCCGGTTTTGTCGAGGACAATTGCGTCGAGGTGAGCCAGCCGCTCCAGCGACTCGCCGCCTTTGAAAAGGACTCCGAGCTGTGCGCCACGTCCTACTGCCACAGTCAAGGCCGCAGGGACGGCCAATCCCATGGCGCAAGGGCAGGCAATTACCAGCACAGCCACGGTGTTAGCCAAGGCCAGAGAAAGAGAATGCCCAAAGACGAGCCAGACGACAAAGGTGAGGGCAGCCAGTGCGAGAACAACCGGCACGAAAACGGAGCTGGCCCGGTCGGCCAACCGCTCCATGGGGGCGCGCGAGCTTTGCGCCTGCTCGACCATGCGTGTGATCTGCGCCAGCATGGTGGATTCGCCGAGCGACTCGGCTTTGCAGGTTACCGCTCCATCGTAGTTGAGGGAGCCGGCGAGAACCCGTCCTCCAGGTTCTCGATGCTGAGGCGTGGACTCGCCGGTCAGCATGGATTCATCTACGGTCGTGCGGCCATCGAGAATCGTCGCGTCCACTGGGAATCTTTCGCCGGGAAGCACAAGAATGCTGTCGCCGAGCTCGATCTCTTCAAGGGGGACGATAGTCTGTGCGCTTTCGCGGATGCGGCGGGCGGTTGCGGGGCGGAGACGGGACAGCGAGTCCAGTGCAGAGAGGGCGCGATGCTTGGCGCGGGCTTCGAGAGATTTGCCGAGCAGCAAGAATCCTAGAATCAACAGCACTGCGTCAAAGTAGACCTGCGCACCAGCAACCGGGCGAAGAGTGGAAACAGCTGAATAAAGGAAGGCGACACCGGTCCCAAGGCTCACCAGCGTATTCATATTGGTGTTTCCGTGGCGAAGTCCTCGCGCGGCTGCCACGTAGATTCCGCGGCCAGCCCAGACCATCAGAACAGCCGTAAGAATCAGCAGAAACCAGCGCAGCAAGTCGGGCTGCAGGTCGTAGAGCCAAGGGACGAGGCGCATCAGGAACTTGTCGAAGGCGCCCATCTCGCCGCCCAGAGGCATACTGAGCAGCATGGCAAGCGCGCCGCCGGCAAGCATGGCCCATGTCTTGAACTCGGTTGAAGACGATGGAGACTCGGAGGCAGAGTGGGCGGGAGCCCCGGCCCGGGGAGCCACGGCGTCGTATCCGGCCTCCCGAATGGCGGCCACCAGCTTTTCGGGGGAGGCAGTCGCGGGATCGAAGACGACACTTGCGCGATGAGCCATCAAGTCCACGTGCGCGGATTCGACGCCAGCAGTGGAGCGCAAAGCCGCTTCCACATGGTGCTGGCAAGCAGCGCAACTCATTCCCAGAACAGGGAATGTAATCGATTCCGATGTGGGAGACGACATAGGCGGGTCAGTTCTCCAGGCGAGCTGTAAATCCAGCCTTGGCTACAGCGGCGAGGGCCTGTTCGAGCGGAGCCGGGTCCGAGGTAGAACTGAACCGCGCCCCACCGACTCGCACCTCGCTGACCACCACGCCCTCGATGGACGAGAGGGCTTGTGTAACGCGCCGAACGCAGGCTCCGCAGTGCATACCGTCGATGTGCAAAGTGAATTCCGCCATTTTTGTCTCCTGTTCCTTTGATGATAAGGCGCTGAAGACGATGAATTTTGTGGGTGACGCGAGTCAACGCGTTCGAACGGCCCGAACGGGAGGCACAATGGAAGGGAGGCCGGGAGGCTGAGGAGCGCGATGCAAAGAGAGTATCCCGAGACTCCGTTGGTGGGAGTCGGCGCGGTGATTATCAACGCGGGCCGGGTGCTGCTGGTGCGGCGCGGCGGCGAGCCGCTGAAGGGGCAGTGGTCGCTGCCTGGCGGGCTGCTGGAACTGGGCGAATCGCTTGAGGACGGGGTGGTGCGCGAGATCAGGGAAGAGACCGGGTTACTGGTTGAACCGCTGCAACTGATCGAGTTGTTGGATCGGATTCATCGAGAAGGCCCTCGCGTCCAATACCATTATGTGATTGCAGACTACCTTTGCCGGGTTCGGGGCGGCACGCTCGAGGCAGCTTCCGACGCGGATGCGGTTCGGTGGGTGGAACGGGCGGAGTTGAATAGCCACAGTGCACTCCGACTGGATCCAATCACAGCGCGGGTAATCGAGGTCGGCTGGCAAAGATTTTTTGAATTGGAAAGGCAAGGGGAATGATGAAGAGCAGAACGAAGCTGATCGTTTGGGTGGCATTGCTGGTGGTGGTGGCGCTGCTTGCAGGAGCCGGTTTCCTTGCCCGCCCTGTGACCTGCTTCAACGAATTCACGTATTTGAAGGAGTTTTTTGGCGGGGTTGAGAACCACACGGTGGAGGTTGCCGGACACCGGATGCACTACGAAGTGCAGGGACCTGCCTCAGGCTCAGCGGTTGTGCTGGTGCACGGGCTCGGCGGACGGGCAGAAGACTGGCTGCCGCTGGCTCACTTCCTGGTGAAGGGTGGGTTCCGGGTCTATACCCCGGACCTGATCGGCTATGGACGGAGCGAGAAGCCTCCAGGTTTTTCCTACGCCGTGCATGATGAGGCCGAGCAGGTGGTGGCGTTTCTCGATGTAATGGGATTGAAGCAGGTGGATCTGGGCGGCTGGTCGATGGGCGGAGGAATTGCGCAGCACGTAGCCGGCAAACATCCGGAACGGGTGAGACGGTTGATGCTTTTCGACAGTGTAGGAATCTGGGAGAAGCCGGACTGGAATGTCCGTCTGTTTACACCGACGTCACCGGCCGAGCTGGACCAGCTGGATGCGCTGCTGATGCCTGATCCGCCAAAGGTTCCGGGGTTCATTGCGCAGGACATTCTGCGGATTTCCAGAAACAGGGCGTGGGTGATTCGTCGCGCAACAGACAGCATGCTCACTGGGCAAGATGCGACGGATAACCTGTTGCCGCAATTGAAGATGCCGGTGTTGCTTGTGTGGGGGGCGAAGGACCGGATTATCCCGCTCAGCATGGGCGAGAAAATGCAGTCGTTGGTTCCGCAGTCGCGGCTGGCGGTCTTTTCCGGATGCGGACATCTTGCGCCCGGCCAATGCGCGGACCGGATCGCGCCGACGGTCGTGGACTTCCTGAGGCATTGAGGCAATCGTTCAGTGCAGGTCAGGGGAGTTCCGGGGCTTCCTGGTAACAACCCAGTTTTTTGACCATGGCGCAATGCGGGGTAAGCGCGGTCATGATCCGCTCCACGTCGTCGATGGAGGAGATCTGGCAATCGGCGTAGAAGATGTATTCCCAAGGCTTGCCGTGGACAGGCCTCGATTCCAGCTTGGTGAGGTTGGCTCCGAGCTGGGCGAACTCCGTCAATGCGGCCACCAGCGAGCCGGGGCGATTTTCGACCGAGAAACAAAGGCTGATTTTGTTGGACTCGGGACGGAGAGTGGCCTCGGAGGTGCGGCGCACCAGGAAGAAGCGCGTATAGTTTTCCGGGTTGTCTTCGATGTCTGCCTGCAGGATTTGCGCGCCGTAATATTGGGCTGCAGCCTTGCTGGCGATGGCAGCCGCGTGGCGGTCGCGCAACTCGACCAGTTGTTTGACGCTTCCAGCGGTGTCGTAGAAGGCGTAGGACTCCATGCGCGGGTGATCGGCCAGGAATCTTTTGCATTGCGCCAAAGCTACCGGGTGGGAGAAAACCCGTTCGATCTCGGCGACTTGCGTGCCGGAAATGGCAATCAGGTTGTGCCGAATGCGGAGCAGCGTCTCGCACTCTACGAGCACATCGTGTTCGAGAAGCAAGTCGAAGTGCTCGGAGACCGAGCCTGCCAGGCTGTTTTCAATCGGAATGACAGCGGCATCGACCGATCCCTCCGTGAGGGACTTGAAGACATCCGCGGAAAGCGTGCAGGGTACGATGACCGCATCCTCGACCAGCTTCATGGCCGCTTCATGGCTAAATGAGCCGGGCTCTCCCTGAATGGCAATTCTCATGCGGGTATCTGAAACCTCTTTGGTGGAGATGGACTGGTGGGTTGGCGCAGTGTCCAGCTTGGTGTGCTTTCTGGCACCATACCACAGGTCGACAGGGGATTCGACAGGCGACGATTCTGAAGGCATCGAATTTCAACTCCGCAGATAGAGATCGACCGCGACAAATGCGAGGAAGACCATGGCGATGACGCCATTCATGGTAAAGAACGCTGCATTGAGCCGGCGCAGGTCACGCGGGGAAACAATGGAATGCTCATAGCTGAGCAGAGCAGCCACGGCGGCGATGCCGATCCAACCCGCTTCATGGAATTGAAAAAGGATAGCGAACCAGACCAGCAGGCCGAGCATTGTCAGATGCATGGCGCGGGCAACTTGAAAAGCGGCGGAGATACCGATGGCCTGGGGCAGGCTGTGCAGTCCGGCCTCACGATCATGTTCGAAGTCCTGGCAAGCGTAGAGGACATCGAATCCGCCCACCCACAGGGTGACCGCTGCTGTGAGAACCACGACTCTGAGATCGAGCGAGCCGCGTACGGCGATCCATGCCGCGGAAGGGGCAAGACCAAGCGCCAGACCGAGCACGACGTGCGACCAACGCGTGATGCGCTTCATGTAGCTGTAGCCGAAGAGAACGGCGAGCACGAACGGCGAAAGCAGAAGGGTGAGGCGATTGAGCGCAGCGCTGGCGGCGACGAAGATGAGCGCGGCCAGAATTGTGAATCCGAGGACAAAGGAACGCGAGAGGAGGCCGGCGGGGATGGCGCGGGTGCTGGTGCGCGGGTTGGCAGCGTCGAGTTCGGCATCGGCCCAGCGATTGAAGGCCATCGCCGCAGAGCGCGCGGAAACCATGGCTATCAGGATCAAGGCGATGGTCCGCCAAGGGGGCAAGCCGTTCGCTGCCAGAATCGTCGCGGTCAGGGCAAAGGGCAACGCGAATATCGAGTGCTCCCACTTGATCATTTCCAGTGTCGTTCGCGTCTTGGCCCAGAACTTTTGCATCCGTTGCTCCTGTTTGGCGCGCCTGTTAGCAGTGTAATCGAGGGGCGAAGGAACAGCTTCTTGCGGAAATGCAGGGCTCGAATCTCACCTACAGCGAGGAGGCGCTTTCGACGCACCCTATAATAAAGAATGGCCGGTTGCGCTCTGATCCCCGCTGAAGGGTTCAGGTTGCGGCCGCAAGACTTTTTCCCCGGTGCCTGCCTTGAATGACGCAATCATTATCCGCGGAGCGCGGACGCACAATCTGAAAGACATCAACTGTGAGATCCCGCATGGCAAATTGACGGTGGTCAGCGGCGTCTCGGGCTCTGGCAAGTCTTCACTCGCCTTCGACACGATTTATGCCGAGGGCCAGCGGCGCTATGTTGAGTCGCTTTCCGCCTATGCGCGCCAGTTTCTGGAACGGATCGAGAAGCCCGACGTCGACCTGATCGATGGGCTGGCCCCGGCCATCGCGATCAAGCAGAAGAACACCACGCGCAATCCCCGCTCCACGGTGGCGACGGCGACGGAGATCTACGACTACCTGCGGCTGTTGTATGCGCGCTGCGGGACGGTGCATTGCGTTCATTGCGACGGACTGGTGAAACGCGACTCCATGGACGAACTGGCGGAAGCGGTGCTGGCACTGGGCGAAGGAACGCGGCTGAATGCGCTCTTTCCGGTGCGGCACGCTGTCGTTGTCGAGCCATTGCCCGATGCGAAGTCAAAGAAGGCCACCAAGACCACTGCGAAGGCGGGGGCGAAGCCGGCGGCGGCAGCGTCGCCACTGTCCGAATCGCTGAAGGCGCGGCTGGTTGAATTACGACAGACAGGGTTTAACCGTCTGTATCAGCAGGGCAAAATCGTGGAGTTTTCGACTCCGGAATCCTTGTTGGAACTGGACTTTACGCTTCCGGTTTTTGTGCTCCTGGATCGCGTCGTAGTGAACGACGAGAATCGCGCGCGCATTGTGGATGCAGCGGAGATCGCTTACCGCGAGGCGGGAGAGGTGATTTTCGAGGAGGTCCCGCGCGAGGAAGCGGCGGAGCGGCGACGCCATCGCTTCTCCAGCGCCTATGAGTGCAAGAGCTGTCATCAGCCGGGCAAGGAACCGGAGCCGCGGCTGTTCAGCTTCAACAATCCGTTTGGCGCCTGTCCGCGCTGCCAGGGATTTGGCAACACGGTGGATTTCGACCTGAACCTGGTGATCCCGGACAAGGGGCTTAGTCTTGCCGGTGGGGCGATCGATCCCTGGAACCGGCCCAAATACCGCCCCTGGTACAGCGACCTGCGCAAGCAGGCGGCGGCGCTTGGCGTTCCGCTGGAGTTGCCGTGGCGGGAGATGACCGATGAGGCGCGCGAAACGGTTCTGCGCGGCAAGGGAAGTTTTATCGGCGTCTATGGCTTCTTCGCCGAGATGGAGCGCAAGAAATACAAGCTGCACGTGCGCGTGATGCTCAGCAAATATCGTGGCTATGCCGAGTGCCCGGATTGCCGGGGGCAGCGGCTGCGCGGAGAGGCGCGCAGCGTGCGCATCAATGGCAAGAACATTTGCCAGGCGACAGCGCTGACGATTGCTGCGGCGAAGGAGTTCTTCGCGAAGCTCACGTTGTCGGCGATGCAGGAAGAGATTGCCGGGCCGATTCTGGAAGAGGTTCGGCAGCGGCTGAGCTTTCTGGATGCCGTGGGCCTGGAATACCTGACGCTGGACCGGCTGGCGTCTACCCTTTCCGGCGGGGAGGCGCAGCGCATCCAACTGGCTACCTCGCTCGGTTCGCGCTTGGTGGGCGCGCTTTACGTGCTCGATGAGCCTTCGATTGGCCTGCATACGCGGGACACGGCAAGGCTGATTCATATCCTTGAGGAATTGCGCGACCTGGGCAACACGATTCTCGTGGTGGAACACGATGCGGATGTTCTCCGGGCGGCGGATTACCTGCTGGATCTCGGCCCCGGGGCGGGAGAATTTGGCGGTCACTTACTGGCTGAGGGAGTGCTTGCCGAACTTGAAGCCAACCCCAACTCGCTGACCGGGCGCTATCTATCGGGGAAGATTTCCATCCCTGTGCCTCCAAAACGGCGCACGCCGGGTCGCGAAAAGCTTGTGCTGCGCGGAGCACGCGTCAACAATCTGCATGGCTTGGATGTCGAGATTCCGCTGGGCCTGCTGGTGGCCATCACCGGGGTTTCTGGATCGGGCAAGTCGACGCTAGTGCACCAGGTGCTGTTCCGGGCTGTGCAGAGAGCGCTGGGACAGAGCGACGGCGCGGACCCTTCGGGCGTCTTCAAGTCGCTGACCGGAGCAGAGCGGCTGAACGAAGTGGTGCTGGTGGACCAGACACCGATCGGCCGTACACCGCGCTCGAATCCCATCACGTACATCAAGGGTTTCGACCTGGTCCGGGAGTTGTTTTCATCCCAGCCCGAGGCGCGACGCCACGGGCTGACGCCGGGCCATTTCTCGTTCAATGTGCCGGGTGGCCGCTGTAATACCTGCGAAGGCGACGGCACGGTAACGGTCGAAATGCAGTTCCTGGCGGATGTTGAGTTGCCTTGTGAAGACTGCAACGGGACGCGCTACCAGGCCAAGGTGCTGGAGGTTCAGTACAAGGGCAAGAACATCCACGAAGTTCTGCAACTGACGGTGAAGGAAGCGCTGCGTTTCTTCGCCGGGCAGATGCGGCTGCTGGAAAAGCTCGCCGTGCTCGACGAGATCGGCCTTGGCTACCTGCGGCTTGGCCAGTCGGCCACGACGCTCAGCGGCGGAGAGGCACAGCGAGTCAAACTGGCGGCGCACCTGTCCCAGGTCCGGGCGGCGAATGCAAATGCCAAACCCTCGCAGGCGAGCCGGGTTCTGTACATTCTGGACGAACCAACGACGGGCCTGCACTTTGACGATGTTTCCAAGCTTTTGACCGCTTTCAAGAAGCTGATCGACGGCGGCGGTTCGCTGATTGTGATCGAGCATAATCTGGATGTGATCAAGAGCGCCGATTGGGTGATCGATCTGGGGCCGGAAGGCGGCGAGGGCGGCGGGAAGATTGTGGCCGAAGGCCCGCCGGAAGAGATTGCCGCCAATCTGCATTCGCACACCGGGAAATGGCTGGCCGGGGTGCTTTAGAGCGACGCGAGCTTTTTTGCGCGCGTGTAGATCGATCGGCGATCTGATACATCAGACGAATGAGGAAACGATGATTTCATTGACCCCGAACGATCCCAGCGTGATGGAAGCCCTGCTGCGCACCGCGCGGACGATTGCCGTGATGGGCATGAGCGACAAGACCAGCCGCGCGAGCCATCACATCGGCAAATACCTTGCGGCAAATGGCTATACGGTGCTCCCAGTAAATCCGATGCTGAAGGAAGTGCTGGGGATGAAGTGCTTCAGCAATTTGACTGAGGCGCAGGCCGCTGCGGTTGCCGAGACGGGCCACGGAATCGACCTGGTGGATGTATTTCGTGCTTCGGAGCATGTGGCGGCGATTGTGGACGACGTGATCAGGTTGGGGATTCCGGGCCTTTGGCTTCAGGATGGCGTTCAGGACGAAGTGGCAGTAGCGCGGGCGCGCGCCGCGGGTGTGCAGTGCGTGCAGAATGATTGCATCTACCGACGTCATGCGGAGCTACTCTTACCCACGGTGAGGCCCTGAGGCCAGAAGGGCGACGACCGTTTCAGCAAAATGCTTTAGTCTGCAGCAGAGAGCAGGTCGAATGCGTCCAATGATAGAGTAGATTTCCTTGCCGAAAGAATTGTTCAATATGCGCCTTTTACGCCTTATCCTTCCGATTTGCTCTCTCGTATGCGCCGGATTGCAGTTGCTGGCTGCGACGAACGCGGTAGATGCTCCCCATGTGCACGTTGAGTTGCTGGTGCCGGGCGCGAACCTATACAGCAGCGACAAGCTCAACGATGCCGGGCTGTATTTCAAACTGGAGCCGGGCTGGCATGTGTACTGGAAGAACGCGGGCGACGCAGGCGAACCGCCGCACATGCATTGGACGCTGCCTGCCGGGATTACGGCTGGAGCGCTGCAGTTTCCCGCGCCAAAGCGGCTGCCGCTAGGGCCCCTGATGGACTTCGGGTACGAGAACGAAGTGCTGTTTCCGTTCAAGATCCACGTGGGTGAGGGGGCGAAAGCCGGCCCGGTGATGCTGCATGCCAAAGTCGACTGGCTGGTTTGCCAGAACAGTTGCATTCCAGGCAGGGCGGAGCTGGAGGTGCAGAGGATTGTGGACGCGGGGGGCGGCAATTCAGGCTACGTTCCGACGCCGCTGTTCAAGCGCTACTACGACCTCATGCCCAAGGCGTTGCCAGCCGGGTCGCGGGTGGGATTTCAAGGGACGGCGGATGGCTTCCTGCTTAGGGTGGAAACAGGTCGCAGAGAGACGGAAGCGACGTTTTTCCCGGAAGACCAGGACATTCTTTCCAATCCCGCACCGCAGAAATTCGTTTCCACTGCCAAGGGGCTGATGCTGGATCTGAAGAAGGATGCAGAGCTGAAGACCGCTCCGGCAAAGCTGCGGGGCGTTCTGGAGCTTGCCGGCGGGAGAGCTTTTGAAATTTTGGCGTTGCCGGGGACGGTTGCGGCTGTGCTTGCACCAAGCGGCGATACGGGCAAGCCAGCGCCAGGAGCTTCGGCCAGGAGCGATGCGAACGGTGACGGATCGGGTGCGCAAGCGAGCCAGCCGGTGGAGGATGCGGGACAAGGTGCTGCGGTTGGAATCATCGGAGGTCCTCTCCCAGCGACGGGAGAGAGCGGCCAGTGGGCAGCGCTGTTGCGGGCCTCTGGTCTGGCGTTTCTGGGCGGGCTGCTGCTGAACCTGATGCCGTGTGTCTTTCCGGTTCTGTTTCTGAAGGGACTGGCGCTGGCGCAGTCGGGAAGCAATCTGCAGACCGCCCCTGAAGAGAGAAAGAGCCTGCGGCTCCATGGATTTGTGTACGCCGCAGGGATTCTGGTCTCGTTCTGGGCGCTGGTGGGGGTTCTTGAGGGTTTGCGAGCCGCAGGTGCAGTGCTGGGGTGGGGATTTCAGTTTCAATCGCCGGTTTTTCTGGAGTTGATGGCGGGACTGCTGTTCTTTCTCGGGCTGTCACTCGCAGGGCAGTTTGAGATCGGACTGACCCTGACCAGCGCAGGCGGGTCGCTGGCGCAAAAGCAGGGTTTTGCCGGCAGTTTCTTTACCGGGGTGTTGGCGGTGGTGGTGGCTACGCCTTGCACCGCTCCGTTGATGGGAGCGGCCATCGGCTATGCGCTGTCGCAGTCGGTGCTGGTGACCTTTGCGGTGTTCACGATGCTCGCGCTGGGGCTGGCTGCGCCGTACGTAGCGCTGACGTTGCAGCCGGCGTGGACGCGCTTGATGCCGCGGCCTGGAGCCTGGATGGAGATCTTGAAGCAGGCCACGGCGGTGCCGATTTTCGCCACGGTGATCTGGCTGGCCTGGGTGCTGGCGCAGGCATACGGAGCGACTACCTTGTCCGTTTTGCTGGCTGGCTTCTTGCTGCTGGCTATCGCGGGGTGGTTCTTGGGGCGCTGGCCGGCGAAACGCTGGGCGACGGTCGTCAGCGTGGTTCTGTTGGCCGGGGTTGTGGGCTTGGCGGTAGTTGGTGCGCGATCTTCCCTCGTGGAATCGGAACAGACTGGCAACGGGAAGCTGTATTTGGTGACGCAGGACCTGGCGAAACAGGGTGATTGGCAGCCTTGGTCGCCCGAGGTGATGAGCCGTTCGCTGGCGGCCGGGCAACCGGTTTTTGTGGACTTCACTGCTGCGTGGTGCTTGAGCTGCCAGGTGAATGAACGGGTGGCTTTGCAAAAGCCCGAGGTGACTGCGGCTTTCCATACGGCGAATGTGCTGCTGCTGAAGGCCGACTGGACACGCCATGACGAGCGGATTACACAGACCCTGACCACCCTTGGGCGGAGCGGCGTTCCGACGTATGTGCTGTTTACGCCGGGTGAGAAGAGTCCGCGGCTGCTGCCGGAAGCGTTGACGCCGGGGATCGTGCTAGACGCGCTCGGCAAGCTGCAAGCTGTCCATGGGAGTCACTGAGCGGGCGATCGGCCCGACTGTTTCCGGCGAAGATTGAGATTTGCGGTATCCCACCCTTGAATCAAAGAACGATTCAAGGATGGGGCACCCGAGGGTTTGCTTAGACTGAAACCGAAGACGCGTTAGACAAAGGCTGTCTTGGCGGCTTCCTCAATCTCTGCCGGGCTTAGCTTCTTGATGGGATGCGCGATCGACCACTTGATGCCGAAGGGATCCTTCAGCATTCCATAACGGTCGCCCCAGAACTGGTCGGCCAGGGGGAACTCCACGCTTGCGCCCGCAGAGACGGCCTTGTCCCACCAGGCATCGGCATTGTCGACTTGCAGATGTAGAACGAAGGGATTGCCACCCAGCGCTTCCGTGGTTTCGCACTTGCTGTTCATCTGTCCACTGAAATCGTCATTCAGCATCACGGTACCGCCATTGATCTTGAGGGTTGCGTGCATGACCTTGTCGCTCTTTGGGTCGGCGTGGCGGGCTACTTCTTCAGCCCCAAAGGCGGTTTTGTAAAACTGGATCGCCGCAGCGGCGTTGCTGCAAGTGAAGTGGGGGATCAAGGTTGGGTTGCTGCTCATGGTTGACCTCCATGCGGAAGATTTGGATCGTGGGAAACAGAGCCGGGGAAGGGCGTCTGTCCGAAGCGAGTTTAGCACTGTTTTGTGAAGACGGCATCACGCAGGATTTTTGTTGCCGCGCTTGGCGATCTTGATCCTGCGGATTTCCTGGAGCCTCTGCGCGAGGGCCTTTTCGCGGCCTTCCTGGGTGGGTTCGTAATAGATGCGGCCGCGCAACGAGTCGGGCATGCAATCCATATCGGCGATGCGGTCTTCCTCGCTGTGTGCGTAGCGATAGCCCTTGCCGTAGTCAAGTTCCTTCATCAGCTTGGTGGGGGCGTTGCGCAGGTGGAGGGGAACAGGCTCCTGGCGGGTTTGTTCGATCTCCGCCTTGACCGCGCCCCAGGCGGTGTAGACGGAGTTGGACTTGGGGGCGAGCGCCAGGTAGACCACGGCTTCCGCCAGCGCTAGATCACCTTCCGGGGAGCCGAGGAATTCGACGGTCTGTTTGGCGGAAAGGGTGAGGTTGAGCGCCTCGGGTGCAGCTAAACCGATATCCTCGACTGCCATGCGGACAATGCGGCGGGCCAGATAGAGCGGATCTTCGCCTCCGGCGAACATGCGGGCCAGCCAATAGAGTGCGGCATCGGGATCGCTGTTGCGCACGCTCTTGTGTAGCGCGGAAATCAGGTTGTAATGCTCTTCGCCGGACTTGTCGTACATGAGCACGCGCTGTTGGACTGCCTCGCCCGCCAGCGCCTTGTCGATGTGCCGGGTTCCCGCGGCGGCTAACTGGGCGGCCACTTCGAGCGTGTTGTAGGCGCTGCGGCAATCGCCGCTGGAGTAACTGGCAATCAGATCGAGGGCATCTTCGTCGGCGGTGAGTTTCTGTGCGCCCAGGCCACGGGCCTCGTCTTCCAGAGCACGCCGCAAGAGAGTGGCAATGCGCTCCTCGCTGAGCGGTTGAAGGACATAAACCCGGCAGCGGGAGAGCAGCGCCGAAATAATCTCGAAAGAAGGATTCTCGGTCGTAGCGCCGATGAGCCGAATTGCGCCGCGTTCGACGTAAGGCAGAAAGGCGTCTTGTTGCGCCTTGTTGAAGCGGTGAATCTCATCAATAAACAGAATGGTCCGGGAGTGCTGCTCGGCAGCATGCGCGGCAGCCACCATCACCTGCTTGATCTCCTTGATGCCGCTCATGACGGCGGAGAACTCGATAAAGGTGGCCTTGGTGGTTTCGGCGATGATCTTGGCGAGGGTCGTTTTGCCCACGCCTGGGGGGCCCCAAAGGATCATGGAGCCGGAGTCGTCGCGTTCAATCTGGATACGCAGGGGCTTGCCAGGACCAAGCAGATGCTCCTGGCCGCAATACTCGTCGAGATTAACCGGGCGCATGCGCTCGGCAAGGGGCGCGGCGTCGTAGCCCGCACCAGAACCCGCTCGCTGAGATGCGCTTCGGTCGTCGAGTTCGCCATCGAAGAGGCTCATCGGCGACTCCCAGCGCTCAATTTGGCGGACCGCTGGCGCGCGGTCTCGTAGAGCAGGATCGAGGCGGCAACCGAGGCATTGAGGCTCTCCACCGGGCCGGGGCAGGGAATCGTCAGGGCGGCATCGCATTGCGCGGCAATCTCATCGGAGACGCCATTGCCTTCGTTGCCTATGACCAGGGCCACAGGAACTTCGAGATCGACTGCATGTGCGGACTCCGCACCTTGGATTGCAGTGGTGAGGATGCGGAGGCCGGCCTCGCGAAGGTACGGGAAGGCATTGTCGGCTGTTGCCACCAGCAGAGGGAGGCGGAAGATGCTGCCTGCCGAGGCGCGCACAGCTTTGGGATTCCAGGCGCTGACGGTTCCGGGAAGGCTCACAACGCCGGTTGCACCGAAAGCTTCCGCCGAGCGCAGAACGGTGCCGAGGTTGCCTGGATCCTGAAGGCCTGCCAGCACCATGACGAGCGGGATGTGCTTTGCGGAAGGTCCCTGGCGCTCCTTGTCGAGCAGGTCATTCCAGTCCCAGTGCGGCGGTTCCACGAGCGCCGCTACAGGCTGCGGAGCCTCAGTTGTCAAGACGGAATCCAGCAACTCGCGCGACAGCAACAGCACTTCGGTATCCGGAACGAGGGGAATTGTATTGAGAAGAGGTTCCGCTCCCAAGGCCACAAAGACGCACTCCACATGCAGGCCGGCGCGCAGCGCTTCTTCTAAAAGGTTGACGCCCTCGATGCCAGCCAGCCTGCCCTTGCGCGCGGCGGAGTGGTCCAGTCCGTTCTTTGGTCCGTCGCCTTCGGGCGCTGTCTGGCTTAGGCGACCAGGGCGAGACAGCGCTTGCCGCAACTCCTTTAGGCGGGCATTCTGTTTACTCTGTACAATGCGAAAAGACATATTGTGCGGGACCTTTGTGCCTACTGCAGATTCTAAGCTGTTTGGATGGTGGGCGCGGGCCGATCGAAGACCGCAACTTGCACCGACGACGGTGCTAGTGTAAGCTTCGGATTTTGTGGCTTCCGCAACCCGGAAACCGAGGTAGACCTTCTTGTCCGCGGAGATTTTGCGCGTCCATCCCGATGAACC
>CAZQPY010000055.1:0-36487 GCA_964595345.1 uncultured Occallatibacter sp.
TTCGATGGAAAGGTGGTCTCCGAGCAGGAACTGAAGAAGCTCAACGAAGAAGTGGAGGCGTAAGATGCTCCTGCAGGAACTGCGTTATGCAATTCGACAGTTGCGCAGAACGCCTGGCTTTGCCGGTCTCGCGATCCTGGTCATGGCGTTGGGCATCGGGGCGAATGTCGCCTTGTTCACCGTGGTGCGCAGCGTATTGCTGAAACCTCTACCGTTCCAGGAGCCGAGCAGGCTGGTCGAGCTGTATGAACACAGCAACGACGGCGAATTCGCGTTCAACTCGGTTGCCGGGGGCGTCTACTCGGAATGGCGGAAGCAGAACCGCAGCTTCTCCAATTTGGCTCTGCTCGGCGAGGAGGAATTCAACCTCGCCGGAGCAGGAGACCAGCTTCCTGAAAAGCTGCTCGGAAGCGATTGCACGTGGAATCTGATGTCGACTCTCGGTGTGCGGCCGGCGCTGGGACGCGACTTTACTGCAGCCGACGACGAGCACTCCGCAAGTCGCACTGTCATTCTCAGTTGGAGCCTGTGGCAACGCCGTTTCGGCGGCGATCCCGCCATTCTCAACAAGAGTATTCACCTCAACGGACAGTCGTTCACCGTGGTTGGAATAGCGCCCGCCTCCTTCGCATTTCCGGATTCGGCGACGCAATTGTGGGCTCCAGTTTATTCCGACAAGCCGACAACTTGGATGGCTGTCCTCGACAATCACGTCTTCCAGGTCGTGGGCCGTTTGAAGCCAGGAGTCTCGGAGGAACAAGGCAATGCGGATCTTTCGGTGATCTCGCGCAGCCTGCACGATCGGCATCCGGAGGACGCGTTGATCGCCAGCTCCGCGGCGATTCGCCCGCTGCTGGAGCATATGGTGGGCGACGTGCGCAAGCCGCTCTACGTGCTGCTGGCCGCCACCGTTTGCGTCTTACTGATTGCCTGTCTCAACGTGGCCAACCTGCTGGTGGCTCGTGCGGCCGCGCGGCGCAAGGAACTGGCCATTCGCGTGGCGCTCGGCGGGGGCTTCTGGCGCCTGTTGCGCGAGCTGATGATGGAGAGCCTACTGCTGGCGGCGATGGGCGGCGGGGTGGGTCTGGCGTTTGCCTATGGCGCTGTGCAATGGCTGGTGCATCTGCGCACCGATATGAGCCGTGTTGAAGCGATTCATATCGATGGAATGGTGGCCGCATTTGCAGTTGGGCTGATTGCGCTATGTGCGATCTTTGCCGGGACGATCTCTTCGCTGAGTTTGGATTCGAGCCGCTTGCTGGGCGCGCTGCAGGACTCGGGACGAGGATCGAGCGCCGGCCACGGCAGCACTCGATTGCGTAAATCGCTGCTGGCGGTCGAGGTGGGCTTGACGGTCGTGCTCCTGGTTTCGGCAGGGCTCCTGTTGAAGAGTTATGCTCGCCTGCGCTTTTCCGAGATGGGCTGTATCACGAAGAATGTGCTTACCATGCGGATCGGCTTGTTTGGCGGCCGCTACAACAATCCCGCTCAGCAGGTCAACTTTTACCGTTCGTTGCTGGACCGTGTGCGCGCGTTGCCCGGTGTGCAATCCGCGGGCTTTGTGGAGGCGGTTCCCGGTCAGGGCTATTGGGGCGATACCAACTTCGCGATTGGTGAGCATCCGCCGCTGCCGCAGGGGCAAGCGCAATTCGCCATCGAGCGCTTTGCCGATCCCGGCTATTTCGCGGCCATGGGCATTCCGATATTGCGTGGCAGAAGCTTCGATCCATCCAAGCAGCTTGAGCTCGCCGATGAGGCGGTTGTCAGCAAATCGTTCGTCGACCAGTACCTCCGTGGCGAGGATCCCATCGGCAAGCACCTGGTGGTGATGGGCCACAAGATGGAAATTGTGGGCGTTGTCGGAGATACACGCTACCAGGCATCGGAGCTTCCCGGTCCCATGCAGTATTTTCCACTTTTCTCCGGCGCTCAAAACAATGGGACGCTGGTGATCCGTTCCAACGGCGACGTGGAGCAATTGGCTCTTCCGGTGCAGCGGCTGGTCGCGGAACTGGATCGCAATCTTCCCGTCTCCGATGTGCTGACCATGGACCAGTTGCTGGGTAAGTCCACACTGGATGCCAGCTTCAATGCGACGCTGTTATTGGGTTTTGCGGTGCTGTCTTTGCTGCTGGCAGGCGTGGGACTGTTCGGCGTGCTCTCGTACATCGTGGCGCAGCGGACCAGCGAAATCGGGATACGCATCGCGCTTGGCGCACAACGCGATCAGGTATTGCGCAAAGTTCTCTTCGACGGGATGCGTCCCGCGCTCCTTGGTCTGGCTTTTGGTCTCCTTGCCAGTTCCGCGGTTGTGCAACTGATTCGCGCAATGCTTTATCAAACGCAGCCTCTCGACCCGCTGGTGTTTGCGGCTGTGGCCGCGGTGCTGTTGCTGGTGGCGACTTTGGCCTGCATGATGCCGGCCTGGCGCGCTTCGCGGTTGGATCCGATGCAGGCGCTTCGCGCCGAGTAACCAGGAGAGCGGGCGCTGCGCGCCAGGTAGTCAGGAGATAGGACATGAACAAGCTGTTTCAGGATGTGCGGTATGCATTGCGGCAACTTCGCCGCGCGCCCGGCTTCACGCTGACCGCGGTGCTGACGCTGGCGCTCAGCGTGGGCGTGGCCACCGCTGTCTTCTGCGTCATCGACGCGGTGATCCTGCGCCCGCTTCCCTTTGCCAATCCGGAGAAGATTGTCTTCGTTGAGGCAACCGCGCGCGCAGGGTACAACCAGCCGGCCTCCTGGGCAAGCTATCGGGACGAGGCCGCGCAATTACGCACATTCTCCGCGCTTGCCGGCTACAACGACTTCAGGAAAATTACTCTCGACACGCCCGCCACCGGACCCACGGCAATCGACTGCGTCCGCTCCACCGACAATTTTTTCCAGGTCTTCGGTGTGCAACCATTGCTGGGACGTACCTATCTGCCCGGTGAACAACAGGAGGGGAAAAACGAAATTGTGGTCCTCAGCTTTGACGCGTGGCAGAAGTACTTCAACGGGGACCGTTCCGTGCTCGGCAAGGTGGTTCGAATGGATGGCCGCGCGTTCACGGTGATTGGCGTCATGCCCCCGGGATTCCGTTACCCGCTCAACGAACACAATGCCGTCTATATCCCGCGGCTCATTGACGAGAGTTGGATGAACCACCGCGGCGCGCATTGGCTGCGCACGGTCGGACGCATCAAGGACGGGGTCTCCATCGATGTTGCACAGGCCGATCTTGTTCATGTCTTCAACGACATCGGCAAAGCCTATCCGGACACGGACGGTGGACGCATTGTAAAGGCGGTGCCGCTGGCCGAGAGAGTTGCCGGCAAGACCAAAGGCCCGCTGTGGACGCTGCTCTCCGCGGTGCTCGCTGTTCTTGCCATTGGATGCGTGAATATTGCGGGCCTGCTGCTGGCGCGCGGAGTCAAGCGCGAACGCGAAATGGCGATGCGAGTGGCCATCGGCGCTGGACGCTGGCGCTTGATTCGGCAGGGGCTCACGGAAGGCCTGCTGTTGGCGGTGCTCGGCGCTGCGTGCGGAGTGCTGCTGGCCTCGTCGCTGCTGCGGCTGATGCGCGCCTTCCTCATCAAGGCCCTCGACCGCGGAGCAGACATTCACATGAACTGGGTGGTATTCTCCGTCGCCCTCGCGGCTGCTGTTCTGGCCAGTCTTGCGTCTTCGCTCTATCCGGCGCTGCGGCTTTCTGGCGTCGATCCCAATCGCGCCCTGAAGGCTGGCGGCAGTTCCGGCATGCAGCGCGGCCAGAGCCGTCTTCGCTCCGGATTCGTGATTACTCAGGTCGCTCTCACCCTTGTACTGCTGGTGGTTTCCGGATTGTTGATGCGGGTGGTGATGCGCTATCGCAACGCCGACCTGGGATTCGATCCAACCCACATCGTTTCGGTGAAGATCGGACTTTCTCCGGTAAGGTACCAGGGCCGCAATATGGTCTTCGAGTTCTATCGGCCTCTCGAAGAGCGCATCGGCCGGTTGCCCGGCGTACAGGCTGCCGGTTTCATCAGCGTGTTGCCGATTGAGAGTTGGGGAAACAACAGCGACGTGCACATCGCCGGACAGCCTGCTTATCCGGCGAACCAGCAGATGCTCGCCGAAAGCCGTTTTATCAGCCCAGGCTATCTCGATGTGATGGGGCTCTCCCTGCATCGTGGACGCCGCCTCACACCCAGCCTGGACCCAGCAGAGAACAAGGCGGGAACCGTGCTGGTCAACGATGCATTCGTGAGCAAGTTTATTCCCGCCGGCCTTGACCCGACAGCGCAACGCATCGACGACACTGCCAAAGAAGAAGAATGGACGCGGATCGTTGGCGTGACAGGCAATATCCGCCAGAGCATTTACGAGCCGCCCATGGCCGAGCGGGACTGGCTCATGGATGAGATCCCGGCCAAGGATCAGCCGGACAACCTGGCCCGCATGACTCTGATCGTGCGCACCACAGGCGACCCCATGCAGGTGATCCCCGCCGTGCGATCCATCCTCCACGACCTCGACCCCACAGTGCCCTTCGACGAGCCGCGCACCATGACCGAAATCGTCGCGGAAACCCTGGTCTTCGAACGCATGGAGAGCTGGCTGTTCGGCATCTTCGCTTCGCTCGCTGTCGTGCTTGCCTTGGTCGGACTCTACGGTCTGGTCAGTCACGAGGTGGAGCAGGCCACGCGGGAAATCGGTGTGCGCATGGCCCTGGGCGCCGCTCGCAACAGCATCCTCGGCATGGTTCTGCGCCGCGTTGCTCTGATGCTTGCATCGGGCGCCGCTGTGGGTTTGGTGTTGACGTTTGCCGCGCGCAAGATCATCGGCATGGTCATTTACTTCGACGTGCAAAGAGAGGCTGGCGGATTTCTGATGCTTGCATCGTTGCTGATGATTGCGGGCCTGGTGGCCGCGCTCATTCCCGCCATCCGCGCCGCTTCCATCGATCCGATGCAGGCACTTCGCACCGAGTAACCAGGAGACTCATAATGAGCAAGCTGTTTCAGGATATACGGTACGCAATGCGGCAACTGCGCCGCGCGCCCGGCTTTACGCTGACGGCGGCGCTGACGCTGGCGCTGGGTATCGGCGCCAACAGCACCATCCTCAGCTGGATCGGCTCGACGTTGTTGAATCCCATCCCTGGGGTTGCACATACCGGGGAGATGGTCACCCTGATGCTGGGAGAAAGAAGCGAACATCCATCGCCGCCATTTTCTTATCCGGACTATGTGGATCTTCGCGACAACTCGCATAGCTTTTCCGGCATGCTTGCTTATCATGACGACTTCATGTCGATCACCGGCGCAGGCCGGCCCGAGCGTATCTATGGCGCTCTGACAACTTCGAATTATTTTGAAGTGCTTGGTGTGCGCCCCATCCTAGGCCGCACGCTGCTGCCCACTCTGACCAGCGAAAGTGTGGGAGCGCCCGAGGCCGTGCTCGGTTTTGATCTTTGGCAGAACCACTTTGACGGCGATCCGCAGATTCTTGGCAAGACCATCGAGATCAATCTCCACACTTACACGGTGGTGGGCGTTGCACCCAAAGGTTTCCAGGGATGCAAGAGCGGCCTGCGCGCCGACATTTGGATGCCGCTCGGCATGGCGCACCAGGTGTGGGGCTACAATCGCACCGGCGATCGCGACGTTTCGTGGCTGCAGGTGCTGGGCATTCTGCGCCCCGGCGTGGACCATCGCCAGGCGGAGAATGAATTGAATCTCCTGATGCAGCGCATTGTCGATCGCTATCCGGCATCGCACCTGGGCAATAACCGGATCTCCAGCGACCCACTGTGGCGTTCGCCGTTTGGAGCCAATGTCTACCTGGCTGGAACGCTGCCCATTCTGCTGGGACTGGCCGCTGTGTTGTTGATGCTGGCATGCGCCAATGTGGCCAATCTTTTGCTGGTGCGTTCGGTTTCGCGCCGGCGCGAGTTCGCTATTCGTCTTTCGCTGGGCGCGACGCGCTGGAGGCTGGTGCGCCAACTGATGGTTGAGAACATGGTTGTCGCACTCGCCGGCGGCTTGCTCGCCATTCTGGGCACGTTGTGGACCTCCCGCACGCTGGAGTCCTTTCTGCCGCCGACAACGCTGCCTCTTTCCATTCATGGCAGTGTCGATCGCTCGGTCCTGCTGGCAACGATTCTTGTTTCGATTCTCACCGCGCTCATCTCCGGCGCCGTTCCGGCACTGCGAGCGTCAAGTCTTTCGCCCATGACGGTGCTGAAGGACGAAGCGCTCAACACCTCTGGCGGGTTGAGCAAATCCAGGCTTGCGGCCGGTCTCGTGATCGCGCAAGTTGCCTTGTCGATGGTTTTGCTGGCTTGCGCCGGATTGTTTGTGCGTAGTCTCAATGAAGCACGCAAACTCGATCCCGGATTCGATCCCAACCATGTCCTCCTTGCCACCTTCGATCTCGATCCGCTCGGATACACAGGCGAAAAGGGGATCGCGTTTCAACGTGTGTTGACGGAGCGATTGAGAGCGCTGCCCGGCGTGCAGTCGGCAACGCTCGCCGATTTCTCGCCGCTCAGTTTCACCATTCACTCCGAGGGCGTGCTTCCCGAGGGATATCTCCCGCGTCCGCATGAAGCCATTGAGGTCGATCGCGGATCTGTGGGCCCGCAATACCTGCAGACTATGCGCACGCCGCTGATTGCGGGCCGTGACTTCACCGGGCAGGATACCGCCGCGACCGCGCCCGTGGCCATCGTCAATCAGGCGTTCGTGGACCGTTACTGGCCGGGCCAGAGCGGAGTTGGAAAACGGGTTCAATCTAACGGTGAATGGAAGACCGTTATCGGAGTTGCCGCTAACGGAAAGTACCGGCGGCTTGTATACGACTCCTCACCGCTCGTTCTGTATCCGCTCACTCAGCGTTATCAGAGTGAGGTCATCCTCCATGTGCGCGCCGCCGGAGATCCGCTTGCCCTTGCCTCTGCCGTGGATCGCACGGTACACGAACTTAATCCCAATCTGCCGCTCTTCAACTTGACAACGCTCAAATCGAATATGCGCATGGGAAGCGTATTTGAAAGCATCGTCGTGGTGCTTGCCGGGGCCTTCGGACTGCTGGCGTTGGCGCTTGCCAATGTCGGCATCTACGGCGTCATCTCTTACACCACGCGGCAGCGCACGCACGAGATCGGCATTCGCATGGCTCTAGGCGCAAACAAAGGCGTGATCTTCCGGCAGGTGCTGTTGCAGGGCCTGCGGCTCACTCTCATCGGTCTGGCGGTTGGCCTTGCCTGTTCTCTCGCCCTGACTCGCTTTCTCCGCAACATGCTCTTCGGTGTTGGGACCAATGATGCGGTTACATTTGCAACGGTGGCGATCGTGTTGTGCGCAGTTGCACTTGCGGCTTGCTATGTGCCCGCATGGCGCGCGGCAAGGGTTCATCCCATGACCGCGCTGCGTTACGAGTAATTGCTTTGTTTCAGATGAATGCTCTGAATTGAGGGAATGAAATGCAAGTAATCATTCGGGATTTTCGCTATGCATTGCGCCAGTTGCGTAAATCGCCCGGCTTCACGTTGACCGCGGTGATCACGCTTGCCCTCGGAATAGGCGCGAGCTCCGCCATCTTCTGTCTGATGGATGGGCTTTGGCTGCATCCCATGCGGGTTCCAAATCCGGGAGAACTGGTGCGCGTCTTCTCGACCACGCAGCAGGGGCAGGAAGGCGGGTTCAGCTATCCGGAGTATCAGGAATTCGCGCAACGCTCGACCGCCCTCAAGAGTGTTGTCGCGATCGGCGGACGTGGCAGCATGATGCCTCGCAAGGACGGTACTTCGGCGCTGCTGTTAACCGATGTTGTTTCCAGCAACTTCTTCGACGCGCTGGGCGTTCGCCCGATGCTGGGCCGCAGCTTTGGCCCGGGCGATGCCGGCCAGCTGCGCACCCATCCCGGGGTTCTGCTGGGCAACGAGTTCTGGCGTCGCGAGTTCTCCGGGGACCGGACCATTGTCGGACGACAGATTACGCTTCTGCGCGGCAAGGACCATCGCTTCCAGGTGGACGTGTGGGGCGTGCTTCCTCCGGAGTTTCGCGAGATCGAAAATGGCGAGGACCGCGACCTGTGGATGACGGCGGAGAGTTGGGCAGCCATGTCCGGCCCCGAAGATCTCACCGCGCGTGGGTTCCGCTGGTTCAATCTGGTTGGTCGCTTGACGCCGGGAGTGTCGGCTCTGCAGGCCAACCAGGAGGCGGCGACCTTCGCGCGAGCTTGGGAAGCGGCCGATCCTGCCCACAACCATGGGCGCAGCGCACGCGTGGTCAGCGACTTCGGTTATCGCATGAACAAGGCCGGAACCAGCGGGCTTGTCCTGTTTGCCATCGTTTCCGGCGTGGTGCTGCTGGCGATTGTGAATGTGGCGCATCTGCTGCTGGCGCGCGGACTCACGCGCGGCCCCGAGGTTGCGCTCCGCCTGGCGTTGGGCGCGCGGCGCTTGGCTGTTGCGCGGCAGTTACTGGTCGAGAATCTATTGCTCGCCGGCCTTGGTCTGGTCGCCGGGCTTGGTCTGGCCGCGACGATTGCGGCGTTGTTGCCGCGCCTGATGGTCGCCGAGCCGGCCATGCTTGCCCAGATCGGATCGCAAACAAGCAGCTTCCAGATAGATTTGCGCGTCTTTCTTTTCGCCGGAGTGCTGGCGCTGGTTACCATGCTGCTGCTGGCGTTGATTCCGCTCAGCCAGGTGGCGCGGCCGCAGTTACTGCCTGCTCTTCAGGCAAGCGCAATCACGCGCACGTCGGAAAAGACCCCGGCGATTCGCCGCGCGGCCATCTGGTTGCAAATTGCTATTTCATTTGCGTTGCTGGTTTCCACCGGAGCGTTGGTTCGCAGTTTTCTCAATACGCGCACGCAGCCTATTGGACTAACGCGCAATCAGGTGCTGCTGGCTTGGACACAGGAACCGGATGCGCCCATGCGCGACGCGGTGGTGGAGCGCATGAAGGCCCTGCCCGGCGTTGCGCGAGTGGCCTATGCCATCCGTGCGCCGCTTAGTCTCTCCGAGGGCGGCATAGCGATCGATACTCTGCTGCCCAGCCATCCCGAACTGCACGATCCGGTCTCCATCAAATTCAACGCAGTGAGCCCCGATTTTCTCAATGTAACCGGTACAAGCGTGGTGCGGGGCCGCGGTCTCACGGCTGCCGACGATGCGGAAAATGCGCCAGTCGTATTGATCAACCAATCCATGGCGCAAAGGTACTGGCCAGGGCAGAACCCGCTTGGGCAGGTGGTGCGATTGGCCGCATCCAAAGTGGACGCGCGCGTGGTCGGAGTTACCGAAGATGCTCCCATCGTCCAGATCGGCGAGATGGCCGAGTCTTACATGTATGTGCCCTTTGGCCTCTATCTTTCCCGCCTTTCGAATATGGGCGAGATCACGTTCGCCTTGGAAACAAAGCAGAACGCGATGAGCATGGCGCAGCCCGTGCGGCAGGTGCTGATCCACACCGATACATTGTTGGATCCGATGATGGTGACCTCGCTGCCGGAACTGATTCGCTACTCGGCCGCCAACTATCAAATCATGGCCGAGCTGGTGAGCACGCTGGGGATGATCGGTCTGGTTCTCACCGTCGTCGGGCTCTATGGATTCCTGGCCTTTCGTGTCACCCAGCGACGCCGTGAGATCGGCATTCGCATGGCGCTGGGCGCAACGCGCGAAGCTACCGTCTTCCTGGTTCTGCGCGATACCGCGCGCACGGCCGCTATCGGTTTGCTGGCGGGACTCGCGCTGTCAGTGGTTGCGGCGCGCCTGGAGACATCTGTTCTGTTCGGCGTCCGTCCCCTGGACGCGCTTTCCCTCACCTGCGCAATGTGCACTCTGCTTGCAGCCTTGGCTGCGGCGGCGTGGCTGCCCGTGCGCCGTGCTGCTTCCATCGAACCCATGCAGGCGCTGCGTGCCGAATAGCGCAGCCTGAAAACGGCAACCACAGAGGAGGTCGAGATGAATTCACTGCTTCAGGACATTCGTTACGCACTGCGCCAGTTGCGCAAGGCGCCTGGGTTCACCGTGACCGCGGTGATCACACTGGCCCTGGGCATCGGCGCAAACACCGCGATCTTCACGCTGGTGCACGGCATCCTGCTGCGCTCGCTGCCGGTCGCGGACCCCGCGCAACTCTATCGCCTCGGCGACAACGACGATTGCTGTGTGGAGGGCGGATTCCCGGGAGGCGCGAGCGACAACGGCGACTTCACCATCTTCTCAACCGACCTCTACCAATACCTGCGCGATAACACGCCGGAATTCGAGCAACTGGCAGCGGTGCAGGCGGGTGAATGGCATTGGAGCACGCGTCGTGGCAATGCGCTTCCCAAATCCATGCGCGGCGAGTTTGTTTCCGGCAACTATTTCTCGACGCTTGGTCTGGGCGCATTTGCCGGCCGCGTTTTCTCCGATGCGGATGATTCGCCGTCTGCCGCGCCCGCAACAGTGGTCAGTTACAGGACATGGCAAGGCGAGTTTGCGGGTGACCCATCCATCGTGGGTTCCACGATCTATATCCAGTCGCGTCCATATACCGTGATTGGCGTTGCGCCCTCGGGTTTCTTTGGCGATCGCGTCACTGACTCCCCGCCCGATTTCTGGATGCCCATCCATACCGAGCCCTATGTGCGCGGCGAAGGCAGTTCCATCCTGAATCATCGGGAGAGCCATTGGCTCTATCCGATCGGCAGAGTGCGCGCCGGAACACAGATCGGAGCGCTGCAGACAAAGCTGTCGACGACGCTACGTCAATGGATCCTCTCGCGTCCTGCGCTGACCTCCAATGGAGGCGACGCGATCGTTGCGCGCCAGCATATTGTTTTGACCGCGGCGGGAGGAGGCGTTCAAAATCTGCAGCAGGAAACAGGCAAAGGGCTCACGATGTTGATGATCCTCTCGTCCGTCGTTCTGCTCATCGCCTGCGCCAACATCGCCAACCTGATGCTTGCGCGCGCCACTTCGCGACGGGCGGACGTTGCCGTGCGCATGGCCCTGGGCGCCGGACGTCGCCGCGTGGTCCGCCAGATTTTAACTGAAAGTATCCTGCTCAGTTGCATCGGCGGACTCGCCGGGCTTGCGGTAGCCTATGGAGGCTCGCGCACGATTCTCGCGCTCGCATTTCCGGATGCGCATAACATCGCCATCTCCGCCACTCCTTCCTGGCCTGTTCTTGGATTTGCCTTCCTGGTGTCTCTGGTGACGGGCATGCTGTTTGGCGCGGGCCCGGCTTGGCTCTCGTCCCATGCGCAGCCCGCGGAGGTGTTGCGCGGCGTCAATCGTTCCACACGCGATCGTTCATCGCTGCCTCAGAAAGCGCTGGTGGTCTTCCAGGCTGCATTGTCCGTGGTCCTGATTGCAGGCGCGATCCTGATGACCAAGTCGCTGGCGAACCTGGAACATCAGAAATTCGGTGTTGCTACCGAGAATCGCTACGTTTTGCACTTCGATCCGGCCGGCGCGGGTTACACCGTAGAGCGCCTTCCCGGACTCTATCGCCAAATTCAAGACCGCTTCTCGGCGTTGCCCGGCGTGTTGAGCGTAGGGCTGGGAATGTATAGCCCGCTGGAGGGCGACAACTGGGGCGAGTGCGTGATTCAGCAGGGGCACCCCGCGCCGCATCCAGGCGACAAATGCGGATCGAGCTGGGACCGCGTGAGCAACGGCTTCCTCGATTCGATCGGAGTGCCGATGGTGAACGGCCGCGGCTTCAACGAACAGGACACCGCGTCTTCTCCGCAGGTGGCGCTTGTCAACCAGGAGTTTGCGCGCAGGTTCTTCCCCAACCAGAATCCCGTCGGGCAGCACTTCGGAATCGACTTGCCGAAGTATTCCGGGAGCTACGAGATCGTCGGCGTCTTTGCCAACTTCAAGCTGAATAACCCGCGCGACGAAGTGCGCCCTGTATATCTGCGTCCGCTTACTCAGCGCTTTCCGGGCTTCACGGAAGACAATATGAAAGGCACCGAAACGCAATCGATGTTCATGAATGCGATGATTTTGAAATTCAATCGCTCTCAGCCAAACGTGGAGGCTCTCATTCGGCAGACGCTTGCCGGTATCGATCCGAATCTTGCGGTAATGGATATTCGCTCGTTCGATGCGCAGGTTGCAGGCAATTTCAACCAGGAGCGGCTGATCGCGCGGCTCACCAGTTTGTTCGGCGTGCTGGCGGTGATTCTTGCATCGGTGGGACTCTACGGCGTGATGTCTTACTTCGTTGCCCGCCGCAGCAGTGAGATCGGCATTCGCATGGCACTCGGCGCGACGCGGTCCAGCGTTGTCTCGATGGTGATGCGTGGAGCACTGGTGCAGATCCTGCTTGGATTGGCGCTGGGCGTTCCCGCGGCACTGCTTGCGGGCCACCTGATGAACAGCATGCTCTACGGCGTGCTGGCTTACGATCCGTGGGCACTCACTGAAGCCACACTGGTCCTTGCATTATGCGCGCTGTTTGCCGGCTTCCTTCCGGCGCGCCGTGCGGCATCCACCGAACCCATGCAAGCACTGCGCACAGAGTAATCGCGGAGAGACAGATATGAATTCACTATTTCAAAACATTCGCTACGCGCTACGCCAGTTGCGCAAATCGCCGGCCTTCACGATCACAGTGGTCGTGACGCTGGCTCTGGGCATCGGCGCCAACACGGCGGTCTTCACGCTCTTCGACCAGGTGCTGCTGCGGCTGCTGCCCGTAGCGCGTCCCGCTGAACTGGTTCGCTTTCAGTGGACAGGCACGTTCTCCGGTTCTGCCAGCAGCTTTGGCGGGGATACCGATAACTACTTCTCGTATCCGATGTACAAGGATCTGCGCGACCAGAGCAAGGCTTTCTCAGGCATGCTCGCCGCCGACAAGGCACAGGTTGGCATCTCGTGGCGCAATCAGGCGGAAGAGAAGGCCGGCGAGGTTGTCACCGGCAACTATTTCGATGTGCTCGGACTCAAGCCCGCGCTCGGACGCTTGCTTGGCCCGCAGGACGATACGGCGAAGAACGCGAACCCCGTGGTCGTTCTCAGCTACAACTATTGGCGCACGCGCTTCGGGGCATCGCGCGACGTTGTGGGACAGATTGCGCTGATCAACGGCCATCCATTCACCATCCTAGGCGTTGCGCCGGAGAATTTTGACTCGGCGATTGGCGGCTACAAGCCATGTGTTTTTATCCCCATCAGCATGGTTGAGGTTGCGATGCCGTGGACGGCGCCCCGCGACGATCTGAACAACCATCAATCCATCTGGTTGACACTGGTGGCGCGCCTTAAACCCGGCGTAAGCCGCGTGCAGGCGGAGTCGAGCCTCGGACCGCTGTGGCACTCGTTGCGCGCGTATGAACTCACTCTGTACAAAGGCAAGTCCGAGCATTTCAAACAGCAATTCCTCGATCAGTCGCACTTGAAAGTGTTCGACGACTCGACGGGTTTTTCGCCTGGGCGCGAGGATCTCCAGAAGCCGCTGGTGATTCTGATGAGCATGGCCGGATTGCTTGTGGCTTTGTGCGCCATCAACGTAGCTACGCTGCTGCTGCTGCGCGCTGTCGGCCGCGCTCGCGAAATGTCGATGCGTTATGCCCTGGGTGCCAAGCGCAGCCACATTGTTGCGCAGTTGCTCGTAGAGGGCGGACTGCTTGGAGTCGCAGGCGGCGGAGTGGGTCTTGCCCTGTCGTCCGTGGCTGCCAGGATACTGATGCGACTGATGACTGCCGCGGACCCGGGCAGCGAACCCTATTCCACATCCGTGGACACGCACGTACTGCTCTTCACGCTGGTCGTTTCGATTTCTGCAGCGCTGCTGTTCAGCATCGCGCCGGTTGTGCATTTCATTCGTCCCAACCTCGCGGAGACTCTGCGCCAAAACGCTGGAACCGCATCCAAGGCCTCGCAGCGCTTCCGTAAACTGGCAGTTGGCGTGCAAATTGCGCTGAGCGTGCTGCTACTGGGCGGCGCGGGTCTCTTCGTGCGCACCCTCGAAAATCTCCGTCATCAGCCGGTCGGGTTTCAGACGTCGAATCTGCTGACATTTGCTCTCGATCCATCCAACTCCGGCTATGGCGAAGCGCGCACCTCGCAGATCGTTGTCGAGGCGGCACAAAGGTTAGCTGCCATCCCCGGCGTTTCATCGGTGGCTGCCAACACCGACCCTGAACTCACGGGCGATTCGAATGGGTCCAACTTTACGCTCTCGGGCTATCATCCCGCCGAAGAGGAAAGAATGGTCATGGAAACGCCCTGGATAACGCCCGGATATTTCGCGACCCTCAAGCAGCCTCTTTTGCTGGGCCAGGAATTCACCGCGGCGGATGCGAAGGGGCAGCCCAAAGTGGCGATCGTCAACCTGGCCTTGGCAAAGCGGTTCTTCGGCTCTGCGCAGAACGCGATGGGGCGCATGATCACCGAGGGCGATGGAAACGTAAAGCTCAATACCACGATCGTAGGAGTTGTTGGAGACGCGAAACATGTGGATCTGCGCTCGGAAATATCTCCGACTGTATACCGGCCCTACATACAGCAGGAGCATCCGGGCGGAGTTGTCTTTTATCTGCGCGCCGCACAGGCGCCCGATGTGGTTGAATCCGCAATTCGCCGGACCATGCAACAGCTTGACGCAACGCTGGTGGTGGACAGCTTGCGCACCATGGAAGAGCAGGTGGACAGGAGCGCCTCGGACGAGCGCACGCTGGCCTTTCTTGCCATTGGCTTCTCGTCGTTGGCGTTGTTGATGGCCGCGGTTGGGCTTTATGGCGTGCTCGCATACTCCACCGAACAGCGCACCCGCGAGATCGGCGTGCGCCTCGCGTTAGGCGCGCAGCGGAGTTCGGTGATGATTCTCATCGTGCGCGAGATGGTGGTGATTGCGGGGATCGCGACAGCTGTTGCGCTGCCTTCGGTGGTCGCGCTGGCGCGGCTGTTCAGCAGCCAGCTTTACGGGGTGAAGACCTTCGACCCATTTACGCTTGCTGCGGCGGCTGGGTTGACGGTCCTGATGCTGGCTCTGGCGTCGGCATTGCCTGCGCGCCGGGCGGCTTCGATTGAACCGACACGGGCGTTGAGAAGTGAGTAGTTGCGAAATCCTGAGATTGAAACGGAGTGATTCGATGATTGAACTGAAGCACGTTGAACGCAGTTACAAAGCCGGCCCAACTGAAACCTGGGTGCTGCGCAAGATCGGCATCACCATCAAACAGGGTGAGTTCGTCACCATCATGGGACCGTCGGGGGCAGGGAAGTCTTCGCTGCTGAACGTGCTGGCGCTGCTCGACGATGGATGGCAGGGCGAGTACTGGTTCGAGGAAACGCCAGTGCACAAGCTCAATCGCAAGCAGCGCGGCGACCTTGCGCGGCAACGCATCGGCATGGTTTTCCAGAGCTATCACCTGCTCGACGATCTGACCGTCGCCGAGAATATCGACCTGCCGCTTTCCTACAAGAACATGCCGGTCAAGGAACGGCAGGCGAAGGTGGCCGACATCCTCGACCGTTTTCAGATTGTCGCCAAAAAGGATCTCTATCCCAGCCAGCTTTCCGGCGGACAGCAGCAACTGGTGGGCATTGCGCGCGCCGTCGTGCACGCCCCGGGTCTCTTGCTCGCGGATGAGCCCACCGGGAATCTGCATTCCACGCAGGCTCGCGAGATCATGGAACTTTTCTGCGAACTCAACCGCAACGGAACCACCATTGTGCAGGTGACGCACTCGGATGTGAACGCGCGCTACGGCTCGCGCATCCTTGAGTTGCGCGACGGCTGGCTCACCCGCGATGAAGCACTGCGAGACAACAAGACGGAGGCAACAGCACTGTGAACAACCTCAGGAAAGCACGGATGAAACGCATTCAAACGGTGGTTGCGATCGTGTTGCTGCAGGCGAACCTCGCCTTTGCCGCGGAGCCGGCGATTCCTTCGTCGCCGGTGCAGACGGCAGGGCCAGGCATGCAGACGACGGGGCCGGCTACGCCTTCGCCTTCGATTCCTTTCGACCAGTTGTTGAGGCCCTCGCGCAACCCGGTCGACGCCTATCGCGGCAAACTGGTTGCGCCGCCAAGCCTGGCGAACTCCGCGCGGCTCGATTCGCTGGTCCGCGACGGCAAGCTCTATCTGTCGCTGCGCAATGCGATTGACCTTGCACTGGAGAATAATCTCGATCTGGTGATCGCGCGTTATAACCTTCCCATCGCGCAGATGGACGTGCAGCGCACCAGCGCCGGCGGTTCGGTGCGCGGCGTCAACACGGGCGTGGTTTCCGGTACGCCGGGCGGTGGTGGCGGGGCCTTTGGCGGCGGAGCCGGTGCAGGCGCGGGCGGCACCTCGGGCGGCGCGGGCGGCGCAGGCGCCGGTGCATCCGGCCTTGTCACTTCCACGCTGGGCACTGGAACCTCGGTGTCGACGTATGACCCATACTTGTCCGTGAATGCGGACGTCGATCACACTTCGCAACTGTTGCCCAACCCGACGCTGTATGGAGTCTCGGTCATTCACCAGAACACCATTACGGCGAACACGGCGTATTCACAGGCATTCGCCACCGGTGGCAGCCTGCAAGTGGCATGGAACAACAGCCGGCAGACGACCAACAGCCCCAACAACACGCTGAATCCGCAGCTCACTTCGTTCTTCGAACTCTATGCGCAGCAGCCGTTGCTGGCCGGCTTCGGTTTCGGCCCGAACCTGCGCTTCCTGCGCATCGCCAGGACCAATCAAAAGGTGTCGGATATCGCCTTCCGCGCCCAGATCATCGCAACCGTGGTGCAGATTTGCGACCTTTACTGGGACTTGGTCAATGCCTACGACGACGAACAAGTGCAGGAGCGCAGTGTCGCCTTTGCTACCGAGACACTGGATACCAGCCGCAAAAAGCTCGCGCTGCAGGCGATTCCCGAGATGGATGTGCTGAAGGCCGAGAGCGACGTGGCCACTCGCGAACAGGATCTGACCGTTGCCCGCACCACTCTCGAGTTGCAGGAGTTGTACATGAAGAACGCGATTACCCGTTCTCTGGATGACCCGATCCTGCAGGAGATGCCGGTGATTCCGGTAGATCACACCGCCAACCAGGCGCCGGGTACGCTTGCTTCGGCGCAAGACATGATTGCGGACGCGCTGAAGAGCCGTACCGAACTGCAGGAGTCGAGCATGGTTCTGCAGAACAGTGAACTGAGCCGCAAGACCGCGCGCAACGCGCTGCTGCCTTCGCTCTCGCTGTATGGGTTTTATACGGGTACGGGCTACGGCGGCACGCCCAATGGCGCAAGCGGCGCGGGAACCAGCGCTCCCGCTGGATTCGGCGGGGCTGCGGAGAATGCCTTCAACTACTCATCGCCCGAGTACCAGGTGGGCTTCCAGTTGAATATTCCGCTGCGCAACCGCATTGCCAAGGCCGATCAATATCGCACCGAACTCGAATACCGGCAGTCGCAGGTGTACCTTGAAGAGTTGAAGAAACGCATCCGCATCGAGGTGCGCAACGCCCGTTATGCTGTGGAGCAGGGAGCAAGCCGGGTGGACGCCGCGCGCAAGGCGCGCGATCTGGCGCAGAGGACGCTGGACATCATGCAAAAGGAGCAGAAGCTGGGCGCGGGATCGAATCAGCAAACGCTGGAAGCGGAGCACGATCTGGCCCTGGCCGAGTCCGCGCTGGTGACAGCTGAAACCGCGTATGAAAAGGCGCGTATCGAGGTGCGTCGCGCCACCGGATCGGTGCTGGAGGAGTACGGTATCTCGATCGCCGACGCCAAGGCCGGGGTCGTGGAGGCGGACCATCAATAATCCTGAGAAGATTCGCGTCCTGGTGGCGGACGACCAGCCACATATCCTGGAAGCGGTGGAGCTGTTGCTGGAGCCGCAGGGCATCAAGGTGGAGTGCGTGCGTTCACCGCGCATGCTGCTCGAAGCTCTTGGACAGGCCGACTACGACGTGCTTCTCATCGATCTGAATTACACCCGGGACACCACCTCAGGCCAGGAGGGGCTGGACCTGCTGGCCCGCATCCAGGAATTCGACGCGCGCTTGCCTGTCATTGTGATGACCGCCTGGGGCAACATCGACCTGGCGGTGGAGAGCATCAAACGCGGTGCGCGCGACTTCATCCAGAAGCCGTGGGAAAACGAGCGGTTGCTTTCGCTGATTCGCGTGCACGCCGAACTGAATCAGGCGCTGCGTCGCGCCCGCCAGTTGGAGATGGAAAATCGGCTGCTCCGAGCCGAGGGAATGCCCGAGTTTGTGGCCGGTGCGCCGGCCATGCAGCCGGTGCTGGAGCTGATCGCGCAGATCGGTCCGTCCGACGCCAATGTGCTGATCACGGGCGAGCACGGCACCGGCAAGGAAATCGTGGCCAAGCTGCTGCATGGAGCGTCTCCGCGATCGCGCAATGCGTTGGTGGCCGTCAATGCCGGCGGCTTGCCCGAAGGAACCTTCGAGAGCGAGATCTTCGGCCATGTGAAGGGCGCATTCACCGACGCGCGCAGCGACCGCGTGGGGCGCTTTGAGCTGGCCAACGGAGGCACTCTTTTTCTGGATGAGATCGCCAACGTGCCCCTTCGCCAGCAGGCCAAGCTGTTGCGGGTTCTGGAGACGGGGGAACTCGAACGGGTGGGCTCTTCGCAGACCCGCCGCGTGGACGTCCGCCTGCTCTCCGCCACCAACGCCAATCTGCACGAGGAGGCCAAGGCCGGCAACTTCCGTGAAGATCTGCTCTTCCGCCTCAATACGGTCGAGATTCATTTGCCCGCGCTGCGCGACCGCCGCGAAGATATTCCGTTGCTGGCTCAGCACTTTCTCAACCGCAACCGCAGCCGCTATCGCAAGCAAGTCACGGGATTCTCGGCGCCCGCGATGCAGCAGATGATGCACTATCCCTGGCCCGGCAATGTGCGCGAACTGGAGCATACCGTGGAGCGCGCGGTGCTGCTATGCCGCGGCGAAGAGATCGAGCCGGCCAACCTGGCCATCGCCTCCGCGCGACTCCCCGCACAATCCATCGATAACATGAGTATTGACGAGGTGGAGGCCATGCTCATCCGCAAGGTCATGCGCAGGTGTGAGGGAAATATATCGCAAGCTGCCGAAGCTCTCGGCTTGAGTCGCGCCGCGCTCTACCGGCGCATCGAAAAATATGGTCTCTGAAAGCTCCGGCAAAATAGCTCGCAGGCATCGCCGCTCGGTCGTCCGCCGGGCCTGGCTTCTCTGTCTCTTGCTGGTCTTGCCCGGGATGGTTGCGCTTGCTTTCCTCGCCTGGCAGCATTCAATCGCCGTTGTTCCTGCGCTGTTGCTTTTTGGCTGCCTGGTTCTATACCTGGTCATGGTGTCGGCGGCGCTGGTCGAGAGCTTTGTGCGACCGCTGCAGACGCTCTCCAACGTGGTTTCGTCGCTGCGCGAGGGCGATTACTCCTTTCGCGCCCGCGGGGCCGGTTCGGCGGACGCTGTCGGCGAACTGGCCGCGGAGATCAATGCCCTTGCCGACCTGCTCCAGAAACAAAGAGTCCGTTCGCTGGAAGCCACCGCCCTGCTGGCGCGCATCCTGGAAGTGATGCACGCGCCGCTGTTCGCCTTTGACCGCAACCAGATGCTGCAGCTGGTCAACAACGCCGGGGTTCAACTGCTGGGCCGTCCGCAGGCGCGCTGCTTTGGCCGCAGTGCCGCGGAGCTGGGCCTGGCGGAGTTGCTGGCCGCCCCCGATCAGACCATTCACTCTTTCGGTTTGAAATCCACGCGCTGGCTGTTGCGCAAAGCCGCCTTCCGCCAAGACGGCGCGCCCCACACGCTGTTGTTGCTGGCCGATGTGAGCCTGCCCCTTCAGGAAGAAGAGCAGACCGCCTGGAAGCGTCTGATTCGCGTGCTGGGCCACGAGCTCTCCAACTCGTTGGCGCCTATCAAGTCGATTGCCGGCAGCTTGCGGATGCGTGTGGAGAGCCTCAAAGGCGACGAAGCTGCGATGCGCGATTTCCGCCGCGGCCTGGGCGTGGTCGAGAGCCGCGCGGACTCGCTGCATCGCTTCGTTCAGTCCTATCGCCGGCTGGCCCAGTTGCCTCCACCCCAGCAGCGCCCGGTTCCATTGGCGGCGCTTTTGGAGCGCGTCGTACTGCTGGAACAGCGCCTGCCCGTGTATCTTGAGGCCGGTCCGCCCTGCCTTCTTTATGCGGACCCGGATCAGCTGGAACAGATGCTCATCAATCTGCTGGCCAACGCCGTGGATGCATCCCTGGCGAACAACTGCGGAGAGACGCGCGTTACCTGGCGGGTGGATGCTGCCAATGCCCTGATCGAAATCGAAGACTCCGGATTGGGCATCGCCAACGTCGACAATCTATTCGTTCCGTTCTACACCACCAAGCCCACGGGCAGCGGCATCGGGCTGGCTCTTGCCCAGCAAATAGCGCGCGCCCACAGCGGCGAGATCCGGCTGGCTAACCGCGAGGACGGAACGGGAGCAAGGGCCACTATTCGCCTGCCGATTGCACCTTCGCATGCAACCGCGGATATTGCGGATGCCGAAGGTTGAGTTTGAGCCGCGACTTTAAAATTTTCGGAATTGGTGTAGACCGAAAGCACACACTCAAGTGGCTTTTTCCTCAAGAAAAAGCCACATTTCACAGATCTCAAAAAGTCTACGTGTATTCCGAAAATGCTCTATCCCTCCTGCTACTTTCGCAGCACTTCCGGCGGCTCGATCTCCACGGCGATGGAACAATTGCGCCCGTTGTCTTTGGCAAGATACAAATCCATATCCGCAGCCTGGATCATGGCTTCGTAGCTGTCAGGGAAACCGGACGCGACGCCGAAACTTGCCGTAACCTCAATGGTTTTGCCGTCGAAGGCAATGAGTCCAGGTCGGCCATCGCAACGCTCAGAGGCAGCCGATCCCGAGGTGACCGCTCCACCTCGATGCGCAGACGCTCAAGTATAAGCGGGTGGTTCCACAGCCCGGTCAGATCGTCGTGCTCGGCGAAGTAGCGCAACTGTTCGCGCGAGCGCAGCATCTCAGCTTTTTCCCACTCCAGCGCTTCGATGCGTATCCGGGTGGCATCCTCAAGATACACAGATACCGGGTTCGGCGGACGAATCCACCTGGCAGTAAACGGAATGGCCCCCAGCAGCGCCAGCAGCACCACCCCGATCCACAGCGTGCGATTCTGCCACCACCGCGGAAGAGCGCGGAATTCGCAAGGTGAGTCCTTCCGCAATGACGAGTCAACTATATTCCCGGTTCGGGCGGCGTAATACCGGGAAGACAGGGGCAAAATCTTTTTGCTTAACCAGTGCAGGAAACGGAGGACGCATTCCCAACCCGGCGCTGCCTTGGGGACGGCTCAGTCGCAGACGCCGGCTTCTTCGGGAAATGCCGAGCCGGTCGCATCTTCAAGATCCGGCTGCAGGTCCGCGTCCCCGGAGAGCTGCGTCTCAAAGAATGCGTCCACTTCGGCAAGAACAGAGCTCCCGGTTTTCGCCGTATAGATTGCCCGGCGCAGCTTTGCGCCGCCGGGAACCCCGTGCGTGAACCAGGTTGCAAATTGCTTCATCTTGCCCGCGGTTTCGCCCATCCGCGCATCGCGGGGCAGATCCTTGCTCGCCTCGGCCTCGTCCAGCAGCATCTGGAAATACGCGCGGATCATGTTGTAGCGGTCCTCGACGGTGGGCATCTCGTAATTGCCGGTCGCGGTATATTGCGCGATCTGGCGGAAGATCCACGGATTCGCCGGAGCCGCGCGGCCGATCATCACCGCATCGCAGCCGGTGAGCGCCACCATGGCGGCTGCGTCCTCCGGGGTGCGGATGTCGCCGTTGCCGATGACCGGGATCCCGACCGCCTCCTTGACCCGCGCAATCCACTCCCACTGTGCCTGGCCGCTATATCCCTGTTCGCGCGTGCGGGCGTGCAGCGCCAGGGCATTCAGTCCCTCGGCTTCGGCCATGCGCGCCAATTCCACACAGACAATGTCGCGCTCGCTCCATCCCATGCGAAACTTCACGGTGAAGGGAATCGAAACCGCCTTGCGCACCTTGCGGAAGATCTCGCCAATCTTGGGCAGATCGCGCAGCAGGCCGGAGCCGCCATTCGATCCGACCACGCGCTTGGCCGGGCAGCCCAGATTCAAGTCCACCAGGTCGAAGCCGGTTTCTTCCACAATCCGCGCCGCATCGGCCAGCGTTTCCGCGTTGGCGCCGAATAGCTGCGCGCCGATGGGGTGCTCGTCGTCATAGAAGGTCAGGTAGCGGCGGCGCTTGGTTTCCCGCATGCGCGACAGCCCGTCGGCCGAGGTGAACTCGGTCATCAGCAGTCCGCAGCCCGACTGAGTGTTGGTGACCGCGGCTTCAACGCCCTCAAACGGCAAAGCCATCCCCGGACCCCTGTCCCCTGATCCCGGACCCCTGTCCCCTGATCCCAGACCCCTGTCCCCTGATCCCTGACCCCTGGAAAACAGGCTGGCATTGCGGATGAAGCGGCGGAATACCGTGTCGGTAACGCCCACCATCGGTGCTAGCACGGTGGCCGGGCTCACCTGGACCGTGCCCAGGCGCACCTCGGCCGGAACCCGCGCCTCGGCGGGCATGGCGTGCTCCCTGGGGTTATCCCATTCCTTCTTTACGGTGAAACCTTTGCCGCTCATGGGAAGCTGCTCCTGCCTCTCGGGACGCTTCGTGACCGAAGGCACTCTCCGCATTGGATGCGCGGGCCATCGTCAGGAAGCGAGTTCTCCGCTTTTCCAGTGGAATCAGTTGGGCAGCTCGTCCAACTCGTAGACGAATTGTCCGCCGCGGGATTCCGGATCCCATCCGTCGGCCATCGCGCAGCGAATGTGTTCGAGCACTTTCATCGGGCGGATATTGATCACCACCCGGTCGGTTCCAATGACGCCGATTTTAGGGGTCATCAGCACCGGGTACTCCAAATGCAATTCGCGCCGCACGCGATCCGCCGCGCGCACGTGAATGGCGAGGCCTTTCCAACCGTCCTCCGTGGTGAGCTGCTGCTCGCGGTGCAGCCACCAGACGAGCTTGTGGCCGTCCAAAGTGATCGCGTTTTCGATCGAGCGTTTGCTGCGGGGCATGGGGAATCGATTCTCGTTCAGATTCTGACTTCAATATCGGGGCGGCTCTTTGCCAACAGCTTGGTTTCGATGGCCTTGAGCTTTGCCGGGGCCACGCGAAAACGTTCCGGGACGACCGCCAATTCGGCAATGGGAGATTCTGCACCCTTGTCCTTGAGTGTGATGAGGCCTAGTCGTCCAATCCCATCCTCTGGGAACAGGCCGAAATGTCCGAGTTCTCCAAAAGCCAAGTCAAAGCTCTCTGCAGGAATAGCAAGGTATCGATAGTGCGCAGGCATCGACATCACCCGATCATGAATTCGATGTAGCTTCTCGCTGAACCTATCTTGCCATGCGGTTCTCAACTCATTAGCTTCCTGTGGGGTGGACGGCTTCCGCAAATCGCCCTCGGAGGGATCGAGAGCTGCGGCAAGTTTGATTTCGACTGCATGCAGATCGCCTGCGCCGCCGTGGTCCACTGCCAGTACGTCCGCCGAGATAAGGGATATTGGTGGCTCCAGATAGATATTGGGCACGGACAATTTGCGCCGCAGCAATTCCGCGACCGCATTGATCGCGCGTCCTTCTCTCTGGCGCGACGTCAGCTCCAGGGGCTCTCCCTTCAAGATCATCAGGATAACCTTCCTTCCCGGCTATGCAAAACTCGCTCCGCCCAAGTCTCAAATCGCGTGGCAGCATCGCAAAGTGCTGTAATCCTCACCTCATGAACCGGCTTTTCGCCGTATGAGATGTCTGTCTTTGCGCTCAGCAGCTTCTGGAGATGCGAAATACCCTGCGGTTCGATTTTCGCTCCCGTACAAGCCCTCTTCAGAGCAGCAATCGCCTCCCGATGGTTCTCACCGCGAGGCCGAGCGCTGCCGAGTCCAATCAATAGCGCGTCGCTATAGGAAATGGCGCTATGCACGGCCAGCAATGCCGCAGCCGAAGCGTAAGCAGACATACCGTCTTGGCAGAGCCTCATCGCACCTGCAAACTGCCTTGCCCGACGATGGTAAACAGTGAAACTCGCCTCGACCATGCACCACCATCATGGCACGACGAAAAGGCCTCCGCCGTGGCGGAGGCCTTTTCTCGATTGCCGTTTGCCGGGGCCGGTTTACTTGGCTGCCGCAGCCACTTCGCTGTCAGACTTGGCATACTTCCGGCGGAAGCGCTCGATGCGGCCCGCCGTGTCAACCATGCGCTGCTTGCCCGTGTAGAACGGGTGGCACGCGGCGCAAATTTCCACGTGAATGTCGCCCTTATGGGTCGAACGGGTCTCAAAATTGTTTCCGCAGGCGCACATCACCCGCACCGCGGCATAATTGGGATGAATCTTTTCCTTGGGCATCGCTCTCGACAGACCTTTCCTGCAATTCATCTATTGTAGGGGGATTTGGCCCGAAAGGCAATTTCCGCCCGGCTCTCGGGCTCTCAGTGGGAAAACCGGCCCAGCCTTCGCCAGGCGCCAAAAGCCCGTCCCACTGCACTCAGCGTTAAAATTCCGAAGAAAACCATCCAGGCCGTCCGGGAAGAAGGCGGCATCGACGGTCGAACCAAAATCCGCGAGACAAGAATCAGCAGCGGGGCGAGAATTCCAAGCCGCCACAGATTCTTCCGCCAGTCGCGCTCGGCTTCCTGTTGCACGCGGTTCTGTTCCATGCCAGCCATGGTAACGCAAAAGCGGCCAAAAGACGACCCATGGCTGGACTCATCCGCCGGCTATTCACTGCGCACTCGCTACCGCGCCAGCGCTTTCGCAATCCCCGCTTCCACCAGCGGTGTCATCACTGCATAGCCGGCCGGCAGCGGATGCACTCCGTCCCTGCTCAGGTTGGCGGGCAGCCCATCGTGCTCGTCCCTCATGGCCGTGTGGTAATCCACATACACATAGCCCTTCTCCGCGGCCAGCGCCTTCATCCAGGCGTTGATGGCCAGGATCTTGGGCGCGGGTTCCAGCCCGCGCTTCCAGGGATAATCGAAAGCCGGCAGAACCGAGCAGAGAACCACGCGAATGTGATTGGCCGCGGCCAGATCCGCCATCGATGCCAGGTTGTCCTCGGTCTGCTCAGTGGTCATGGGGCCGGTGTTGCCCGCAATGTCGTTGGTGCCGGCCAGTATGACCACCACTTTCGGCTTGAGCGCGATCACGTCCTGACGGAAGCGAACCAGCATCTGCGGGGTGGTTTGCCCGCTGATGCCGCGATTGATATAGGGCTTGCCGGCAAAGAAGCCGTCGGGTCCGGTGAAGTGCCATCCCTCGGTGATCGAGTCACCCATGAAGACCACGCGGTTTTCGCCCGCAGCAGGTGTGGCAAGCGCCAAGTCTGCCTCCTTGAATTTTGCCAGCCAGCCAAAGTCGCTTTTGACCTGCTCGTCGTGCTTCTTCCAGTAGTCGTCTACCGGAGGCGCCGTGGGCGCTTTTGCGACTTGTGCAGTTGTGCTATCGGCAGGTGTGGCCTGAGCGCGAAGCGGGGCGGCGTGATAGCCGCAAAATGCCAATGCGACAACAAGGATCTTCAAGAATCTGTGCTTCACGGCAGGATCTCCATCGCTCGGAATTGCGGAAATCGGCTTTCTCCGCTTTGAGAAAATCGCTTTTCCAGCGTCTTCGATTGTAGGCAATCCGGCCCCAGGCTGGCCACGGCTATTTTGCGGCGTTGCTGACTGTGCCCGTTGATTTGCGCTACGCTTGAGAGCGATGAGTGTATGTGCGATTTGTGATGGAGTCGGCCTGGTCAGGGTGGTCAACGATGCCGGGCTGTGGGTTTCGCGAGCCTGTGAATGCCAGGAAATGGCGCGCGAAGAGCGCCGCATGGCGGCCGCTCACCTTCCCAAGCGCTACCGCGAGTGCTCGCTCGACGCCTATGACACGACCTTCCCGGGCGCTCACCGCTCGCTGACCAGGGCGCTGGGGACCGCGCGCAAGTTCGCCGATGACTATCCCGTCTATACAGGCGGAAAGGGGTTGCTCTTTACGGGTTCCATCGGCGTGGGCAAGACCCACCTCGCGGTGGGCGTTTTGCAGCGGTTGGTGCGGGAGCGGGGTGTCAAAGGGCTCTTTTGCGATTACCGCGAGCTGCTGAAGAATATCCAAAACAGCTATAACGCCCAGGTGCAGACCACTGAACTGGAACTGCTGAAGCCGGTCTTTGCCGCAGATGTGCTGGTCCTCGACGACCTTGGCGCGCAAAAGCCCAATGAATGGGTGTGGGACACCGTGGCATTGATCCTCAATCAGCGCTACAACGATAAGCTGACCACCATCATTACCACCAACTACTCCAATCTCCCCGCTGGCAGCGGCGCAAAGACGGATGCCGAACGCGCGGCGCGCGAACCCTCCCTCGGCGACCGCATCGGCGACCGCATGCTCTCGCGCCTCGCCGAAATGTGCGTTCTCGTGGAGATGGAAGGAAAGGACTTCCGCAAGACCGTCGGACTGGCCCGTTTTGGCTGAGTTGCCGCTGCCCAGCGTGCGTCCGTCTTCCTCCTCGCATCGTCCAATGCGCAGCGCTGCTGGAAATTCAAGCCTGCTTGCAAGTAGGAAGCCGGAGTCTGGCTCTGCTATTTCATCTTCTGCAACTGGTGGATGAAGGCGATCACTTCCTGGATCTGGATGTCGGTGAGCTTGTCTTTGAAGGCCGGCATTTTTCCCGAGCCGTTCTTGGTCAGCCCAAGGAGCGTCGCATCCGACATCTTGAGCATGATGGGATCGCTGAACGACTTCACCTTCATTGCTTTGCCAGCCGGCGTATCTGCCGATCCGGTCGCGCCGTGGCACATTTGGCATCTCGCCTTGTAGACGGCTTCACCGCCGCTTTGCGCAAAACTCATTGCCGCGCCGGCCATCAGCGCCAGCATCAGAACCGCTGCCTTATTCTGCATTTTCATGGGGACACTCCTTGGGGAACCGCTCCAAAATCCTATCAACTTCGCCAGTCATCTGGCTGATGAAAAGACGCTGGTCGCACCCGAATGATTGTTTCGAAGCTATTTGATGATTGCTCCGAAGCTATTTCGGACCGCCTTTGCCTGTTTGTCTGAGGCGCTGCTCGGCCAGTGCGTAACCCGCGCCGCATGTGGTATACGTTTTCACATGCGATTTCGCGCTCTGTTTCTCTCCGTCTGTTTGACTGCTCTTGCCTTGTCCGTCTGCTCCGCGCAGCCTCGGAATCCAGCCACCACTCCCCCCATGGGATGGAACAGCTGGGACGCCTATGGCCTCACCATCGGCGAAGCCGACTACAAGGCCAACACCGAGGTCCTGGCCGGCGTCAGGCAGTACGGCTGGCTCTATTCGGTCATCGACGAGGGCTGGTACATGGAGAACCCCTTCGGCGCCACGCTGCAAGAGAAGAACTATGTGTGGGATGCCAACGGCATTCTCATCCCCGCGGCCAGCCGCTTTCCGTCCTCGGCAAATGGTCAGGGTTTCAAGCCTCTCGCCGATTTCGTCCACTCCAAGGGGCTGAAGTTCGGCATCCACATTGTGCGCGGCATTCCGCGCCAGGTGGTCAAAGAGAATCTGCCCATTGCCGGGTCCAGTTTTCATGCGTCCGACGCGGCCGACAGGAACGCCCCGTGCCCATGGGATGAGGGCAACTATGGCGTCGCCGATAACGCCGCCGGGCAGGCCTACTACGACTCCATGCTCAAGCTTTACGCCGGCTGGGGACTCGACTACATCAAGGTGGATTGCATCGGTGATCACCCCTACCGGCCCACCGAGATTCGCCAGATCGCCGAAGCGATCCAGAAGACCGGGCGGCCCATCGTGTTGAGCCTTTCGCCCGGCCCGACGGCCCTTGAGCACGCGACGGAAGTGGCCAAATACGCGCAGATGTGGCGCATTTCCGATGACCACTGGGATGCGTGGCTGTTTCCCCACAAACCCGGCGAGGGAGAGTTCCCTTTCGGCATTCGCGATGCATTCGACCGGCTTGCAAAATGGGCGCCATACGTGAAGCCCGGCAATTGGCCCGACGAGGATATGCTTCCCTGGGGCTCCCTGACCCCGCATCCCGGGTGGGGCGATCCGCGGCAATCGCGCGAAACAAAGGACGAGCAGCAGACCGAGTTCGTGTTGTGGGCCATCTCCCGATCTCCGCTGATTCTGGGTGCGAACCTGACCAAACTGGACGACTTCACCCGGTCGCTCATCGGCAACCGGGACGTGTTGGAGATGAACCAGAACGCCCAGCGGAGCGGTCCGGTTACAGACTTGCCCGAGGGATTGGAAAACGTACGGGTCTGGCAGGCGGAGATCGGCGGCTCAACGGTTCCGGCTTCGTCGCAAGCGAAGTTTTTCTCCTTCTCCAACCTCGACGACAAGCCCATCAACCTACGCATTTCCTGGAAGGCGCTGGGGCTCAAAGGCAGCCATGCCGCCCACAATCTATTCGACGGAACGGAGTTGAAGAAATCCGATTCCATCGAGTTCGCGCTGCCCCCGCACGGAAGCACGATCTATCGCGTCAGCGATCACAAATTCGAATACATTGGAGAGCCCGAAACTGCCCACTGATCCTGCGGGAGATTAGAGCGCATGCGGTCCGGGGATCGAAGCTCCCCGAACGCGGCGCTCGCGATCGCACGTTCCTTCGTCTATTCCCGCTGGAGAGAGTTGCCGGCGCTGTGGGCTTGGCCGGGCCCGCTGTGCGAGACTAATAGTTCGGATTATGATTCACTTTGCCAGATGTTAGGCCTGCAGGTACCGCTATGGATGTATTACGAACCTTTTTTATCGCTCTTTCTCGAAATCGTCATTTGCGCCGCTTTGGCGAACGCTCCAGCGTAGGAGTCCGGCTCAGTTCTCGATTCGTGGCCGGCATGGAGATCGAAGACGCTCTTCGTATAGCCGAATCCACAAATAAGCAGGGTCTTACCGTGACGCTCGATTCGCTGGGCGAGAGCGTCAGCACCGAGGCTGAAGCGCACCGCGCCGCCGAAGTTTATCATCGGTTGCTCGATTCGCTCGTCGAGCGCAAGCTCAACGCCAATATCAGCGTCAAATTGACGCAGATGGGTTTGGGGGTTTCCCCTGCCTTGGCCGAGACGATCGCGGAAGGTCTGGCGCGGCACGCCAAAGCTGCCGGAACCTTTCTGCGCATCGATATGGAAGACTCGTCGACGACGCAAGCTACCCTCAATATCGTGCGCAAGCTTCATGCGCACCCGGACCTGCGGGGCACGGTCGGCGTCGTGATTCAGGCTTATCTTTATCGCTCTCAATCGGACATCGAGCAGTTGATTTCCGAAGGGATTCGAGTGCGCCTCTGCAAGGGCGCATATAGCGAACCGGCGAACGTCGCATTTGGGCACAAATCCGACGTGGACGCGAACTATGTCCGGCTCAGCTGCATGCTACTCGACAGTCCCATTTTCCACGGGCTGGCAACGCACGATGAAGTCATGATCGACGCCGCGTGCTCCTATGCCAGGCTGCACGGAATCGACCCCAGCCACTTTGAATTTCAAATGCTCTTCGGAATTCGCCGCGATCTTCAACGCAAACTGGTGAGTGAAGGCTACAACGTCCGTGTCTATCTTCCGTTTGGGCATGAATGGTATCCGTACTTCATGCGCAGACTTGCCGAGCGTCCAGCGAACGTGCTCTTCCTGATCAAGAACTTTTTCAGAGCCTAATACTACTTGCAGTTAGCTGCTCCGGCGAGAACAGGTGCCTTCAGGTCCCTGTAAAAGGGCCAAGACAAAGGTCCCTTGGGTCCGGAACAAAGCAAATGCGGTAGCAGAAGTCTTCTCATAGATGGCTTCGGATGGGGACGGCTTCACATGCTGCTGAGGGGACGGCTTCACATGCTGCTGAGGGGACGGCTTCACTTGCTGCTGAAAAACTCTATCGGATGGGCAATAAGCGTCAGGGCACGACTTCAGTCGTGCCGATCAAGCCAATAGAATGAAATGGGCTTTAGCCCCTGCGGACCGAATTCCTTGGCCCGTTGGTTATGAGAGGACTTCCAAGCTCAGCTGGTATGGCCATCCGCATTCCGCAGTCGTTGCAGCCCCTTCCTTGCCAGATCCGCAACCGCGTGCGCCAGCAGGACTGAGTTGTTCAGCGATTCCGGCCTCTCCAGCCGCACTCCCAACTTGGCGGCGTGTGCGCGGAAGTGAATATCCACGTCGTACAGAATCTCCACGTGGTCGCACAAAAAGCCAATGGGATGGAGAAGCAGAGTCCGGACTCCGGTGGCTGCGACCGCATCCAGCGTCTCCTCGACTGTAGGGCCGATCCACGGGCCGCCGCTGGCCCCCTGGCTCTGGAAGGCGAACCACCACTGCGGGATCTCCGGGATCCGGTCGGCCACCAAAGCCGCGGTGCGCTTGGCCTCTTCTGCATAGGGATCGGGAGCCAGTGCGGGCGGCCCGCCGGTGCGGCTGCCATCGTCTGCCGAAGCCGGTGCCGACTGGGCAGTCTGGACCGTCCGGCAAGGCACGCTGTGCGCCGTAAACAGCACCGGAACCGGGCCGCCTGTCTCCGCGCTGAGCTTTTCGAATGCCTGCTTCAAGCGCTCGGCGAATGCCTCGATCAGCAGCGGATGCTGCGCCCAGCCCTCGATAAAGTCAATTTGGAGACCTTCCGCCTCGGCTTCAACTGCTCGCCGGTAAAGCCCTACGCTGGTGCGTGAATTATGCGGCGCAAGGCAGATGACCGCTACTTCTTCCACGCCATCGGCCCGCATCCGGCGGACCACGTCGCCGATGTACGGCGTCCAGTTGCGCATTCCGACATAAACCGGAACCGGCAGGCCATCCGCTGCCAGCTCCGCTTCCACCAGCCGGCCCTGTTCGTGGGTGATCTCCGTCAGCGGGCTGTGTCCGATGAGGCTGTAGCGGTGCTGAATTTCTTCGACCACGGCCGCCGGCAGGGGCCTGCCTCCGGTCACCTTCAGCAGGTACTCGGGAATCTGCTCGACGGTTTCGGGCGTTCCGTGCGCCAGCAGCAGCACTACTTGTTTGCGATTCACTGCGACCTCCTGCCTTTAAACGCGCCGCAAAAAATGTTGTCATCCTGAGCAGCCGACTCGCCGCGTCGAGTTACGGCTGAAATGAACAATGGGCGCAACCCGCAAAGGCCGCCAACTCGCCAACTTGCTATCGCGGCGAAGCCGCGGCCAACTTGCTGATTCTATATAACCCTATTTTTTGTTCATAGGGAGCGAAGCTGGGCGCGTTTTGTGCGCCCAGCGCAGTCGAAGGGCCTGCGGTTGCTATTCTTCGCTGTGCAACGATTTTCAGCGACAAGACACAGTCCCCGGTTAGCCCGGTCCTACAACCGAAAATCCCGCACCATGCGGACCACCGCCTGCACATTCTCGACCGGCGTGCTGGGAACGATCCCATGCCCCAGGTTGAAGATGTGCCCCGGGCGGCCATTGGCTGCGCGCAGAATCTCGTGGACGCGTTTCTCGAGGATGTCCAGCGGCGCGAACAGCGTGATGGGATCGAGATTGCCTTGCACGGCATGGTGATGTCCGACCGCGTTCCAGCCCTCGTCCAAAGGCTGCCGCCAGTCCAGTCCAATCACGTCGGCTCCTGTGGAAGCCATATCGGCCAGCAGGCCCGCCGTTTCCACACCGAAATAGATCACCGGCACGCCCATCTCCTGCACGTTCTTCACCAGCCGCTGCGAGGCCGCAAAGGCATATTCGCGGTAGTCCGTCAGGCCCAGCGCGCCCACCCAGCTGTCGAAGATCTGGATCACGTCGGCGCCCGCTTCCACCTGCAGACGGCAGTACTCCGTCAGCACATCGACAATCTTGTCCAGCAGCATGGTCCACGACGAAGGGTCGGAGTACATCATCTGCTTGGTGTAGATGTAGTTCCTGGACCCGCCGCCTTCGATCATGTAGCTGGCCAGCGTGAACGGCGCGCCGCAGAAGCCGATAATTCCCAACTTGTCGCGGAAGTGCGCCGCAACCTTCTCGATGGCCTTGGCCACATAGGCCAGATCGGCAGCCCGGTCCGTGCGCAGTGCGCGCACGTCGTCGGCGGTGCGCACCGGGTGATGCACCACCGGGCCTTCTCCGGCCTGGAACTCAAAGTCCAGGCCCATCGGCTCCAGGGGCAGCAACAGATCGGCAAAAATGATGGCCGCATCCACGCCCAGCTTTTCCGCGGCGGTAATGGTCACTTCGGCGGCAATTTCCGGCTGTTTGCAGATCTCAACCAGAGTGTGGTGCTTGCGTATGTCGCGGTACTCCTGCATGTAGCGGCCGGCCTGGCGCAGGAACCATACCGGTGGGCGATCGACGGGCTGGCGCAAACAGGCGCGAACAAAGCGGCTGCCGTCCACAAGGTTTTCGGGAGTTGCGGCGACGGAGGGGGAGGGGTTGGTTGGTTGCATACATTGTCGATTCTATCGGGTTTGGCCCATCGCGCGGCCCACTCTGCGCAGGCAAAAAAAGGCCCCCGTTTTGAGGCGGGGGCCAAGTTGCCTTGGTTCTCTCGTGTTGCGAGAGCTTGGTTGGCGTCCATCGAGGGAGCGGGCATTTTCTGTTGCCCTGTCTTTGAAAATCCCTCAACCGGTCAAGGTAAGCGCAGGCCCGTGCCTGTTTACCTCGATGCCAAAGTGTTTTCCATCAGCCGAATATGCACGCTGCTGGCCTTCACGGGCTTGGCCTCTGCCTCGCTGCCGGCCGGGCCGGTTGGCACGTTGCCCAAGGCCACCGAGTGCAAACGGTAGACGGGAATCTGATGTTCGCTCACCAGATAGCGCTTGACCGCTTCGGCCAGCCGCTCGCTGTTCTGGATGCCGATGCTGCCGGCGCCCGGTGCGTGAGCCTCAACTTCAAGAATGTAGCCCTGATGACCGGTCAGGCTGGTCGCCAGGTTGTCCAACTGCTTGCGCGCGTCTTCCGAAAGAATCGGCTGAATCCCGTGGAAAGAGACTTCCACTTCGCTGATCTGGCGATACTGGTCCAACCCGCCGATAGCCGCGTTCAGCTTGTCCACGCGTCCTGCAGCGTCTCGCGCCGTCGTGCCCGCCTTCTGTGCCTGATCGCCTGCAGCCAAGGCCGCCTGATTGGCACAATCCGCGGCTGACTGCGCTTTGCCGATTCCTGCCTGCGCCCGTCCGTCCACGTCCTTGATGTCGCGGGCATTCTTCGCATTCACTTCATCCAACTCGTCGAGTTGGCCCTTGAGCGGCGCAGTCCGGTCATTCACCCACTTCTTGCGCGCGAAAGGATTCACGCGTCCCCAGAATCCCTCTCTTGCCGGAGCGGTCGAGGATGCGGGGGCCGGAACTGCTGCGGTCGGGGCCGTTTGCTGTGCCGAAGGCTGCGTCTCCTGGGCGAGCGCCGGAATTGCAATCGAAGATGCCAACAAAAGCAGTGCGATCTGACCGGGAATCAAAAAAGACGTCTTGAAAACGGAATTCATGGAATGGGTCATCCTCGCCTGAGTCTTTCCGCACGAGCTTTGCTCCTCTGCGGGGTGAACATACTTATCTGTTCGCTCATGAAGATTGCAAAACAAGGGCCAAACCGAGCGGCGCGGCATGCAAACCGTTAAGCTTAAATAATTGAGATAGTTGCAGAAGAATGAAAGCAAGAGGCTTCGGGAGTGCGAATCCTCTTGCGTGGGGGACGGTGTGTAATTTTTTCCTTGTCAGGTATTTTCTACCGGGTAAACTCGATCCTTGGTGCTGGATTCTTCTGTTATTGAGTGGTCACGTGAAGCACCCGCACTTCCGGGTAGGCTCCGTCCCACTCCGGTGAAACCGTATCGAATATCAGCCGAAAATCCTTCCCCTCGCCCGGTTTGAGCGGGGCCGCAGAAACGGGTTCCACATCCACGTAGGGCTCGCGCATGCGAATGATCTTCAGCGGCTGGGTTTCGTTCTGTGCAACTTCCTTTGTATAGCTGCGGAACAGCACCTGCACCGTCACACCGGTCACGGTGCTGGCCCCGTGGTTGGCAATGTGTCCGTCCAGGTAGGTGACCTTGCCCCCCGCGAGATTGCTGGACTCGCTCATCGCAAATCCAGTCAAGGGAAGGTTGCCGGCATACGGGTCGGCAGCCGCCGAAATGGGCGTCACCAAGGCGGCGTGCCGGCCATGTTCTTGAATCAGCAGGATTGCGGCGGCCACCAGGGCAACAAAGCCGGCGGCAATCAACACGGGCATCCAGTTGCGCTCGCGCGTCTGGGAAGATGGGTCGAGATCGGATCCGAAGCTCACGAGCGAGATTTTACACCGTTCGCGAAGGAATCCCGCAGACTTCGCCGTTTTCATCTAATAAGGAAGATTCTCCGGATTCGGACCAAAGAAATCAACGTGGCGACAAGCCCTGGCCTCAAGGGGATTCTCGCTTCAGGCATCGAACTTTCTTCGCATCTCTTCCCCGCGGGCGACGTCTAAATCAGTAGATGAATGGAGAGGCTCAGGCTGCTGGCACTGTGCCCCGCGCGAAAGTTTTACTTGCACCACAACTTAGGAAAGGCAGGCCAACGATGCATCCTTCCCCCACCTACGCATCTACACCGCTGCCCAATTCCGATCAAGGCCGCAAGCAATCGAAAACAACAGAAGACCGCGTCTATCAGGGTTTTTCCATAGCCGCCATGCTCCTGTTGTTGATTTCGTTATGGTTGTTCTAGAGCAAACGGCCCTCATGGTTGGTTCACGGCATGGATCGCTGCACGTGTGCCTCAGTTCGGCAATGGGCTGCGCGCCCGATACATCGCGATGCTGAACCAGCCGATGGTCCCGAAGACTACCGCGATGGCCACCAGCCCAAATGCCGGTGAAAGATGGCCGTGCTGTTTCCGCGCGCAATCCAGAATCACGTACTGAATCCCGCCAAACAGGCAAATCAGCTCGACTTTCAGCCATCCGACCAAGCCCATGTACATCCCAGCCAGTTTGAGCCGATCCTCCTCGCTCACCGCGAACGGGAAGTTCAAACTGTCCGGAAAACGAGGCGCCAGGAGGACAATCAGGGTCATGAACAAATAGATTGCCAGCGTGACCAGCGGAAGCATGATCAGGTCGCCCGGCGAGCCCCAGCCATTGGGCTGGCCGTCCGCGCCAAAGTGAATGGGGATCTTGTTGGGCAGGTGGTTTGCGCCGTAAAGCGCGCTTGCTGTCATCCAGAACTGCAATCCAACCGCGAGCAGTGAAATCGTCTCCAGAATTTTTCGCATGGCATCCTTTCGCCGTCGTTCATTCGCAGCAAGTGTAATGGATTGAAATGCCGCGCACGCGATCCTCTCTTCTTTTCCCGATTGCCCAAAGGCTGCTGACGCATTTGTTGCCAGCATTTGTTCGCGACCTGTACGATCTCAATCGCACCGGATTGTTCTTTGGAATTGCACGCAACGCGCGCATCGGTCGAAGGAAGATTGCCTTTGACGGATTGGGGAATATTCCGCCGAGGATGGAAGATGAACAAGTTGATATCCGCTCTTTTCTGCTCTTCGTTTCTTTTCGCGGGAATTGCTTCCGCGGCTCCCGCCTCCATACGCGTGCTGCTTCTCGATGGGCAAAGCGCCGGTCCCTTTCATAATTGGAAGATGACCACGCCGATTCTGAAGCAGGAATTGGAGGAAACCGGTCTCTTTCAAGTGACGGTGCTCAGCGCCCCTCCATCCGGAACAGACTTCGGTAGTTTCCATCCGAATTTCAGCCAATATCAAGTCATCGTCTCCAACCTCGACGCGCCGGAGTGGCCGGAGAATCTGCGCCACGAGCTGGAACAATTCATAGAGAACGGCGGCGGACTGGTGGTGGTGCATGCCGCCGACAATGCCTTCCCCGATTGGTCTGCCTACAATCTGATGATCGGCATCGGAGGCTGGCGGAACCGCAACCAACAGGCCGGCCCCATGTGGTATTTCGAGGACGGCAAGCTGGTCTCCGATCCCGCGGCTGGCAACGCCGGTTCGCACGGAAACCGCAAGCCCTTCCTCGTGACGGCTCGGGAACCTGAGCATCCCATTCTGAAAGGGCTTCCCACTGCCTGGATGCATGCGCCCGACGAACTCTACGCCACTCTGCGCGGTCCCGGAAAGAACATGACCGTATTGGCTACAGCGCATTCCGACCCAGCCAATAAAGGCACGGGCCACGACGAGCCGATGCTGATGGTGGTGAGCTATGGCAAGGGACGCGTCTTCCACACCACGCTGGGTCACGATGCAACGGCGCTGAGCTGCATCGGATTCATTGCCACATTCCAGCGCGGCACGGAATGGGCGGCAACCGGCAAGGTCACGCAAAAAGTCCCGCCCAATTTCCCCACCGCAAAGATCGTCAGTTATCGCGCGGATATTGCCGGCGAAGACCCCGCGGTCTCTGCCGGCGTCGCCACCACCGGCGGCGCTCCGCCTCCCGCTCGCTAAGGAGCTTTGCGCAATGCGGAAAACTCAAATTCGTCTCGCCTTGTAAATACTCGTTTCGCTCTGTAACAGGGCACGACTTTAGTCGTGCCGCTGGAGTTTCTACATTTCTCGTGCCGAAACC
>CAZQPY010000056.1:0-36398 GCA_964595345.1 uncultured Occallatibacter sp.
GCTCGGCACAAATTCCACTATAAAAGAACTGACTTCATGCGGTCGGAGACCTAGACGCGATAATAGAAAGGTCGAAGTTAGATTGCTGAGACAAATTGATGCCGGATCCGTCACCCTACGGCGGCACCGCATCAGGTTACCGGTAGTTGAAGTCGAATCGCAGGATTCCGGACCCCTCGGGGTTTACAGGGGCTGACAATAACTCGCATTCTCTCCTCCCAGGTTCTCGCTCAGTTATTTCGGGGCGAGGTCACCGAACCAATAGCCTGCCGTTACTGCGCCATCCATGCGGAAGCAGCTGCTGGTGATATGAGAACCGGCTGGACCCTTGAGAATGCCGCAACGATTCCTGCCTCATCCGGATGCCGACTCGTTTTACTGCGGACACTCCGAGCCTGTGATTAATCCAGACCGCACGATCGCTTACGTTTGTCGTACTCCGGCTATGTGATGAAGATGTCGGGGCAAATCAACCTGACCTACACGCCGCCTTTTCCCCTCTTGGCTGTCGAGGCATCCCGGTATGCCAACCCTATTTGTTTCTTGCCGCAAGCTCACCCAGCTACTCCACAGTGAGCTTGAGATTGGTAGTGTGCGAAAGCGCGCCTGCGTTCACAGTGACGTTCAGGTTGTAGGTTTGTGGAGTAGGCGTGAAATTCAAGCAACCATTCATCGCGAACGTAGCCGCGCCCAGTGCAATCACCAACAGCAAAGTGGAGGCGCTTCTGCCGAACCGCCTGCCGGCGCGGCGGAACCTGGGTGAGAATGGCAGCCCCAGAATACCGAGAAGAAGCAGCGCCAGATGAGATGTCATGCTCCTCGGCTGCTCATTCTGGTTGGCCGCGATAGCGCTCCATTGAATGTTTAGAGTAAGGCCGGTCAGGGTCGTATTGGCCGGGAGCATCCAGGATGTGTCCGACTGCTGAACCCATCCGGGCGAAGTGAGTGTCGCCGTCGCACCAGGAGGCAGTCCTGCGATGGTCAAAGTTGTTGCGATGGGGAAGGAGACGCCGGTCGTTGGGGCGATCGCAAGTGAATAAGTGGCTTGCCCAGCGGAAGACATGGTCTGCGTGCCGCCGCCTACCGAGCCATTTGTGTCGGGTGTGATGCTGAAGTTGATCACAGCCTGTGTGAGGGCGTTGCTTGTGGATGCAATGAAGTTCGTATCGCCGCTGTAAACAGCGCAGATGGTTTGCGTGCCAGTGGCCAGTGTCGACGTAGTGAAGGTAGCCACACCGCCTGACACAGTGCCCGAGCCCAGCACCGTTGTTCCATCGAGGAAGTTGACGCTTCCGGTTGGGACGCCTGCCGTCGTGGTAATGGTTGCCGTGAAGGTAATCGGGTTCGCGCTCAAACCTGGATTGAGGCTGGAGGCTAGAGTAACTGCCGACGCGGCCTGGTCCACCTGCAATGGAACGGTCACGGTGATTGCACTGTAATCCTTGGCATCTGTCGGGGTGAATGTCGCGGAAAGTGTTTGCGTGCCTGCGCTCAAAACCGTGCCTGCACTGGGCGTGTAGACAAAAGTTCCGGCGACTGCCCCCGAGTTCGCATTCAGTTCCGTTGCGCTCAGCGGAGTGCCATAGGTGATGTCTGCAGGCGCAGGCCACGTAATATTGAGCGGAATCAGACCGGTGCCTTGCAATGGAATCGATTGGTTGGCGCTGGTGATCGAGTTATCCGTCAGCACGAGCGATTCCGCGAGCGATCCGGCGGAGAGCGGCTTGAAGACAATGTCGATGTTGCAGCCGGCATTGGCCGGCAGCGAGAAGGTTGCCGTGCAGTCGGCCAGGGATCCGGAGCCCGGCGTCAGCTGGAAATCGGCGGGCGCAGAGACTCCGGGCGAAGCCGCAGTCAACGGTGCATTCCCGTAATTCAGCAGAGTGAATGCAGCGGGGCCATCGACTGTGTCCGTGGCTCCGACGATTGTGGCTTGCGCGAATTGATGCAGTGGCGGAGCCGCATAGTTTTCCTCGACCACACTCTTGCCGGTGGCGTCCGAAACATACAGATTACCGGTTCCATCGACGGCTACTCCGAAGGCGCTTTGCAGTGTGCGGGTCGTTACTGGGTACGGCGCAGCGTAGCCCGTGCCGGTCTTTAGAACTTTCTGCACGGTGGTGCCGCCGGAGTTAGAAACGTAGAGATTTCCGTTGACGTCGACCACGATTCCGGCCGGCGCTTTCATGGTTGCGCTGCTGCCGACGATGGTCTCCTGACCGGCAGTTGTCGATCCTACTGCCGGCTCGATCAAGACGCGATTATTGAGCGAATCGGCGATGTAGATGTTGCCGCTCGCGTCCACCGCCAATCCGGCTGGGCCGCTCAGTTGAGAGTAGGTGGAGATCTGAACGGGAGCGGCGTAGCCGAGGATGGGCGATTGCACACTCTCATAGACTTTGTTTGCGCTGCTGCTGGCAAAATACACATTGCCGCTTGCGTCGACTGCCAGACCGCTGGGCGAGGCGAGGCCGCCACTTGGTGGATTCACCGTGTTGCTGGTGACGACCGATGGCGCGCCGGTGTAAGGCGGCGCAAGCTTCAAGACTGCGCTGTTGGCCGAATCGACCGCGTAGATGTTGCCTGCGCCATCGATGGCTACGGCTGTAGGTGTGCCGGTGGAGGAAGACAAGTCGAGCAGTCTCGAAATAGTTCCGGCTGGAGTCAACCCCAGAACCGCATGGGCGCTGGAGTCGGCAATCAGCACGTTCCCGCTTGCATCCATGGCTAGCCCTTGCGGGGATTGAAGCGCAATGGGACTGGAAGCAGCGCTTGCCAGGATCGATTCCGTGGCCGGCAAGATGTTCGCCACCGGGCCTGTGCCTGTGCCGGTCAACAGAGCGGTGCCCAGGATGTTGCCATTGGCATCGAGGAGTTCAAGCGCGCCATTGCGCTGCCCTGGATACAGTGGCGCGAAATCGACAGCGAGGGTGCAGGTGTCGCCGTCGTTGTACTCGGTGATGGTGCAGCTTCCGTTGTGGGCATATTGAAATTCGAGGTTCGGCGCTCCCTCGGTCAGCGCTGACCAGCCGCCGACGATTACCGAACCATGGATGGTGAAGGTTACCGTGTTGGGTGAAGCGCTCGAAGTGCCGACGCTCTGCGGCGTGGCGAAGACCGAGGGCGATGCTGTCGCATGAGCTGCGTAAATCGTTGGCGCGTAGGCCTGGCTTCCAATGGCTCCGCTCACAGTATCGGTGGCGGAGAGTGTGAAGCTCGCAAGCCCGGCCGCGGTTGGCGTTCCTGTGAGAGATGCGCCGTTCAGGGTCAATCCCGCAGGCAGGTTTCCGGCAGTTACGCTGAAGGTATAGGGTCCTCCGCCGCCGACGCCCGCAAGCGGCTCGCTGTACGGGTCGCCCACCGCTCCGTTGGGCAGCGTTGTGGGCAACATGGAGACTGAGGGAGGAGCGATGGCCAGGGTGTAGGTCTGGCTGCCGGTGAAGGGCCCTTTGGTGGAACTGTCGGTGGCTGTGATGGTGAAGTTGACGGTCGCGCCAGAGAGTGGCGTTCCCGAAAGGATGCCGGTCTGCGCATCCAAAGTCAATCCGGCGGGCAGGCTTCCGCTGTTGAGGGCGAGTGCATAGCTATAGGGCGGGGTTCCACCGCTGGCCGAGAAGCTCTGCGCGTAGACAACCATTGCCGTTGCATCGGGTAACGCTGTTGGCGAACCGCTCGCCGGGGCAACCGTGATGGGCGGCTGATTGATGGTAAGCGAATAGGTCCGGCTTCCGGCCTGTCCGTTGAAGTCGGTGGCTGTGATCGCGAAACTTGCCGGGGACGCAGTCGTGGCCGGGGTTCCCGTGAGTTCCCCGCCCCGGCTGAGCGTCAACCCTTGAGGCAGCGAGCCGGCGGTGACTTCGAAGCTGTATGGGAAGGTTCCGCCGCTGGCCGAAAAGGTCTGGCTATAGGCAACGTCGACCTCGCCTGCGGTCAAGGTTGCGCCCGTAGGGATGAGCGAGATGGAGGACGCGTTGATGGCCAGCGAATAGGCCTGTACCGCGGCCTGTCCATTGCTGTCGGTTGCACTCACCGTGAAGGCGTAGTTGGCGACCACCGTCGGCGTTCCGTAGAGCACGCCAATCTGGCTCAGTAGCAGTCCATTCGGCAGAGAGCCCGCCGAGACGGAGAAGGAATAGGGAGCGTTTCCGCCAGCCGCCGAGAAAGTCTTGGCTAAGTTGGTGTTATAGTTCACGCCAACTGTTCCTGCAGGAAGCGCGTACGGTGTCGAGGGGGTTCCGCTGCCAGGCGACACTGCGACCGTGGAACCGGCGAGCGCGAGCGACTGCGTTGCTCCGCTCACGTTGTTGGAATTGTCGGTGAGCGTCAGCGTGTCAGTGGCTAGACCCGCAACTGTGGGCGTGAAGTCAATCGCGTAGAGGCAGCTTTGTCCGGCGGCCAGGCTGCCGGCCGTGCCTCCAAACTGGATCTGCGGACACGTTGTGTTTGTGCTGTTGAGCGCAAAGCTGCTGGGATTGCTCGCAAAGCCGGGATTGCTGCCGGCGCTCGCGGGAACCGGGAAGGTGAGCGCGCTGTTGCCCACATTGATCAGGGTTACAGACGCAGCGCTGGTGGTTACACCCACCGTTGAATCGAAATCAAACGTGGGAGCCTTCTCCTGATTGCTGACCAGAACCGAGTTAGCAGTTGCATCGGCAACGTAGAGATCGCCCGCGCCGGAGATCGCCAGGCCAAACGGATAGCTCAGTGTGGACGATGCCAGATTGATCACGAATGCGTTGCTTAGATTGCTTGCCCCCACCGGGACTTCCAGCACTCTGCGATTGCCTCCGTCTGCTACATAGAGGTTCCCCATGCCGTCTACCGCGACCGACAAGGGGGCGGCAAGGGCGGTGCTGAGAGAACCGGTCGCGAGGAACGTGCCGGTTCCACTGCTGACCTTGATCAGGCTGTTGTTGTCCGCGATCCAAAGGATCCCGGCTCCATCGATCGCCAGACCGTTCGGCGCGCTCAAAGTAGCGCCGGTGATCGCGAAAACCTGGGCCGCGCCACCACTTGGATATTCCACGATGCGCGCGGGAATGCTGGTGTTGGTATTGCCGAGATCGGTGGTGTAGACATTGCCGCTGCCATCCACAGCGACGCTGAAGTTGTTGGTGATTGTGAGCGCGCCGTTGCTGAGGACGCTGGCCTTTCCAGCGGGCGTAACCATCACCACCAGGCCGTCGCCGTCATCGGCGATGTAGAGATTGCCCGCGCCGTCGAGCGCGACGCCGGTGGGATAGTGCAAGGCAATTCCCGGAGTGGGGACGAGGGTCGCCGTACCGTCGGCAGCAACCTTCACAACGCGATTGTTGAGCGTGTCGGCGATGAAGACATTCCCGACGGGGTCGACTGCCAGACCGCTGGGTAGATTAAGCTCAGAGGTCGTTCCAAGGCCGCTGACGTTCTTGAGGGAGAGCGAACCAACGTTGCCAGGCGAGAACAGCGCCAGAGGCGCGGTACCCACTGCGGAAATGTCTTGCGCGGCCAGGATGTTTCCGCTGGCGTCGAGCAATTCGACCGCTCCATAGCGGGTTCCTGGATATTTCGCGGTGAAGGCAACGACCACCGTGCATTGGGCGCTGGCGGCATAGGCCTGCGCGGCGCAGGTTCCCGTGCCGGCATTGGTGAAGTCCTGCCCGGTGACGCCTTGCGTCAGCACGGCCACGCTGGCCACCGTGGCCGCACTCGTGAACGTGAAGGTGACGGTTGGTGGGTTGGACGTGTCTTGCGTGCTGCTGGAAGCCGTGGCATCGGGCGCGATGGTCAGTGAGAAATGAGCGCTCCCATCGACCTTGTTGCTATCCGTGGCGGTGACCGTGAACTCGAAGACACCGATCGATGCAGGCGTGCCCGCAAGCACTCCGGCCGCGCTCAGTGTCAATCCCGTGGGCAGAGCCCCCTGGGAGATGGCATATGTGTAGGGAGCGGTTCCGCCACTCGCGGAGATGGTCTGGCTGTAGGCCGTATCCACGATACCCGCAACCAGCGCCGATCCGCTCGCGGGTGTAAAGACGAATTGCGCCATGCCCGTACCAATCAGAGATATTGTCTGGGTGGCGCTTGCCGCTGCCAGATTGTTATAGGCCAATTTCAGACTGGCGTTCAGCGTGCCGGTCTGGCTCGGCGTAAAGTCGATGGCGAAGAGGCAACTGGAGTTGGCGCTCAAGCCATTCCCTTGCGCATAGCAATCTCGCGAAGGGTCGTAGGTAAAGCTGCCGGTCAAATCCGTGATGGCCGTGGACGAGGTGAAGTTCAGGTCCGCGTTGCCGAAGTTCTGCATGGTGAAGCCGAGCGCGCCATCCGCAACGTCCAGACTGCCCTCGGCCGTGGGAGTTGCAAAGGTCAGCGCAGACGGCGGAGCCGCATAACTCTCTTCATACACATGCCCGGAGGTGCTATCGGCAATGAGGACATCTCCGCTGCCATCGACCGCGACACCCTGTGGACTGGTGAGCGTTGCAACAGTTGAAACCGCAGCCGGCAGCCCATAGCAACCTTGCGTGTTCATCACCTTGAGCACGTTGGCCGCGCCGGAGTTGGCGATGTACACATTCTTGTTCACATCGACGGCTATGCCCGTGGGAGCGCTGACGCCGGCAGAAATCCTGATCTCCGCACCCTGGTTACCGAGCGCGCTCTCGGTCCCGCCCGCTGGCTCGATCAAGACAAAGTTGCCACTGAAATCGGCAATATAGACGCTGCCGTTGCGATCCACTGCGACAGCGTAAGGCGCAGTGAGGGATGTGTAGGTGGGCAGTTGCCAGGGAGTGACATAACCGCCATCCGCGGAGGGCGAAGTCACCAGGATGCGTCCATTGCCGGTATCGGCGATATAGATGTTGCCTGCTCCGTCCACGGCGACACCGCGCGGTCCGCTCAGGCCGCCTGACGGCGGATTGACGGTGGCGCTGGTGACTACGACCGGCGTCCCAAACGAGGGCCCGACCTTCCAGATCGTGTTGTTGGCCGAATCGGCAATATAGACGTTGCCTGCTCCATCGATGGCCACACTGCGCGGCGTGCCCAACCCGCCACTGGAAGTCATCACCGGTTGCGCAGTTCCCTGCTTGATCTGCAGGACCTCGCCCAATCCGGAATCTGCCGCATAGAGGCTACCCGCGGCGTCGACGGCCAGGCCCTGGGGCGTGGTCAGTGTTACGCTGCTGGATACGGTGCTCTCGCTGGCGGGCAGGAAGTGAGCCAGCGGCCCCCTGCCATTGCCGAACACATACTGCGTCGCGATCACGTTGCCGTTGCCATCCAGCAGTTCGATGGCTCCTATTCTCAGTCCGGGAGCTTGCGGGTTGAACGCCACCTGCACCGTGCACGAGACCGTGGCGAGGCCGAAAGTTCCCTGTGCGCAAGTGCCGCTGCCCGCGTTGCTGAAGTCCAGGCTGGATGAGCCCTGCGTCACGACCACCACAGGCGTCGCGCCCAAGGTAAATGTTCCATTGAAATTGAAGGTCACGGTCCCGGTGGCGGGCTTTGCTCCCAGCGCAACTGTTCCGAAGTCCTGCATTCCTGCTGTCGCCGCCGCCACGCCATAGACGCTCGGCGTGAAGCCGCGGCTGCCCTGGAAGCCATTGGCATCCATTGCAGTAATGGTGACGTCGGAGCCGCCAATGTCCGCTGCCGTGGGCGTGCCCCGCAGCAGGCCGGAGGGGTCGAGCGTGAGCCATGCAGGCAGGCCGCTGGCCACGTAAGTATAGGAGCCGCTGCCGCCGCTGGCCGTCATGGTCTGGCTATAGGGAATGCCCACCGCCGCATCGGGCAATAGAGCAGTCGTCAGAGTAACCAGTGGCGCGGCAATGCTCAGCTCGAATTCCTTGCTGCCGGTCTGTCCGTTGGCGTCGGTTGCCTTCACGGTTGCGTAAAAGGTTCCGGCCACTGTGGGAGTTCCGGACAGCACGCCTGCTGCGTTCAGCGTCAATCCTGCTGGCAGCGATCCAGCGGAAAGGTTGTAGACATACGGCGCAGTTCCCCCGTTGGACGACGTCGCCGAAAAGGTCACGGGGCCGTAGGCTGTCTCCGCGGATCCCTCGCTGAGAACCGCATTCGCCGGAGCTACCACGATGGTTGGCGAACCGATGGTCAAAGAGTAGGTCTTGTTGCCGGTGAACATCTCGCCGTCGGTTGCGGTGACGGTGAAGTTAAATGTGCCCGTCGCGGTAGGTGTTCCTGACAGCACTCCACTGATGAGATGCATGCCGGTGGGCAGCGCGCCGGCAGTCACGGCAAATGTATAGTGGCCGTTGCCTCCTTGGGCGGAATACGCGAGGCTGTAATTGGTCTGCCCCACCGTGCCGGAAGCCAGAAGCCCGTCCATCGGAATCACGGAAACGATGGGCGCCCAGACAGTGAGCGAATAGGTCCTGGATGCGAAATACGGCGCGCCGCTCCCCGTAGAGCTGTCGGCCGCTTGCACGGTAAAGTTATAGCTTCCAGCGGTGGTGGGCGCGCCGGTCAGCAGGCCAGTCGCGGACAGATTCAAGCCCGCAGGCAGAGATCCTTTGGAAACCGTGTAGGCATAGGGTGCGGTTCCTCCGCTGGCTGTGAACTGCTGGCTATAAACGCTCTCCGCTGTTCCGTCGCTCAACACTTGCCGCGCGGGAGAAAGGCCGATGTTCGGCGAGCCTACCACCATCGCGTAGTCTTTGTTGCCGATCTTGGACTGCGCATCCGTTGCGGTGACCGTGAAATAGAACGAGCCTGCGGCGGTTGGGGTTCCAGACAGGACTCCGTTGGTCAGCAGCAATCCCGGCGGGAGCGAACCGCTGGTGAGCGCGAATGTATATGGACTGCTTCCGCCACTTGCGCTGAAAGTCACATTGCCATACCCAGCTCCGGCCGTTCCCGCGACAAGCGAACCGGGCGCGATGGCGATCGTTGAACTCGCGATGGTCAGTGAATAGGCCTGCGCGTTGCTTGCAAAAGGGCCACCGCTGGCCGCGCTGCCTGAGTCCGTCGCCGTCACTGTGAAACCGAAAGTACCGCCCAACGTCGGCGTCCCAGAAAGAAGGCCAGTGGACGAGTTGAAGATCATCCCGGTGGGCAGGCTGCCGCTGGTCAGCGACATCGCGTAGGTGTAGGGCGCAGTTCCGCCGCTGGCCGTGAACTGCTGGCTGTATGCGGCTCCGATCACTCCGTCGGTCAAGGTTCCAGCCGCGGGCGTCAGCGTGATCGATGGCGCAGTCCCTGTGCCGCTGAGAGCGATGGTTTGCGTCGCGCCGTTGACGGCATTGCCCAACAGCACCAGAGATCCGCTCACAACTCCGGTTGCTTGTGGATTGAACGCCAGATCGAAGGCGCAGGAGTTGCTTGCCGCCAGGCTTTGCGCCGTTCCACCTGCACTTATGCTGGGGCAGGTTGAAGTCTTGAGCGTGAAGTTGTCGGAGAGGCTGGGGTTGTTCCCGGTGTCGGGAACGGAAAGGGTCAGCGGGCTGTTGCCCAGGTTCATCAGCGTCACCGCCTGGCCAACGCTGGTCGAGGACACGGCAGTATTCGGGAAGACAAGCGAGGGAGCGCTCTGCACGCTGCCGGTGAAAATCGAGTTGCTGGTGCCGTCGATTACGGCGAGTGCGCCAGCGCTGCTGACCGCAACGCCGACGGGTTGCACAAAGACGGCCGAACCTGTCTGGAGCGCGACCGCACTGCCGGTCCCAGCGGGAATCAGCACGATTCGGCCGTTGCCCGTGTCGCAGACGTACAAGTTGCCCGCGTTGTCGAGCGCGATGGCTACGGGGTTCGAATAGTTGGAGTCGCTCGAGTTGTAACTATAGGTGGCGCTGAGAATGCTCGCAGTTCCCTGGCTGATTTTGACAACATTGTTGCCGCCGGAGTTGGCGATATACACGTTACCCTGCGCGTCCACCGCGATTCCGCTTGGACTGTTGAGCGGACCACCGGCATAGAAGACACTGGCCGGGCCGCCGGCCGGGAACCAGACGATGCGGTTGTTGGTGGTGTCGGCGGTATATATGTTGCCGGCCCCATCCACCGCGACAGCCGCGTTTGCGTAGCTCATCCCATGGTTGTCGAGAGTGCTCAACACGCCGGACGGCGCGTACTTCATCACCGAGTTTCCGCCTGCAACCATGTACAGATTGCCCGCTCCATCTATCGCCACAGCGGTCGTATTCGCGACTCCCGTCGTGACGACCGTCGCCGCGGCTGTTCCAGAGACCGGTGAAACCACTTTCACCACGCGGCTGTTCACCGAATCCGCGACGTACAGGTTTCCCTGGGCATCGAATGCGGCCCGGCTGGGGCCGGCTAAGCCGGTCTGGCCCAAACCAGTCACGGTCAGAGCACTCATCGATACGGGCTCATAGCCCGCTACGGGACCAATGCCTATGCCACTTGCAAGCGCCGTGACCAGGACGTTGCCGCCATTGTCGAGCAACTCGATGGCCGCCGATTCTATTCCCGCATGGCTTGGCGTGAATGTCGCCGCAACCGCGCAGCTGCTGTTTGCCGTCCACGTGTAGCTGCTTCCCTTCGTGGTGCAGGAACCGGTGAGCGTATCGGCAAAGTCCAGGCCCGTTGTGCCTTGCGTCAAGACCGAGGGCGGCTGAATGGTTCCTCCCGTCGCAAAAGTGAAGACCAGCGACAGGGTGGAGCTCTTGCTGCCCACGTTGACCGCGCCAAAGCTCACACGCGAGGTCATGATCTCCTGAACGCCCTGCGCCGCTTGCGTGTCCGCAACAAAGATGTCTCCCAGGTCGTCCACGGAGATTCCGGTGGGACTGATCCAGCCGCTGCCCCAGGACACGGTTATGGGCGAGCCTGGAATCGACCCGTTGACCGCTTCGATCTCGGATACTTTGCCCGCGGCAGCGTCGGCAACAAACACATTCCCGCTCGCATCCACTGCGATGCCGACGGGCACCGTAAACCCGCTTGCCAATGTCTTGACGCTCGCGTAGCCTCCGGCTTTCAGGATCTCGCTCACCGACCGGCTCTGATTGCCCGCAATGTAGACATTCCCGGCCTGATCGACAGCCACGCCAGCCGGATTGTTCCATGTATTGACCGCCCCTATTGCTGTGACGGTGGGTGTGGCAGGGAAAGCTCCGACCGAGGTTGCTTCGATTTCCTTGACCGCGGTCGTGCCCGCGATCTGCTGGGTAAAGAAGACGTTGCCGCCTGCATCGACAGCAACTCCGGACGGCGCCGTGAAGCCGGTCGCCAGCGTCAACGTCGTAGGCGATGCGGGGAAAACGCCCACGCCGGTGGCCACAATCTCCTTGATCGCGCCATTTCCCTTGTCCGCGACGTAGAGATTACCCAGCGAATCGAGCGCCAGAGCGGCCGGACTCGAGAACGAGGCCCCCAGCGTGACGATCGTGGGTGAGGCAGGAATCACCCCGTCAACGGCCACAATCTCTTTCACCGCGTTATTCGCGGTATCGGCGACGTAGACGTTGCCGAAAGCATCCACTGCCGACGCACCAGGATTCAGCCAGCCGCTGCCCAGAGCTGCCTGCGCATAACTGAAGTTGACTGTCTGCGACGCGGCAGGCGAACAGGCAGCCCATGCAATGCCCAGCAATAAAACCCAGCCTGAAACGATGGAAGAAAGGCGGCCGCCACGGATCGGCGTAAGGGGGGCAAGGGAAGAGCTCTGCTGGGCACTGCGCCAAACAATCATCAGTTGACCTCGCGAAGAATGCTTAATCGGACCATCGGCGAACCGGCTATCAAGACGAGGCCGATTGAGTACCTTGGTGCGCTTCGGTGTACCCCAAAGTACCGTACAGCTCCGACGAATGGCTGAGATTGCTCCCGTCGCCTTCGGCGTTTTCATTACCGATCCTGCTTGCCGGACTTGAAATGCTTGATTTTTACGGGACGGTAGGCTGGCAGCCATCCCCATGCTGCTCCATCGGAGCCTCGGTTAACTACGAGTTTTGGCCAGAAATCTACTGACGGTTCGCTGACACTCAACCGGAATGCGAAGGCGCTAAATCCGCTTACGGTCGTCTCTTGAGGGAGGGGGCCAGAAGCTTTCATCCGGTTCAACATGCACGAGGACTTCCGCGGTCTATGGCACCTGTTGCAGTACAGCATCTTCCGCATCGTGTGCGATGTTAAGGCCATTACGCACTGTCAGAGTTCCTTCTGCAACGATCTGCAGGTCAACGTAGTAGCGGATGCCCATCTTGCGGATGTAGCATTCGCCAAGGCCGATGACTCCTGAAACAGTCGAGGCAACTGTGCGCACCCCCAGTTCCAACCGAGGGGCAGCGCAGCATCAAGCAATTCTGCCAAGGGAGCCCGAAGCTGCCGCCACGCATTCAACATGATGACTGGTGAGCCACAGAGCGCGACCCAATCGTCTTCTGTGGCATTTCTGGTCCACAAAGCGACAGAGATACCGACAAACGCAAAGGCTGAAGTGATGGCATCGCTCAGGTGGTGCCAGGCATCACTGCGAACGGCGGCGCTGTCGATGCCCTTACCGACGGAAGATACATGGCGGGACAGCAATGCCTTGATTCCAACTGCTGCCAACAGGACCCAAAGCGTGTATGCCTCGGGCAAGGGATGAGGGGTTTGAATACGCGATGCTCTCCGCCCCGATCACGATCGCGGCCACGACGAGCGCAAGGCTCACAATGATGGCAGCTTCGGGCCCGGCTTTTCCGTGGCAATAAGGACGATTCTCATCAGGTGGCTTAATGAATAGGCGCAAGCCGAAGTAAGCGACGGTGGAACTGATGACATCGGACAAGGACTCAATGCCGTCCGCGATCAAGCAAAAAGAATGTCCTATGAACCCGATTGAGCATTTGAGCAGGCGAGGACGAAATTGAACGCAGTACCAATCTGCGAGGACTTCAAGCCTCACTCGATCATCTGTTCCGGGGTTTGCCTTCTCGCCATGCTTCGCAATCATCGCCTACAGCCAATCCATTTGGCTTGCGACGGGCTCTTTTCATGGAAGCCGGAATACATCGCGACCACCTATAGTCTCTTCGGGGTCAGAAGTTGAACTTCAGCGCTCCCTGCAAAATGCGTGGAGATGCAGCACTGATTGTTTGGCCAAAGGTCGAGCTTCCGATGTTGCCGTCCACTGAGCCGGAGCCGTTGAACTGCGTGTGGTTGAAGACATTGAATGCTTCCACGCGGAACAGCAACGACTTCGACTCTGTGACCGGCAAATTCTTGGCAAGCGCAGCATCGTAGTTGTTCGCGCCTGGACCGTAGAAAAACCGTCGTTTTGCGTTTCCGGGCGTGCCGAGTGCATTCACACTGAAGGCTACCGAGTCGAAGTAGTCGTTACCGTTTTTGCGGGAGTTGTGGTTCAAATGCAGCGGACCGCCACTGTAGTTGGGTTCGTCGATGCTGCTGTCGTTGACCCCATTCGGATTTGTCCCGATCAGTGAGTTGTCTCCATTGTTGGTCAGAGTTATGGGAAAGCCGCTCGCAACGCGGGTGATTCCAGAGAGTGACCACCCCTCACTCAGGCGATTTGGATGTAAAAGGCGGTCCAAAGGGATTCCGTACTCATAGCTGAAGATGAAGTTGTGTTTCACGTCGAACGATGACAGCGCATAGCTGAGCGAGGGGTTGAAGGGATTGACCTCCTCGCCAATGTTGGACGATTGGTCCAGGGACTTGCTGAACGTGTAGGCAGCCGCGAATTCGAGACGGCCGCTGGTGTGCCGGGCGCTGAGTTCGAGAGCGTTGTAGCTGGCGTGGCCGATTGTCGATTGCAGCGCATCACTGCCGAAGCTGGAACCGAGCGGTCCGCGCGTTCCGGTCACCTGTCCTCCGCTTATCGGAAAGTAGACAGTATTCTCGCCTCCGGCGCCGCAGGTCAGCGTGCCGGGTTGCACTTGGCTAGGCTGGCTAAGGCTCAGGCAGAGCTCCGGATTGCCGGGGTTCGGCTCGATCGGGACACGTTGCCGATGACTCGAGGTGCCGATATAACTCACGCTAAAGACCGTCTTCGGGCCAGCCTGCCGCTCGATCGAAAGCATCCACTCATCGGTATATGGCACGCGGTTGTGCATGTCGTATCCCGGAATACCGCTGATCGGCTCATAGGCGCTCCAGTCAATGTTCCTGTCGGGATGGGCACGGGATGAATTCAGCGGCGCAAGCGCATAGGGAAAAGGCTGACCGTAGTTTGCGCCGTCGGCAGCGGTGATGAAAGGCGTTGCAAAGAGCGGCGGAGCAGGGCTGGAATAGGTCGTGCCATAAGGTGCGTTTGCGGCCAGCACGCTGATGGAGAGCGCATCGATTGCGGTGTAGAAGTTGCCAAAGCTGGCGCGAACGCTCGTGGTCCCCGGAGAGCCCAGCAGCTTTCCCAAAGCGCTGCTGGCACTGGCCTGGGGCGACCATGCCACACCCACACGCGGCGAAAATCCGAGTTCGCCGACGCGGGCCAACGTGCGCGGAACTCCAGGATCCCCCGGATAGAGAATGCCCTCCGGAGCGCCGGGAAACACATCCGACTGAGCGCCCGCCTCGAAGGTTGAAATCTGGTTGTATTTCTCCGTCCAGGGCGCAATGCGGTCCCAGCGCAGCCCGTAATTGAGGGTCAGGCTCGGCAGAGCGTGCCAACTGTCCTGGGCGAACAGGCCGACGTACTTGTTTCGCGCATAGAACGGGTTGAGCTGGCTCTGGTTGAACTGGCTGGGCACGCCGATCAGAAAATCTGCGAAGTCAACGCCGGTCTCCGTGCCAGAGAAGACAAAGCTGCCGTTGAATTGCGCGATGGGATGGGCATTCACCTGGTCTACGTGAAATTCGCTGCCGAACTTCATGGTGTGGCTGCCATGCACCTTTGAGAAGGTGTCCGCCATCTGATAGGTGTTGTTGGCCTGAATCAGTTGGTTGGCCGCGCTGCCGGTCGAGTAGCCGTTGAAGTTGAGATTCTCGACTCCTTGCCCCTGGGGATCGAGAGCCACGATACTGGCGCTCCCATCGGCATTCTCAAAGCCCTGTGCAAGCAGGCTCACACCGCGCCCACCCTCCGATTGGCCCAAATTGGTCATGTCGCGCAGGTAGCTCAGGTGCAATTCGTTCACGGTTGTGGAATTGATGGCTTTGGTTGCGCTCAAGGCCAGCAACTGGGCGCGTCCCGTCGTCAGCGCATTGAAACCGGGAACGCTGGCCCCGCTCTGCGCCGTCGGATAGGGGTTGTCGAGGTCGAAGTCGTCGAAAAAGTAATAGACCGACAGCAGGCCCCAACACGTATTCGCATCCATGCGCTCGCCCGCCTTGTCATCCCTCAGAGTTTGGTTGTACGCGGATGTGGCAAAGCCTTTGGCCATGTTCGGAGCCGGTATGTACTGGAGCATCCGTTGCGCCGGAACGGACCACGCGGTCACGGGAATCTGCGCGTTTGCAAACACACACTTCCCAGCCTGCGCATCTGCCTGAGAGCAGCCGTTAAAGTAGTACGGCTCGGCGGGGGATACGGCATAGCCAAGCTTTTGCGTCAGCAAACTGGCAAAATATGGGCCGCTTACCGTTCCGGTGAACAGGGTGTTGCCGTTGCTGTCCACAGAGGTAGAGAGATCCCCAGTCCTGTCCGCATTCGAAGGAACACTGATCAGGCCCGTGTCGATGCCTTGCGTCTGCCGGGTGCCTTGATAGTCCGAAAAGAAAAAGATCTTGTCGTGACGAATGGGCCCGCCGATCGTTCCGCCAAACTGGTTCTGCCGATAAGCCCCGCGCGTGGGTGAAAAGTAGTTACGCGCGTCCAGGTCGGTATTGCGCAGGAAGTTGAATGCGCTCCCGTGAAGTTCGTTTCCGCCCGATTTTGTAACCACGCTGATCTGGCCCCCGCTAAATTCCCCGTACTCCGCATCGAAGTTGCTGGTGACGATGCGGAATTCGGCAATAGCATCCAGATTGGGAATGATGGCGGTCCCGGCGTTCACGTCCTCCTCCGCGTCGCTGCCGTTCACGCTGAAGAAGTTGGAGGTTTCGCGCTGCCCGTTGACGGAAATCGTGCCGGGATTCAGCGTACCGGATGGTTCGAGGGTCGTGGCGCCCACATCCTGCACTGTGCTGGAAGTCATGGAGGTCGCGGGCGCCACGCCAGGCTGCAACGAGAGAAGATCGGTGAAGCTGCGCCCGTTCAGGGGCACGGCGGCCATTTGCCGCCCGCTGATCACTTCGCCCAACTGTGTGCTGGCCGTCTCGACATGGAGTGAATTGTCGGTCACGCTGACGGTTTGCGAGACTGTTCCCACCTCAAGCGATACGTCGATCATGAGCGCCGCATCGGTGTCGAGCGCAATGTCCGTGCGCTGGTAGCTTCGGAAGCCTGGGGCAATCACGTTCATCTCATACCGGCCAATTGGCAGAACCGGCAAGGTGTAATACCCGTTGGAACTGGTGCGGGTCATGTGGGTGATTCCCGTGTTTTGTTCCCTTACGGTGACGCGGGCATTCGCAATGACGCTTCCCGATGGGTCTTGCACCGAACCGGAGATGCTTCCGCCGACAGTTCCCCATGCGGCGGCGACCAGGAACAATAAAACGCAGCTTAGCAGGGCTGCTCTCTGGAGGGTGCTATTTGACTGATTCAACGGAAGTTCCTTAATGGCTCGCAAACCTGATGGAAAACCTGCGGACTCGGTGCATCCGTGGCGGCCAGATATGCGACCAACTTGGTCTTCCTTTAATATACGACAAATTAAGTCCGGGTTCGCTGCAGTGATTTGGATCACACCGGATTCTGGGAGGAGCCCTGGTCGGAGACTACCTGAATCCTCGTCAAGTCTTCAGTTATGACGGCGCTAACAGCAAGGGCACCACATGCGCCGAACCTGTGTGATACGAACGAAACCAGGTATGAATTCAGGCGATGAAGGCTTCATTGGATCTGTCCCCCCGTTTCTGGCTGCAGTGCGTTTATCGGTGGAGTTTTGGTTGCAGGATCTACTCAGCATCCGACTCGGCTGGCCCGCTCAGAGACCGCGAACCCGATGCCACATAGCGCCGCATCCGTGCCGTTTCTGCGATCGGAATGTTGATGTGCATGGCGGCGTCGATACGTTGGATGAGACAGTGGTCATCCGACTCGAAGCTGTTGGTCCTGCCATTTGCTTTCAGGAACGGCGAATTCGTAATGTAACGCACCACACCTTTGAGACTACGGACCGACTTCACCAGCACAGGGCGGCATTGAGAATGTTCTTCAAGTATTTTTTCTTGGTATCTGAGATCGTGATTGGGCAAATTCACGAGTCGGAAAATCCAACGCCATGGATCGCCGCAAGTTGTCTGTCGACCAAGCACCTGATTCGCCCTGCTGTGCGGCAAACTCCACGCCTGCGAGAATGCTGAAGCTGATAGATTCAATAGAGCAATCGTCTGAATAAGACTGTTGTTTGGTTCCCATTACAGGCTCTCCCCGGAATTGCTCCCCGCAACTTGACCACCGTCCGGGGTTCCTGCATTTCCTGTCGATGCCCGATCTCCGGCTTTCGGCGCTTCAGTTGACTCATCTTTGAAGTCATCCCAGAGATACGCTCATTCAGTCCCAAACCCCGGGTGATGCGAGAGAGACCGATCCAAGAAATAGCTCCTCGTTGAATCGTCATCGCCGAAGGCGCCGATGAGTGCGCACAGCAACTTGCATCAATGCCCTCCGACCGCACCCGAGATTTTGGTCTTCTTCATAAAGAAAAGAGCAGCCGCGCTTGCGAGCAATACGCAGCCAAGCACCAGGAAACAATCACCGTATGCGAAGAGGAAGGCTTCGCGGCGAACGACCCCGCCGATGGCGCCGATAGCTCGCAGATTAGCTGAATACGAATCGCTGCCCTGCGACTGAAAGTAAGTGGCCGATTGCTGTACCCGTTGCTGAAAGGCGTCCGAATAGACGGTCACCGATTCTCCTATGCGCTCCGAATGGAATCTCTCCCTTACCGAAAGCAGTGTCGAAAGTCCAGCGATACCAATCGAACCGCCGATGTTCCGCATCATGTTGAACAGCGCCGAAGCTGCTCCGCTTTCCCGGCCTTTGGCCATGCCTGAAGTTGTGACAGAAGAGAGCGGAACCATGATAAGTGGTTGGCCAATTGCGCGGATCACCAACGGCAAATAGAATTGCGGTCCAGCAAAGCCTGTATCCAAGTGGGCGGTAAAGAACGAGCTGCCGCCGAAGAGGAGAACGCCAATGCCGATGATGATGCGTGAATCGGTGTGCTGCATCCACTTTGGCACAAGAGGAATGATAGCCAGCTGCGGCAGCCCCAGCCAGATGATGACCGAACCAATTTGAGAAGCGTCGTAGCCGTGAATTTGTCCGAGATAGAGAGGCAGGATGAACACCACTCCATAGAGACCGACGCCGAGGATCACGTTGACGATGCTGCCCATCGCGAAGTTTCTGCGCCCAAAGAGGCGAAGGTCAACGAGCGGTTCTTTCTTGTTCAGCTCAATGAGAATGAACGCGGGAATAAAGATGGCGGCAATCCAAGCCAGCTTTACAATCCCCGGATCTCCGAACCAGTCCTTGCGATTTCCATCTTCGAGTACGACCTCGAATGCAGCCAAACCAATCGCCATGGTGAGGATTCCCCACCAGTCCCCCTTCTTGAGCAGACCGAGGTTCATAGGCTGGTCTTCCATGGCGAACCATACAGCGGCAATCAACAAAGCTCCCGGAATAGCGTTCATGTAGAAAATGAACGGCCATCCGTAGTTGTCCGTCAGCCAACCGCCAAGCAGTGGCCCGATTGCGGGAGCAAAGGTTGCAGTAACGCTGAACAATGCCATACCAACGGGCTGCTTTGACGGAGGCAGATAGTTCAAAATCACAACGAACGAGAGGGGAATCAGGACCCCTCCCGTAAAACCCTGCAGCACGCGAAAGAGAATCATCAGATCCAGAGAGTGCGCCTGTCCGCAGCACACAGAAAAGAAGACGAACAGGATCGAATTCGCCAGCAGGTATTTCTTGAGCGAGAACGCGGCTGCGAGCCATGCGGTCAGTGGGATCACGACGATTTCGGCAACCAGGTAGGAAGTCGGAACCCATGAGATCTCGTCCGAGCTGGCCGCCAGCGTTCCGGCGATGTCGCGCAGGGAGGAGTTTGTAACTATGATGTTCAGCACTGCCAGAAAGCACCCAAGAAGTACCCCGATGACGCAGATCCAGGTCTTCAAGGTGACGTGGTCGGAGATTTCTGAAGAGTGCTTCTTCGCAACCATTGCCGGATTTAAACTTGTTGTCGCCATGAGAGGCCTCCTTTACTTCGTAGCCACGGCAACGACGGCCGACATCCCAGGAGAGATAAGGTGCTCGTAGCCGCGTGTGCTGTCAGGATCGAGAACGATCTTGACCGGGATGCGTTGCACAATCTTGGTGAAGTTGCCGGTAGCATTGTCCGGAGGAAGCAACGCGAATTCATTGCCGGAGCCTGGAGCAAGGCTGTCCACATGCCCATGAAACTTATGCCCTGGAAACGTATCTATCTTCACTTCGGCATGCTGACCCGCGCGCATTTTCTCCAATTGAGTTTCTTTGAAATTGGCGACAACCCACAGCCGATCCTCGATAATCGCCATCAAGGGCTGGCCTATCTGCACGCGCTGACCAGCCTCAACGGACTTTTTGCCGATCCGCCCGCTCACTGGCGCCTTGATGATGGTGTAGGAAAGTTGAAGCTCTGCTTCTTCCAATGCGGCCCTGGCCTGCGCAACGTCTGCCTGCGCAGTGGCAAACTGGCCTTCGCGAACAGTTGTCTCAAGCCTTGTAGCTTGCGCGGACTGCAATCCGCCCTCTGAGCTAGTCAACTGGGACTCGGCGCGGACGACACCCTGCTGCGCGGCGAGCAGCTGTGCCTGCGCTTGGCGCACCTGTTCCTGAGCTGCCGTCTGGCCCGCCGCTGCGACTTGATAACTGGCTCTTTGGTGATCGAGCGTCTGCTTCGAAACCTGCTGCTTGGCATACAAGTCTTCGTACCTGCGCAGGTCGGTTTCTTCCCGCTGCAGCATTGCGCTTGTCTCATTCAGTTGGGCTTCCGCTCTTGGCACTCCCGCTTCAGCCGCAGTGACGGCGGCTTTCGACGCCTGGATCGATGCCTTGGCATCGCCAATCGAGCCCTGTGCCTGCGTAGTTTGCGCGGTCGCCGATTGTGCGGTGGAACGGATTGCCGCTGCGGCGGTATCCGCCTGACGCCCGGCAGCATCCAGCGCGGCCTGTGCACGGTCGAGTCTTACCTGATAATCGCTTGGATCGAGGATCACCAGCGTCTGCCCTTCCACCACGTGCTGGTTGTCATCGATCGGCACTTGTTGCACCGTATCCGTTACGCGGGCGCTGATGGGATGCACGTGCCCGGCAAGATACGCATCGTCCGTTGTCTCGTGCTGGGATGACCAAATGAGATAGCGAACGCCCAGGGCCAGCAGCACCGCTAAGACAGCGCCTACTCCCCAGATCAACAAAGCCTTCTTCGATCGCGCAAGTCCGCTCGCTTGTGGAAGCTCTGAGCTGATGGTTAACTCTTCGGTTTCTGGTTCGAGAACTGCGTGGCTCATGACATTCTCCTTTCTCGAGAATGATTCTTAGTGGTTGTAAGTCTGTTCCTCGCTGCCAGCGGCACGGGCAAGCTGCGCTCGTGCAATGTTGTAGCGAAAGAGCGCGCCGATCTCCGCGTCGTTGGCTCGGGCGAGCGAGTCCTGCGCGGCGGTCACTTCGATGTTGTCGGTAACGCCCGACTGAAAGCGTCCTTGCGAGAGTGCGACCTCGTCGTTGGCCAGCTGAACCTGCTGCCGGCTCAGGTTCACCTGGTGCAAGGACGCGGACAACTCGACCTCTCCATCGCGCACCTGCTCTGTTACTCGATTACGCTCCTGCTCGAGTTGTTCCTGCGTACGCTGTTCTGCCAGTGCCGCGCTCTTGCGCTCCGCGCTCAGCCGTCCGCCGGTGAAGATCGGGATCTTCACATTGACCCGATACTCGTATCCAGGTGTCGCTTTGCTGAAGGTCTGTCCTTGCTCGTTCCATTTCCCCTTGAAGGTCACACTTGGCAAAGACTCGGCAACGGCGGCTTTGTAGGCTGATTGAGCAGCCTCGATGTTCTCTTGCAGCGAGTGCAACTCCGGACGCTGAGCAAGCGCAGTCGACAGCGGGTCGGAAAGATCGAGCGCGGGCGTCGATAAAAAGTCCTGCTCGTCTGCGAACTCGAATTGCCGGCCGTCCGGAACATTCAGGATGCGCTTCAGCGCCTGAATCGTAGTTTCCGAATCACGCTGGTCATCGATTAGAAGCTGTTGCTCCTCGGTTAGCCGCACTTGTGCACGCGACACGTCGATCTTGGTTGCCACTCCGTCGTTCAGAAGATCCTGAGCCTGCTGCGCCAGCCGCTGAGCCAGTTCCACCCGCGACTCGGCAGCGGTAATGCTTGCAAGGGCGCGTAGATGCGCCATGTACTCGCTGACGGTGAGCAGGACCGTTTCCTCGCGAACCGTCTGCTCATCGGCGCGGCTCGCCTGCAAGCGATGTCCGCTCTCCTCGTATTGACGCATCAGCGTCAGGTCGAAAATCGGAGTCGAAAATGCTGGCCCGACATGGATGGACTGGTATGGGCCGATCTCGTGGGGGATGATGGAAGGCTGAACGCCAAGTTGGGCTTTTGTGTTGTATTGGGTGACCGCGTCGTTGCCATCGAAGGACGCCCGGGGAAGCAGCTCCGAGCGCGCCATCGCGCGATCCTGTTGTCTACTCGCGGTTTCGATATTGGCGATCTGGATATCGAGATTCTGTTGGAGCGCAAGATTGACTGCGCCGGTCAGAGTCAGGCTCTGGGGCGCCGCGGGTACATCCTGCGCACTCGCCACAGGAGAGAGCGCACACAGGATAAAGAGCAGGATCGTGGCCCCGATCGGGGCTGTTGCTAATCCTGGTCTGCCGTTGTCTTCAACTGTTCCGATCATTTTCAACCTCCTCTATTGACTGTCCAGTCAGTCAATTATGAGATGCTTCGCAGATCTTGCACGGTTGCAGTTTTTTTGGGGCTTTACTCGGTCACGGCCCTTTTGACGAAGGCCATCACTTCGGAAGCGTGTTTTTTCAATGACGCGTCGCTCAGGGGATTGGGCCCCTTGCGCGCATGGGAGAGGTTGTTCGCCGCACAAAAGTAAAAACCGCAAAGCCCTACGATATTGATGGCGCCATGCCAGGGATCCATCGGCCTGAACTCGCCCGCCGCTATCCCTTTCTTGAGCAGCGCCTCAATCCGGGTATAAAAGGAAGCTAAACCCAGCTTGCGGACGTGTTCTCCACTCCCCTGAATGCTCTCAAGCATGAAGATGACCGGTGAAAGTGGTCGAGCGCTCATCGCCTCAAGCAGGCTTTCCAGCATCGACAGCAAGGAATCTGTTGCGGTCTGATTTTTGTCGACAGCCTTATTCAACGCCTCGCGGAATGGTTCATAGGCCTGCTCCAGCACCGCCTCGAAAAGCCCTTCCTTGCTTTTGAAATAATGAAAAATCATGCCCTTCACTACATTTGCCCGCGCTGCAATGCTTTCGGTTCGCGCTGCGGCGAAACCATTGGTCCCGAATTCAATCTCGGCTGCGGCCAGGATGGCCGGTACGGTCACCTCTCGATCCCTTACCTGTGCGCGATGAGGTTTGCCTTCGATCGTGACTGAATATCCCATGGAATCTCCTCTTCCAAAACAATACTACTGACTGACCAGATAGTCAATCGAAAAAATGAATTTCTGAATGGATAGGGGCCTATCCTCGGCCTTCTACAGGGCAATTGACTCACTGAGAACCGGCCGCTCGCGGGCCGCGATCGATTCAAGCGAGAAAAGGAGGCAAGAGCACCAGAGAAAAAGCGGATTGCTACTCTGCGGTCGTCCAGCATGCTGAAACCTCATGACAGAGTCGGGAACGGAAAAGTCAAACACTGAGCCGTTTTCCGAATTGGGGTGCGGTCGGCCGCCTCAGAAGCCTGGTTCGCGGTTGACGCTGGCCTCTATTGCGGTGGTCGTGGAGTCGGGGTCACGACGTGTTGGCCAAGCTTTACATCCGCGGTTCCTATCCGACCCGAGGCATCCACCCGAACCGTAAACCGAGCGCGGACCGCTTTCGGGTTGTAGTCGAGATTGTATCTCAGGTTCAAGTCCCGCAGAATCCTGCCCGTGGGTGGCGCGGTCAAGGGGGCATTGTCTCGGATGATCTTCGCGACGCGGCTTAGTTCCTTGTCCTTCTTGTCATAGGTGGAGACCACCAGAAGGACTTCGGAGTGGCGCGGCTCAGTGTCGGTGGCCGTTGTCCAAACCAGATTGTGGCCATCCACGCGAATGGTGTATTGTTCCCAATCTGTCGGCGAGGCGACAACGTCGATGTGCACACCGTCATAGACCATGGTGCTGCTGTCTGCAGCAACCAGGTCACTAATGAGTCGGCGCGAAGGCTTCACCGGGTCCACGCGTCCCGGGCCGTGCTCGACATAGTATCCGGCGCGAGTGATTACGGACAGATCGGGACGACTGAGCGTGACCTTGATGTGGCGGAATTTACGCGGATCGGGTGAGGTATTGGCAGGCCGGTAGGTCAGAGTATAGAAGCTGGACCCATCCTGGATAGCGGTGCCGATTTCCATATCGACATCGTTGCGTCCGTAGAGGGTGCGTCCGCCTGTGGCTTTGGCCAATTGGTTGAATTGATAGTTTCCGCCAAATGGGTCAACCAGTGGATCGCCGCCATACACGCTTGGATCGACTTGCACACCGGCCGGGTCGATCGTGTAAAGCGTAACGCGGGCGTCGCGCAACACGTTCACACAGTCCTGGACGGCGCTATCAATGCGATTGCCTGCATCGATTGCCATACGGTCGAATCGGAATGGAGGAAAGCCGCGACCGATCCAGATCATATTCTTGTGGCCGGGATGGCCGATTACGGCTTGTGCCACGCGGCGCAGAGTAATGAAGGCCGTGGCGTACCGCTCTCCAACCCAGGCGCTCTGGTGCATCTGCCATGGATAAGCCGCAAAGTGATGGTCCAGCGCCTTGATAAGATCGTCCTTGGTCTGGGTGTAGTCCCGCAGCACAGTAAAATGCTCCAGATTGACGGCGATTAACATTGTGGGTGCAGGCAGTTTGTCCGGCTGCTTGTCGAGAAACTTCTTGAGCGAGTAGCGCGCGAATGCCATATCTTCAAATCGCGTGTTGAACTCGTCGAGCAGAATGATGTTCACGGGAGCCCGCGGCGCCACACGATCGAGATCCGCAGTGGACTCTATTGACAGTTGACCATCGGGCGAATGCGCGCCGGCCTGCTCGAAGTTGAGAATCGTTTGCGGTTGGCCTTCTTCTTCCACTTTGAATTCGTCGCGGTTAAGATCCTTGACCACCCTTCCCTTCTTGTCCACCACCACCATATCCAGCACAACCAGGCGAGTGGTGACGTGCAGGGTGTAGTCCGCGCTGAGAGTGGCAGCCGAAGAACTCGGGGGCTGCACTGGCGGAGTCGGGGTTTGTGCTGGCGTGTTGAGCGGTTGAGCCGCCGGTTGCGTGCCGGATTCAGCCGGGGTGGTTTGCTGGGTGACGAGCGAAGAGGCAGAAGCCCGGCCGGATTGGGGCGGCTGAGCTGACAGTAACGCTGGAACCAGGCATGAAAGCAGGATCCTGGCTAACTTATTAAGACATGGAATGATCATCAGTTCCTCGGCTTTCACTGGTTCGGAGAGGACGGATCGTTGCATGGTTCCCCAGTGATTCCAGACCCTCGTCAAAGAAACAAATCCTCTTGTGCACAAGTGGTATGCGCTGAAGTGTGAACGGTGAACTCCTATGGGCCGCAAATCAGTTTACGCCGGGACCCAACCCGCTGCAAATAGGGAAGGAATCTCATTTCCGGACTGAATCGGGCGTGGGGATCAGCAAAAGCGGATTTTGAAGTGAGTAGGCCGAAAGCCTGCCTGGGACTCGGCAAGCCTCGTCCGCTCAACCTCAACTGCGGGTCGCAGGTTTCAACTGCGGGTCGCAGGTTCAAGAGTGCGCCAAGAGCCGTATCACTCTCCTGACCTGCCGCTGGTGACGGGAATAGCGAACAATGTGTCGAACCAACAAACGTGCAGATGAGCAGTCCCGACATTATTCAGCGACCTACCAGCCTTCCCTGGACTCCGCTCTCATCGACCCATTCCTTTGGCGGAATAGCCCTGCCATACGTACTCCAAAGCCTCCGGCAGCGTTTGTTGCTTCACGGCGCGGTCTACATGGCCGGCGTTGCGGGCAAAGACAAATTGATAGTGATAACCCTTGGCGGCCAGCACTCTGGCCATGCTCTCGTTGGCCACGACCCAATCGTGCATTTGGTCACGCATGGAATTGGGATTGAGGAGGTCCCGGTCGCCCACTTCCATCCAGATGCGGATCGGTTTGACAGAAGTATTGGGAATCAACCTTTCATGAAACTCCCAGGCGCCATGAAGGGATTGCGAGTTGCTGGGCCACTGCTGATTGACATACGTTCCCGAGTAAGTGAGAACGCGGTGGTACCACTCGGGGTGGTACCAGGCCATGATCAGTGCGCAAGAACCGCCGGAACTGCCTCCCATGGTGGCGCGAGCATCGGGATCGTGCGAGAGCTTCACGTGAGCTTGCGCTTCGGCGAGTGGAAGAACTTCCGTTTCGACGAACTCGGCATAGCGGCCGGACATGGTGTCGTATTCAAGGCCGCGCTCACTGCCCTGCGCATCGCCTGATCCATTGCCGATGGAGATGGCTACCTGGACGGGAACCCGATGCTCGGCGATGAGGTTGTCGAGCGCTGTGAACAAGGCCCGATCAGGCCCGTCCGCGCCGACGATGAAGGGTGCCGCGGTGCCGGGAACGTATTGCGCAGGGACATAGACGGCGACTTGGCGAGTATATGGAGCGGAGTGGCTGGTGGTGACGATGAGCTTGGCTGGATCTGCAGAATCCGGAGTACCGAAGGTGCCGGGCTCGCGCGCAATGCCGGGATAAATCTTGCTGTCGGCTGAACTCATCGTGAACTCGAAGACCGTTCCGTGCGGCACTCCGGGCTGTACAGACATCTCCGCCGCCGGAATGTACGCGGGGCCGAGGATGAAATTTCCGTCGGCGTCCGCGGGTGCATTGACGCCGCTGGCCAACTCTTTGGCGACGACAAACCCCGGCATGTTGGGATCGCGGGCGGGCGGCGTGGTGCGCGGTGTGGAGAGCGTTACCGGCGCGGCCGCTGGCTGAGCCGGAGTAGGGGCAGGCGCCTGGGGAAATGCCGGGGTTGCTGTAGCGATCAGGCAAAGCGCAGCGATGAACTCCAACGAGACTGTATTGCGGAGAAGACGAAGCATGGAGGACTCCCTTGGTATCTCAGGCATGTTGGTTGACGCTAGATGGAAGGCGTGCTCGATTCAAATCCTATCGACGTGCGCGGCGCTGGCCGGCAGAGGAAACATATCACCTGCGACGCCAGCACAAAAACCGTGGTCATTTATTCCCCAAAGGAAATGATAAGCGGGCAAGGCCGACAGGAGCAAAGGACATTTCCATATCTCTGCTTCAACGTTGCAGCGGTTCGAGGAGCGGAGCGACAGGAGCTTCGGCTTCCAGGGAGGTTAGGAAATGCGGAGTGAGCTTTGCCCGTGATGCCTGCTCGTACCCATATCCGTAGCCAAGCAGTCGCGCTTCGCTCCAAGCCGGGCCAATGAAGGAGAGCCCAACGGGAAGTCCCAAGACCGCCCCCATGGGTACGGTGAGGTGCGGATAACCCGCAATCGCCGCAAGTCCACCCGCACCCGCTCCACCAATCTGATCTCCATTCGCCGCGTCGATTTTCCAGGCTGGTGGCATCGTGGGACACACCAGAACATTGAGATGGTCCTTGGCGAGCATCGCATCGATGCCGTCGGCCCCCGCGATTCTCAACGACGTGGCGCGCGCAGCCTTGTAGGCCGGATCCTCGAGCCCCTTCGTAGCCTCGGCCTTGATGAAGGTCTCCTGCCCGAAGAGCGCGAGTTCCCGGTCGGCATGTGCCGTGTTGAAGGCGATCAAGTCGGCGAGCGTGCGCGATCGCACCGCCGCGGGCGTGGTGGCGAGATAGGCGTTCAGATCCACTTTCAGTTCGGTATTCAGCACCAGAGTCTCAGCATCGCCGAGTTTCTCGCGGTCCTTCAACTCAGTGATGTCAACAAGGATAGCGCCCTGCGCCTTGAGCACCGCCAGCGCCTTCTCGAAGACCTTGTCCGTCTCCACAGACCATCCGGTTGCAAAACGCAGCACTCCGATTCTGACGCCGTTTAGAGAGCCGGGTTTGAGCCCGGCCAGATAGTCGGAGATATGTGCGTCAGCGCCCTTCGTGGCCGGATCGGCGGGGTCGGAACCTGCAATGGCAGCCAGGACTCGAGCCGCAGTGGTGACATCGGCGGCGATCGGGCCGGCTGTGTCCTGACTGTGGCTGATCGGCACGATCCGGTTGCGGCTGACCAAGCCTACCGTGGGCTTGAGCCCCACAACGCCGTTGACTGCCGCCGGGCAGGTGATCGATCCGTCGGTCTCAGTGCCGATCGCGGCCTCCACCTCGCCTGCCGCAACCGCCGCCCCGCTGCCCGACGAGGAGCCGCATGGATCGCGATCAAGTGCGAACGGATTACGCGTCTGGCCGCCCACCGCACTCCAGCCTGAGATCGAGGCGTTCGAACGGATGTTGGCCCATTCCGAAAGGTTGGACTTGCCCAGAATTACAGCGTCGGCAGCACGCAACCGCGCAACCAGCGGCGCATCGCGATGGGTTACGTTCTCAAGCAAGGCCATACTGCCGGCGGTAGTGGGAAGCGGTCCGTCAGACTCTATATTGTCTTTGATCAGGATCGCGTATCCATAGAGAAGTCCGTGCGCACCTTTGCGCCTGTCGATAGCGCGGGCCTGATCCAGCGCCGTGGGGTCGAGAGCAATTACAGCGTGGATCTTGGGATCCGTGGCTCGCACCCGTGCAATTGCCGCATTGGTTGCGGCCTCAGCCGTCTGTGCAACACTCGGACACGCCGTGGAAGCAACCGCCAAAGGTAGGGCCAAGGCTGCGATGAGCACTCTATGCTTCATGTCCATCCTCACATTCTATCGGGCCCTGCCGTCTCAAGCGACTGGCCATTCATTCAGTCTAACCGTGGATCAAGAATTGGGCAGTCTCTCGCTCGGCTTGTCATCTCGGGCCGTGCTGTAACTCTGCGGCACGTACGGATCAGCCGAATGTCGCGGCACTTCCATCCGCACGACGATCGTCTCGGCCAGCCGATCATGCGCGCACTGGTGGTTAGGATTCAAGAAGTATTGCAAGAAGCCGAACCCGCCTTCCAGTGCCGACGCGCCATAGCCAAGCGCTCGCTCCACAGACTGCCAGAAGGTGAGCCTGTCATGTGTCAAAGACACTACACGAATCCTCAGCAGGCGCTTGCCCGGCGTCAGACCGTTGGTAAAGCGCAGGAACAGCCCGAAGTAAAGCAGGAGCCACAGGGTCCAGAGCAATTCCAGAGTCAAATCCATTCTGAATTGAACCTGCACGTGCACATGTTGGCCCGACGAATGAAAGAGGTCCTCTCCTATGCGCAGCTTCTGCTCAATGAGATATTGAAGAGCCAGCTTCACAGGGGCATTGGTCAGAGCCAGAATGACGAAGTCAATGGCAACAGCCGAGAAGCGCCGGCCAAAAGGGGCCAGCGGCGAACCTTCCAGCGCGTGGGCGCGGTGGCTCTCGTGAGGGTTGAAGATGCCCGCCTGACGAAAAAGTGGCATGCAGACAATATAGGACGTCCGCGCGCTGAGCGGCCCGAGAAATCCGATTTTGGCCCTTGCAGGTTCTCCGGGGCGCAAAATCGGGATCGTGTACTGTTGGCCGACAACCCAAGTTCCGACTTGGAGGTTTGGCTCGCAAGGAGAGCAGGCGACACTTACCCTCGGGGCCAGAGTCGAGTTTCACTTGTCCCATCCGGCTTTCCATGGCCGCGCGCCCAATAGGGTTTGGCCTGGCGACGGGCCTATGGATTCAGCGTAAGGAAGGCCACTCCGTAACCGCTCAGCGTTATCGGTATTCGCCCATTCGGCGCCAGCTTGGAAGGCACCGGTCCAGTGTTTGCATTGGTCGCCGAATCGATGACCAACAACGTAGCGGAAGAGAAGCTGCCCAACCCTGACGTCTCGACAAGGACGGTGCGCGGAGCCCCAACACCATTGTTGTCCGCCGGTGAAGCAACCGCGTGGTTATTCACCATCACCGTCACCGATCCATCCGCATTCTGAGTCGCCAGTGTCTCCACCGTCGTGGTATCCGTCGCCGTCAGTGTAAGTATGTTCGGGCCCGGTGACGTCGGTGTTGAAGGATAGAAAGAGGCCAGTGTCTGGTCCACCCAATAGCTCAGGTAGGTGTTGCCGCTGGTATCCACCTCGCCGTATTGCTGATCGCCGTCATAGGCCCAGTGATACAGAGCCTGGTTGCCCACCTTGCCCAGTTGCGAGAAGACATACGGCCGCCACGCCGCGAAGAACGAGCTGGTTCCCCGGTGGTCGTCCACAAACACCTGGCTGGGATTGCAAGTGCTCATGCCGTTGGCATCCTCGTAATCGGCGTTCACATTGTTTTCCGTTACCCACACCGGCACATTCGCCAGATCCGGACGGGTCTGCAACTCCCGATAGAAATAACGAATATTGGCCGCGAACTGCGGCACGGTATTCATCAGGTCCGTGTCAGTGTTCGCCTGGTCGCATGAACTATAGAAATGTGTGGAGACAATGTCCACCTGCGTGTTCACGCCGCCCGAATTTGCGGGAGCGACAAAGGCCGGCAAGTACGTCATCGGATCGCCTCCGTCGCCCGATCCCAGCCCATAGTCGGAGTACTCGATCGCCGAGAACTTGATGGTCGGGTCCACAGCCAACATCGCCGGAACGACCGTGTTGTAGATCGTCACATACTGGTCGGCGGTGATCCCGTTGCCGTTGGGCTCGTTGAAGATACCCCACCAGGTAATCGGATAGCTGCTGGGCGATTGGAAATGCACACCGCCCCAGTCGAAGCCGCCTTTGTTGTAGTAGCGCACCAGGTTCGCCGCGTAGGCCGCAAAATCGTTCACATGATCGGCCACATCCAGTTGCCCGTTGCTGAAGCACATCCACGCTGGCGCCGTCGCAATTTGAAACTCCGGACTGTGATCTGCCGATGCAAGAACGGGCTGCACAGTCTGGTCCAGAATGGTGAAGTTCCAGTCGGCTGGCGTACCGGTGTTGGTCGACATCGCTACGCCTTCGCTCACCGACTGCAGCCGTATGTGCTGCGGTCCCAGCGTATTCATCGTGCTTTCCCGCGCCGTTGGACCGGTGCCGAAGAAGTCGCCGTCCCACTCCGCCACTTGGAACGAAGTGGACATGAACTGAGCGAGCTTCCCCTTGACTCCCAGGTTGGTGTCAACCGTAGGACTTACCATTGCGACTACGTCATTGATGACCGTGAGCTGTTGCGAGGCGTTCTGCGTGCCGGAGGAAACGGTCACTGTCGCCGTGTAGGTTCCGGCCGATACATTCAGGCCACCGGAGAAGGTGATGGAAGGCGACTGTGGGTCGGAATTGTATTGTGCTGAAATTCCAGCGGGAAGGCCGGTCACCACCACGGCCACCGACCCTGACGCATTCGTGATGGAAATCGGCAGAAGCACCACCATTTTGCCATCTTGCTGGAGATCGATACTGGTGACGCCCAAAGTCAGGATCATTGCCGGAGGTGGCGGAGTCGAGTTGTTGCTGCCACCACAACCGGCAAATGTGCCAAGAAGGGAGAAGAGTGCAAAAGCGGAAATCGAAGGAATGCGGGCGAATCGTAGTGGCATGGACATATCTCCGCAGATGTCGATCGAAACATCATAGCTGGCGGCGGAGGTGCGCAACCATGAAGTTCGACCGCCGGATCAAGTGTATATTGCGCTCCGCCCCAAAGTTCAAACAGTGGGCCGTCATCCGAACCGGTACGGACCATTCTGAACGAGCGACCGGCCAACCGGAACCAGCGTGAGCCGTAACGTCAGTGTTGAAGAGGCGGCAGTTTTCCAATCAACCCGGAGCATAAAGCCGACGCAGTGCTCAGTTTCCGAAAAGCGGCTCCTTTTCAAGAATTGATCCGAGGAACGGCAGGCCACTGAACATTTTCAGATGACGCGCAATGATTCGTGCGTTAAGATTCTATCGCCATCCTTCATAGAGAGGACTACCCTATATGGCTTTGAGGAGGAACATGACTTCGAGCAGCAACCCTGGCAGAGTCGCCGGATTCCTCTATCTACTTCTCGGCTTTTCAGTGTTCCGGCCGATTTATGTGGAGGGAGCGCTGATCGTGCGCGACAATGCGTCCGCTACGGCGCACAACATCGCCACTCACGAGACACTTTTCCGGCTAGGCATCGTGTGCGACCTTCTAGCCGGCCTCTCCTGCCTTGTCGTCGCGCTCGCGCTTTACCGTGTACTCAAGCAAGTGGACCGCAGCCTCGGCGTTCTAATGGTGCTCCTTGGCGGATGCATGCCTCTTGTGATCGATTTTCTCAATTCGCTGAACGATATTGCCGCGCTGCTGCTTGCGCGTGGCGATGGTTTTCTGTCAGCATTCAATCAGCCGCAACTGGCTGCGCTCGCAACCCTGTTTCTCCGTATCCACGAGTATGGCTTTGTGATCAACGAAGTCTTCGCGGGTCTGTGGCTGCTCCCCTTCGGCATCCTGGTATTCCGGTCGAGTTTTCTTCCCCGCCTGATCGGCGTCGCGCTGATGATCAACGGCTGCGCCTATGTGACTATCGCCTTCACCGGCCTTCTCGCTCCGAACTTTGTCGATCGCGTGACTCGAGTGGTTTCCCCTGCACTTCTCGGGGAGGGGGCAATCGTGTTGTGGCTCATGATCAAAGGCGCAAGGCCCCAGCCGCAGCCGGTCGCCGCCATCTCCTCAACCGCCGACTGATAGGGCGCCGCTGATCGTGCATAGGATGAACCTGCAACTCGCATTGTGTTTCCGAAGGTTCCGTTTCGGAAAGTGACGCATTGCAATTTCTGGATTACTTCTGAATGACCGGCAAGAACGAAGCCGCAGGCGCCGCGGACGCTCGATTGTGGCATAATCGGACCGTACGGGCTTGGAGAGTGCGCTTCGTCGGCAATCGATATTCATGGGCTAAATAATTGATTGCAGGCTGGTTTCGATTGAATCTCCATAGACATTCTCCGCATCCGCGGCAAACGCCCGCGGCTCCCTTCTTGCCTCCAAATCGAAAACGCCTCGCACCGGCAACTTGCCGTCCTTGCGCATCCTGCGCGAGGCGTCTCCGATGTTGGCTAACGGTATTCCGGACATGGAGGAGAAAATTGACAATTTGCCTACGACGACCATAAAGCTTACCGGGAGAAATCCGTAGGAAGATCATCGCTGGCGGCACGGAGGCTACCCGCATGAAGCCCCATGTTCGAACCAAACCCAATCGCAAGAAGGCTAGGACATTCTAGCGCCAGCCTGATTGGGAATTTGCAAAGAAAGCAGTTCTCAACAGCCTAACCAATCCTGGCTCCCCGTCTTCAGCTTTCGGGGATACAGAAACTCCTCCCCGTAGAACTTTGCAGTTGCCGCGAGACGCTTCCCGATCGAGGGCTTTTCCATCAATGCGTCAGCAAAGACTTCTGCGTTGCGTAGTCCGAACGTGAAAGGTAGCCCGCATTGAGCGCAACCTTGTCGAATGGCAGGTCCAATCCTGGTTTGGTTGATGGACTCAGTTGCGACCGCCTGACCCTCCGGCCGAATTTGATTTCTTGCTCCAGGCCTATGGTAAGCTCAACAAAAGAGCCCTTAGGGCTGATCCTTGCTATCCTCTTTCTATTCGTCTTTTTAGGAAAGTAAGGGCGCAGAGACCCAAATGAATCAAACAGCGACTCATAATGTCCTCCTCGTGTCGCGGAACAGGCGACCGTGAAGGATAAGAACGCCAAGGAAAGGCGCGATGCGGGCCATTCGGCAAGCTTCGAAACGGGAGTGCGCCCGCAGGCTGAAGAGAGCGAAGCGGAGAAGGCTCAACGTTCGACCGAGTCGCTGGAGGGATTGTCACTGGCAGATCTCTGGCAGATGGTGCATGACCTAAAGAAGCAAAAAATCGAGTTAGAAGTCCAAAACGCCGAATTGCTCGGGAAAGTGAGCCACGCGGAGAGTTTGCCCGACAATCAGAAAATCCTACAACTCTTTGAAGACTACCTGCGGATGTATTCATCGCGCGATGACCTACTCACCGCAGAATTCAGCGAGGACTTCTCAGGCTTTACCGGTGGCGGGGACTTTCTGGTCAAAGACAAGGCAGAATGGGTCGCGATTACCCGCCAGGATTTCGCCCAGGTCAAGGATCCGATTCGTATCGAACTCAAGGACCTGGCCATCCAGTCACTGGCCGACACAATCGCCATTGCGACCGGCTTTTTTACCATTCACCTGCCAATCAAAGACCACATCCTTTCACACCAGACGGCCCGACTGGTACTTATATTCCGCAAGGAAGTCGCTGGCTGGAAAATCTGCCACAGCAGTATTTCGATTCCTTACAACCTGGTGGGAGCGGGTGAGATATACCCGCTCAAGGAGTTGGCCGAGCGCAATGAGTTTCTGGAAAGGCTAGTCGATGCGCGGACAAACGAGCTCTCGACGGCCAACGACAACTTGGAAAAGGCGAATGCAGAACTTGAGAGGAAAATTGCTCAGCACACTCTTGTCGGGGAGGCGCTAAGGAGGAGTGAGGAGTTATATCGATCGATCGTCCATGCCTCTCCCGACGACATCACTATCACCGATTTCGAAGGCCGTGTCCTCCTGGCGTCGCCGGCTGCCTGGTCGATGTTCGGCGCTGCCGCGGAAGAAGACTTCATAGGGCGTTCGGTCCTCGATTTTATTGTCCCCGAAGATCGAGAGCGAGCATTGTTCCGAGTTGGCCTGAGGCGTGATGGCATCATCATAGGGCCGGCCGAATACAGAGGGCGGCGTTTTGATGGAAGTACCTTCGACATTGAGGTGAACAGTGAATTCATCCGGGATGCACAGGGGTCGCCCACCGGTATGGTGGTAATCGTTCGTGATATCACCGCTCGCAAGCATGCGGAATTGGAGCAGGCGGAGCTTAAGCTTCGCCTCGTGGAGCACACAGCCGAGCTCGAACGACTGAATGCGCTTCTGCATGAACAGGCACTCGAAGACTCGTTGACTGGGCTGCCAAATCGCCGGCAGTTTACTGCGACGCTGGATCGTGAGATTCGCCGTGCCCGCCGCAACAATGGCGAGATCTCGCTCCTGATTGCCGACGTGGATTTATTCAAACTCTATAACGACACTCTCGGACACCAGCGGGGCGACGACTGTTTGAAGCGAGTGGCGCAAATATTGAAGGCAACGTTCCGGCGTCCAGGCGAACTTCCCGCTCGCTATGGAGGCGAGGAATTCGCGGTGATTCTCCCGAACTGCGGACCGGATTTTGCAATGGCCCTGGCGGAACGATTGCAGCGTGCAATGAAGGAAGCGCACATCGTCCACCCCTCGTCCGGGGTGGCGCCCTATCTCACGTTCAGCATAGGAATCGCGAGTGAACGCGTACGAGCCGGCGTTAACGCAAAATCCCTGATACAAGCTGCGGACAATGCACTTTATCGATCGAAGGCCGAGGGCAGAAATCGCGTCACCGCCGGCACGATGGAGCACCAGGACCGCAACGCCGGTTAATCGCCGGGAGTATTTCCTGAGTGGGAAGGGTCTTCCGAAGCAAGCATGTCCAGCTGGCCAGCCTTAGAATCAGCGGTTAAGTGGTCCCACTCACCCTCCCTGTCAATGACCCAAGTCTTAGCAATGAAGAACGGCCTGCCGGACAGCTCGGCGGGTATTGAAATCTGTTGCGCAGAAACATGGGCACAGACCAGCAGCCAGAGCGCAAGGAGTCTCTTCCTTGCGGGTTTCTTCCTATTGTCAATGACGTTCATTTTAAGATGCGCGCTCAACTTGCTTGGTGGTGATGAGGACCTTCGCCAGGAGAATATGATCTGGCGAGATCGGAAGCGAACGACTGACCTCTGCGCTCGGGAGTGCGCCTCAAAGACTGGCTAGACAAAGCAACTATTAGGCGCGTTCTCAGGACCGCGCCCAATGGAATTTCCCCAATTATTCATTAGGATGGCGTTCGAATTCACTGCCAGATTGACGACTCCCTCGCTGGTCGTCTGTGTTCTAGAGTGATTCCACAATTCACGTGCCCATTGTGGTTCCTCGAAAGGTGGTATTTTCTTGAGGAAGAAGCCACTTTAGGTCAGTGGTTCCGGAGGATCGCAATTGTGAAACAACTGAAGTGCGCTCAGGATGAAGAAACCGATGTTGTTGAAGAGACAACGCAGGTCGTAAGCTAGATTGGCTCGAAAGATGAATTGCTGGGTGCTCTGCGTACTCAATGCCCCAATGCTCCCGACAAGGTTTCCCCTTCAGTGTCTCCTATGTCTTCCAAATAAACGGGGCGTCCCACAACCATCTGGAAGATGTGGAACACCCCGATTCGAACTTGAATCTGCAGCTACCTACTGAACGATTATGGAGACGAGTGTCGAGGCCGTGATCTTTGCGTCGGATGCATCCGTTCCGGTTACTGTGAAGGTGTATGTTCCCGCGGATGTCGCTGGGGTACCGGGAGCGGCGGGCGACGCGGAGCTGGCTCCTCCACCTCCGCCACAGCCGATTGCCCCGGCGGCGCCAACAACCACCATCAAAACCAGCGACGAGATCCAGCGGCGACGACGCGACGGATTGCCGAATAGAAGCATGCCCGCCAGGACCACGCCTCCGCTGCCAAGCCCCCACGGATTTATCTGCGACGGGCGTGTCATTGCAACTGTGCTAGCTCCAGTTGTATTTGCGGTGAACACGGCGTTTGTGGTTCCGCCCGACGTAATCGCGACGCTGATTGGATTCAAGCTGCACGTTGGCAAACTCTGTGCGCCGGAGGGATTGAGGTGGTCCCGGTTGTTCGGACAGTTTTTGTTGTTTCTTAAGTGGAAGTTCTTGTTCTCGGTTTAGGCTGCCAGGGACTCTGGCAGGCGGTTGAAGTATACCTGATCGGGCGTGAGCGCTTTCAGGCTGGAGTGAGGCCGGATGGAGTTGTAAAACTCCAGATATTTGCCGATCGAAGTTCTGGCATCCCGGACCGATTCGTAGGCATGCAGATAGACCTCTTCATACTTGATCGACTTCCAGACCCGTTCTACGAAGACGTTGTCGCGCCAGCGGCCCTTGCCATCCATGCTGATCCTGATCCCTTCTTTCTTTAGCCGCCCGGTGAAGGCTTCGCTGGTGCGTATTCCGGTCCATGTGGGCACCCGATTCCATTCGATGTGGGCACCTGA
>CAZQPY010000057.1:0-35566 GCA_964595345.1 uncultured Occallatibacter sp.
AGCCATATCGAATGCGAAGACCGCAACTTGAATGCATATCTTAGCGCTTATGGGGTACCCCTCCTGACCTCGCCATGCCAGCGGCAGCTACACTAGCTCCATGTCGACACAATCGCCGCAGCCCGTCCGGCGTGGAATGGAGGCCTTTGCCTCCCGCGATTTTCGCTTTTACCAACTGGCGCGCGTGGCCGCGATTCTGGGGGCCGAGGCACAGGCGGTTGCGGTTGCATGGCAGATCTACTCGACGACCCACCGCGCCATCGATCTGGGCTACACGGGTCTGGCTCTTTTTCTGCCGGGTCTGTTCTTCCTGCTTCCGGCCGGGCACACCGCGGACCGTTACGATCGGCGGGTCATTATTCTGGTTTGTTATGGCCTGCAGGTCTTCTGCACACTGGCCCTGCTGTCTCTGGCGGTCACGGGGGCGCGCAACGTCTTCCCCATTTATGCGGTGCTGTTTCTGATCGGGACGGGCCGTGCGTTCTCCGGCCCGGCAAGTTCGGCGTTGGTGCCGCACCTGGTCCCTGAAAAGCATTTTGTGAACGCGGTGACGTGGGGCGGGGCCATCTTCCAGTTTGCCAACGTCACAGGGCCGGCCATCGGAGGGCTGCTGTTCACCTTGCCGCTGGCCAGAATCCTGCCCGGAGTCGCCGCCCACTTTGGGTTGGAGGGAGCGGGTATTGTGTACATCTTCAACCTGGCCACACTGGTCTGGTTTCTGGCGCTGGTGGGTAGCCTGCATGTGCGGCCGGGGAGGATGGAGCACCGGGCCACGACGCTGAAGACGGTGCTGGCCGGCTTTCAATATGTACGCGTGTCACCGCTGCTGCTGGGCGCGATTTCACTGGACCTGTTTGTCATGCTGCTGGGCGGCGCGGTTGCGCTGATGCCCATCTTTGCGCACGAGGTTTTGCACGCCGGTCCGATGGGGCTGGGCATGCTGAGGGCCGCTCCGGCAGTGGGCGCGGTACTCATGTCTCTGGTGCTGACGCGCTTTCCTCTGCGCAGGCATGCGGGGCGGCGGCTGTTCATCGCGGTGGGGATCTTCGGCGTCGCCACGGTGATCTTCGGGCTCTCGCGCAGCCTTTGGCTCTCGCTGCTGGCGCTGGCAATTTCGGGCGCAGCAGACTCCATCAGCGTGATCATCCGCGGGTCGCTGGTGCAACTGGCCACGCCGCCGGAGATGCGCGGCAGAGTCAGCTCAGTCAACTCGCTCTTCATCGGCGCGTCCAACGAACTGGGCGCATTCGAGAGTGGACTTACGGCACAGTGGTGGGGCGCGGTGCGGGCCACCGTTCTTGGAGGAATTGGCGCGCTGGCGGTTGCCGGCTTGTGGGCGTCGGCCTTCCCGAATCTTCGCCGCATTGACGAACTAAACGCCGAGACACTGCGCAAGCAGGTTGCGCCAGCCAAGGCATAGTTTGCCTGTATGCTTTTTGAGGCAGACTCCGGGAGAATGCATGAATCTGTGGAAGAAGATCCTGAGTGTCACTTCGTTTACGCTCATCGTCGGCGGCATTTACCTCTTCACGGTGTGGAAGCATCGGCAGAATCCCGGTGTCGTGGGGCAGCCTGCCCAGGCTCTGAGCGAGGACGATCTGGCCGTGGTGCGCACCTTCGAGCAGCAGCACTACGAGGATGTTCTGCGTTTGCAGGGGACAAGCGTGTGGATGAAGAACGGCTATACGATTCCTTACTTTCCCTACAACTCTGGGCGCATCGACTTTGCCCATCCGGTTGGATTAATTCCACCTGCGCAGCGGCTGGATGTAAAGAAGGTCGTCAAGTCCCCGGTTCCGGCCAATGTGGATGATGGCATAAGCCACGGTTCGCGGCAGGTCTTTCTAGTCTTCGCGCTACCGGCCCCGGCGACAGCCACAGGGCTCTTTGCCACGCCAACCGGTGTCATGGACGGCGCCGACGAGCAGTATTATTGCGATCTGCTCTACTTCTACGACGATCCGCACGGCATATATACCCACTGGCCAGTGGAGATGTGGGCGACCATCGATGCGCATCAGGTGAAGCCCGGGATGAGCGAGTTGCAAACCCGCATGTCCATCGGACAGAAGATCCATCCGGACGGACAGCAGGAAGGCGATCGAACGGTGGTCTATACGCTGGCGGGCAAGAAGTGGACGATCACCTACGAGAAGGACCACGCGACGAGCATTCGCTCGGAATGACCGGAGTTTGAGCCAGCCTGTTTAGAGCAGGCCTTAGCAGGTCACCATGACGGCGGAGCAGCCCGACTTGATCGGCTTCCACTGCACCAGGAACTCGGTCAGGGAATGCGGATTCATGCTGCTCATGGACTCAAACTGGCCGTTGCGCTGGCTGTAAAGCAACCCGCCCTTTTCCGTGAGGACGGCGAGCGCGGGAACGCCCTTCTCCAGTGGAATCTCGTACTGTTTGGCAAGATCGAGGTTCGCGTCATAGTGCCCCACATTGACGTGGACCAGCACGAAATTGGCGTTGAGGATGGTCCGGTTGGACGGGTCGTGCATGTAGATGTCGAGTACCTGGCAGTCACCGCACCAGTTGCCGCCGAAGTCCAGAATGATCCGCTTGTGGGTTGCCGCGGCGGTTTTGAGGGCAGCGGCAAGGTCCACCTTGGCCTGCGCCGGATCGGGGTAAATATCATGCGTGGCTGAGCCGGCCGTGCCAACCGCGAGCGTAAGCAAGGCGGCGAGAGCGAACAGCTTCATCTTCTTGACCTGATTCACCTGGGGGAAGCCTCCGATTCTGCTTTCAGTTTGACACAGCCTCAGTGCGGCACGATGCGGGCATTTTTTTAGATTCCGCTCGACGCTCGGGGGATTTACTCTGAAGCGTGATCAATGAACTGAAAATGCGGCTCGAATCGATGGTCTTCCCCGACCTGGGAACAATGATGGAGGGCTATGCCGAGGCAGCTGTAGAGCACGCCCGTCAGGAGTATAACCAGCCGCTTGACTTTTCATCCGAGTCGATCGATGTGCTCGACGAAATCCTTGTTCTGGTCGGCGAGACTCCGGATCACGACCTCGACTTTGAAGTGCGCCTCTGGGGCGGCTACCTGGGTGAGGTATTGCGACGCCGTTACGCCGGCAGCTGGGAAATGACCTCCTATCCCGGAGGCACGGCCGCGGTTCCTGCGGTCGAAGTGCGCGGGTCGCGCTTGTTTCCGCTGATCAAGGTTTACCGGCGCTTGACGGTCGGCGACGAAGAGGACCTGCGCGGCTTTTACACGATGGTGACCGAGCGGCTGGGCAGACCGGCACAAGTGAACTGAGAGCCATTCCAGGAAGATCGTGCCTTTTCGACCGGAATCCCGTCGCAGTCAGTGAATGCTGTAGTGTGCGACAATAAGCAGTGTTGAGCGCGCAGGCAAGGGGTGGCGCGCGGAGGATGAAACAATGGGCGATTTACTTCAACCTACACATTTGATTCTGCTGGCTTTGGTTGCGTTTCTGCTGTTCGGCGCCAAGCGGCTTCCGGAACTGGGCAAGGGTTTGGGCGAGGGTCTGCGGGGCTTCAAGGAAGGCATCAAGGGCGTTGCCGAGCCTCCTGCTGCCGCGCCGCCTGTGCAGCAAAGTGCTGCTCCCGCGCAGCCACCGGTTTCCAACGAGCCCAAATAGGGCAACGCATTTTGCTCCAGGGCGCGCCCTGTTGAGCTTCAGCGCCGGAGCCCTGTACACAAATCAAGCAAAGCAAAAGGCCTGTGCATCGCGCACAGGCCTTTTGCTTTGTTGCGTTCAGCGTTGAGTAGTGCTACTTCAGGTCCTGGGCAGAGGGGAAGTAGCCGATCTTGGCAATCACTTCCAAACCGGGGCGGTCCACGCGCACATCGATCTTGCGGAATTTGCCGTCGATGAACGGCTGGTGGCTCAAGTAACCAAGGGTGTACTGGGTGCGCGCTTCTTCCGCAATCTTGGCGTAGCTCTTTTCAATGCCGTTGAGGCTGCCTTCCGAGTCCAAGTAGCCGCCGGTGGCCGCAGTGTATTTATAAAGAACGTTGTCGTACATGGTGAAGGGAAGATGAACGCGGCTCAGGTAGCCCTCGCCCCATCGCGCCGAGTCGCCAACAGCGGTACCGTAGACTGCAATCTTGTTGGTTTCCAGGTATCTGACCACTTCACGATAGGTTGCCTTGCTCTGCGATTCCTTCCCGTCGGAGATGACGTAGATGATGCGGCGGCGGCCCTTCGGGCGGGTTGAGAGTTCCTTGGCAGCGGCCAGGATCGCATCGTTCAGGGTATGGATTTCTTTCGGGATGGTCCCGAATTGGGTGCCACCTGCGGAGTGGCCGGGCTGCAAATTGGGATCTGCGCAGTTGCCGTTGGTATGGATGTTGCATCCATAGAGCGCACCGCTGTTAATGGGAACCAGCATCTCGGTGCCTGTTTCTTTGGTCAAGGCCAGAACCGCCGGCAGGCGCGCGCTCTGTGCGCCGGTAAACCCGGTCCTCTCCTGGGCTCCATTGTTGTAGCTAAAAACCGCGACCTCGTCATAGGGGGTCAGCGCGCCTTGGATGGCTCCCAGCGAGTTGTTCACTTTGGCCATGACATCGGCGGTCAGGCTCTGGTCGATGACAAACGCAATCGATAGAGGGAAGGAATCGGTAGTGAAAAGCTTCAGGGGCTCCCGCGAATCGTTCTCATAGACCTTGAAGTCGCGGTAGGTGAGTCCCGCAACAAGGTTTCCCTTGTTGTCTTTAACCGTCACGGGAACTTCGACAAAATTGACGTTCACGACAAAACGGGCGGTCGCAGCAGAGCCTTCGCCTGCCACTGGAATCTCCGGGGGCGCGACCTGTACTTCGTCCTTGCCCTGATTCATGAGAGATGAGCTGCTGGAAGATGCCGATCCAGCCGTGGGAGACTGCTGCTGGCCTGGCGCTTCGGAAGACGAAGTGGGGGTGGCACGCTCGGTGCCCGCGCCGAGTCCCGGGGTGATCGGCCCGCTCGCGCCGGTCAGCGGCGGAATAGCTTGCGGCGCTGGAGCATCGGGCACAGCAGATTGCTGCTGGGCCAAAGCGACCGGTTGCAAGATGGGGCCCACGTTCAAAACTGCCGCCAGTGCCAATGCTGATAAACCGAGCTTCAAGGTAATCCGTCCTCCCGAACTTTGCATCCCACCGATTCCTGTTTGAACCGCCTTTTTGAACCGGCCAGGCGGTACGCCGAAACCGAGCCAAGCTGCATGACAGGGCTGCATTCGTCAGAGTATCAGACGCGCCAGCAGCGCGCTGGTTGCATCCCAGCGCTGCTCCGCGCAGTTTATGCTTCCTCGCTGTATCATCCTGCGTCTAATCAACCAGAATGCGCCTTCGCCCTGCTCTCACTTCTTTGCTGTTTTGCCTCCCGGTTTTCTCCTGGCCGGCCTGGGGCCAACTTGCGCCTTCGCCGGATGCCCCCCCAGTCAGCAATGCACCGGCCGCGCCCGTGGAAGACGAGCCCGTGGGGACGTTCAAGGTGAACGTGAACCTGGTGGATGTCTTTTTTACTGTGAAAGCCAAGGACGGAACTCTGGTTCCCCACCTGGGCAAGAACGATTGCACCGTCTCGGAAGACAAGGTGCCGCAAACGCTGAAGAGCTTTACCGCCGAGACACACCTGCCCCTGACCTTGGGCATCATTCTGGATACTTCGGGCAGCCAGACCCGCGTGCTCCCGCTGGAGCAGGACGCAGGCAGCCAGTTTTTGCAGGAAGTGATCAAGCCGAAAGACGAGGCGTTCATCCTGTCGGTCGATGTGAATGTGGACCTGCTGCAGGATCTGACCAACAGCGCGCGCATGCTCTCCAAAGCGCTCTACAAGGCGGAGATCAATGCTCCCGGCAGCCTGCTGCCGAGCCCCGTGCCTACGCCGGGAGGGCCGCGCGGGACGGTGCTTTACGACGCGGTTTACCTGGCCTCGCGCGAAAAGCTCACCCAGGAGACCGGCCACAAGGCACTGATCATGCTAACCGACGGCCAGGATGAGGGTAGCCGCGTCAAGATCAACGAAGCCATCGCGGCCGCGCAGAAATCCAATGTGACCCTCTACGTGATCCTGATTGCCGATGTGCAGAGTTATTTAGACCAGGGGATGGGCTACTTCGGCTACTCGGCCATGAAGAAGATGACCGAGGAGACGGGGGGACGAGTGATCAACGTGGGCAACAACGGCAAAAAGCTCGAAGCTGCCTTCCAGCAGATCGAGGATGAGCTGCGCACCCAATACGTGGCCACCTATACCCCGAGCAATACAAAGATGGATGGCGCTTTTCGTCATATAGCGATCGAGTGCCACGGGGATGGATTAAAGGTGCAGGCGCGCAAGGGATACTACGCGCCCTCGCCGGAGAACTAAGCCCTGCTTCAACGCAGATCCGCGCAAGCTGGGCTGGCAGCGGTTCAATCAGCGGAAATCTGCAAAGTACTAACACGAAAGTTTTCCACAATTTGTGGAAAACTTTCGCTGAAGTCCAGGTTCTCTTCTGTGGTTTTGAAGACCTGTCGCCGCGTGGGGCAGGAAGCGTCAAAGAATTACTATCTTTGCTGTACATTATTCATACTAAATAAGTTAATGAGTGTTACCCGCAAGATACCTTGACCTCAACGGCGATGTGGAAGGTTAAAAACCACATGGAGGACCGGATGCGGGGCGTGTCTGAATTCCCAGAGTGGGAGAGAGGCGCGAAGACGATGTTTCGCCTATCTTTCGCTGCCGGATTTAACAGCTTTCCCTGGCTCCGCGATCTTTGGAAAGGCGCATTGGAAGGGCAACCGCAGTCGCCAAATCGTGACTTGGGCCATTATCACGTCTGAATCTGTCTGGAATTGCGACAAAAGGCACGATTTTGTGTGGATTGCAGGGGCAGAATGATGTTTACAGGGTGGATTTAGGGGGAGATCCAGAGACACGTTTCCCGTGTACTTTTTTCCGCCGAAAGAGCAGCACTGTCCTATATGTGGACAGTTGGTCGTGGCCAGACTACTTGGTAGTAATCTGGCGTGCAGTTTTCCCTGTTGCTACCATCGGCCCAAGTGAAAAGAACTTTAGCCCTTTTCGAAAAAACTTTAGCTCTTTTCGAAAAAAGTTTTCACACCTCAAGAAACGCAGACTGAGGAGCCTGACATGATTACGAATTGCGCCGTCAACGATGGATTTGAGATTAGCCCGAGATTCCGCCGCACCGTAGAAGAACGCATCGCTCGCCTGGAGAGAGACGCCAGCTTTGACGAGTCCCAGATCGACCAACTCACGGATGGCGATCACATCCGCCGCCACATGCGCCTGGTGGCCATGCAGCGCTCTGAGGCCCTACGCATGAGGTTGTTCCTGGACCGGGCCAACAACCGCCTGCCGCGGCCGCTGATCGCGCTGTAGATGAGGCCAGCCGCAGGGTCGCCTGCGCATTGGGTATAATCATATTTAGACTTGGTTGCAACGGTATGGGCCGCGCACGGAGTCAGGCGAATTGGGTTGCGCAGCCCGGGCTGATCGGGCCAGAAAACCGGGATCGGGGAACAGGGGGTCGAAAGCCGATCCCTTTGCGCGGCAGACCTTTCGCAAGTTCGAGAACCTCTGTTGGCAGCTCACCCTCCTCCCCGCCCGGTTTCCTGCCACGCAGTGCGATCGGATTCCGCACTGGGAGCTTTGAGCCAATGACGGCACTGGATTACTTTGTGGTCGATGTGTTTACCGACACGCCGCTGGCCGGCAACCCGCTGGCAGTGGTGATGAACACCGCCGATTTGAGCACGGAAAAGATGCAGGCAATCGCCCGCGAGTTCAATCTTTCCGAGACTACCTTCGTGCAGCGCCGGGCGCAGGCTGTGGAGCAGGCCGAAGGGGTGCCGGTGCGCATCTTTACCACCCTTGAAGAACTGCCTTTTGCCGGCCATCCGACGTTGGGTACAGCGAGTGTCCTGCGTTTGCACGCGGCAGACACCTTTCAGGACGACACGGTCCGGCTGGCGTTGAATGTGGGTCCGGTCCCGGTCCGCTTCGAAGGAGATGGGCTGTTTGGCGAGATGACGCAGCGGGAGCCGGAATTCGGATCCGAACTCGATCCCGTTGAAGTGGCGAACCTGATTGGGCTTTCTCCAGAAGATCTGGATCCTTCGTTGACGCCGCAGGTCGTCTCCACGGGCACTTCCTTTGCCATTGTTGTTCTGCGGCCGTCGATGGCCGTGAACACACTTGCACGGCTCCGCGTGAAGCGGGAGGAAGCGACGGCATGGCTGCGCCAGCGGGGATCGCGCTGGTTTTACGTCCTCGCTCCGGTGTTGGAACAGCGGGACCGGGAGGCTCGACCCGTCCCGGACTACCGTGCGCGCATGCAGTTCAACGGTGGCGAAGATCCGGCCACCGGTTCCGCAGCCGGCTGCGCCATCGGCTATCTGGTTAAAAATGGGACAGTTGCGCCGGGCCGGCGGGTGCTGGTGCGGCAGGGTGTGGAGATGGGCCGGCCGAGCGATTTATACCTGAGCGCGCAGTTGACATCGGCGAGGGTAGGCCAGGTACGCGTTGCGGGCAGCACTGTTTCGGTTGCAAACGGTCGTCTTTTCCTGCCTTGATGCACATGCTTTCAACAGGTATTCATACACGCAAGTGACTGAATGCGGGACCTGTAGCCAGCTCACCCTTGTTACACGAAGATTTTCAGAGGCTTCTTCGTCTTTCCTTCCCTCTTTTCTCAAGCCTCCACTCCCCGTAGTCTTAGCTTCCATTGAAACATCCACTGAAAGAAGTTAGCCGGCCTTGCGTCGGTCTTTTCAAAAGCATTCAACATCGTTCGAATGCGAGCACAGTGACGTTTCCTGCGTAGTGTAAGGCGGGAAGGCTCCACGTGATCGCTGCGCCTGTCGCGGGTGCATGCAGATTTCACCGGCCTTTCCCGTCCGAAGGTTCTGACAGGAAATCCCTCGTGCACCCCAGATTCCCGGGCCTAAAACTGCGCCCGACTCACCTCCCTTTGCGGGGGCAGCTGGGGTGCGCTTGCAGACGGACAACAGATTTATACCAAGGAGTGTAGTCCAAGATCATGCGGCCTAAAAAAGTCATTCTCTGCGTCGACGATAACGAGCAAGAGCTTTCCGTTCTCAAGTTCATGCTGGAAACAAACGGTTACCGGGTCCTTTCTGCCCTCAACGGCCAGGACGCCGTCAGCGTCTTTTCGGATAACTCCGTGGACCTGGTTCTGGCGGATTATGCCATGCCACAGATGAACGGAAATCAACTTGTGGATCGTTTGAAACAGATTGCTTCCCATGTCCCGATGATTCTGCTGGGTGATCCCCAGCGCATGGGCGGCGAGATTCATGGCGCGGATGCTTTGCTGGCCAAGAAGAACTGCTCGCCGCATGAGTTGCTGGAGCGAATCAAGGTGATGAGCGCGCGCAAGCGCGGCCCCAGAAAAGGAACGGTCCGCCAGCTTCCCGCGGAATTGGCGATCGCATCGTAGGGCGGGGCAAGAGATCGGGAACAGGGAACGAGAGTTGCCGGTGCACAGGACTGCACATCGGGGGTGCGGGATTGCGCATCGAACAACGCCGGACTCGGGTCAGAATTCTCGAAGGAGGACGTCTGGCGAGACGACTCTTTTTCGGCCTTCCGGGTCTCTGAATTCTCTTCCTTGGTCCCGATTTCCGCCGCGGCTTACTTAACTCTTGACGATTTGACTCGGCAGTCTGCATACTCGCCACTTGTAGCCTTGTTACCATGCTGGTGTTCTTTCTTCTTTTCCCCAGCGGGAGTGGGCAAGTATGGATATTGTTCTGATTCGTATTCTTTTTGTGGCCCTGCTTTCAGGGGTCTGCTTTTTCCTTCACCCGTTTGGCATGATTGGCTGGCAAGGTGCGCTCTGTGGCGCCCTTTCGGCTGCCGCGGTTATCGTCTTTGAGCTGCGCGTTCGCGCGCTCAGCTTGCGACGGCTCATTGGCGCCGTTACCGGAAGTGTGCTTGGGATTCTGGGAGCGGCGATGTTTTGCCTGGTGCTGCGCAGCGCGCTGACTCCCGGCTCAACCTCCGCGGCAGTGCAGATATTCGTGTTGCTGCTGATGACCTATGTGGGCCTGCTGGTGGGGACCAACAAGGGCGACCTGCTGAATCCTCTGGCGCTGGGCACCGTCTTCAGCGGGGAACGGCCCACCCGCCGCAGCGCCAAGGTCCTTGACACCAGCGTGATCATCGACGGACGCATCGCCGACATCGCCGAGGCTGGATTCATCGATGGGATGATGGTGGTGCCGGAGTTTGTCTTGAGGGAATTGCAGACGGTCGCCGACTCCACCGACAGCTCGAAGCGACAGCGGGGACGCCGCGGCCTGGACATGCTGCAACGCATGCAATCCAACAACAATATTCAGGTGCAGATCGTTCCCGACGACTTCCCTTCCATCCGCGAGGTCGATCTCAAGCTCCTGGAACTTGCCAAGAAGTGGGAAGCGAAGGTGGTCACCAACGATTTCAACCTGAACAAGGTGGCGCATCTGCATCACGTCGACGTGCTGAATATCAACGACCTGGCCAATGCGTTGAAGCCTGTGGTTCTGCCCGGCGAGCACATGAACGTGCTGATTCTAAAGGAAGGCAAGGAATACAACCAGGGAGTCGGATATCTGGACGACGGCACGATGGTGGTGGTGGATCACGCCCGCAAAATGATCGGGAAGGCAGTCGAGATTTCAGTGACCAGTGTTCTGCAGACCGCCAGCGGCAAGATGATCTTTGGGAAGGTCGACGAAAACGGCAAGACGCCGGAACTGCAGGCTCGGATCATTTAGGAAAGACTGGTAGGGAAACTTGCCCTCAAGCAATGAGGCGGTCCGGGGATCCGGGCCGCCTCTTCGTTTCCGAGACCTAGTTTGCGCTGCGGCCAGGGATTGGACGCCGCCGGCACCTTGGCCAGTCTGTGCTGCCTCCGACGGGCCATTGCAGGCTGCCCGCAGGTGTGCGAGATTGGAGTTGGCGAGGATTCTGCCGATAAGCAAGCCGATAAGCAACTACACCGCCCTCGCAGACTGGAATATGACTATGTCCCGTAAGACCCGCAACGCGAGTTTTGAACAGGCGATGGAGGCACTGCGCGCTCATTCTTTCGATGTTGCTCCGCACCCCGGCGTGGCCAACGGGATGTTGGTGAGCAAGCAGGGAGCAGCGGCATTGCTTGCCCCTGGCATAGACGCTCCTGTAGCGTTTGCGGAAAGGCCGGGTTTGCTGGTGCAGGGCGAGGTGGCCAGGCTGCTGGATCGGGGATACCAGAAATTCCTCAAAACCTCGCACTTCGAGGTTCCCGCCACGGCCGCGCAGCTGCATGCGATTCACTCCTTCAGCGAGGAGCTGAATCAGGTTATTGGGGCTATCAACTTTTATAATGAGTCGCTTGGAACGACCAGCGACCTGTATCAATATGACCGCTTGAAGGGTCGTCAAGCGGCTGCGCCTGTGTCGGCGGCTCCCTGGGAAAACCAGGAGCCGGGGCACTGATTTCGGCGGAGATTTGGAGCGGGTCTCCTAAGGGTGGTGCGCTCGAGGCAGGATCGTGCAAGGTGGGTTTGTCCTGTTGAACAGACCACGCAAGCGCATCGCTTTCGGCGTACAGCAATGGAAGAACCGCTGTAGCAGTGAGGGGCCATGGATACCGAAGAAGTTGCAGAAGGCGTCACCAAGCAGCATCTGAACCGCCGTCAGGTTCTCCGCTTTGCTGTGGATGAGGCTGGGGCGATGACGCTGGTCAGCCATGGCACGCGTTACACCTGCCGCATCCTCGACCTGAGTTTAGGCGGATGCCGCCTCAGTACCGACGAGAAGCTGATGCTGGGCGATTCTGTCCGCGTCGAACTGACTTTCAGGGTCAACGGAATTCTCTTTCGCTTCCCCGGTGTTACCAGATGGACCGAAGGCCGCACCAACTTCGGCATCGAGTTTTCTGCAATGTCTTCCCGCCGCAAGGCTGAACTGGCCGAGATCATCGCTGAAATTGCGGAAGAAGCCGCTGCCAGCGCCGCCAGGCTAGCTGCCGCAGAAGAAGCTGCCAGGGACCGCGAAGTTGCCGAAGCGGCTGAAGCCGAGCTTCGCCTTCGACAGGCAATGCAACGATTGGTCGAGCAGGAATCGCAGAGGAAACAGGCCGAGCATCCGGAGGATCCGGAGCAGGCGGAACAGGAAACCCGCCGCAAGCTCGCGGAAAGGGTGAATCAGCGTCGCCAGGCGGAGCGTGAGGCTCTTCAACTGGCCGCTCAGTTTCGCTCGGCGGCAGCCGCCCCTCTGGTACCGGAACGGATTCGGCCAGAGCAGTCCGTTCCGGCTCCTCCGCTTGAGAAACTGGCTCCACGCGAACGCCGCGTCGCGTCGCGTCATGAGGTTGACACCAGCGCGGTGATTCACCTGATCAATATCTCTTCCAAGCAGTCCGGACGCATCATCGACCTCAGCCTGGGCGGTTGCCGCATCGAAACCGACGAGCGTTTCCCGGTGGGGATCTATACACGGGTCGAAACGGAGTTCCACCTGGAAGGGCTTCCCTTCCGCCTCGGCGGCGTGGTTCAGGCCCTCCATAAGGGAAGGATCGTGGGCCTCCGCTTCCTCGACATGAGTTCGCGCAAGCGGGAGCAGCTTGAGCAATTAATTGCCGAGATCGAAGAATCGCGCGCGAGCCGGTAGCAGTCCATTTTGCGCCGAAGGCAAGCAGGGCACAGCCGAAGCTGTGCCCGCAAAGCCAAGCCTCATGCTTCGACTTATTCGCTGCTGGGTGTCAGGTGGCTGGTGTACTGGTAAGTGTAAGTGATGCGATGAATCATGGTGATCGTTGAGAAAACCGCGAGCACCCACAGCGCCGGGGCCATCGCCCCCCAGTGATTGAAGACCGCACCGATGATAATCAACACAATGCGTTCCGGGCGCTCCATGAAGCCAACCTTGCACTGTCCGATGAGAGCCTCGGCGCGCGCGCGGGTATAACTCACCATCAGCGAAGTGACCATTACAAAGGCCACCAGCACCACATAGCGGAAGCGATTGGCGCGGCCATAGTACACAAGCAGGCCGAAGAACAGCACGACATCGGAGTATCGGTCGATGACCGAGTCGAAGAAGGAGCCAAAGACGGTGACCTTGTTGGTGCGGCGCGCCACGCGGCCATCCACCATGTCGAACAATCCCGCGCCGAAGATCACCATGCCCGCATAGAAAAACATCCAGTCGGGACCGGAGTATTTCCAATCGCCGTTGGTGGCGTTGGCGTGTCCGAAGAGAAAGGCCGCGGCAATATTGATCAGCAGGCCAATGAACGTCAGCACGTTGGGCGAGATGCGGGTGAGCGCCAGTCCATGCACGATGCGATCCAGAAGCCATCCGCACGCGCGGCCAAAAGCGCTTGTCCAGGTCATAGATAGTTTTCCTTACTTCCAGCTTCCGCCGAGCTACTGCTGCGCTTGGCCTTCAGGCAAAGATGCGGCGGCAGCCTCGTCGTGAATCGTCGTCAATTTCAGAATTTCAAGCTCGCGCTTGCCGTTGGGGGTAACGATGGTGGCTATATCTCCCAACCGCTTTCCTACCAGCCCGCGACCGATGGGAGAAGTCGTCGAGATAAGCCCCTTGGTAACATCGGACTCTTCGCTGGTCACCAGACGGTAGACGATTTCCTCATCCTTGGTCGAATCGAAAACTACGACTGTGGAGCCGAAGCCGACCTTGTCGTGCGGAATGTTAGTCAAATTGACAAGCGAAAGCTCGGCCATGCGCTTCTTCAACTGGCCGAGGCGCGCATTGACAAACGTTTGGCGCTGCTTGGCCATGTGGTACTCGGCATTCTCCGACAAATCTCCCAACGACACCGCTTTCTTGATCTCGGCGGGCAGTTCGTGGGCCAGTTCATGCTCGAGGATTTGAATCTCTTCGAGAAGCTTCTTTTTAATGTGTTCGGGCATCCATGATCCAGGGCGGAGGCATTCCTGCACAATCCGCGTGAGTTGAAAGAACTTGAATCCTCATTATACGCGGGGGGCTGGGAAGAGGGTTGTTCTTCCTGGACCTGCTCCCTGCACCCGTATTCTTGGCTCGCTCATAGTTCCGAATGGATCGTCCGTCGCAGCAGATGCCAGCTCATTGGTGCGTCTGGCCAGAAGGTTCCGGTCCAGCGGCGGCATCGGCCAACTTCGTCAGGTGGATGGTGGCCTCGGTTTCGGGAATAGTGCCGTCGTTGGCCTGCACCTCGAATGGCTTGCCCTGAATCAGAATGCGCTGCGTGGCTTTTCCGCGCGCCGGAACCAGTACGCGCTGCGTCACAGAACTGCCGGCGGAACGCACCGTGATGGGGAACTCGGCGGCAACATAGCCGCTGTTGCTCACATTCACCGCAACCAGCCAGTTGCCCGCGTGTTCCGCACTCGGGAATACGCTGTCAACCGTCAGATCGGGAAGACCCTTGTCGGCATCGACCCAATCGGAGAAGAACCAGCCCAGGTTGGAGCGGACTCCCGCCTGCTCCAGCAGCTTTTCGAAAGTACCCGAACCATGGCCGATCTCCGCATCCTGCGCAGGATTGTAGGCGCGCAAGGCCGCCGAAAGAGTCTGGTCTCCCACGATATCGCGCAGCATCCACAGAACATACGTGGCCTTGGTGCGGAAATAGACTGGCGAAATCGACGCCGCCAAGGGCTGTCCGGGGCTTTGGCCTGGACTTTCGGGTTCGGCCATGGCCAGCGCCTGGCGGGTAGCCTCCAGAGATCCCAAAGCGACATCGCGGCCGCGCTGCTTCTCCACCCACAGAGTCCCCATGAAGTGCGCGACGCCTTCGCTGAGCCAGGCGCGCGGCGACTGCATCCATGCGTGTGTGAGGGCGTGAGCCATGATCCCGTTCAACTGGTCGGGGCTGGCATTGCGCAGCGAAGTCGCCAGAAGCGCGCCCGATTCGAAGGGCACGTCCTCCGGGTCAGGCAGATCGAGAAGGGTCAACTGGGAGCGCGGCCTTTGGCCAAGCCAGCCCTGCAGAAAGGGAGTCACCGCCGCTGCCGCCGTCACCCACGACCCGACGGAGACGTTATCTTCCGGCAAAGTCCAGGCGGTTACATTCGCGCCTGCATTGGGAGTGCGAATGGCCACGAACAAGCTAGGAGATTCAAAGCCCAGTGTGGAACCGTCGAGTGTCGCTGTAGCCACGGTCGCAACCTCCTGGTTCGGATCCAGCGAGCCGGACTCGGTGACAAACAGTGGCGCAGGATGTCCATTGATCAGGGCGACTGTGGGGTCCTGCCCATGGGGAAACTCCGCTGCCACCCGAAGGCGGAAGTGCGCGCCGGCCAGGCGCAGTTTCTGTTCGCCGATCTCGTCGAAGAGCCTGGCTCCGTCTCCCAGGATGACGGGCACGCTCGAAACCGGATACCAGACTACGTTGCCAAATCCGCGCAGCCCGGTAAACGAGGTGCTGATACGATCCCAGTCCGAGTGCTGGGCCACGTCTTCCGGGGTTCCAATGGAAATCAGGCGCTGTGCGGTTGCCGTGATCGTACCGGAGTAAGTGACGTCGAGTTGCTGGCTTGCTCCGGGAGCCAGCGGCTTGGCCAGCGACACCGCAGCTTCGTGCAACTGCCCTGTGTGGTCGGAATCGGAGTTGAGAGTGGCCACCTGAACCGCGACATCGCGGCCATTCACCCGGATCCGCTCCCAGTTCAAGGAAGACGAAATCTGCAGGGGAATTCTTGCCAGCGGTGCTTTGCCGTCGTTGCGGATGGTCAGCAAGGCGCGCACTGCGATGTGCTGCTCGGCGGTGCGCAGATGCACGTCCATGTCGAAGTCGGTAAAGGTCACAGCCTCGCGTTCGGCATCCTCCACCAACGGCGCGTTAACCATCTGAACCACGCCCTTGCCCGGCGTCTGGTTCTGTCCTTGCGAATGAACATCGCCGTTTTCGTCCACTGAGCGGGAATAGATAACCTGCCCCGAATTCTGAGTCGCCGGAGTGGTTTGTTGAGTGGCCTGCCCGGCGCACTTGAGCGCGGCGAGGGAAGGAATAGCCGTCGCCACGGCCAGCGCCACGGTCGCGGCGAGATTGTGCTTCATGAACCCAGACCTTTCTGCTTCTTCGGTTTGGACGCGGCCTCGGGCCGGGGGAGAGCGGCGCCTCGCGTAGCGGCGCGGCGCTGCCGGAAGGCCTCATACAGCACCACCGCACCGGCGGCAGAGACGTTCAGCGAACTCACCCCGCCCGCCATCGGGATGCGCAGCATGTGGTCGCAGGTCTTGCGGACCAGATCGTGCAACCCTGCTCCTTCGCGTCCCAGCACCAAAACGCAGTTGCCGGTCAGGTCGAACTGGTCGTAGTCGCATTCTCCCCGCTCGTCGAGGCCGATGACCCAGATATTCCTGCGCTTCAGCTCTTCGAGCGAGCGCACCAAGTTGACCACGCGGGCAATGCGAATATGTTCGGCAGCTCCGGCGCTGGCCTTAATGGCCACCGGACTGAGGGGAGCCGCACGGCGTTCGGTCATCACCACGCCGTCCACTCCAGCGCCGTCGGCAACGCGCAACAATGCGCCCAGGTTCTGCGGATCTTCCACGCCGTCGAGCGCCAAAAGCAGCCGCGCGGCGCTCGGGTCGGAAACCGAGGGCTCCAAAAGATCTTCGATGGTGAGGAACTGCTGCGGGCGGACCATGGCCACCACGCCCTGGTGCCCCTCGGTTTTAGCCGCTTGCGTCAGATACTCACGGGGCTCGTGGCGAACGCGAATACCGGCCTGACGGCAGAGAGAAACGAGCTGCTCCAGCCGGTCATCCTGGCGCTCACGGGACACCAACACATGGTCGAAGCGGCGCTTGCCGGCCCTGATTGCTTCTTCCACCGAATGCACGCCATACAAAACTTCCATGCATCCAGTTTAGATGCTGCCTGCGGATGCCGGCTGCTTTCTCCCTTGCCTGCCATTGGGAGCGGCTTCATACTGGCCTTGAGCGATGGCCAAAACACTCCAAACTGCGAGAACCTTCCGCGCCGTCCTTGAGCCGGACAACACCAGTCTGCGCTGGATCGTCGCGCGGGTTCCCTTCGACCCGGCCGAAGTGTGGCCTGTGCGCCGAGGGCGACGCGTGCGCGGCACCGTCAATGGGGTCCCCTTTCGAACTACCCTGTTTCCCAGCCCGGCGGCAAACGGACCGGTGCTTCTCGTCAACAAGGCGCTGCAGAAAGCCGCGGGCGCGAGAGCGGGGTCCACGGTGCAGATCAGCATTGAACCTGACCTTGAAGAGAGGACGGCGGTGGTCCCGAAAGAACTGGCCGATGCACTGAAGGGCGATCGTACCCTGCGTTGCTGGCTCGACAAGCTCAGTTACTCAGCTCGCAATGAGATCGGGAAATGGGTCACTGAGCCGGCAGGCGCAGCCTCGCGCTTGCAAAGGGCCGAACGAATGGCCGAGCGGCTGGCGCTGACCATGGACGGCGAAGTGGAACCGCCGCCGATTCTGCGCGCGGCCTTTTTGCGCGAGCCGCTCGCCCGCATGGGATGGGAGGCCATGACGCCGACGCAGCGCCGCAACCACCTTTTCGGCATCTTTTACTATCAGACCGCGGAGGGGCGGGAGCGGCGCGCCGCAAAGGCAATCGAAGAAGCGTTGCGCGCTGCCGCCAAGGCTAGGGACAAGCGCGCATAAGCAACTTCGCGCTTTCTCCAGGCTGTCATTCGTTGATTTCGCGCGTTTTCTTGCAGCCGGAGCCTCTAAAGTAACCCGGTGGACGCATTCGAGTCACAAAAAGACGCGGCTTTCTGGGAGGGCATGGCGTCTAATGGACTAAGATGAGTTCCTTTTCCGCCATGCATCCATTTTTCTCCTCCTCGCCCGCCGCGTCCCAATCGGCCGCAGCAGGGTCGATTGCGAGCAGTGCGCAAGTTCGCGAGGAAAGCCTGGCCATTGCGGACGGGCTCAAGCGGCAAGACGCCGGTCTGCTGGACGAGCTGATTGTCCGCTACCAGCACCGCCTGCTGCGCTATCTGCTCTATCTGACCAGCAACCGCGAACAGGCCGAAGACCTTTTTCAGGAAGTCTGGATGCGGGTCATGGTGCGCGGAGCCCAGTTTGACGGGCGGGCGCGCTTCGACACCTGGATGTTCACCATTGCTCGCAACCTGGTGATCGACCTGCGCCGCAAGAAGACCATGTCTAGCCTGGACGAGATGTTTGAAGGCAATGGCGACGACGACCGTCCGATGACCTACGAGACGGCGGACACCGATCCGACCCCGTTCGATCGCTTGTCGAGCCTGGAAGACCGCGAGCGAATCGCGGCGGCGCTGATGCAACTGGACACGCTTTACCGAGAAGTCCTGGTACTGCGGTTCCACGAGGATCTGTCGCTGGACGAAATCTCGAAGGTCACCCGCGCCCCGCTTTCCACGGTGAAGTCAAGACTTTACAGGGGTCTGGCCGCGATCAAGCCCAAGCTCGAACGCAACCAACTCCGCCGCCTGGAGTCTGTGTGAGCACGTTGGGCGCTGAGGGCGACTCCTCCGGCCGCAAAGTTAGCGACGACGCCCGGGAAGTGCATTCCGAACCTTGCAGCGATGTTCTCTCTGCCCTAGCTGGCAAACAGGCCGGCAGGGAATCGTGCGTGGCATTTCGAACTCGCCGGGTGGTGAGCGCATCCTGTGGAGTGATGCGGGAGCAGAAAGCCGGGCGCGAGCGGGTTCGCTGCGTTGCCCTGGCCGCTACCCTGGTGATCTTCCTGGTGCTCGGACCCTTGATGTGGTGGGCCGCGGATACCGTGATTGCCGGGCAACACCTGACCGACTTCGACGCACAGGTCAGCGTCTGGGTGCTGCTGCTGGGCGCCGGATTGCTGGTTGCGGCCGTGGTGGCTGGATGGTCGCGGCGCAGGCCTTGACTTACTGACTGTTTTTCTTGTTTCAGTCAAGAAACCCGCAACTTCCCCGTTTCGCTCCCCGTCAAGATCTGTAGGACTTAAGTCAGACTTAAGTTTTTGAAAGGCCCTCCGAAGGATTGAGGGAGGGATGGCTTATGAACGATCCACAATCGATTTCCGTGAACGAAGACTCCCGGCTGGTGCCGTGGTGGTCGGTAGTATGCGCCGCCCTGGCCTTTGTGGGAGTGGAGTACTACTTCTGGCTCGTGCTACCGCTGCAGCACCAGGATCACACACAGCCGCCCATCGGCCTGCGCATCTACTTTGGCATCTCCTGGGGCGTGCTGGCCGCGCTCTACTTCCTGATGATTGGTTATGTCAGCAAGGACGCGCCACGACGGGCGATGAGCACACGGTTCTGGATGATGCTCTGCTTCGTGATGCCCTGCGGCATCGGCGCAGTGCTCTATTTCCTGCTGCGGGCGCCGCTGATCTCCTGCTGCCCGGCCTGCGGAACGCACGTGCAAAGCGATTTCCACTTCTGCCCGCAGTGCGATTACCGGCTTGCGGCAAGTTGCGGCAACTGCTTCCGCACGGTGCGCGTAACGGACCAGTTCTGCACGCGCTGCGGACACGAACTGGCCAGCGATCACATGCCGGCGCGGCTGCGGGTTCTGGGCGAGTGAGCCAGCGCGGAACCTGCGCGGTTGGCGGGCGTGATTGGAACTGGGTAAATGGCCGGGGCCTTTCCGGTTCAGGTTTGCTCTCGATGGGAATTGTCGGACCTGATTGGAAGCGTCGCGCCTTTGACACGAACCCCGCAGCTTGATAGCCTAGCGACTGGGCGCATATGGCCAGCCATGGCCGGTGAAATGCCCTTCAGTGCGTCCCCGTCGTCTAGCCTGGCCTAGGACACCGCCCTTTCACGGCGATAACACGGGTTCAAATCCCGTCGGGGACGCCAATTAAATCAACAACTTAGATTGACACCGCGTCATCACCCAGACCAACTTGCGTCGGCTTGATCAGGTAATTCGCATCGTGGTTCGGACGCTGGAAGCCGACCAGGTTGGCCATTCTTTTGTGCAGGTCGCGGTGCTGAGGCGCGAGCTTGTAGCCGTCAAAAACATAAAGAGGAAGTTCCTGTGGTTGGTTCCGTGGGTACCCTGGGATACTGACCCGTTCTTAATGAGGTTGGGCGAAAGCGACAATCAGCGCAAAATACGCGACTGCAATAAGTCCGCCTCCGGCGAACTTCCAGTACTTCCTAGTTTCCGCGTTGTGTCGCAGAAGCGCGATGAGGGTGGCGAATATGAGAATGAAATGCCCGACCCCGCCCAACGCCACCATCATCGGCACGAGCTGCTCCATGTGGCCAGTGCGTAGCGATGACCAGAAGGCGACCGCACCTGACTGGATGAGGTGCGTGACGAAAAGTCCCATCATGTTCCAAATGATTGCTATAGCGAATCCAGCTCCATATCCCCAGGGGCTGTTACGCCGCGCAAGTAGGATGACAGCAACGTAGATCAGCGCCTGAAACGAGTGGAGAAGCCGGAGTTCGGGTACAACAATCGCCGATACGAGCAGCGCCATAAGGAAAAGTGCCGCCCCAATATAGATCCACACCTGCGAAGAATAGAGACCATTCGGCCGACCATTTTTCATATGGTGTCTTATACGACCAGGCTGACACATTGGTTCCTCAACTCGTCCATCCCCTGCCAAGTGATCCAAATTAGAAATCTTCAGCCCTTTGAGGTCGTCCAACGTGTAGCGTCTTGAATGAATCTGAATCTCGGTTCTTGACTTCAATGGGTAACGCGCTCGTCGAATCTGCGCACTTTCTCTTTCCCGAGTCTTGGGCGGCTTGTCGCCAAGCCGTCACTCAGTCCCCGTCCACTCAGTCCCAGGAGTCACTCACCGAGGGCTTCTCAAGAGAACGGCGCGCCAGTTCCTTTCAAAGACAGAATTGCAAAGATCTCATTGTGCCGGATTCACCGAGATATCCGTTGCGACATGCGCATTCAATGCTGTACCCGCATGTATCTGGATCTTCCCGCCCGATCCTGTTCCAGCAACATCGCTGCTTGGCAGGCGATAGAGGACCTCGCCATCGCCAACGCGCAGCTTCGAGCTTCGTAGAGGCACCCGTTCCTCGCCGACCTGAAGAGACAAGTTCTGTATCGGCAAATCGTATGACTTGCCGTCGCTGCTCAACTTTCCAGAGCCGATAACTTCCCCAGTGGCCTTGCTGCCAGCCTTTGCAACAAGGACGCCTGCCACTCTGACGTCTCCAGCGAGCACTAAGGCCACAGTCTTGCCTCGTTGTGCGTCTTCGCTGCTCAGCTCTTCTGTGATAACGATCGATACGGGTGTACCCTCGCGTAAAATCAGATGCGCGTTGGCCGGCGCGTGCTTTGGAACGTGCGTCATCGCCTTTGGAAACACAAACTCCAGGAGCAAGCCGCCCGCTGAATCCGCGACAAGCCCGAGCGCCAGGTTGGTCCCAGTTACATGAGTTTGCGAGCTGGTGGGATAGTACAGGTTCGACAACTCCGCCGAGGCGAACGATCCCAGCAAATCGGAGAAGTTCGGCTGCAAGTGACCGCTGTCGCCGCGAGCGACGAACGGATAGGATATGGCATGAAAGGCACGCGACTGGAAACTGCCGCTGCCTTTGACAAAGTAGCGCGGGTCTTGATGCAGGAGGGTCGGCAGAATGGCGCGGCCAATCATGGTGCCGTCGAATTGGTCGGCGTAGTTGACACCATATCGTTTGGCGAATCCCTCCGTTCCCTGGCCATACGCGCTCAGATTGTTACGTGCCTGCTCGTAGATGGCAGTTGCACCCGTGAACGCAAAGGCCGTTGGATCCGTCAAGTCCTTCCATGCAAGCTTGAACTTTTGGGCGGTGGTCAGCGGCGCGGCATTCCACACATAACTGAAGTAAAACGCGGGAAGGATGCCGAGCAGCCTTTGCTGTTCCTCTGCCTTGATCTGCTCTTCCGCTATGTCGTGCACAGAGACGCCGACATTGACGCTGCTCGAAGCAGACGCAACCTGCAACACGATCGTGGGCAATTCAAACTGTTCGCCTGCGTGGATAGTGATGGAAGGTGAGATCCAGGTTGCAAATCCTTTCGCTTTAACTGTCACGGTGTAGGTCCCCGGATCGAGAGAGGTGAAGCCGAAGCTCCCAGCGTCGTCGGACTCCACGCGGTGGCTGTCGGCAGCGTTAGCGGCTTCGAGCGTGACGCTCGCGCCCGCGACCACTGCGCCGGAGATATCCTTCATAGATCCGCTTATCGTTCCAGAATTCGATGGGCTGGGATCTGACTTGCCAGAAGCCTGCGGGGCGGGCGCATCGGGTAACTCGCGTCCGGCAGCTAACTCAGGCGCAATGCCGTGTCCAGAAGCGAGTGTCGCGTGAGCCAGAATGCATGCGACTGCAAGGAGGCCAACCAAAGATCGATGAAGACGACGTGCCATGAATGGTCCGTTCTCCGCTGAGACCGTTTAGGCAAAACGTGACCCAGCTCTGTCGGGATAGAGAAAAGTGAATGATGATTGCTTTCCTGTGTTGGACGAAGCTAAAGCGAAATGGGAATCGAAACGTCTTCGGCGACAAAGACGGTTAGCAGAGTTCCCTCTTCGATCTCGACGTTGTCTCCGGTCCGAAGAGGCCCCGGGCCATTTGAGATGATAGGGACGATTAAATACCATTCTTAAGCTTCAACTGGCCACTATCGCTGCTTTTGGAGCAAAGCCCTTCGGAGAGGAATGCGCTGTTGGATGCCAGGCCGCGCCTAGCGAGGCAGGGCAATCTCGACGCGCAAACCGGGATCGGCGTTGTGCGCGGTGACCGTTCCTTGGTGCAGAAGTACAATGCGCTTTACGATGGACAGGCCAAGTCCGACTCCTCCACTGTCCATCTCCCTTGCCTCGTCCACGCGGAAAAACGGCTCGAAAATCTGTAGGAGCGATTGATCGGGAACTCCCGGACCGTAATCGCGCACCGCTATTCTCAGGTTGCGATTATCCTGGGCAAGCAGGACGTCAATCGACGCATTCTCCGGCGAGTAGCGAATCGCGTTGCGGAGCAGATTCTCAACGGCGCGGCGAAGCAGTGCTTTATCACAGAAGGAATTGCCGCCGGACTGCGCATCAAACCGGATGTTGCATTCGCGCGGCTCAACTTCCCCGCAGCAGTCGTTTACAGCCTCTTGAACGAGTTCACGGAGATTTACAGATTCCGACTTCAGAAGTTGTGGATCGCCTTCCAGTCGGGTCACCTCCGCAATTTCCGCGGTCAGAGCCGCGATCCGATTGACCTCGCGGTCCACGCGGTCAAGAGCCGCACCTGGATCGGTGGAAGTCCTGGCCAGTTTAACAGCGAGTTTCATCCTCGCCAGCGGCGACCTGAGTTCATGCGATATGTCCTCCAGGAGCCTCCTCTCGCTCACCATGTGCCTTTCTATGCGCTCCGCCATCGCATTGAAAGACTGTGCCAGACTACCGATCTCGTCCCGACGCCGGAGCGACGTGCGGGCCGAAAGATCTCCCTGCCCAAATCGCTCCACGGTGGCTGTGACATTGCGAATGGGCATCACTACGAAGAGAGCCGCCAACAGGCAAAGAATGGCCGTCACTCCAATCACGAGAAAGTAATAGGGCGAGAGCTCCCATCGATTGGGTTGCTGAGGGCCAACGGAAAGAAACCACCAGCGCCCGTCCGCTGACCGGTGCGTCACGATGAATCTTCCACCAACAAATCCTCGTGACAGCCCTGCAGGCGCATGGGGAAGGAAACCGGCTTGATTCGCTCCCGAGACAACATCGATGCCGCTGGAGTCGAGCAGGTAGTGGGAATGTCCGAACATCGAATCAAGATGTCCCATATAGACCGCGACAGCCGCCGGTCCGCCGCGCTGCCATGCGGCCTGTGCGCTTTCCAGTTCCAATTGGTCCATGCTCTCGAAAACCGGGTTGATGAATTCTCTCTCCAGTTGCGCCGAAATCAAAGTGAATGCCCACAGAGAAAGCGACAAAGCTGCGAGCATGGTTACCGCGATTTTGAGATAAAGGGATTTCATGGTTCCTGCTCCGCTGGCGCTGTGAATATGTAACCGGCGCCGCGAATCGTACGGATCAGATTGCGACCTCCTTCGAGTTTGGCGCGGAGATGACTCACGTGCACGTCGAGCGCACGATCGAATGGCGTGGCAGCACGCTCAAACAGCGTCTCCGTGATTTCTTCTCGCGAAACAACGCGGCCTGCCGACCGTGCGAGCATTTCAAGAATGTCGAATTCCAGTGCGGTTAAGTCGATCAACTTTTCGCCAATGTGGACCTCGCGGGCTTTGCTGTCGATTTGAATGCTTTCGAAAGTCTTGACTGAATGTATGCCGCGATCCAGTGCCCGAGTCCGTCTGAGCACAGCATGAATCCGTGCCAGTAATTCATCCGGGTCAAACGGCTTTGTGATGTAATCGTCGGCCCCTTTATTCAGCCCACCAATGCGATCCTCCCGGTGTACCCGAGCTGTCAGCATGATGACGGGCATTTCCTTGCGCCTTCGCAACTGTTGAAGAACTGAAAATCCATTGATAAGCGGTAGCATCACATCCAGAAGCACAAGATCCGCCGGGGACTGCAGCGCGAGGGCCAGTCCGTCCCGTCCATTGTGCGAACATTCCAGCCGATGCCCTATCTGAGCAAAGTACTCAGTCATCATGTTGCATAATTCGACATCGTCGCCGATCAGCAGCACATGGAGCCGTTCCTCTGTTCCAGACGTGTTCACCAACGGCCCCCAAACATCAGATTAAGCCTACTCAAATCCATACCACAATAACGCAACTCGCGCTGCATTTTTTGCCATCAGTTCAACGCTCGCAACACTCTTGAATTTGACTTAAGAATTCTTAAGGCACGATCCAACAGGTACCGCGATAGATTGAATCCTGAAAGCCGATCATCGCTCCACTTGCGATCGAGGCGATACCAAAACCAGCGGAGACGAAATGCGGCAGTTGCTTCACCATTCACTGTTTCTCTTGGCCTGCGCGGCCTTGATTGACCCGGGTACTTTGAGGTCGCATGCGCAGGCGGAACCTGAGCAATCGCAGGCGACACAGACGACAGCTCCCGCTGTCTCCTCCGCAGTAGAGCCAAGGGCCACAGTTCGCTACGGCGCGGATTTCTTCGCAGACAAGAACCCCAAAACCGCATACGACATGGCGAACCTGCTGCCCGGGTTCACATTCTCATTGGGAGACACTTCGATCAGAGGGTATGCGGCCGCGGCAGGCAATGTGCTGATTGACGGTGAGCGCGTCTCCAACAAGCAATTTACACTCGATACCGTTCTGCAGCACATTCCCGCTGATCAGGTCGAGTACATCGAAGTCATTCAAGACGGTAGACCCGGGCTTGAAATGCTCGGCCAGACAGTCGTCGCAAACGTCGTCCGCAAGAAGGCTGCCGGGAATAGCACCGTCATCACACTGTCGGATGGAGAATTCATCGACCGCAGAAACACGCCATCCGGGACCATCGAGATTACCAGGCGCGGCAACACGGATCATTTATTCACCGGTGCCTTCTCCACCAGTCAATATGTTGAGTTGGCCGAGGGGGATGGTCCGCAGGTGCGCAGAGACATTGATGGGAATGTGCTCAACAGAATCGATGTCAGCAGCGCGGCAGGCGGATTGACCGCATACACCTATGGGGTCTACTCGACGCCAGCGTGGAGGGGCACACTGTCGCTGAACGGTAGCGTTGCACGCACCGACTACGCTTACCGGGAAGTGGACAATACAACCTTTCAACCGGCCAACACAGCCTTTCCTGTTCCAGCGGCAAGTACCTTGCACGAATACCTGGGGGGACCCCTTGGAGGTCAATTGTTGAGCGAAATTGGCGCTCACTTCAATCGCAAAATCGGGAGGAAAATCACTAGTGAGAGCGTCGGTCTTGTGGACTTCACTTCGCAGACCTACTCCTCGGATCTGGCCTCAGTTGGAGTGAACGAGGACTTCGCCGAAAAGGAGCACCTTGGCGAGGCTCTGTTGCGCACCAATCTACGTTATGCCGCATCCGCGAATCTTACCGCGGAGTTCAGTGTCGAAGCCGCCTATAACTGGTTGAACACAACGAGCGCGTACTTGTACGACTCCATTTCGGTGCCACTGCCGAATGCGCAGGCCATCGTATCCGAGATCCGCGATCAAGTCCTCGGGCATTTCATCTGGCAGATTCACAAGAGCCTGGAACTCGATCTGGGAACGCAGGTCGAGGACTCGAAGATTGCAAGCAGAGCGGACACGGAGCAATCCAAGATCCTGAACTATCTGAAGCCGCGCATCACCATGACATTCAAGCCAAATCCTGCCAACAGCCTCCGCCTTCGGGTCGAGCATGAGGTCGGGCAACTCGATTTCAGCGACTATGTCGCCGTTTCGTCCCTGGATACAGGCAGCATCCGCAGCGGCAACACCAACATTGTCCCGCAGCAGGACTGGGCGATTGAAGCCATCTACGACCACCACTTCTGGTCGAGCGGAGACGTGATGTTGACATACCGCCATCTCTTGATCGCGGATGCAATCGATCGCGTGCCGATTTACAGCACATCCAACCCCAGCTCGGTGTACGACGCCCCCGGCAATATCGGCGCAGGATCTGAAGACGCGGCGGTGGCCAGCCTGACGGCGCCGACGGATCGAATTGCAATCAAACACGGCCAGATCAAACTGACGGCAACTCGCCTCTGGTCCAGCGTGACCGACCCGACCACAGGAGCACAGCGACCGATCACCGGACTCAATCCATTCGAGTATGAAGTCGATTTTCGGCAGGACTTAACAAAGTGGCATGCGGATTGGGGCCTTTCATTTCTCACCCCGTGTGCTCAAATCGCAACGACCAAGGGATGCTCCACCTCCGACTATCGATTCAATGAGATCGACAGCTATCGCGCGACCCCGACGATCAAGGTTTTCGCTGAATACAAACTGCGGAAGAGCGCGACGCTCCGCATCGAGGCCGACAACATCCTGCAACAGCGTTATAACCGAGTCGTGAGCATCTATGCAGGGCCGCGCAGCGCATTCCCGTTGTCCTATCAGGACGATCGCAGTCTTACCTCTTCCGCTTCAGTTATCGTCAGCCTTCGAAAGGCCTTCTGAAGCGATGGATCTCATTCAGCCCCACCCGGCGGGGCGATATTCAGGGACCTATCCAATTTCAGTTCGCGCGAACAATCGGTTGGCAAAGCAGTTCAATCGGTCTTGAATGGGCCATCATTAGGACGTCAATCATTTGGAAATGGGCATGCAAGGGCGCGCGCGATCACTCACATTGATTGCAGCTCAGGAGGTCTCGCTGCGGCACAACCTCGGAGTTATTCGAGTCCGAAAGCGTGCGGGTAGGCGTCCAAAAGGGACCGTCAAGGGCGGGGTTTTTCGAAGGCTTCAAATTCGAACGCGCCAGGCCACCCAAATAAAGTTGTTTAACTCACTCGCCCGCCACACAGCTGCCATCCCACTGGCCGTTGGCGCGGAGGGCGGCGATCTGGTCGCGGGCCATTTGCTGGGCGCGGAAGTAGTCGGGCTTGGCGATGCGGTTGAGGGGCATCTGGCCGGGGTCGAGGATGATCCAATGGCGGGGTCGCATATAGGATGCGAGGCTGCGGGCGTGACGATCCAGCTCCTGCACGGTGAGCTCGACTTCGGGCCTTCGCTCAACCACTGCGACGACTGCTTCAGACAGCACGGCGTGGGCTACTCCGACCGCGACGCAGTTGGACACCTTGGCGGTGAGGGCGCAGACGTGGGCCTCAACGTCGCCGGGGAAAATCTGATAGCCCATGGACTTGATGACCCACTTGTCGCGGCCGGTGAGATGCAGGCCGGAGGCATCCTTGAATCCGAGATCGCCGGTATAGAGGAATCCGTCACTGGAAATGGTGCGGGCGGTGGCTTCGGGGTCGTTGACGTAGCCAGAGAAGGTTTGCGGGCCGCGAAAGCAGATGTGGCCGATCTGGCCCGCGGACAGCTCGTCGCCCGCCACTCCGTCGGCGCGCATGGGCTGGCGGATGGAGCAGGGGTAGATGGGCATGTCGTGACCCAGGCCGGCGAGGATTAGCTCGTGCTCGGCGGCGTCGGCCTGCACATAGGTGCAGAAGCCGGAGGCCTCGGTGATTCCCATGCCGGTTCCGACCAGCGGAGCCATGGCGGCCAAGCGCTCGACAAAGGGGCGGGAGACGGCGTTGCCCCCGTAGGCGGCGAACCTGAGGCTGCCGAGATCGTGGGATGCAAACTCCTTCAGCATCCATTGCAGGTTGAACATGGCAGGAATCTGACCGAGGATCTCGACGCGATGCTGGGCGACGGCGCGCAGGGAGCGGGCGGCATCGAATATCTCGAGAAGAACCGCTGCGCCGCCGCCGAAGAGCGTGGTCATCAGGATCTCGGTTTGTCCGCCAACATGTGAGGCAGGCAGATTGACAAGCGTGCGGCTGCCAATGTCTCCGCCGAAGAAGGCTCCGCAGAGGCACATGTTTTGCACGGTGATGCTGCGATGCGAAAGCAGGGCGGGCTTGGGCGAACCGGTTGAGCCGGTAGTGAAGATGACCAGCGCTCCGTCGTCGCCGGTGATTTTTTTGGCGATAGAATCGAGCTCAGCGAAATCCTCTGGGCGGGCCGGGACTGCTCCGCTGGCCACGCTCAGCGCGGGCTCAATAATGGCCGAAAAGAGACGCGTGCCGGGAAGATCGTCCGCCACTCCCATGGAAATGAAATGCTCGATTCCTGCGCACTGGGCGAGGACCGCGCGACCCAATTCACGAAAATCAAAAGGAGCGCTTTGGCCCAAGTAAACGAAGCCGCGGGGGCGCAGGGTCTGGATGGCGCGGATGACTTCGGCCGGAGATAGGCGCAGGTCGAGCGGAGCGACGATGACGCCAATGCGGAAACAGGCGTACTCCAGCAGCACGTGATCGATGGACATGGGGAGTTGCGTGACCAGGAAGTCGCCCTTGCGGAAACCGAGGCGCAGAAGTTCACAGGCCAGGGCGGTGGTGAGGCGGTCGAACTCCAACCAGTTGACATTTCTGCTGCCGTCGGCGGCGATAAGGGCTGGGGCGAGGGGGCGTTCGGCGGACCACTTTGCCAGCACCTGATGCAACAGGTGTCGGTCGGCAAACAGAGTCTGGTAGTCGTCGAGGGTGAATTGGGGAAGAATGGCCGGGGAACTCATGGACTTTCAGTCGATCATCTTGGAGGAAACACGTCAAGCCGCTGCGCCTGGTGCGATCCTGCGCGTAGGGCGAGAGCTCAAATTCATCCAAGCTACAAAATGGGTCGCGGCGGTCCACTGTTGGAAGTGGGATCCCCGGTCCGAGAATCCGGACCGGGGGCACCCTGTATCGTGGCCGAATGAAGAAGGCTTCAGAGGCGACAGATGAGCAATTCGCGCTCGAAGACCATTTCCGACGGCAGATGGTCGTGCAATTTGATGAACAGGCGCTCGTGCTCGATGACCTCGTCGTGCCAGGCTTCGGGATCGACGCTCTGCAGGGCGTCGAACTGCTTCTCGGAGAATTCAAGCCCGTCCCAGTTCATCTCTTCGTAGTATGGCGTCCAGCCGATGGGCGTTTCCATGGCGAAGGCGCGTCCGTGCACGCGATCGACGATCCACTTGAGAACGCGCATGTTTTCGCCGAAGCCGGGCCAGAGGAACTTGCCATGCTTGTCTTTACGGAACCAGTTGACGTGGAAGATGCGCGGCGTGTGGCGCAGGGTGCGCTGCATCTGGATCCAGTGACGGAAGTAGTCGCCCATGTGGTAACCGCAGAAGGGCAGCATGGCCATGGGATCGGAGCGCAGCTTGCCGGTGGCGCTGGTGGCGGCGGCGGTGGTCTCCGAGCGCATGGTTGCGCCGATGTAAATACCGCTGGTCCAGTTGAAGGACTGGAAGACGAGCGGAATGGAGTGGGAGCGGCGGCCACCGAAGATGATGGCGCTGATGGGCACGCCTTCCGGCTTCTCCCAGTCGGGATCGATGGTGGGGCACTGGCTTGCGGGCGCCGCAAAACGCGCGTTGGGATGTGCAGCGAGTGCGCCGGTCTTTTTGGCCAGCTCGGGAGTCCACTCGTTGCCCTGCCAGTCGAGGCACAGGTCGGGCGGGTTGTCGGTCATGCCTTCCCACCAAACGCCGCCGTCGGGGGTGAGCGCGACGTTGGTGAAGATGGTGTTGCGGGCCAGCGTGACCATTGCGTTGGGATTGGTCTTGGCACTGGTTCCGGGCGCTACGCCGAAGAATCCGGCCTCGGGGTTGATGGCGCGGAGTTGCCCATTGGCATCGGCCTTCATCCAGGCGATGTCGTCGCCCACAGTCCAGATCTTCCAGCCGGCGAAGCTTTTGGGCGGAATCATCATGGCGAAGTTGGTTTTGCCACAGGCGCTGGGGAATGCGGCGGCGACATAGGTCTTTTCGCCTTCCGGCGATTCGACCCCGACGATGAGCATGTGCTCGGCCATCCAGCCTTCGTCGCGGGCGATGTTGGAGGCGATGCGCAGGGCGAAACACTTTTTGCCCAGCAGCGCGTTGCCGCCGTAGCCTGAGCCGTAGGACCAGATCTCGCGCGTCTCCGGGAAGTGAACAATGTACTTCTCGTCGTTGCAGGGCCAGGCCACATCCTGCTGGCCGGGTTGCAGCGGCGCGCCCACCGAGTGGAGGCAGGGGACGACGCGTACGTCCTTTTCTTCGATTTCGCGCAGCACCGCACTGCCCACGCGCGCCATGATGTACATGCTGACGACGACGTACGGAGAGTCGGTGAGCTGCACGCCGATCTTGGACATCGGCGAGCCGATGGGCCCCATGCTGAAGGGCAGCACGTACATGGTGCGCCCATGCATGCAGCCGCGGAAGAGCGACTTGAGCCGCTTGCGCATGGTGAAGGGATCTTCCCAGTTGTTGGTGGGGCCGGCCGCATCCTTGGAAAGGGAGCAGATGAAGGTGCGTTCTTCAACGCGCGCAACATCGCGAGGGTCGGAGCGGGAGTAAAAGCACCCCGGCCACTTCTCTTCGTTGAGCCTCTGAAACGTACCGGCTTCGACCAACTCGTCGCAGAGCCTGTCGTGCTCGGCTATGGAGCCATCAACCCAGTAAACGTTCTCGGGTTGAGTGAGATCCGCCATCTTTTCGACCCAGCGGAGTAGGTGCTTGTTGGTGGTAGGAAGAGAAACCTGAGTCGCCATCGATCGCCCTCTGGAACCAAGAATCTGGTATGAAGAAAGCGAAGTCAATATGTTAATAGAGTGTTTCTAGACATAGACCACGATGTGGTGTTCTCGTATAAGCTTGTAAATTGGGCCTGTAGACCGCTCGAAGATGTGCACCTCCGCATGCCGGGTTTCTGCCTTGTTACTCATGCACGCTTTGGCGGGACAGGGCGGGTAAGATGCCAGACAGCGAGGCCCAGGGCGAGAGCGCCCAATCCATAGGCCAGCAGAGCGGTGTGCCCGGTGTGGATCTTCCAGCCGCGGTAGAAAGCGATGGCCGCAGCCACCACCATCAGCATTCCTCGAACATGATTCATGACGACTTGCTCCCTCGCATCGCGATCTTCAGCAACCCTTTTCATCCTAATGCCGAATCCGAAAATCGGGTCTGCGACGTCTCATTCTCAAAATCAAAGGTTTGACCCCTTGCATGCCGACTCCCTATCGTAGGGATTGCATTTGTTTCATTGAAAGGATCTCCCATGACTGACATTGCCGCCGCCCTGAAGAAGACCGCACTGAACGCCGCGCACCGCGCCCTGAAGGCCAAAATGGTGGATTTTGGCGGTTGGGATATGCCGGTGGAGTATCCAGGCGCCGGCGGGGGGCTGATCGCCGAACACATGGCCGTGCGCACCGCGGTGGGTTTGTTCGACGTGAGCCACATGGGAGAAATCCAGTTCCGCGGACCGGGATCGCTGGCCGCCATCCAGCACATCACGATGAATGACGCGGCTAAATTGAAAGACGGGCAGGCGCACTACTCGGCGCTGCTGACTCCGGACGGGTGCTTCGTCGACGACATTCTGGTGCACCGGCTGAGCGAGAACGACTTCCTGCTGGTGGTAAATGCCGGCACCAAGGACAAGGACTACGCGTGGATTCGCAAGCAGGTGGGCAGCTGGCCGGGAATCCACATCGGCGACTACTCCAGCTACTATTCGCAACTGGCGGTGCAGGGGCCCAAGGCTCTTGCGACGCTGCAGAAGCTAACCAAGGTGGATCTCGCGGCGATCAAGAACTACTGGTTCGCGTGGGGCGAGGTGGATGGCGTGGCCAATGTGATGATCGCGCGCACAGGCTACTCCGGCGAGGACGGTTTCGAGATCTATATCCCGGCCGACATGGCCATCACGGAAAAGGTGTGGAACGACCTGCTGGCGGCGGGCGAAGAATTCGGCATCCGGCCCTGTGGGCTGGGCGCGCGCAACACGCTGCGACTGGAAGCGGGCATGGCGCTCTACGGACACGAGATCTCCGACTCGATCAATGCGCTGGAGTCGCACGTGACCCGCTGGCTGAAGATGGACAAGGGCGCTTTTATTGGACGGGATGCCTTGGCGGCGGTGCAAGCTTCCGGCGGACCGAAGCGCAAGATCGTGGCGCTGGAGATGGTGGAGCGGGGCATCGGCCGCGACGGGTACGATGTGCTCTCGCTGGCCGGGGAGCGCATTGGCGTCATTACGTCGGGAAGCCCAGCGCCGTTCCTGAAGACCAACATCGCCTATGCGCTGGTGCCTGCGGAAGTGGCGGCGAGCGGCGAGGATGTGCTGATCCAGGTGCGGGCGAACCAGGTGCGGGCCAAGCAGGTGGCGATTCCGTTCTACAGGCGGGCGAAGGGATAACCCCCACATCCAGCGCTATTTCTTCAAGCGGACAATGGGACTTTCTGGAATGACCAGTTTGACGCTTGGGTCGTTACTGAGTTCGACACATATCAGTTTGTGTTGCTGTTTTCTTTGATCGGGATCCGTAGATTTTGGCCAGCCAATCACACTAGTATGCCGCTGAAATGGATTATCGTCCCGCATCGCGCGGAGTTTCCGCTCAATCAGCGCCCTCACAGGCAAGTCGGCACGTGCAAGAATCTTGTCTCGCGGGGGCTGGTCACCGAGTGCGTGTTGCCTGCCAATTTCCCAGACTTCGCAATCTGCCAAGCCTGTTGAATGCACTACGGAGAGTTCGTCGTCGGGCGGCGGGAAAAAGGCTTCGGGCAGAGGCCGAGCATGGAGCTTGCTGATGCGCCTCTCATGGTAGATAAAGCGTGAAACCAAGTCGCTGGCGGAGAGAGCGTAAGGAACTGCGCATGTTGTTGAGCCCGAATATTCAGCGGACGCGTTTCCCCGTCCTGGAACTAGCCAATTGGCCCAACGCAAAAATAATCTGAGCAGGAATTTCATCATCTATCCAATCGGTTCCTCGATTTGTGCTTTGCCCAAGCATCCAGGCAAATGTGCACCGACCGGTTGGGCCAATGCTCACTGTCAAAGCCCTGCGCTCGCCGAAAATCCAATCAAGAGAAACTTCGCCATCGCTGTCAGCACCCACCTCAGGGAGAGGCGTATTAGCCGGCAGAGCGTTCAGGAATCTCCTCGCAAAACCATATGAAGCCGGGTCCAAAGGACGAGCACCGTACCCATCCCACCCCTCGATCGATGCCTCCAGGAGGACTTCGTCAAGTTCGTTGAGAACCCACTCTGCTGGTCTCCTCATTACAAAGCTCGATAGCAGGTGCTCACGAATCTCCTCCTGCATTGCTCCAAGCTTCTTGGCTGGCTCGCTTTGCGCAGTGGACCGGGCCGTTTCAATAAGGCCTACAATGCCCGGCATCTCATCGAAGGTCTCAACCATAGCGGTCATGCGTATTTCTCCACGATCTCTTCAGTAATGCTTGCAAAGAAAATGTCGTTCTTGAGTCGCCTTAGCTGTTCAAAGACTGCAGAAAGCCCTGGATCTTTGGGCTGTTCTTTGACCTCGCAAAAAGCATCGATATCCAGAAATAGCGAGATTTCATCTGGACTCGTTTGCGGCTCAAGTGCCAGAACGACCATCGCTGAGACCTTCCGCTTTTCGTCATTCACGACTAGACGCGTGAGAAACTCCCGGATCGCTTGGGGTGCCGGCTCAGGTATCCTCGGCGGAGCCTCCAAGTACCGACTGAGATCTGAGGTCGCGGGCAGTCGCATCCGGTTAATATACCTAACGGCAACCCGGGACACTTGTCTCGGTTTGGCCACATCGACGTAGATTTCCCATAATCGGAATGCTTCCTCAGAGACCTTTTCCCAGGTCTCATACTGCTCGATCTTGCTGAATGTGAAACCATCAACCCTGTACTGCGCTACCTCTGTCCCTGCTTGGTATCGCCATCCGAGGTCTGTTTGCATTTGCAGGGGCTCTTGAAATTTGCCATGATCCACGCCAAATCTCGCGTGGATCGACTGGATCAGGTCCTCCTGGGTGTACTGCTTCCCGATAGACGGGCCAAGACCCGCAAACGTCTCTGGCGAAACGTGTTCATCACGCACTACGCGAAAATCAATGACAGCTTCAACTATGGGGGCGTTCTGGAGGTGTTCGCGTGCGCGAGCCATACATTTCCTCCACTGGCAGCAGGTTTACCCCTGGCGAGAAGCGGCCGGTCGTACTGGGCTCAACTTAGGCGTCTCAACGAACTGTTGAAGTGCCTGTTCGATGAATCTACCACCAACCTCGGCAGAGGTTCTTCCGTAGATTCCGTGCGTCGCAAGTTGTTTCAGCAAATCGATGGACTGTTCTGAAAGCGTAACCTCGAATTTAATTCCAGGGGACAGGCTCTTTGGTCTCGCCATCGCACCGACCTATTATTACCCGATAATTATCGGGTAATAATAGGGGAAAAAGCAAGCGCAACATTCTGATTATCGGCAACTGTCCATCAGATCATCAACGTAAGCAATCTTTACCCTCAGCTTCGCAATACCATCGAGGGTTCATGCTCAGCCGTTTGGGATCGGAAGAGGCGGACGAGTCACCCGGTCACACCTGCATGACTTCGGCTTCCTTCTTGCGGGTCAGCTCTTCCATGCGGCGAATCTCTTCGTCGGTAAGCTTTTGGATCTCCGCGAGCGCGGCTTTTTCGTCATCCTCGCTGATGGCCTTTTCCTTGGTCATCTTCTTGAGGGCGTCGTTGCCGTCGCGGCGAACGTTGCGGACGGCGGTGCGCTGTTCTTCGAGCACGCGATTGAGGTGCTTGCAGATGTCGCGGCGCCGCTCCTCGGTCATGGGCGGCACGGGGACGCGGATGACCTTGCCGTCGCTCTGAGGGTTAAAGCCCAGATCGGAGGCGCGCAGCGTCTTTTCGATTTCCTTCAGGACGGTGGGGTCCCAGGGAGAGATCAGGATCAGTTGCGCCTCGGGCGTGGAGACTTGCGCAAGCTGGCTGATGGGGGTGGGAGTTCCGTAGTAGTCCACCTTCACCTGGTCGAGCATGTGCACACTGGCCCGGCCGGTCCTTGTGGAAGCCAGATTGGCCTGGAGGCTGTTGACGGCCTGGTCCATGCGCCGCTTCAGGTCGCCGTTCAATTCTTTGAGTGCCGGAATGCCGGCCATGATCGAGACTGCCATAGGGTTCTTCCTCACTAAAGCAAATGCCAGTCGCCATTCTACTAAAAGTCGGACCTGCGCGC
>CAZQPY010000058.1:0-34997 GCA_964595345.1 uncultured Occallatibacter sp.
CAGCTGCAGCCTAAAAAATGTAGAAACTCCAGGGGCACGACTTTAGTCGTGCCGATAAAACCAGAGAACGAGAGGTGGGCTTTACAGGCTGCTGAAAAACTCCTCCGGGAAGGCAAGAAGCGTCAGGGCACGACTTTAGTAGTGCCGATAAAACCAGAGAACGAGAGGTGGGCTTTACAGGCTGCTGAAAAACTCCTCCGGGAAGGCAAGAAGCGTCAGGGCACGACTTTAGTAGTGCCGATAAAACCAGAGAACGAGAGGTGGGCTTTACAGGCTGCTGAAAAACTCAACTTCGTCCGGCTTTGTAACAGGGCACGACTTTAGTAGTGCCGATAAATCCAGAGAACGAGAGGTGGGCTTTACAGGCTGCTGAAAAACTCCTCCGGGAAGGCAAGAAGCGTCAGGGCACGACTTCAGTCGTGCCGATAAGGCCAATAGAATGAGTGGAGGGCTTTAGCCCCTGCTAGGCTCATTCCAGCAATTCACTCGAACAAGGGCCTTTTTCCGCAGCCTGTTTAGCCCATGCTAGGCTCATTCCGGCGATTGCCTAGATTTTCCCGCTTCCGCAGCTTGGTCAGTCCAGCGCCTTGTGGAAACGCAAAATGGCCACACTCAACAGTGCGACTCCGAATGCCGCCATCGCCGCCATCTGCGGCCACAGGATATCCATCCCGTTGCCCTTCAGATAAGTGCCGCGCAACACTACCAAAAAATACCGTAGTGGGCTAAGATACGTCAGCTTCTGCAGCCACAGCGGCATGGTGCTGATGGGGAATCCAAAGCCGGAAAATGTGATGGCCGGCATGATGAAAAAGAAGGAAGTCACCATTGCCTGCTGCTGCGTCGACGACACCGTCGAAATCAGCAGGCCCACTCCCAGCATGCAGAGCAGAAAAAGCACGGCGCCCAAAACCAGCACGCTCACGTGCCCGCGAAACGGAACCTGAAACCACAACGATCCAACAACCGCAATTAAAGAAACGTCGAAGAGCCCGATCAGGAAGAAGGGAAGTGTCTTGCCCAGGATGAACTCCGCGGGACGAATCGGTGTGACCATGATCTGTTCCAGCGTGCCGATCTCGCGTTCGCGCACCACTGCAAACGCGGTGAGGGTGATGACCAGCACCAGTGTCAGGCTGCCGATAATTCCGGGAATGAAGAACCAGCGGCTGCGCAGGTCGGGGTTGTACCACGGCCGCGCCTCCAGTTGGACGCTCGGCATCACCTCAACCAACTCTGGAGCGATGCGCCCGGTGCGATCCTGCTGATAGCCCTCGGCGAATCCGAGCGCGATCTGCGATACGTATCCCGATGCGATCAACGCGGTGTTCGAGTTCGTCGCATCCACAATCACCTGCAGTGGCGCGGTCTCGCCCTTGCGCAGGCTCTGCGCGAACCCGGCGTGAATCTCGATTCCAACGGTGGCCTTGCCCTGTTCAATCAGGTCCCCGAGCGCGCGCGAATCCGTCAGCTGCCGCTGCACATCGAAGTATGGGCTTGAAGTGAATCGCGAAACCAGATCGCGGCTTTCCTGGCTGTGGTCGAAATCCACAACAACCGTCGGCACATGACGAATCTCATAGGTCGCTGCATAACCGAAGACCAGCATTTGAATGATGGGAGGGCCAATCAAGATGAACCGCGTCCGCTTGTCGCGAAACACCTGAATAAATTCCTTGATCAACATTTGTTTAAGTCGCCCGAACATGACTGTCCTCTTTTACGTCAGCTTCTTGTGAAATGCTCTGGTGGCCAGCACCGTCAGCAGGAATGCAAAGATTGTCAGCGGGATCAGATCCGCGCCAAGCAAGGACGTCGGTGTTCCCTTGAGGAATATCTTCTTCAAAACCGAAACGTAATAGCGCGCCGGAATCACCCGCGTGAACCATTGCAGGGGGAGCGGCATCTGTTCAATCGCAAATAGAAAACCCGACAGCAGAAACGCAGGCAGAAAGGTGACCAGCAGCGCGATCTGGCTGGCGGCAAACTGGCTTTTGGCGAGCACGGAAATAAAGAACCCCAAAGCAAGCACCACGATCATGAACAGCGCCGAACTGATCGCAAGGGATAAATAGGAGCCCCGAAAAGGCACGCGGAACCAGTAGATCGCGATGAATGCGCAGAAGGCGGTGTCCAACATCCCCAGCACAAAATAGGGCGCAAGCTTGCCCAGCATGATCTCCATCGCGCTGACCGGCGTGCTGATCAGTTGCTCCATCGTTCCGCGCTCCCATTCGCGTGCAATTGTCAGTGAGGTGAGGAACGCGCCGATCACCGACATCACCAACGCCAACACGCCGGGAATGATGAACGCGCTGCTTTCGAGATCCTCGTTATACCAGGTGCGCGTGCTTATGTTGACGGGAGACAACTGCAGCGCAAGTCCGCGCTTTTCAAGCCAGTTCACTTGCACGTCCGATGAATAGCCTTGCACCACTCCTTGCGTATATCCGATCAATACGTTGGCGGTATTGTCGTCCGAGGCATCCACCAGCGCCTGCACCTGCACCGCGCCGCCTTCGCGCAACCGCTGTGAAAAGTTCCACGGAATCACGACGCCCATCTTTGCGCTGCCGTCGTCGAGCGCGCGACGCACATCGCTCACATCGCGCGCCACCTTGACGATGTGGAAATACTCGCTGGCCTGAAACCGCTTCAACAGATCCTGGCTTTGCTGGCTTCCATCCTGGTCGCAGACGAAAATGGGCAATTCCTTTTGATCCAGGTTGACGCCATATCCGAACAGCAGCACCAAGATCGCCGGCATCAAAATCACGATCGCCAAGCTGCGCTGGTCGCGAAGAATCTGCACCACCTCTTTACGCGCCATCACACCCATGCGCATCCAACTGAAGTTCATGCCACCCGCTCCTTCCCGGCGTCCTGCGCCGTGGTCAAGGAAACGAAAACATCTTCAAGCGTGGGACTGATCTTCTCCATACGGCTCACTACAATCCCGTTGCCTGCGAGAAAGTGCTGCAGTTGCGGGATAGCGCCCTCCGCGTCTTTCACCACCAGGTGAAGCGCATTCCCAAATACCGCGGCGTCCATAACTCCGGCGAACGACTGCAGCGCTTCAACCGCGGTGCCGAGTGGATCGCACTCCACCAGCAGCAACTCGCCCTTCATGCAGTTTTGCTTCAGCTCGCTGGGTGTACCTAAGGCAACGATCTTGCCGCGAAAGATCAGCGCAAGCCGGTTGCAATATTCAGCCTCTTCCATGTAATGCGTGGTGACGAAAACGGTCACGCCATCCGCGGCCATCGTATGAATCAAATCCCAGAATTGACGGCGCGAGATGGGATCGACGCCCGAGGTCGGCTCATCGAGAAAAATGATCGGCGGTCTGTGCAGCACGGCGCAGCCCAGCGCCAAACGCTGCTTCCATCCGCCGGGCAACGTGCCCGTAATCAGCTGCTGCTTGCCAGTCAGATTCGCCATCTCCAGCGCCCAGTCGATGCGCTCTTGCAGCTTGTTCGCGGGAACGCTGTAGAGGCCGGCAAAGAGCCGCAGGTTCTCAATCACCTTGAGGTCGTTATAAAGCGAGAACTTCTGCGACATGTAGCCGATGTTCTGGCGAACAGACTCGGGATCGCGCGCCACGTCGAACCCTGCAACCTGCGCGTGGCCCGAGGTGGGCGTCAGCAGGCCGCACAGCATGCGAATGGTAGTGGATTTGCCTGCCCCATTCGGGCCGAGAAAGCCAAACACTTCGCCCTTGCGCACATCGAGGCTGATGTGATCCACGGCGGTGAATGCACCAAATCGCTTGACCAGATTGTCGATGCTCACGGAGTTCCCGGTGTGATTGGGCTCAGCCATTTTCCGCTCCTCCGCTGACTGCGTCTACAAACAGATCTTCGATGGTCGGCGCGACCTGGCGTATTACGCCGAAGGGAATTTGTGCAGCCGTGAGGGCCGCTGCGAATTCCGGAATCCTGCACGAGGCATCGTCCACCACAACGTGTAGTCCGTCGCCGGTAAGCACCAGGCTCGACAGACCATCGGCGTTCACCAGCAAACTGCGCACCGCTCGTGAATCGATAGATGGAATGGAAAGGACACTCTTGCGCATGCGCGTCTTGAGATTGGCCGGCGTGTCGCAGAAGAGCAACTGGCCCTGGTGGAGCAGCGCCACTCGATGGCAGCGCTCAGCTTCGTCCAAGTATGCCGTCGACGTGAGAATTGCAACGCCTTCCGCAATCAAAGCATAGAGGATCTTCCAGAAGTCGCGCCGCGAAACCGGGTCCACGCCGGTCGTGGGCTCATCGAGCAGGATCACCTTGGGGTGGTGGATCAATGCGCACACCAAGCCGAGCTTCTGCTTCATGCCGCCCGAGAGCTTTCCCGCCAGCCGTTGCCGGAACTCGCTCATTCCCGCGGCCTGCAACAGCTCGGTGGCGCGCGCCTCGCGCCTCGCGCGCTTGACGCCGAACAGATCCGCATAGAAGCGGATGTTCTCATCGACGGTCAGATCTTCATACAATCCGAAGCGCTGCGGCATATAACTCAGCTCGTGTTTGGCGCGCTCGGGGTCGCGGCCCACATCGATGCCCGCGATGAATGCGTTGCCCGCATCCGGGGCCATGATGCCGGCCAGCATGCGCAGCGTCGTCGTCTTGCCCGCGCCGTCGGGACCGACCAGGCCAAAGATCTCGCCCGGACGCACCTCGAAGCTCAGTGCATCGACAGCACACACGCCGGGAAAGCGCTTGGTGAGCCTGTCCGAAACAATGACGGATTGAAGCGTTTCTGTCATTGTTTCGCAGGCGCTGTGGCCGGTTGTGCAATTTGCGCCTGCGGGGTCAAACTTACATGCGCATCGGCAGGCATCCCGGGCTTGAGTTCGTGGCTTGTATTGTCGATGTCGATCTTGATGCGATACACCAGCGTCACTCTTTCTTTGGTGGTCTGCACGCTCTTGGGCGTGAACTCGGCCTCGGATGAAATGAACGAAATGCGCCCATGGTAGCGCTTGCCAGGATAAGTGTCGGTTGTCACGCTAGCTTCCTGTCCCCAGTGAATGCGCCCCAGGTCGGTCTCTGCAACGTAGGCCCGCAGCCAGATGTGGTCGAGATCCGCGAGAGTCACCACCGGGGTTCCCGGTGCTGCCACTTCTCCCAACTCCGCTTCGCGCACAGTAATCACGCCCGCCGAAGGCGCGTGCAGCACAGTGTAATCGAGGTTCACCCGCGAGAGTCCAAGCGTGGCGTTCGCCTGGCCGAGATTGGCGCGGGCCAGCTCGACGTCTTCCTTGCGGCTGCCTTCGACGGCCTCGTTGTACCGTTGCTGCGCAGCGCGATACACGGCCTCGGAGCGCTTCAGCGCAGTCGTTGCCAAATCGCGATCCTGCGCCGATACCTCATCCTTTGCATAGAGGCTCTTCATGCGCGCGGCGTCCAATGTTTTTTGTTCCAGATCGGCCTGCGCATCCAGCATGTTTTGCTGTGTCGCTTTCAATTCCTGCACGCGGGTTCCGGCGAGAGTCAGATCCAGGCTGGACTGGCGAACCTGAATGCTGGCTTCATCGATGCGAACCTTCTGCCGATAGTCGGCGTCGTCAAGGCGCGCCAGCACCGCGCCCTGCGCCACTTGCTGACCCTCTTCGACGGGAAGCTCGACGATGCGTCCGGGAATCTTGAAACTCACCAGGCTTTCGTGAGCTTCGATGTTGCCGGAGAGCGTCAACTCGTTGGCTGCCGCGGGCTGCTGCATGCGGTGCCGATAATAGTAAGTGGCCGCAGCCGCGATTGCAGCCAGCAAAATCAATACTGGAATAACTCGCTTCATTGCATTTTCCTCAACTGCCGATTCGCTTCAACTACTGGTTCTCTTCAAAGCGGGCCATGTTCATTTCCGTGTCGCCCAGTGACCGGGCCAGGGCGAACTTCGCGTCCACGTGGCTGGAGACCGCGAGGATGAAATTCTCCTCGGCGCGTGCCAGCTCATCCTGTGCGGTTACGACTTCCACATTATTCGCGGTGCCTTCTTTGAAACGGTCCTGCGATAATTCCAACTCGCGCTGCGCAAGTTGTTCGCCCTCTGTGGCGACAGCAACTTGCTCCGCGGCCGAATCCAGATTGAGCAGAGCCTCGCGCACGTCTTCGGCAATTCCGCGGCGCAGATCCGCAATTTGTTCGTCAACACTGCGCATGCGGCTCGCGATCTCCTGCGCTTCGCCTGCGCGATCGCGATTGTAGAGCGTGAAATCGATCTGCCCTTGAATCAGGCCGGTTCCCTGCACGCCGCCAATACTGCGCCCGATCGCACCGTAATTGCCATTTAGGCTGACCTTCGGCAACGAGCGCGCCTTGTTGGCTAGCTGCTCCTCGATGAGGCCCTGGCGCTGGGTGGAGAGCGATAGATAATCGGCGCGCGCGGCGAGCGCCGACTGAATGAGGCTGTCGACCTCGTCGGGCTTGAGCGCGGCGAAATGCAGAGACTCGGCCAGTTCCAGAGGCTCGCCCGGAGTGCTGCCCATCGCCCGTTGAAGAGCCAGCAGGCTCTGCTTGTACAGGTTCTGCGCAATCAACAGCGCCTGTTTGTCGTTGGCCAGTTGCACCTGGGCGCGCAGCACATCCACGCCGGTCGCTGTGCCCGCATCGTGTTTGTCCTTTGCCAGTTTGTAGAGTGCATTCGAGTCGTTCACCCGCGAAGATGCGGCATTGCTGCGCGCGCTGGCAGACTCCGCATTCAGGTACAGAGCCGCGGTCAAACGAACGATCATGTCGCGCGCGTCGCGGTAATCCAGCTTGTCCGCGTCCACTGCGCGCTCGCTCGACTTGAGGGTATGACGGCCGATGGGATCGTAGAGATTCTGCTGCGCGTAGATGCGGAAATCGTAATTGGAAAACGGACCAACCACCTCGGGCATTCCAGGCAGCGAAATTCCGAACGCGCGCAAGTCGCGGTTTTGCACATTGGCGTAAGTTTGTGCGCTTACCTGCGGCAGCATCGCGGCCGATAAGCGCCGAAGATGCGTGCCTTCCGCTTCGTCGATGCGCGCGCTGGCGAGTCGCCCATTCAGGTTTGCCGCCAGCGCTTTTTGAATCGCCTCATGCAACGTGAGGCGCTGAGGCGCCTGTGCCGCACAAGCCGCGCACAGAGAACCCAGCAGCAAGATGAGTGCGGAATGAAGTTGTTGGCGAGGACTCGGTTTCATGACTTCTGCTCCTGCCGATTTGCGGCGATCGCTCGCCAGAAATGTTGAAAGCTCTCTTCGATCCATTGCGCAAGGGGCGGCTCGCCATACAACGACCAGAGCAGAATCGTGCCCATCACCGCCTGCTGAAACTGTATGGCCACGGACTTCTTCTTCAGGCGAGGATCGATCTCCGCGGCCTCGCCATTTCTTCCGGCTTTCTGGCCCTGCGCCACCAGTTGCGCAATCATCCTGCGCCCTTCCGCCAGTTGACCTTCGATGATCTCGCGCACCACATCGCTGGCCAGAAACGAACTGACCACGGCGCGCGCCAACTCACGGCTGCGCCCCGGTTCTTCAACCAGGCGCAGAGCCAGCAGATGCAGAACAGACTGAATCGTCTGAGTGCCATCGCCAGCCATGCGAACGCATTCCTTGATCTTTGAATGCTGAATGTCCGCCATCACTCCAAGAACGTGATCCTTGCTTTCGAAGTAATTGAAAAACGTTCCTTTGCCCACATCCGCGGCTTCGGTGATATCGCCGATGGTGACGTTTGGGAAGCCGCGCTCGGCGAAGAGTTGAATCGCACTGCGGAACAGCCGCAGGCGGGTCTCTTCCGCCCGACGCTGCCGGCGTCCCGGCGCGACTGGCTTCGGTCCAGGATTGGCGTTCGCGCCACCTACCGGTTTCGTGTGACCATTAACCATAAACGACCAGAAATACAAAAATGACTACTGGTCACAAATATATGTCCCCGGGGCCTGTGTGTCAAGAGGAATCGGAACCGGCCTGAAATGAGACTGCGGCAGGGCATTAGAATGAGGAGTCCGTCAGGACGGCCGCAGACCGGGCCTGTACGGCAGTTTTCTGGGGGTGATCATGCTGCATTCGGCTCGCAGGCTAGTTGTCTTCCTGTTCATGGCATTGGGAATCGCCGCGGGGCAGGGTTCGCCTGGGCCGCACACGGTCATTCTTCGGGAGAATGGCTTTCCGGCTGCGGACTCTGTTCCGGTTTCCGACTCCGCCTTGCGCCAGGGCTTTTCGAACGCGGAGTTTGTAGCTGCCGCGCAGTTGAGCCCAGCGCTTGCGGATCCTTCGGCTGCGCTGCTCGTTCTGCCCTACGGATCCGCCTATCCCGAGGCCGCGTGGCCGGCAATTCTGCGCTACTTGGAGCGGGGTGGGAACCTGATTGTGTTGGGCGGCAAACCGTTCACGCGCGCGGCCTACCATTCGTCCGCGGGCTGGCAGTTGCGGGACGAGAGCGTTGCCGCATCGCTCGAACTCTACATCGCCGACTATCAACAAACGGCTGGGTCCGCGCAGTTGAGTTTTGAGGCGAATCAGGATGTTTCTCCGGCGCTGCCCGCATTCGGGTGGAAGCGGGCCTTCGGTCCGGTGATTCGATTGTCGGCGGTGCCGCTTTTGCCTGCAGAGCTTGGTCCGGCGGGGTCGGAAGATGCTTCGATCACCACGCTGGCCTGGGGCGCGCGAGACGGCCACAGAAAGGCCGCGCCGGCCATCCTGCTCGATCATGCGATGCACCGTTTTGTCGGCGGGCGGTGGCTCCTTGTCGCTTGCGAGCCGGAGGAGCACGCGCTTGACAATCCCCAACTGTTGGCTGGCTTGCAGGCGCTCGCGCTGCGCAGAGGTGACCGTTTCACCTTCCGGCCCCGGTTGCCGCTCTTTGCGCCGGGAGAAGCTCTGGAATTCCGCTTCGAGCCTGCCAACAGGGCGGACCTTCAGCCGAACGACACCTTGGAAATCACAGTGCGAAGCGAAGATGGAAAGACCGCGAAGAACCTCACGGCAGCGGCGGATGCCGTGCAGTCCATCGTTCTTCCGCCCGAAGCCGCTGAGGGTACCGGCCTGCATTCGGTCGAGGCAACGCTGATGCGCGGCGGCGCTGCATTGTGGACGGATCGCACCGGGTTCTGGATGCGCGACTGGGAGTATCTGAAGTCCGGCCCTAAGCTCACCGTGGGCAGCGACTACTTTCTACTTGCCGGAAAACCGCTTCCCGTCGTGGGTACGACCTATATGGCCAGCGATGTCGGTAGGCTTTATCTGGCCGAGCCGAACGTGGCCACATGGGATCGGGATATGGCGCAGATTCACGCCGCCGGATTGAACATGATCCGCAGCGGCATCTGGTCGGGATGGTCGCTGCTGACCCGGCCAGATGGGACATTCACTGAGGATGCGCTGCGCTCCATCGAAGCATTTCTGATGACGGCGCGCCGCAACAATCTGCCCGTGCAGTTCAACCTGTTTGCTTTTCTGCCCGACAGCCTCGGCGGAGATAATGCCTATCTCGATCCGGCCGCCCTCGCCGCGCAGGATCGCTATGTGCATTCCATCGTTGGGCGATTCCATGATGTTCCTTTTCTCGCTTGGGACCTGATCAACGAGCCCAGCGCAAACAAGAATTTTTGGCGAACGCTTCCCATTGGCGATGCATACGAGCAAGCCGCGTGGCGCGAGTGGCTCAAGCAGAAGTATCCCGATCGGGCAGCATTGCTTGCCGCATGGGAGGAGCCATCGCTGGGCGTGGGGCGTGCGTTGCAATCGAAGCCGCCGGCTGTGCCTCCGACGGTAGTCGCGCAAGATCCGCTGGCCATGCCCGAGGCGGGCGCATTTGAATCGGATGCGGCGCGCAGCGGATACAACTCGCTCAAGGTGTTTGACTACACGCTCTTCACGCAAAAAACATTCTTGGATTGGGCGGCGCGACAGCGCCAGACGATTCGCGCAACTGGGTCAAGTCAGCTCATCACCATCGGCCAGGATGAAGGCGGCATTGCAGGACGTGTGTCGCCCGCATTCTATTCGTCGCAACTCGATTTCACATCGGACCACACGTGGTGGGACTACGACGCAATTCTCTGGGCGTCGCTGGCCGCCAAGTTCCCTGGAAAGCCCATGCTGATTCAGGAGATGGGCGAGCAGCGCCGCATGACCCAGGACGATCGCTTGCGCCTCACGGCGGAAGAAGAAGGTTGGCAACTGGAACGTAAACTTGCGCTCTCGTTTGCTCAAGGCGCGGGCGGACTGGAGTGGGTGTGGAATGTGAATGCGCGCATGGCCAACGACAACGAGATTCCCATCGGCGCGGTTCGCCCGGATGGCACTGAGAAGCCTGAGGCCGAAGTGCTGGCTGGTTTCGCACGATTTGCCGCGCAGAGCCCGGCCAGCTTTACGGAAATCGAAGCGCCGCAGGTGACGCTCGCAAATTCGCAGTCCTTCATCTATTCCGACCTGGGCGGGCTGGCCTACGGCGCGCAGAAGAAAGCTCTGCGGGCTCTTGCCTATTTCGATCACACGCCGGCACGCATGTTGCCGGAGAACCGCCTCGGCGAACTCGGGATGCCGAAGCTGGTGATCCTGCCCGCCGCGCAAGCCCTCGCAGAGAGCGCCTGGCAACAGTTGCTGGACTACGTGTCGCGCGGTGGGTGCCTGCTGATTTCAGGACCCGTGGCGCGCGACGAGCACTGGCATTTCGTCGACAGAACATCTCCGCTCAATCTGCAGGCTACGTTGATGCCGCTCGCGCTACGTCAGTCTGCAATGCGTCTTCCCGGCCGGCCTCAGCCCATGGATGTCAGTTATCCCGCGGTGGTTCAACAGTCGCCGCTGGAGTTATTCCGTTTCAAGGATGGTGCGGGTGTGCAACAAATTGCGCATGGCAAGGGAAAGATCCTCTGGGCATCGGACCCGGTGGAGTTCGCGGAGAACTACGAGCCTGCGGCAGCGTTGTATGAATACGCGCTGGAAGTGGCGGGCGTGGCTCCGGCCTACACTCAAGTTCATCCTCTTTCGCCCGGAGTCCTTGCCTTTCCAACCGTGCTGAAGAGTGCTGTGCTCTACAGCTTTTCGTCGGAATCCATGGACGATCAGGAAGTTGACATCAAGGACGGAGTTACCGGCGCAGAACTGCACTTCCTCTTGCCCGCGCAACGTGGAGCCGTTGTGCTGCTGGATCGCGCAAGCGGCAAGGTGCTGGCCTCGTATGGGGTGTTACAAGGCAATGCAAGGCAGGAAGGCAAATGAACTTATAGATCGCTTCAAGCATTCGATTGCAGCGCGCTGACAGTAACTCAGCGCGCCATGCGATAGACTTCGGAACCCGCAAGCAGAAACGCTCCGGTTCCATAGACGTAGCTGGAAGTTGGCGTGAAATCGCCCGGCGCAGCGCCGATGGGCTGAATGCTGCCCAACCGTCCATCCGCGAATACGTGCGTCAGCAGCCCCTTCCACGCCCGTTGCACGGCCGGTCTGTACTTCTTGCGGTCTAGCAGCCCGGCATTGATTCCGTATGCGAATCCGTACGTGAAGAAAGATGATCCGGAAACCTCGGGATAACGATAAGCCGGCTCATCCAGCAGGCCGGCGCGCCAAAGTCCGTCCTCCATCTGCAACGAAGCGATCTCCACCGCCATTTGCCGAAACAGCGCAACATAGCGCGGGCGGGTTGGATAGTCCTGCGGCATCTCAGCCAGCACGCGCGCCAGCCCCGCAAACACCCAGCCGTTACCGCGCGACCAGAAGACACTGTTTCCATTCGATTCGTGAGCGTTCAGAAATGACTTGTCGCGAAAGAATAAATGATCTCTCTCGCTATACAGCAAGCTTGAAGTGATCCACCATTCGTGGTCCATGAAGTCCAGATATGCCGCGTCGCCAGTCGCTCTGCTCAACTTCGCCAGTACCGGCGGCGCCATGAACAGCGCATCGCACCACCACCACAGCGGCTTCGCAGGATCGTCGGGAATGCGCATCACCGCGTCCATACGTTCCCGGATCGGCGCAAGCAGTGCCGGGTCATGCGTAAGTTGGTAGAGTTCGAGATAAGTCTGTCCGATGGCCGCATCGTCCGCGTGCGCAATGCGCGATCCGGGCTGCGCATGAAAGCTCGTCGCCATCTGCAGCATCGCGTCGCGGTATTTCTTCCCTCCGGCAACATCGGGAACCGCCATGAAGCCCGCGTAGAGCGCGGCGAAGGTCCAGTCCCGGTCGAATCCCTGCGAGGCTTTCGCCAATTGCCAGTCGGCAACCTTTTGAATCGCGCGGCGCACGTCCTTGCGCTGCAGCGCGGCCGAAAGATCGGTTGCAAGCGGCCCTGCGGTCGCTGGTGTGTCGCCCACCAGTGGGTTACCTGCAGGTGGTTTCGACTGTGCCGTAAGTTGCATGGCGGTCAACACAAAAACAATCGCATAGCCAATGGCTGGCCGCACCATCTTGCGCCGGAGAGAGTCGTGCACGGGGTTGTGTTCCTCCACCAAGTGAGTATAGCGGACTGGCATTAGCGATTGCGGGGTAGGCGCACATCGACGCGAACACCTTGTCCTACAACTGTTGCAAGGTTGAATACTCCGCCGCACCGCGCCACCCTCTCGCGCATTCCGCGCAGTCCAAAATGGTGCCCGCGTTGGCGCTCCATCAACTCGCTATCGAATCCGCAGCCATCGTCGGCGACAGCTAGCGTCAAATCGCTGTGCGTGTATTCGAGAGCGACATTCACATGCGCAGGCGCGCCATGCAGAACCGCATTGAATACAGCTTCGCGCGCCACCATCAAAAGGTCGTGCGCGATGGGGTGACTCAGCCCGAAGGGCGTTCCAGTCAAGGCAAAGGAAACCGGGATATTGAATTCCGTCGAGACCTGCACGGTCATCTTCTCGATCCGCTCTCCAATGCTGCCGGTGTCGTCGTCGGATTGACGCAGGTTCCAGATCGCCTCGCGCGCTTCGTTGATGGTGGCGCGCAGTTGCAGACGCGCAAAGTCCAACAGCCCCGTGCTGTCGTCCTTGCCCGTGTTCTCCATGGAAAGCGCTTCGATCAGCGCCGAGACGCCGGTGCAGCCCTGGATGACTGTGTCGTGCATTTCGCGCGCCAGACGGCTGCGCTCCTCCAGCACCGCTTCGAATCTCGATCGCACCTGGCGAACCCTGAATTGGTATGCGGCAAAAATCACCAGTCCGGCGAACAAGACGCTCGACGTAATGAACCACCAGGTCCGGTAGAAATGCGGCAATTGCACAACCTCGATGGATGCTTCCGTGGCCGCGCCCGGGTTGCCGACGTCGAACGTCTGAACCCGGAATCGGTACCGTCCCGGAGGCAGATTGGTGTAGTCGGCAGTGCGTGCCGATGTGGTTGACGACCAGTCGTGGTCGAAGCCCTCAAGCTGATAGTGAAAACGCAGCCCCTTCTGCGAGCTAAGCCGAATAGGCGTGAAGGCAAACTCGAGCCGGCTGGCGCCTGGCTGCAAAACGATTGGATCGGTGATCGATGCCAGCCTTCCGTCGGTCAGGATGTCCTGAATGCGCAGCGGAGGCGGAGGCAGCAGCGACTTCTGCAAGGGCAGAATGTGGATCGGCCCGCGGTTGCTGGGGAACCACACATCTCCCGCCGCTGTGATGCAGCCGGATGGTTGCGTGCCCCCATAAATCTCTGTGTTGCTGCCCATCTCCGAGATGGAATAAAAAGTCAGCGCGAAATGGCGCAAGGTCGCGTCCGCCTGCGCATCCAATTCGTGCCGGTTGGCCAGCGAAATTCCATTTGGGCCGCTCATCCAGAAGTGCCCTGCCGCGTCCTCTACAATCTGGTAGATCGCGTTGCCGGCCAGCCCGTCCTCGGCCGAGTAATGCGCGATTCCGCCGTCGCGAAACCTGAAGAGTCCATTATTGCGTGTGCCAAACCACAAGCCGCCGTCCGAGTCTTCGTGAATCGCCCACACCTTCATTTGCGCAAGTTCCGAAGTGGCCGCGTCGCCGACGAAGTCGCCGTTGTGCATGTGGCTCAGCCCGCGGTCGGTCCCAATCCAAAGATCGCCCTTGCGGTCTTCCAGTAGCGAGCGAGTGCTGAAGTAAGCCAGACCATTGCGCATCTGGTAGCTGACAATGCGGAACTTCATGCCGTCGGCCACAATGTGGTTGATGCCCTCGTCCGTCGCCACCCACATGCTGCCGTCGCGGTCCTGGGTCATCACGCGCACAAAGTTGTTCGATAGGCCATCCTGCGTGGTGAAGCGCGTAACGCGATCCGTCGCCAGCCGGAAGACCCCTCCGCCATCGGTCCCTGCCCAAAGCACTCCGCTGCGATCGCGCAGCACGTTGCGCACATGGATGCCGCTCAATCCCGGCAGCGTTTGCGGTGTTACTGTACCGCCGGTCATGTGAAAGAGGAGTGTCGACCCGATCCAGAACCCTCCATCTCGATCCTGATAGATGGTGCCGAAGTCCGAATCGTTGGCCTTCGGCAGCGGAACAATGCTCACCGGCGTCCGCGTCAGGCGCATCATTCCGGTTTGCGTTCCGATCCATAAATTCTTCTCGTCATCCTCAAAGAAGTTCAGCACGGTATTACTGGGCAGCATGGTGGGAGCGTTGATCTGCATCAGCTTTCCGGCGCTGTATTCGAACGCTCCTTGTCCAATCGTGCCGATCCATAGCACGCCATCGGAGGTCTGGCGCAAAATGCGCACCGTCCCGGAAACACCCGCAACTCTTTCAAACGCGGACTGACCGGGCAGCATCCGGTTCAACCCCGAAACAGTGCCCACCCAGATGACTCCATCGTGCGTCTGAACGATGGATTTGACGCGGTTCTGGCTGGCTTCGCCGCGCAGCACAAATTCGCTGGCGGTCTTGCCGCTCAGGCGTAACAGCCTCGATCCGCCTACCCACAGATTGCCTTCCCGGTCGGGATAGATCGCATGTACTGCCAGGGCGGAAATAGCAGCGGTATTGTCGTCGCGCACCAGGTGCTCTGTCGCGGGAGTGTTTCCTTCAACGTGCAGCAGGCCGTTGTCTGTGCCCACCCAAATGGTGCCCTGCGCATCCTGCGCCAGTGTCCGCACAAAGTCGTTGCTCAGGCCGTCTTGCGTTGTCCACGAGCTGAATTTCCCATGCTGGTAGCGCACCAGCCCGCCGCCTTCGGTCCCAATCCACAAGGCGCCGTCCCGCGCAACCATCAGGCAAAACACGCTGCTCTCCCGCAGCGCGGGTGTGTTCTGGCGGTCGAAGAGCGTAAAATGCGCGCCGTCGAACTCGAGCAGCCCCCCGGTCGTGCCGATCCACAGGTAACCGTCCGGGGTCTGCGCAAAGGCCTGCACCGTTTGTTCAGGCAATCCGTCCGGTGCCTGCCACAAGTGACGTGTATACCCATCGGGGGTGTCGGCCCTCAATGCCGTACATACCACGGCCGTCAGCATCCAGAGGACAATCGAACAGGCTCTTCGCATGGCGGCGCTTAGTATACCGTGAACGATCAACCAAAGTCTGAATCGCGAAAAACTCGCCGTGGTCCGACTTTCGGCGGATTGAAGCCCGCGGGGAAGGGAATAGAGTGGTGTTGCTCAGGGGCGTGCCAACCAACCCGTTCATGAGAAAGAAGTAGCTTGCACGGAGCCATTCTTAATGTTTTCTTTGATTCGATTCGGGATTCCAGCGCCGCAGCCTCTGAAATTCTCGCCTGCGGCGAAATCATCGGGCTTCGCGGGCGTCCTCTTCTTGTTTGCCTCCCTGGCTGCACTTTGCGCATCTGCACAGGAAATCACCCGAATCCAGGTGGACGCCAGCCAGCCGTTTATCGAGCCGGGACCAGCGGCCTACGACGATGGTTTCGCAAAAACACCCGCCGGGAGTGTCCTCGCCGTCAATAGCCGTTATCTGATGCGCGACGGGAAGCCCTGGCTGCCGGTGATGGGCGAGTTCCATTTCACGCGCTATCCGCACGACAAGTGGGAAGAAGAACTGCTCAAGATGAAAGCCGCGGGCGTCGACATTGTCGCAACCTACGTCATCTGGATTCACCATGAGGAGATCAAGGGCAAGTTTGACTGGACCGGCCAGCGCGATCTGCGCGCCTTTGCCCAGCTCTGCGCCAGGCACGGAATGTATCTGGAGCCGCGCATCGGGCCTTGGGCTCATGCCGAGGTGCGCAATGGAGGATTGCCCGATTGGGTCGTTCAGCAGGGACCGACGCGCAGCAACGATCCGGTCTATCTCGCAGCAGTGCGGGACTGGTACGCGGAGATCGGCCGGCAACTCGATGGCCTGATGTGGAAAAACGGCGGGCCGGTGGTCGCAATCCAGCTTGAAAACGAGTACTCCGCGCGCGGCCCCGGAGCTGGCGAGGAGCACATCCTTAAGTTGAAGCAGATGGCTGTCGCCAGTGGCCTCGATGTTCCGCTCTATTTCGTCACCGGATGGGACAATGCCGTGATTCCTGCGCGCGCCGTCATTCCTGTTTACGGTGGCGGATATCCCGATGCGCCGTGGGATAACTCGCTCAACAAACTACCACCCCCCGAGGTCTACGCATTTCGCTTCGAAAGCCGAGTGTCGGCCAACATGGGTGCGATGGGCAATGCGGGCGCAGGCGATCCGCAAGCTGTTCCTTTCGACGCGCTGCCCTATTTCACGGCAGAGATTGGCGGCGGAATCGAAGATACCTATCATCGGCGGCCCGTCATTCACCCCGACGACATTGCCGCGATGTTCCCGGTGATGCTCGGCTCCGGCGTGAATCTTTATGGAACTTATATGTTCCAGGGCGGCGAAAATCCCGACGGCAAGCTGACCACGCTGCAGGAGTCGCAGGCTACCGGCTATCCCAACGATCTTCCCATCAAGTCCTACGACTTCCAGGCGCCGCTGGGTGAGTTCGGCGATGAGCGCTTATCGTTCCGAAGGATGAAAGTCTTTCAGTACTTTCTCAACGACTTTGGCGCGGATCTAGCGCCGATGATGGTGCATGCTCCTAGCGCGTTGCCGAAGAGCACGGCGGATCTAACAGTGCCGCGCGCGGCGGTGCGTTCCAAAGGCGATTCCGGATTCATCTTTCTCAATAACTATGTGCGCGGATACGCAATGCCAGCGTGGCCGGCAGCACAATTCCAGATTCGTTTGCCGCAGGGTACATTGCAAGTGCCGCGGCAGCCGATTGCAATTCCCTCCGGCGCATATTTCATCTGGCCGTTGAATCTGCGCGTTGGCGGAGTCACCATTCGCTATAGCACCGCGCAAGTTTTCACGCGCCTCGATGCAGGCGGCCAAAACGAGTCTGTTCCAGTCATTTACTTCGAGGCGATGAAGGGCATCCCGGTTGAGTTTGCGCTGGATTCGGACAGCGTGCGCAGTCTGCGGACTTCCAGCGGCCAGGTTTCGCGCGAAGCCGACACAACCTATGTTTCCGGCGTCCAACCCGGCATCGATTCTTCTCTCGATCTTGTTGCACTGGATGGAAGAAAAGTTCGCCTCGTCGTGCTCTCGACCGAGGAAGCCGAGAATGCATGGAAGGTGCGCATCCAGGGCGCCGACCATCTGCTGGTCACCGCGCAGGACTTTTTCGCCGATCCCGCTTCGGCGCGGCAAAATATCTGGTTGCGCTCCATCGGCAATCCGCGGTTCAACTTCAGCATCACGCCGCCGCTAGCGGCTCCTCTCGCATCGACCCTTCCGCTGACCGTTCAATCCGCAGGCCCTGGTGTTGCCCGCTATGCGGCTCAGGCGCCTGCCTCGCAGCCGAAATTCAAAGGAACCCAGACGCGGATTGCGGGCGTGGCTCCGCCGGTCAAACTCGGTCCGCCGCCCGCGTGGCGCTCGAACGGCGTTGCGATGGCTCCCTCGGAAGGCGATCTCGCGCAGGCGGCCAAATGGTCCATTCAACTCCAGCCCGGAGCGGCCGATGGTCTCAGTGAGTTGTATCTGGAGACCAAGTATGTCGGTGACGTGGCCCGGCTGTATCGAGGGAGCCAGTTATTGACCGACAACTTTTTCAACGGCCGGCCGTGGTGCATTGGATTGCGCCGCTTTCTCGATCCGCAGGGCGCAACCAACTTTGATTTGAGCGTGCTGCCGCTGCGCCGGGATGCACCGGTTTACTTCGAGACTCCCAAGCCGCTCGACTTTCCGTCGCATGGACAAAGCGTCGGCGTCGACAGCATGCGCCTCATTCCCGAATATCAGTTGGTGCTCACGCCTGCGGCGCGCCCCTGGTAAATGCGGCACAACCTGCCGGGAGTAATCTGGAGACAAGCCGTGGACGAGCAGATGCAAATGAAGAGTTCGGGCGTGAAGGAATCGGGCGTGAAGGAAGCCAGCAAGATCCGGGTTCTCGTGGTCGACGATCATCCCATCATGCGCTTCGGCATCACTGCGATCATTGAAGCTACGCCGGACATGACCGCGGTCGCCCAGGCCGGCAGCGGTGAGGAAGCGATTGAGCTTTTCGAAAGGCACCTTCCCGACATCACTCTCATGGACCTGCGTCTGCCCGGCATGAGCGGCGTCGAAGCCATTCGAACGCTCATTTCGCGCCACAGGGATGCCAAGTTCGTCGTCCTCACCACCTACGAAGGCGACGAGGATATCCACCAGGCGCTCGAGGCGGGGGCGCGCAGCTACATCATCAAGGGAATGCCCCACGACGCACTGGTGGGCGCACTCCGCCGCGTCCATGCCGGCGGGCGCTTCTTGCCCGCGCCGGTCTCGCGGGCTCTTTCGTCGCGCACCCCGAACTCCGACCTCAGCGCCCGCGAGCGCGAAGTGCTGCACCTCATCGCCCACGGCAAAAGCAACAAAGAGATCGCTGGCGAACTCGGCATCGCCGAGTCCACGGTCAAGTGCCATGTCAGCGTGATCCTCTTGCGCCTCAACGTCAGCGACCGCACTCAGGCTGTGGTCACCGCCCTCCAGCGCGGCCTGGTTCACATCTAGCCTCGGACGGCTTGCGTCAAGCAGCACCCCGAGATTCGATCCCTCTACCACTGCTCGTCACCCCATCTGCGGTGATGCCCGGTACGGTCCTTTCTACCCAAATTCGATAGTTTATGCGTGGATGATCCCGTCGGAAATGGCCGTCTGTTTCGGCCGCGCCGGCGGGTTTCGGACCTGTTGGCAAGGTGACACGCGTCACAGCGGCACCCAGCGGCAGGGCCTAACATTCATCGGGTTTTGGGCTTCCGTCCTGGGCGGAAGTCCTTGCCGTGCCTGCAAGTTTCAGGGTGAACGAAGCTTGATCCAATTTCCCCTGGGCTGCGGCGCGCCGGAGAGGACGTTTAAATGACTGACGCGGAAAAGCGCGATAGAGGCTTGCTGCGGATCGATACGGATGAGTGCAAGGGTTGCGGGCTGTGTATGGAAGCCTGCCCCCTCAAACTCATCCGCATGAGCGAGCGGTTGAATCATTACGGATACAAGACAGCGGAATATGCGGGCAAGGGCTGCAGCGGCTGCGGCGTATGCTTCATCGCCTGTCCGGAACCGGGCGCAATCACCGTCTACCATGCCCGGATTCCAGTCAAGGCAAGCGTTTTGAACACGGCTGCTGAGGGAGCAATCGAATGCGCAAGCAACTGATGAAGGGCAACGAAGCCATCGTTAAGAGCGCCATCCTCTCCGGATGCCGCGCCTTCTATGGCTACCCCATCACTCCGGCCAGCGAAATCGCCGAAACCGCGGCGATGGATATGCCGCGCACCGGAGGCGTCTTTCTCCAGGCGGAAAGTGAAATCGCGGCCATCAACATGCTCTATGGAGCATCTTCGGCCGGCGTCCGCTGCATGACCGCCTCCAGCGGCCCCGGCATCAGCCTGATGCAGGAAGGCATGAGCTACCTGGCTGGCGCCGAACTGCCCTGCGTCATCGCCGACATCACCCGCGGCGGACCCGGCCTGGGCACCATTTCGGCCGAGCAGAGCGACTACTTCCAGGTGGTCAAGGGTGGCGGACACGGCAGCTACCGCGTTCTCGTGCTGGCCCCCGACTCGGTGCAGGAGATGGCCGACCTCACCGCGCTGGCCTTCGAATTGGCCGACCGCTACCGAAATCCGGTTGTCCTGCTTGCCGATGGGTTCGTTGGACAGATGATGGAGCCCGTCGAGTTCTCGCAGAACGCCATCCAGCCCCCGCCGCCGGAGTGGGCGGTTCTCGGCACTGCCGAGACCCGCGGCAATCTGACCACTTCGCTGCATCTGGAGAGCGATGACATGGAAGCCCACCTCCACAAGCTCTACGCCAAGTACCGCCAGGCCGAAGAGCAGGAAACGCGGGCCGAGGAACTGCTCACCGAGGACGCCGAAATTGTCCTCACCGGCTACGGCATGGTCGGCCGCATCCTCAAAGCGGTCACCGCCGAGGCGCGCGAGCTGGGGATGAAGGTCGGCGTCCTGCGCCCCATCACCCTCTACCCGTTCCCCACGCGCAATTTCCAGCGCCTGGCCAAAACCGCCCGCGTTTTCGTCTCCGTCGAAATGAGCATGGGGCAGATGGTCGAAGATGTGCGCCTGGCCGTCAACGGCGCGCGCCCGGTGGAGTTTCTTGGCCGCGTAGGCGGTCACATTCCCTCGCATGACGAAGTGCTTGAATTTGTCCGGCAGTTGGCGCAGAGGCTGGCACAGACGCCGCAGACCGAAAAAGAGGAGCGGATGGCTCATGTCTAATCCATTGATTACCGAAGACGAGTTGATTTCCGAATACACCGTTGCGCACGGCCGCGCCAAATCCTTCTTTCCCCGCTTTGAACGCAAGGCGGAACTGCAGCACCAGACGCACTTCTGCCCCGGCTGCGGGCACGGCGTCATCCACAAGATGCTGGCCCGGGCCATCGACGAGTTGGGCATCCAGGATCGGACCATCATCGTCGGCCCCGTCGGCTGCAGCGTATTCACCTACCACTACTTCGATGTAGGTGGCATGCAGGCTGCTCATGGCCGCGCGCCCGCCGTGGCCACGGCCGCCAAGCGCACCCGTCCCGAGAGCGTCGTCGTCAGCTATCAGGGCGATGGCGATCTGGCGGCCATCGGTTCGGCCGAGATCCTGCATGCGGCCAATCGCGGCGAAAACATCACTGTCATCTTCGTCAACAACGCCATCTACAGCATGACCGGCGGACAGGTGGCCCCGACCACCCTGATCGGAATGAAGAGCAACACCACGCCGGGTGGGCGTACGGTCGCCAACGAAGGCTATCCGATGCATGTCAGCGAAATGCTGGCCACGCTCGAGGCTCCGGTCTTTATCGCGCGGGTCGGCCTCGGCGACAACAAACAAATCGCCCAGGCGCAGCGCGCCGTCAAAAAGGCGGTCGAAAACCAGGTCAAGGGATTGGGCTTTTCGCTGGTGGAAGTGCTTTCTCCCTGCCCGACGATCTGGAAGCTGAGCCCCGTGGCCGCGCAGCACTGGGTCACGGAAGTGATGGAAAAGACCTTCCCGCTGGGTGTCTTCTGCGACAAGACCAAGGAAGCCGCACCGCGTGCATTGCCCGAACCCGGTCCCGCGCTCGCGGAAATTCCGCGGATTCTTGGGGTGGCCGATGAAGACCTGCCCGAAGGCCATTCCGGCGCATGCGATTCAGCGGTAGAAGTCGACCTGCGCGTACGTGTTGCCGGCTTCGGCGGGCAAGGTGTTCTGCTGCTGGGCGAGATGCTGGCGGAAGCAGGTTTGGACGCTGGTCTGGAAGTCTCCTGGCTGCCGTCCTACGGACCGGAGATTCGCTCCGGCACTTCCAACTGCCATGTGCGCCTCTCGCGTCAGCCCATCGACTCGCCCATGGTGATGCAGCCCAATGTGCTGGTGGCCATGAATGAGCCGTCCCTGCGCAAGTTCATCGCCGGCGTGCGGCCCGGCGGGTGGATCTTCTACAACGGCGACAGCATCCCCGAGGACTGCGCGCGTCCCGACGTGCGCGTGCTCGCGGCCCAGTTCACCCACGTGGCCGACGAAATCGGCGACGCCCGCGCCGGCAACATGGTCATGCTCGGCTCGCTCTTGCAGGCCACCGGAGTTTTGCCGCGGGTCAGCGTCGACGCCGCGCTGCGTCGCCTGGTGAAACACAAGAAATGGGTCGAACTCGACGAGCGCGCTCTCGATCGCGGCCGCGCTCTGTACAGGGAGTCCTGCGAAGAGGTTTGTTCCGTTGGATAAGTTGAAGCGGCAACGTTGAAAAGCGTAGATGAAAAGCGCAGATAAAAGAGAGGCAAGACCGTGACGGTCTTGCCTCTCGATCTTGAGCCGGCCGATTACTTCGCCAGCGGAATCCGCATGTCCCGTCCGCTCATCTCCTTGGGCAGTTCGCCCAGGTTGAGCATGTTCAAAATCGTCGGCGAAATATCGCGCAGCGAGCCGTCGTTGCGCAGGCGGAAGCTCTTTGCTTCTTCGGCCACGTAGATGAATGGCACCGGGTTGGTGGTGTGCGCGGTGTGCGGTTCGCCGGTGATGGGATCGACCATGGTCTCGCAGTTGCCGTGGTCGGCGGTAACGATCCAGATGGCGTTGCGCTGCTTGACCGCTTCATAGAGGCGGGCAAGTTGGCGATCCACGGCCTCCACAGCCTGGATGGCCGCCGAAAGCACGCCGGTGTGTCCCACCATATCCGGATTGGCGAAGTTCGAGATCACCACGTCAAACGCGGTGTCCAGAATCGCCTTTTCAATCGAGTCGCCCACCTTCACCGAGCTCATCTCGGGCATCAGGTCGTAGGTGGCCACCTTGGGCGAGGGCGTCAGAATGCGCTCTTCGCCGCCGAAGGGCTTTTCCCGTCCGCCGTTGAAGAAGAAGGTTACGTGCGCAAACTTCTCCGTCTCCGCCGTGCGCAGATTGCGCAGGTTGGCGCTCTCGAGCTGGTTGCCCAGCAGGTGCTCCATCTTCACGGGAGGGCTGACGATCGGCAGCTCGAACTTTTCGTCGTACTGCGTCATGCAGGTATAGTGCAAATTCTTGGGGATATCCGAGCGCGGAATCGTCTCGTCCAGCGCCTCCCATCCATCCAGGTCGCGGCCGCCGGCGGCGTTCAATCCGCTCTCGCGGCAAAGCACACGGGTTACCTGGCGGGCGCGGTCGGCGCGGTAGTTGAAGTTCAGCACCGCATCTTCGTCGCGGATCGTCGCCGTTGGCTGTCCCTTTTCGTCCACAATCACCGTCGGCAGCACAAACTCGTCCTGGACACCCGTGTTGTAACTCGAGCGGATGGCCTCCACTGCGCTGGTGTTGACGCCGCCCTCGCCCTTGCCGTGCACCATGGCGTCGTAGGCTTTCTTCTGGCGTTCCCAGCGCTTGTCGCGGTCCATCGCATAGTATCTTCCACTCACCGTCGCGATCTTGCCCACGCCGATTTCGCGCATCTTCTGTTCCAGCTTGGCGGTGTAGTCGATGCCGCTGGTCGGGGGCGTGTCGCGGCCATCCAGATACACATGCACAAACACGCGGCTCAGGCCGGAGGCTCGCGCCGCCCGCAGCAGGGCATAGAGATGCTCCTGGTGCGAGTGCACGCCGCCGTCGGACACGAGTCCAATCAAGTGCAGGGCGCGGCCCTTCTCGCGGGCGTAGGCAAAGCTGGTCTTGATGGCGGGATCGTCTTTCAGCGTGTCTTCGGCCACCATCACGTCGATGCGCGTGATGTCCATCTGCACAATGCGTCCTGCGCCGATGTTCAGGTGACCCACTTCGCTGTTGCCCATCTGCCCGGCGGGCAGGCCGACGAACTTCTCCGAGGCCTGGATCAGCGTGTTCGGATACTCGCGCATCAGCAGGTCATAGGTAGGCTTCCTGGCCAGTGCAACGGCATTGTTGGCGGTTTCAGGACGGTAACCCCATCCATCGAGGATGGTCAGAACGACAGGACGCTTGGACACGGAATGCTCCTCAATTCGGCTCGAAAGTCTCTCATCTAGGATAAACCGCTGTATTGGCCAGCGGATGTGACCATGACCACCAGCGCAATTCCCATGGACTGGTTCGGAATTTTTCAGGAAAAGGGCGATCGCTACTGACCGGCTGTTCGCTTGAGATCCTTCACCAGAAGAAACAGATGCAGCGGATCGGTGAGAGAGGGGAGAAAATCGAAGCGCTCGTAAAACGCGCGCGCCCGCAAGTCTTTGGCGTGAACAACCAGCGCACGAATTCCTGCGATCTCGGCAGCCTGCATGGTTCTCAGGCAAGCGTCGCGCAACAGCGCCCGGCCAACCCCTTGAGTTTGCCAGCGGAGATCCGCCGCCAGCCGCGCCAACAGCATGATGGGAACCGGATGCCGCGCCAGTCCTTTGCGCAGCCGCTCCGGAGCCTCGGCAAAACTCACCTGGCCCACTGCCAGGCTGTAAAAGCCGATCACCACGCCATCCTCCAGTCCGAGGTAGGTTTCTGCAGCATGAGCAGCCTGATTGCTCAGCGCAAAGCGGCGCAGCCACTCATTCAGCGGCGCGCTGCCACAATCAAAACTGGCGATGGGGTGATCGCGCCTGAGCTTTTCGATCTTTCGTTCCATGGCTTATGGGCGCTCAGCAGCCTCAAAAGGCGGATCGAAGTATCCCGGCTCTTCCAGCAGCGCCTTCAAGCGCGGAAGGGGCCTGGTAGGTGCGTCCAGCGCTTCCAGAAAAGCGGTCCAGCGCTCGCCGTCGAGTGCGAAGCTGCTCCGGTCAGCCAGCGCCATCTCGGCCTGGACAAGAGCGCTTTCCAGTACGAACTCGCTCAACGGCTGACGTAATGCCGCCGCGGCAGCCTGCAAGCGGGCTTTCGCCGAGGGCGAGATGCGCAGATCAAGCTTTTCTGTGCGCCGTTCAACGGTGGAAGCCTGCGTTGCCATAGATTCTCCTGCCTCAAGAGTCTACCGATTGTCGGGCAATGTCAAGACGCTCTTAATCAAACAGAGAGAGGCAACAACGCTGATTCTCTATCAGGGAGTTCTTCGCCGACAGCACACAAGCCGCAAGTAGCGAGCAGTCATTGAAGTTAGGTGCCAACGCAGATAGGGAGAGAGCTGTTGCCCTCTCCCTATCCGTTTTGACCTCGCATTCAACTCCCGCGCCTTTTTTCTAGGCGCGGGCCGCGTGAAGCAGTTCGTGGCACCGCGCAGGTGCTAGTCGTTGTAGTTCAAGCTTTCCAGCCCAAGGAACGTCGCCCCCGCGCCGAGTTCCTCTTCGATCCGGAGCAGCTGGTTGTACTTCGCGATGCGGTCGGTGCGGCTGATCGAGCCGGTCTTGATCTGGCCCACGCCGGTGGCGACCGCCAGGTCGGCGATGAAGGTGTCTTCGCTTTCGCCCGAGCGGTGGCTCATTACGGCGGTATAGCCGTAGCGCCGGCCCAGTTCGATGGCTTCCAGGGTTTCCGTCACGGTGCCGATCTGGTTCACCTTGATCAGAATCGAGTTGGCCACGCCCTCTTCGATGCCGCGCTGCAGACGGCGTGTGTTGGTGACGAACAAATCGTCGCCCACCAGCTGAATGCGCCCGCCCATCTTGTCGGTCATGAGGCGCCATCCGGACCAGTCGTCCTCGGCCAATCCGTCTTCCAGCGAGACGATCGGATACTGGCGGCACCAATTGTCCCAGAAACCCACCATTTCCTCGCTCGACAGCTCGCGCTTGTCGCTCTTCTTGAAGACGTACTTGCCGGTTTCCTTGTTATAGAACTCGCTCGCGGCCGGGTCCAGAGCAATGGCAATCTGTTCGCCGGGCTTGTAGCCGGCCAGCTCGATAGCTTCGAGAATCACTTCGATTGCTTCGGTGTTGGACTTCAACGAGGGAGCAAAGCCGCCTTCGTCGCCCACCGCCGTGTTGTAGCCCTTCTTCTTCAGCACGCCCTTCAGGGTATGAAAGGTCTCCGCGCCCCAGCGCAGCGCATCCGAAAACCGCTCCGCGCCCACCGGCATGATCATGAATTCCTGGAAGTCCACGTTGTTGTCGGCATGAGCGCCGCCGTTCAGGATATTCATCATCGGCGTCGGCAGAATGCACGCGTTGATGCCGCCCAGGTAACGGTAAAGGGGGATCTCCAGCGTCTGCGCCACGGCGCGGGTACAGGCCATCGAGACGGCCAGAATCGCGTTGGCGCCCAGCTTGGCTTTGTTGGCGGTGCCGTCCAATTCAATCATTGTCCGGTCGATCATGCGCTGGTTCGCCGCGTCCATGCCTTCCAACTCGGGAGCAATCACGCTTTCCACGTTGGCCACAGCCTGAAGAACGCCCTTGCCCTGGTAATGGCTCTTGTCTCCGTCGCGCAGTTCCACAGCCTCATGCTCGCCGGTCGATGCGCCAGAGGGTACGATGGCGCGGCCCAATGCGCCGCTTTCCAGGATGACGTCCGCTTCTACAGTGGGGTTGCCGCGCGAATCGAGTACTTCGCGGGCACGAATGGAAACAATTTCAGTCATAGCGGTCCTCGCAATGCGGTGCATTAGCCGATCATTCAGTTTCAGACGGCGGTCCACAGCCAGAGTCTCTCCATTGGTGCTACGAATGGTCTCAAGAAACCCGTCCACGGCTGAAGCCCTTCCATCCAACGTTCAAGAACCATCCAGCGTCATAAAAACAGCGATCGAAACACTGAACTCCCGTTCGGATTCTAGCAAACCCGCGTGTTGCGCGCGGAATGATTGCAGTAACTTGGCTCCGGATTTCATCCCGCGAAAATACTCCATCCGGGGTTCTGCTCCCCTGGCGGCGGCAAACAGGTACCTTTGTTGATTCGTGCCGACCCCGGAACCCCTCGGCAAGGTTCCGGCTTCGCTTGGCTTCCCGGCGCGTTAGCCTTACGTTGGATGAGTGGGCCGAGCGCCGTTGTCTTGCTTGCCGCGCAACTTTCCACTTCCTCCAGGGTTGGATTCGGCAGCAGACTCGCTTTCCCGCAAAGTGCTGGGAACACAGAAGAAAGCTGGTCGAGAATGGTTCGCTGACGACCCCCCGCATCACGAAGGAGACTCTGATGAAACGGACGATTCTTGCCGCCGCATTCTTCGCATGGGTCGCTTGCGCGCCGTTGGCGAGGACGCAACAGATATTCGGATCGCAACAGGCAAATGGGTCCGATCCCTATCAGGGCGTCTCGCATCCCCCTTCCGACGACACCATTCTGGTCAACGAAGCTCCCCGTCCCAAGCCGCCGGCTGCCCATCCTTTCGTCACACAGCCTGCCCCCCAATCCGCGGCCGCGACCTCATCCGCCGATTTGGGCCGGGCAGACGGCCGGACCCTGCCGCAGCCGTCCTCGGCCGATCCGTCCGCCAATCTTCCCGGCTCCGATAACGACAACGGCGTCGGCAGCGCTCTGGTTCAGCCAGCTACACCAACTGCCCAAGACAACCCCGGCCTCAGCGGCCGGACCACGGCAGACGCTCTCGCCTCGAATGCCGCTCTTTACGCCGCCGATCCGGACGGCGATATTGTGCATCCGCGCCCAGCCCGGCATGGTGAACTCATCGAGGGTTCCATCCTTCGTGTGCACCTGCTGGAGCGGCTTTCCACCGCCTTCAACGAAAAGGGCGAGAGCTTCCGCACCGCGCTCGCTGCCGATGTGCTGCAGGACGGGCAGGTGCTGATGCCGGCCGGGACCGAGATCGACGGGCACATCGCGGAGTCCTCGCGCGGAACCGTCGGGGGCCACGGCGTTCTGCGCCTTCGTCCGGAAACGGTGATTCTTCCCGACGGCAGCCGCTTTCATCTGCGCGCCGAAACCAGCGAAATCTCCGGGGCCAAGAGCCACGTTGCCAATGAAGGGGAGATTCTTCCCGATTCCCGCGTCAAGCGAGGCAGCTTTGAGTATGGCGGCGCGGTCGGCGCCGGCGCTACCACGGGCGCAATCGTGGCCGGTCCGGTCGGAGCACTCACCGGCGGTCTGATCGGCGCGGGAGTGGTTACCGCTCATCTCCTGATAAGCCACCCCCAGGCCACTCTCGAAGTCGGCACCACCCTAACCTTCACCTTGACTGAGCCGCTCAGCCTGGTCCCCGCCCGGAACAGCGGCGAATAAACCGCTATAGGTCCGTGAATAGAAATCCCAGTGCCCCACCTTTTCCGTGTCTTGTGCGGAAAGGGTGGGAATCCAATCAAACGAATCAGGCTAATCAGGCCGAATCAATAAAATACTCATCTTGAATCTGCTATCCGTTCGCAATCACCGTGCGGATCGGCTCATTGTCGGCGTAAACACGCCATTCCGACACCTTGCCCTCTTCGACAAACGCCCGGAGCGCCACCGGGGTCTCCCAACGGTTCTCGGGCTGCAGTTTGCCGTCGCGCGTAAATGTTCCTTGCGCCTTGCCAAGCATCACCACCACCGGACCGTCCCGCAGGGTTTCGTCGATGGCCACCGCGTAGTCCGGCACCATGCTGAAATACCCTGTCCAGGCGTTGCGCAGCTTTTCCAGCCCTTCCATTCGGTTGCCCAGCCCATCGATGAAGCAATGCTCCGCGGACATCAGCGCCAACAGTGCGTCCACGTCGTGCCGGTTGATTGCCCGCAGAAAGCTCTGAGCCACGGCCTCGGGCAAAACGGTGACCGAATTTGTCGTCTTCGCGTCCATCGTTTTCGTCTCCATCGCGGTCCTCCCTGCGCCATTCTAAGCACAGGCTGCCGCGCACGGGGAACCGCTTTGGTGCAAAATGCGTATACAAGAGGAACACGCGGCAGCCTTGCCCGCACCGTGCTGTCCAAAACAGAATTGAAACGTCAGGATTGGAAGGTCAAAGGCCCATGCAGAGTTTCTCCGACACCCTCGGCCAGGTTTTCCGCGCCATTCTGGCGAACAAGCTGCGCACCTTCCTCACCATGTTCGGGATCGCCTGGGGCGTAGGCTCGTTGCTGGTCCTGGTGGGTCTCGGCGAGGGCTTCCGCAGCGGTCAGCGCAAGCAGTTCGCCAGCTTCGGCAATGACGTGGTCTTCATGGGGGGCGGCAACATTCCGGCGGTCGCCAACCAGCACACCGGAATGCGCCCTTACCAGCTCACCTCTGGGGATGTGGAGGCCATGCGCGCTCGCCCTGAGATCCGCGCTGTCACCCCCATCCTCAACCGCGGCGACCTTTACCAGGTAAGCGCGTGGTCCAACACCTCCGGCCAAGTGTTGGGCGTCGAGCCGAACTACGCCGTCATCCGCATCGTTCCCATCGCGGAAGGGCGTTTCATCGACGATTCCGACCTGAAGGAGCGCCGCCGCGTCGTGGTGCTCGGCTCCAAGAGTGCTGCTCTGCTTTCGCTCGGCCATCCCATGCTGGGCGAAACCATGACCATCAACGACATTGCCTTCACCGTTGTCGGTCGTGTCGAACCCATCGGACGTGGCAACAACGACGGCGACAACCAGAAAGTCTACATCCCGCTCAGCACCATGCAGGAGCTCTTCACGATGAAGGGAGACAATGTCCCGCACGATGCGCTCAGTTTTATCCAGTACCAGCCCACTACCCGGGGGGATGCCACCCTGGCCATGAAGGCGGTTCACCAGGTGGTGGCCGAGCGGCATGGCTTCGACCCCTCCTTCAAGGATGCTTTCAACGAATGGGATTCCATTCAAGAACTGAAGATGATCGGCGCCATCTTCAACGCCATGGACATCTTTCTTGGCGGCGTGGGCATCGTGACGCTGGGGCTGGGCGCTGTCGGCATCATCAACATCATGCTGGTCTCGGTCACCGAGCGCACCCGTGAAATTGGAGTGCTCAAGGCCATCGGAGCGACCAAAAGTTCCATCCTGGCTCAGTTCTTCTGGGAGGGGCTGTTGTTGACCGGGATCAGTGGCCTCATCGGGATAGGTGTCTCTGCCGCCTTCATGGCCATGCTGCAGTCGGTGCTTACCGGCAAGATGCCTGGCTGGGACCCACCCCGGCTGGTCCCCTGGTCGGCAGCCTTGGCACTTGGTTCGTTGATGATCTGCGGCGTGGTCGCCGGCCTCTATCCTGCCAGCAAAGCCGCCGCCATGGATCCCATTGAAGCACTGCGCAGAGAGTGAAACTTCAGCTTCTAGCTTCTAGCTTCTAGCTTCTGGCTTCTGGCTTCTGGCTTCTGGCTTCTGGTAAGTGCGATGCGGCTCAATAGGGGCGCGGTTCGGGAAGTCCAGAGAGTTTCTGGAAAGGTCGATGTTTTGAAAGGGCACGGCTTTAGCCGTGCCGCAAGATGCCCAATAAACCCGGGGGCTTTAGCCCCTGAAGGGCGTGTTCCTTGGCGCCTCGGTACTGAATGAGATGAAGACCGGCCTTTAGCTGGAAGCTAGAGGCTAGAAGCTAGAGGCTGAATCATGCTGAAAGATATTCTCGGGCAGGCTTGGGAAGCGATGCTTTACAACCGCCGCCGCACCGCCATCACCATGGTCGGCATGGCGTGGGGCATTGCCACCGTCGTGCTGCTTCTTGCCTATGGCGCAGGCTTCAGCCGTGCCATCGAGACCATCTTTGCCCAGTGGGGTACCAGCACCATCGGCTTCTTTCCCGGCCGCACCAGCGAGCAGGCCGGGGGCGACAAGGCTGGCGTCCGTGTCCGCTTCACCCTCGACGACATCGACCGCGTTTCCAGCGCCGTGCCCGGGTTGAGCCGAATTTCGCCTTTTGTAGGCATCAATGCGACGGTCCAGAATGATCTGCACACCTACACCTGGTCGGTGAACGGCGTCCGCCCCATTTATCAGGACATTCTCAAGTACAACGTCGATCAGGGACGATTCTTCAACGGTGAAGAGGATCAGCAAAGGGCGCACGTCTGCGTCATCGGCTCCGAATCCAAGCAAAAGCTCTTCAGCGGTCAATGGGCGGTGGGCGAATCGATCCGTATCAACGGAGTCATCTTCACCATCGTCGGGGTGGCTAGCCCCAAAATGCAGGAGGGCGACAACGACGACAGCAATCGCCAGATCTTCATCCCCTTCAACACCATGGCCGACCTCAAAGACATCAAGTACCTCGATGGCGCATGGTTCAGTTACAGCGGCGACAACGAACTGGCGGAGAAGACCCTGCGCGAAGCGCTCGGTGCGGCGCACCACTTTCGGCCGTCGGACCGCCGGGCCATCTATGTGGCCAACCTCATGACCCAGCTGCACCAGTTCAAGATGCTTTCCATCGCGCTGCAGATCCTGCTCTCGCTGGTGGGCGCGCTGACTCTGGGCATCGCCGGAATCGGCTTGATGAACATCATGCTGGTGGCCGTGCAACAGCGCACTCGCGAAATCGGAATCGAGAAGGCCCTGGGCGCGCGCAAGCGCCATATCCTGTTGCAGTTTCTGGCCGAGGCTTTTGCCATCACCGGCGTTGGCGGAGGTGCGGGAATCATTCTCGCCTATGCGGTATCGCTGATGGTGGGCAAGATAACCTTCTACAGCGCCCTGGCCAAGAACGCCGAAGCTGCCGACATTCACCTCATCATTTCGCCCGCCTCGGTCATCGTGGCCACTGTAATTCTGGCCCTCACCGGCCTGGTCAGCGGTATGATCCCCGCCATCCGCGCCGCGAATCTGGATCCCATCGAGGCCCTGCGTTACGAGTAAGGGGAAGCGAGTGTCCATTGATCCGCCCATAAACAAAGGCAGATGCCACACTCTCGCCTGTCATCCTGAGCAGCCGACTCGCCGCGTCGAGTTACGGCTGAAATGAACAATGGGCGCAACCCGCAAAGGCCGCCAACTCGCCAACTTGCTATCGCGGCGAAGCCGCGGCCAACTTGCTGATTCTATATAACCCTATTTTTTGTTCATAGGGAGCGAGGCTCAGCGCAGTCGAAGGCCTGCGGTTGCTCTTCCTTGTTCTTCAACGAATTTCAGACTCAGGACACTAGAACGGGTTGCTCAAGGGGCGCGCAGCATAGCGAAGTCGAAGGACCTGCGTCGTGGTTCTTTGCAGAGAAGAAGGGATTCAGGCTCTCGCCCATTGAGGCCAGCGACTCCCCGGTCCCCAAATGCGAGGGACCGGGGGCACCTTCACCTGTGGTCTACAAACCTTTCAGGACCGGGGACACCCGCCCTACGAGGATTCGGCGCTGCTCAACTCGGTGCGGTTTCGAATTCGATCTCGCCGCGTTTCCGCCTCTCGGTGGCGGACGTGCCGAGGATGGAGCACGCCAGCGTCTTCGAATGGGGGGCCTGACTTCCGCATCTTCTCTCCGCATCTTCTCGGAGATGGCCGATGAGCATGGTTGCGTTGGAAAAGGAAAGAGGAAAGAGAAAGAGGAAAGGCCGAAAGAAGTCACCGTGCAATTCCCGGGAACTGCATGCGGGGCGTCGTCGTAATTGCTTGCAAGGCGGCCAAGATGACAAACGATCTGAAAATTGCGTTGCGGAAGTTGTGGAAATCGCCGGGATTTGCGGTGACCGCAATCCTGACCCTGGCGCTGGGCATTGGAGCGAATGCGGTGGTGTTCAGTGTGCTGAACGCGGTGGTGCTGCATCCTGTGAAGTTACCGAATGCGAAGAATCTTTTCACAGTTCAGCGCTTCCAGTATCCGTCGCAGTCTTATCCCGATTATTTGGATCTGCGAGACAGGAATCGGACGTTTGAGAGCCTGGTGCTGTCTGAAATCGTGGGTCCGGTGGGTGTGGATACCGGCGGAAACCCGTCGATTGCATGGCCCTATCTGGCCAGTGGAAACTACTTTGACGCGCTGGGCATTCAGCCGTACCTCGGGCGCTTCTATCACGCCGCCGATGAGCATGGGGCGAACAGCGCTCCATATGTGGTGCTTAGCTACCCGTACTGGCATGGCCATTTCCACGACGATGCGGGTGTTGTGGGGCGGCAGGTTGGGATCGACAAGCACCAGTTCACAATCATCGGAGTGGCGCCGCCTGGGTTCCGCGGAACGGAGCTTTTCTTTGCGCCGGCGATGTGGATTCCAATGGTCGAGCAGCCCACTATCGAGGGCTACAACGCGCTGCAGAGCCGCGGCAATCGCTCCGCATTCGCGGTGGGAAGGCTAAAGCCGGGGGTGACCACGGCGCAGGCGACAGCGGACCTGAATTCTCTTGCGGCCTGGCTGTCAAAGACGTTTCCCGGAGACGACGAAGGTGTGAAGTTTTCCTTGGCCCGAACCGGGCTCGTCGGTGATTTTTTAGGGGGCCCGGCACGGGCATTCATGGCCGCACTCACGCTGCTTGCTGGGCTGATCCTTCTCGCCGCGTGCGCCAACCTGGGAAGTTTGTTTGCGGCACGGGCCGCGGATCGCGCCAAGGATACCGCGCTGCGGCTGGCGCTGGGATCGCGGCGCGGGTTGATCCTGCGGCAGATGCTGACCGAGGCGGTGCTGGTTTCGATGGCGGGTGGAACGCTGGGGCTGTCGGGAGGCGTAATCATCCTTCACTTTCTGAGCAGTTGGCAGCCGATTCCGGCGATCCCCATCAACGTGCCCGTGAATCCGGATGCAGGCACGTATGTCGTGGCGTTGCTGCTTTCGCTGGTCAGCGGCCTGTTATTTGGCATGGTTCCGGTCCGCCAGGTGATGCGGTCGGATCCCTGGCAGGTGATTCGCGGCGGTGCGGAAGGCGTGGCAGGGCTGCGGCGGTTGTCGATGCGCGACATACTTCTGGTGGTACAGATTGCGATTTGTGCGGTGTTGGTGACCTCTTCGCTGGTCGCGGTGCGCGGGCTGGCGCGCTCAATGCAAAGCAATTTCGGTTTTGTGCCGCAGGGGGTGGTATTCGCGCAGGCCAAGCTGGACATGGCGGGATACACGGGCGAGCAGGTGCCGCAAATGGAGCGGCGCATGCTGAATGCGGCGGCCGCAATCCCAGGCGTCAAGACTGTGGGCTATGTGAATCGCCTGCCGCTGAGCATGGATAGCAGCGACTCGTATGTGTACAGCGACAGCACGACCGATTTCAAGCCCACCAATACAGCCGCCGACGCCATGAACTACTCGATTTCGCCGGGCTACCTGGCGACTGCCGGCACAAGACTGCTGGCGGGAAGAGATCTGACGTTCCATGACGACAACCAGGCGCCTGCTGTCGCCGTGGTGAATCGGGAGTTTGCGCTCAAGGTATTCGGGTCGGTGGACAAGGCGATCGGCGGGCATTTCAAGCACTGGAACGGAGCGCGAGCCGAAGTGGTGGGCGTGGTGGAAGACGGGAAATACCGCACCCTGACAGAAAGCCGACAGCCTGCGATGTTCTTTTCGTTTCAGCAACACCAGTCGAGCGACGTGTGGCTGATGGTGCGGTCGGAGCGCGATCCGGAAGAGATTTCCAAGGCATTGGAGAACACGATGCACGGGCTGGATGCGGGAATGCCCGTCGTCGTCGGGACCTGGGAAAAGGAACTGGATTCGGCGCTGTTTGCCGCGCGGGTGGCCTCTGTGGCGCTGGGCGTGCTGGGGCTGCTGGGCGCGATGCTGGCCGTCACCGGGATTTTCGGCATGGCATCGTATACCGTCAGCAAGCGGCTGCGCGAACTGGGAATTCGCGTGGCGCTGGGAGCGCGGCGGAAGCAAGTGCTCCGGGCGGCGCTGGGCCGGGCTATGGTGCTGCTGACGGTGGGCTCGGCGGCGGGGATCGTACTGGGCGTTGTTTTCACCAAAGTGCTGTCGTACATCGTCTACCAGGCCGCGCCAAACGACCCGCTGGTGCTGGGCGGAGTGGTGTTGACGATGATGGCTCTGGGGCTGGTGGCTACATGGATTCCGGCCCAAAAGGCGCTCGCGGTCGACCCGATCATCCTGCTGCGGGAGGAGTGAAGGAAAGAGGGATCGGCTCACTGCAAATTGCCGATTCGCTCCTCGACGGCAGAGGAGCTCGGTAGTCTTTGGGTTGCATCCGGAGCGCTCACGCCGGGACGCGTCGGTGACATGGCTTGCGGGGGGGCGCTTCAGATACAGCGACTTGGAGCAAGCCGCCCATCGTCCACTCGCCCGTGCCAGCTCCGATTTCAGCCTTTGCGCGCGGACAAAACCCTCATCGGCTTCCTCTGCGGCCACTCCACGACCGCGCCCGTTTGCAGATCGTTTCCTCCCTTCGGCGCACAATGGTTTAGTACTACAGTCTTGGATCTACTGCAGTCTTGGATCTACTACCGTCGTAGATCGGAAATTCCGGAGCGATCGGGGGGGGTTAACCATAAGCGCTAAGATATGCATTCAAGTTGCGGTCTTCGCATTCGATATGGCTCG
>CAZQPY010000059.1:0-34738 GCA_964595345.1 uncultured Occallatibacter sp.
CGATATGCCGCTCCAGAGGCGGCTGTCCTACCATTGAACGAGGGGGCAACAAGGAAATCTTCTTGCAGCCTTACTGGTCAAGCTCAGCGGCGGGCGCCGGAACTCCAAACCAACTTTTTCATCATATGTGGAATCACCGATCCGGTCAAACCGCACAGCGCACATCGTGCGGTCGCGCGGGATCTCAGGTCGCCGGCGCCGTCTCAGCCACCGGCGGGGCCGAAATCAGCGCCAGTTCTTCCGTAATCTCCAAGCCGGCCTGCAGCATGAGCCGCGTCACCACCGCTGCGTTGAGCCGCGTGGCGTCGTATTCGATGCGAAGCGTTTGCGCCGGGCGATCGAAACTGAGCTTGCGAATTCCGTATACCTCGCGGGTACCGGCCACTGCGCGGGCCACTGTTTCCGAGGGCTGCGCGGTGTAGCGAAAGAGGATCTCAACCGTGGTCATGGAGAAAGAATATCAGCTAAGAAGGAGGATTCTCACGCCGATCTGCAGGCTCCATTCGGCCCGCCGGCGGGACAATCCAGAGTCCAGCACGAAAGAAGCAACCCACGGGATTGGATCTTTCATGCCGCGCGCTCGGCGTTTCAGAAAGGAAACGGCATCGTCTCAAATGTTCTTGAGAAAGGCGCGAATCTCCGGGCTGGACCAATCGGTTGCGCCCACAAACTTGCGGCGAATCACGCCCTGGCGGTCGATCAGGTAGGTCTCCGGCCACATGTCGGTGTGGTAAAGCGAGGCTGCCTTCTGCGCCGGATCGCGCACCGTGATCAGGTCAACATGGCGTCGCAGCAGGAATTTGCTGTATGCGTCGGGATCCTCGTCGATACTCACGGCCAAGATGGTCAGGTTGGGCAGATCGTGGTGAAGTTCGAGAAGCGACGGCATTTCCGCAACGCAGGGCGAGCACCAGGTGGCCCAGAAATTGAGCAGCACTACCTGGCCGCGGTAATTGGCCAGGTGAATCGTATTGGTTCCGTCGGCAACGGTAAAATCCGGAGCCATTCTGCCGGTCTGGGCAGGATGCGCGCCACGATTGCAGCCCGGCACAAGGGGCAGGATCAGGAGGAAGATGGATGAAAAGAATCTACAGAAGCGCACTTACTTATAATACGGAGCGAAGGGCTGGAAGTCATGGGAAACGATCGTCCGGAAATAAACCAAGCGGCTACCGAGTTCAATCCGGCATTCAAGCCGGTATTGGGCCTTTCAACCGGGGAAGGCCCCTTAGGGGAAGGCGCAGTGAGCGCCGAGCACTGGGCGCAGCATTTTGCATCGCTTTCCGGCACCGTTTTCGACCAGCCGGAACCAGAACTGATCGACCTGACCGTCGTGATTCCGGCGCGCAACGAGGAGGACTGCCTGGCTGCCTGCCTGGAGTCGCTGGTGAGCCAGTCGGAAGCCATCTTCGAGCTGGGCAAAGACTGGGAGCTGATCGTCGTCGATGACCACTCCTCCGACAAAACGGCGCAGATTGCGCGCAGCTTCGCCGGAGTGTCGCTCCTGGAAGCTGGCAAACTGGAGCCGGGATGGACAGGCAAGAACAACGCCGTGTGGACTGCGGCAAAGCGCGCCCGCGGACGCTGGATCCTCTTCAGCGATGCGGACACCATCCACGAACCTGGGAACCTGCGCCGCGCCATCCATGAAGCGGAACGGCACCATGCGGGCATGCTGAGCTATTCGCCGCAGCAACTCACAAATGGATTCGCCCAGCGGACGCTGATGCCGCTGGTATTTTGCGAGCTTGCACTGGCCTACCCGCCTGCCAAGGTCAGCGACCCGAATCAGCGCATTGCCGCCGCCAACGGCCAGTTCTTACTTATTGAACGGGAAGCCTACCGGCGGCTCGGCGGGCACGCGTCGGTGGCCGACAAGGTGCTGGAAGACGTGGAACTGGCCTTCCTTGCCAAACGGCGCAAGATCGGCCTGCGCTTTCGCTACGCGGAGGACCAGGTGGCGACGCGCATGTACCGGACAACCGGAGCGATGATGGAGGGTTGGACCAAGAACCTGGCCCTGCTCTTCGACAACGCGATGGCCCTGGCCTTGTGGAGAGCACTCGACATTTTCCTGCTCTTTGGCCTGCCTCTGCTGACCTTCGAGTTGTGGAATGCCCGCCTCATGGCCCATTCCTTGCAGTGGCTTGGCGCAGGATGGGTGTTGGGTCTGCTGTGGCTGCGGACCCTGATTCGCTTCTATTCCCGAGTGGCCAAATCGAGCTTTCCGGCCATCGATTGCGCTCTGGCGCCCTTGGGTCTTCCACTCTTCGTGGTGCTTCTTTATCGCAGTTGGTTCCAGCATAGGATTCTGAAGCGGGTAAGCTGGAAGGGGCGGGACTACAAAGCGTAAGAGCACGGATCGGGTTCGCATGGGCAACCGATCGCGCATTGGAAAATGGATGCAGGATTTTCGCGACGTGAAAACCCGGCGGCATCCCATGAAACTTTGCCAGGTCCTTCGGCATCTTCTCCAATGAGGGTATTCATGATCTTCTTAACGCGGCGGGCCACCTTCTCCGCTTCGCATTACTACTGGAACGATGGCTGGACGGCGGAAAAGAACGAGCAGGTATTTGGCCGCTGCTCGAATAAAAATGGTCACGGGCACAATTACACGCTTGAGGTGACGGTGGCTGGAGAGCCGGACCCGGTAACCGGTTTTGTTGTTGACCTGAAGTGGCTCAAAGACGTGATTGAGCGGGAGATTCTTTCCAGTTGGGATCATCGCCACCTGAATCTTGAGGTCCCTGAGTTTGCCCACGCGATTCCGACCACCGAGAATATTGCGATTGCCGCATGGAAACGGCTCGACAAACCAGTTTCACAAGCTGGCGGAGCCCGGTTGAACCGGATTCGAGTTTACGAAACGCCAGAGGTTTTTGCCGAATTCCGGGGGCCTGCGTGAAAGCTTCTTTCGGACGCCGTTACCTGTTCAGCGCCAGTCATCGTCTTCACACGGATGCGCTTTCGCCTGAAGAAAACAGGTCCGCGTTCGGCAAGTGCAACAACCCGCACGGCCACGGGCACAATTACGTGGTAGAAGTGCTGGTGGGCGGAGATGTCGATCCGGAGACGGGCATGGTTGTGAATCTTGTGGTTCTGGACGATTTGGTGCGCACCCGAGTGCTGGAGCGCTTTGACCATGCGCACCTGAATCTTGACCCTGTGTTTATGAATCGCGTCCCCACGACGGAGAATCTTTGTAAGACTGTCTTCCAACTGCTGAAGGGAGCATTCGGGCCCGCAACACTTGAATGTGTCCGTGTGGAAGAGACTGAAAACAACTTTTTCGAGTGCTACGGTTGAATAGGCTGCGGAAGACTCTAGCAGGCAGGCAAGAAGCGTCAGGGCACGACTTCAGTCGTGGCGCAAGTCCGGCAAAATGAAATTGGCCTTTAGGCCCTGAGGCCAGAGGAATGTATTTCGAGACTTCTTCCCGAAATGCAGCCTTTTTAAGCTCCGACCAACCATACAAACGAACGACGCCCTAATTCCCGAGGGCGGGAGGGATGTGAGGACCATGGCGCAACCGATCGCAGTGAGCAAGAGCCCGCGCAGGGCGGCGGAAATCGAAGAAGGTTTGGGCAGTTTCAGCACGCAGGAAATTTATCGCGAACTGCTCAGCCGCATCGGCGAGGACCCGGCGCGCGACGGACTCACCGCTACACCCGGGCGCGTCGAGAAATCCATGGCGTTCCTGACCAAGGGCTACGACGAGAACCCGATGAAGATTCTGCGCGGCGCGCTCTTCGACGTGGACTACGACGAGATGGTGATTGTGAAAGATATAGAGATGTTCTCGCTGTGCGAACACCACATGCTTCCCTTCTTCGGGCGGGTGCACGTTGCCTATATCCCCAATGGAAAGGTCATCGGGCTGAGCAAGATTCCGCGCCTGATTGAAGTTTTTGCGCGCCGCCTGCAGGTGCAGGAGCGCCTGACCCGCCAGATTGCCGACACGATTCAGGAAGCCATCAATCCGCAAGGCGTGGGAGTGGTCATCGAAGCCCGCCACCTATGCATGATGATGCGCGGCATTGAGAAACAGTCGTCCTCTACCGTCACCTCGGCCATGGTGGGCTGCTTCCGCCAGAAAGAAACGCGCACGGAATTCCTGACTCTGTTGCGTCAGCCGGGTTCGGGCGGGCTGTAAGCCAGCGCCGCACCGCACTGCCACAGGAATCCAGATTCCTGCGCGGTTCCTGCGGAACGGGGATTGAATTCAAGCTGCTGCCCGGTCCACCACTTCCAGCACGGTTCCTTCCTTCTTTTGCAAGTAGGCGACGATCTCAAAAAGATTCTTTGCCTGCGGATTGCCCGTTGGGCCCAGCATCCGCATTAACACCTTCGGAGATCGACCTAGATCCGCTCCCAATTGCACAAATCCAATGGTGCCGTTGATGTACTTCCTCAGAACGGATTTGCCGGTCTCCAGATCACCGGCAATCATGCATCCAACCGCCTCGCGAAGCAGAGCCCGGCGAAAGCTCTCCCTCTGTTGAAGCTTGTGCTTGACGGTCTCGTTGAACCCCTTTGACAGCGCCATGTTACCTCCTGCGTTCCTTGTATTCCTGCCACAATACTTGTGCTGCCGCAATATCGGCTTGCTGGCGGCGCTTTGTTCCGCCACCCACCAGAATCACCAGCCGCTCCCCGTCCCAGCCAAAATAGATCCGGTACCCAGGACCAAAATCGAGTCGCAACTCCTGAACACCGCCTCCGACGCTCTTGATCGAAGAGACATTGCCACGCTCAAGCCGGTCAAGAGCGATAACGATCCGGGTCTGAATGTTCTCATCAAGTTTGTCGAACCATCGCTCAAACGGATTCCGCCCCTGACGATCTACGTACTGGCGAACCTCGATCACGCCCGAATGGTACCACAAACGCTACCTTTGTTTTGGCCAAGATCCACTTCGTATGGTGAAACGGGACGATCTAGCGATTGCAGCAGGAATGGTCCCAATCTCGCATTTCGTCTAAAGTAGTCAAGTGAATGGACTTTTTGTAATCGACAAACCCGGCGGCATGACCAGCCATGACGTCGTCAACCGCCTGCGCAAGATCACCGGCGAGCGCTCCATTGGGCACCTGGGCACGCTGGACCCCATGGCCACCGGCGTGTTGCCGCTGCTTCTGGGCAAGTTCACCCGCCTGGCGCAGTACTTCTCCTCGGCCGAAAAGAGCTATACCGGGACCATCCGCTTCGGGTTTGCCACCGACACCTACGACTCCGAGGGCGAGGCCGCCGGACCGGACCGCTGGCCCACATTCGCCGAAGACCTCACGCTCGACCAAATTCGCGTGGCCGCTGCCCGCTTTCACGGCGTCATGCAGCAGATGCCGCCCGCTTTTTCCGCCAAGAAGATTGGCGGCAAGCCCGCCTATCAACTAGCGCGAGAAGGCAAACCAGTCGAGCTGAAGACGGCCACCGTCGACATCACGCATTTCGAAATGATCGAACTGCAAGGGGCGGAGGCGAGCTTTCGCATGAGCATCAGCGCCGGCGGCTACGTTCGCTCGGTGGCCCACGAACTCGGCCAGGACCTGGGCTGTGGTGCTCACCTCAGCAGCCTGCGCAGGACGCAAGCCGGAGTCTTCACGCTCAGCGAGGCGCTCACGCTCGATCGGCTTCAACCTCTGACCGGGAATGTCGCCGCGCTCGAAGCGTTGTCGCTGCACCCACGCACTCTTTTGCCTGAAATGCCCTCGGTGACCGGCGATCCCATTGCCATGGGCAGGTTCCGCAACGGCGGACAGGCCAATCTCCCCGAGTTCTCGCATGCGCCGCTGGTCAAGGTATTCGCCGGCCAGCGCGAACTGGTCGGCATCGCGAAGCGGGTTGCGGGAACATTGTTTCAACCCGTTGTGGTGATGAGCTAGCACTGCAGTCTCACATCGCGCCGAGGGTTCCGGCGGTCCTCCCTGGTCGGGTGCGATCCAACCGTTCGATGGTCTAGTCAAGTTGCGGCAAGTGGTTGGTTGAGGACCAAGGAGTGACTTTGATGGCAACCCTATCTGCACAGGGAATTTCGATCCACTATGAACTGCTTGGAGATCCCTCCAAGCCCCCTGTTCTTTTGATCTCCGGCTTGGGTGGCTCGGGCGTCAGTTGGGGCTCGCAGGCTCAGCGTTTTGCAACAGACTATTTCGTGATTGTGCCTGACCAGCGCGGGACCGGGAAAACAACCCAAGCAGAAGACGGATACTCCATCGCCCAGCTCGCTCGAGATATGGCGTCACTGCTTGAACATCTACAAACCGGACCGGCGCACTTGGTCGGCAGTTCGACCGGGGGCGCCATCGCTCAGGTTCTGGCGATCGATCATCCACAGTGGGTACGAAGTGTGACCATGTCGTCCTCCTTTGCCCGGGCGGATGCCTATATGAAGATGGAGTTTGCACTTCGACGCAAGCTCATGGCAGAGTCAGATATGGAAACAGTTCACTCCTGTAATGCGCTCTTTCTCTTTTTGCCGGAGTTCGTGAGCCAAAATGCGGATGCGATCTCCGCATGGGTAAAAAATGCCGCTTCGCATCCGACCGATCGCGAGATTGCCGTAAAAAGAATCGACATGATCATGGCGCACGACGTTGTATCGCAGTTGGGCCGCATTCAGCAACCCTCACTTGTGGTTTGCGGCGACCATGACAATTGCACTCCGCTTTATCTTTCTCAGGAAATCACGTCTAGAATCCCAAACGCCAAATTGGTGATTCTGTCCGGCGGAGGCCATTTCATCCATCAGGAACAGCCGGAGAAATATTACGAGGCGGTCCGAACCTTTATCGACCAGCATTGAACAGAGTCTGTTTCCCGAGGGCTTGGGCAGCTCAGGCCGGGCAGCCGGCAATCCGGACAAGACCCATTTTCTGGCCAGGCAATCCACTTTGCCAGCCTCCCCGGTTACTTTCCCTTCCTCAGCAGCGGCGTCAACACCGGCAACAGCGTCTTGGCAATGATCTCCGAACCCTTGGCCGTGGGGTGAATGCCGTCGGGCTGAATGACGCCGGGGACATTGACCAGATCCTTGTAAATCATGGGCACAAAAGCCGTATGGTGCGCTGCCGCGAGGTCGCGAAATACCTGTTCGAATTGATGAATATAATCGCTGCCGTAGTTGGGCGGCAGGGTGATGCCGGCCAGCAGGATCTTTACGTGAGCGGCTTCGAGGCCCGTCAGTACCTGGTCGAGATTGCGCCGGGTCTCGGCAGGGGGCAGTCCGCGCAGGCCGTCGTTTCCGCCGAATTCCACCACCACCACTTCGGGGTGCAACTGCAGAATCGAACGCAGGCCGGCAACCGCATCTTTCGTCGTGGCCCCGCTGGTTCCCTGGTTCACCACTTCGTAGTGGTAGCCGCGACCGTCCAGATCTCTCTGCAATGCATCGGGATAAGCCTGCCCAGGTTGCAGGCCGTAACCGGCGGTGATGCTGTCGCCAAAGCACACCAGCAACGGACGATTGACTGCGGGGCGCTGCGCAGGCAAGGAGGAACAGGCGGCAATCAGGATCGAAATAGAGAAGGAAAGCCAGCGGCGTAGTTTCACACCCGCAGTGTATCAACGGGAGGGATCGCTCGACGCCCCACGGAGATATTTTAAGTTGACGGACAAGACGCAGGCCGGTGGGTACTTCTATGCGATGGAGTTCGTCGGTGCATAATGTGCCGCTGCGTCGGACACGTTTCCACGAGACTTGGGACAAGTAGCTTCGGAGTGCTGCAAGAAATGTACGCGGCAAAGAAACGAAATGTAGCGCTCGTGTCCCATTTTTGTTCAGTCGCAGCCGCTAACTATCGCGTTGCTATCGATGAGCAGGCCGCCATGGCGAGGTTTTCGGCCTGACGGAATTGCCTACGGGATCATTGGAAATCTTGTTGGGGCCTGTGGGAATGAATTCGGTTGAGAATTGGCTGAGTCTGCCTTTCCCGACTTCCGCTGCGGCTGGATTCCCATTGATTAGATCGGTTCAGGCGCGATTGACGCGGCTCATGTAGAATATCTTTGATCTTCCCCCCGACAGTTGTTTCTCTCCATGCTGCGCGCGAACCCACGCACGGTTTGTGGAGACCCGCAGATTGTGCATTGTGGTGTGAGAACGAACGAGGGGTGACACTTGCAGGCCACGCAGGAAGTCTTCGAAGCACTCGCTCCTTTGGATCATTTAGAACGCGCGAGTTTTCTCGCCACGCATCCAGAAATACCAAGCCATGCGGTTCGCGACGCGCTCGTGCTGCTGGATGCATGGGGTGACGGTCTCTCGGAGCTTCCCTCGATAGACAATATGATTGCAATGAATGCGCAGGCGCTGCCTGTGGGCCTGCAGGCTGGGGACTCGCTGGGTCCCTACAGGCTGATTCGGCGCCAAGGCAGTGGCGGCATGGGCGTGGTCTACGAGGCGGTCCGCCAAGATAGTGAAATCAGCCTGCGCGTCGCGATCAAGGTTCTTCATCCGGAACTCTGTTCCCCCGCGTTTTTGCTTCATATGCGACAGGAAGCCTCCAAGCTGACCAAGCTTCGACATCCAAATATCGCACGACTTCTCGACTGGAACCTCGATTCTTGCGATGTCCCGTACTTTGTTCTCGATTACATCGAGGGCGAATCCATCACTTCCTGGTGCCATCATCGTGGCCTGGCGCTGCACGCCCGTCTGCAACTGTTCCTGAGTGCTTGCACGGCAGTCGCCTTCGCACACCAGAACCTGATTGCTCACCTGGACCTCAAGCCAGAAAACATCCTGGTGAATGATTCAGGCAGTGTGAGGCTGGTTGACTTCGGCGCGGCCCGATTTCTGGCGCAGGGACAGAAAGGCGACGACGCGACACAGTTGTGCGCGTACTCCGCCCGATACGCCAGTCCCGAACAGATCCAAGGCAGACAGGCATCCGCACCGAGCGACATCTATTCTTTGGGCGTCGTGCTGCGCGAGTTGCTATTGTTGTCAGCCGGGCAAGAACAACAGGCTGCCTCCAACAACCCATTGCCGTATGAATTGGAAGCGATCGTTGCGCGTGCCACCGCTTCCAGTCCCGAGTCGCGTTACGCTCTCGTTGCCGACCTCGAACTCGACCTACGGAATTACCTGACGAAACGCCCCATCAGCGCCGTGCCGCAAACGACCTTCTATCGGTTGAGCCGATTCTGCCTGCGCAATACCCTGCGCTTGACGGCAGCGTCCGCTATCGTGATTGCCCTCGTTGCCGGGCTTGCCGGGTGGGGAATACGCGTTCAAGCAGAACGGGAGCACCATCGCACCGATCGCCTGCTCGACTCTGTCCATCGGTTTTCCACAACCCTTCTCTTTCCGCTGGAAGATGAGATGCGCAACATGCCCGGAGCCACTCCTGCGCGTATGATGACGGTGCATGCGGGATTGCAGTTGCTGCAGAATCTTTCCGCCGAGCCCGACAGCGATCCTCGTCTGAAGCTGGAAATAGGCAAGGCATTTACGAAACTCGGGGACATTCAGGGCAATCCGGCAAACGCGAATCTCGGGGATGAAAAGGGCGCCCAGGCGAGCTATGAAGCCGGAAGCCGCCTGCTCGCAGACCTTCACGATCCCGAAGGCCGATACGCCTACGGAGTGCTGTTGGCGCGCCAAGGGGAACTGGCCGGTTTTCAGGGTGATCCGCAAACCGAAGATACTTTGGATCGGCGGGCGATTACCGAATTCACTGGGCTGGTCGAATCCGGATCGCGGGACGCTCGCGTTCGGGAAGCGCTGGAGTCCGCGCTGATCGATTTGGCGGACATTCAAGCCGGTAAAGGGCAGGAAGCGCCGGCCCTGTCGAATTACAGTCAGGCCCTTGGTTTGGCACGGCAACTCCTCCAGCAACAGCCGGACTCTATCGGCTACCAGCGAAGCGTGGCCCGTTGTCAGAGCCGTCTCGGCAACCTGGAGTGGAACGCCGGACACTGGCAGCAGGCCGAAGATGCCTATCGCGGCAGCCTCGATGTCTATGACCGTCTCCTCCATCTGCAGCCGGACAATATCAAGGTTCGCCACTCCTGGATTGCGGGAGCAAACAATGTAGCAGCCACCGAAGAGCGGCTGAACCGTCCAGCGAGTGCACTTGACCTTTACCGGCAAGCCGAAGCGCTTGCCACCCGCGACGCCGCGCTCGATCCAAAGGATGAGCAAGCTATGCGCGACCAGCAGGTTGGCTACTCCAATTTGACCCGCGTCTATCTGCGCCTGGGCGGACTCGGCGAAGCCGATCGCTCCAGCCATCGCGAACTCGCGCTTGCCCAGTTTTTCTTGAAGCTCGACCCGCAAAATGCCATGGCCGCCGACGATCTGGCCGGATCGGAAGAACATCGGGCGGAGATTCTGGCCAGGAAACAGAATTATGCGGCAGCGATCGCCAGCGAACAAGATGCTCTGCGGCTGCTCAGCATCAATTTCCACCGCAGTGACTCGGCGGATAGCCTGGCCGCCTTAGCCGACAGTTATTTGAAGCTGGCAAATTACAATCTCGACCTGGCAGCCGTCAGACCTGCAGATAAAGAACGGTCTGTTCAGGCAGCTGCGCAATCCTTGACCGAATTGCATCGGCTGGAGCCGCGCTTTCGACCCGGCTATGCGGAGGACGCCGAGCACGCCGCAAAGATTCGCAGTCTGGAATCCCGTTTACATCAGCGGGCCCGCTAAGCAGCGTCCGGAGCCAGTTTCCCAAAACCGCGCTGCAAGCGCATCTTCAGCCACGCCCGGGCAAAGCGCCAGTCCCGCTTGACGGTCTCGCGAGAAACGCCCAGCACTTCCGCTGTTTCTTCTTCCGTCATCCCAGCAAAGTAGCGCAACTCCACCACCCGCACCTGGCGCTCATTCACTGCGTGCAACTCCGCCAAAGCCCGGTCGATGGTTAAAACATCTTCTGTCGCCCGGTAGCTCTCGTCGTGTTGCGAACCTGCCCCCGCATCCAGCTCGTGCTCTTCCAGGAATCCGGACCCCAAGCCAGAGAGCGGGCGTTTGGCCGCGCCCCGTTTGCGAGCATGGTCCACCAGCACGTGCCGCATTGCCCGCGCCAGCGTGGCAATCATCTGTTTCTGGGTGATCCCTCGCGGCATCTCGCCGCCGTACACGCGCAGCACCGCCTCATGCACCAGCGCCGTTGGCTGCAATGTATGTCCGCTGCGCTCCATCTTCATGTAATGAGCCGCCAGCCGCCGCAAATCATGATAAAGATTCGCATCTAACTCGTGATCTATATCACTCATTAACTACTCTCCTGGAGCGCTCCCAGTATTCCATGCGCATGGCCGGCAGCGGAAGAATAAAAAACGAGCATTAATCTCTCGGTAAATGATTAAGCATCAACATTTTGCGCGCATTCTGGGCGTGGATTCACGCAAAAATGGACAGGTTCGCGCGAAAAATCGGTTCCCTTTGCGGGAATCGATGACCCACATTTGCGCCCGAATGCGCCTATGGGCCAGATGCCGATTTTTCTCAGCGATCCGGAGGTTGCCCGTCATGTCAACCCCGGACGCAGGCCAGAAAGACAGGCATCCGCAGCCCACGCGCCAAAAAGGAGACCGGTATGTTGATGCATCCGCGGAAATGCCCCCCAGTCACAGCTTCAAAATGGAGTTCGGGAACGATGAAAGGCCCTCGGTTCCAGCGCACCAGCATCCTCTCCGGCGCAATTGCGCACCCCGCCATCGTATGGAGTTGTCTATTCCTGCTGCTGTTTGCGATGTTGCTGACAGGTCGGCGCGCATCCGCGCAGAACGCAGCACTCTTGCAACCGGAGAACCGCCCGCGCATTGTTTTGGCAATTAGCAGTGCAAATCTGCTGACCGTCAAGGGAAGCACGCATCCTCTGGTGCATTTGGCCAGGGATCTGGGACCTGTCGAATCAACGTTGGAGATGGGTGACCTTGTTCTGGTTTTGAAGCGCGCCGATGCGCAACAGAGCGCCTTGGATCAATTCAATGTCGAACAGTATGATCCGAAGTCGCCGAACTACCATCGCTGGCTAAGTCCCCAGGAATTCGGCAACACCTTTGGCGCGAATCAGGACGACATCGACACCACTGTGAATTGGTTGGAGAGTCAGGGGTTCACGATTCAAGAAGTTCCGGCGTCGCACATGGCGATTCGGTTCAGCGGCGCGGCCGGCCAGGTTGAAAGGGCCTTCCATACAGAGATCCATAACTTCGACTTTCAGGGCGAAGCCCATATCGCCAACATAAGCGATATCCAGATTCCGGCCGCACTCTCGCCAGTGGTCGTGGGCGTCAAGGCGCTGCACAATTTCTTCGCCAAGCCCTCGTACCGCAAAGCTGGGTCCTTTACCCTCGACGGAAACGGTCATTGGCAGCGCGCTGATGGCAAGAGCGAAGCATCGAAGTTCTTTCCCAACCTGCACATGCCTGAAGCGAAAGAGAAATCCTCTCCCTATCTATCGGATCAGGTCGCAGCCTCCCCGGAAGTACTGAATTCGAGCGGGGCCGAATTGCTGGCGCCCTACGATTTGGCGACTATCTACAATTATCTACCGTTGTGGCAGGTCGGCACGCCCATCGATGGAACAGGCGTCACCATAGCGATTGCCGGAACCAGCAATATCGTTCTCAACGATATCGCGACGTTTCGAACAGCTACAGGCTTGCCGTCGATGACTCCGAAAGTCGTTTTTGCAAACTCCGACCCGGGGTTGACTGGAGCTCGTGAAGAAAACACTCTCGATGTTGAATGGTCGGGCGCGGCAGCTAAAGGTGCAAACATCACCCTCGTCACCTCCAGTGCGCCTACAACAAGCACGGATCCACTCTATTTATCTGAAAGTTATGCTGTTAACAATAAGACCGCGCCCATTCTTAGCGTTAGCTATGGATCATGCGAGTTATTCATGGGGCAGTCGGGAAATCGGGAGTATGCAAATCTCTGGCAGCAGGCCTATACCGAAGGCATTGCCGTTTTTGTCAGCTCCGGAGATTCAGGTGCTCCGGCTTGCGACCAGTCTTATGTGGAAGGCGGTGTCTGGAACTTTGCTGAACTTGGCCTCTCGGTAAACGGATTTGCGAGCACACCTTGGAATGTTGCGGTCGGTGGTACCGATTTCAGTTGGTCGAGTGCGAGTTTTGGGAGTTTGAATACTTCTAACCTATCCAGCGCAACAGGGTATATTCCAGAAATCGTCTGGAATGACACCTTTACGAATCCTCTTATTGTATCGCTGTTGAATTCTGCGAATGGGACGAACTACAACGCATGGGGATGGGTCGACCGTGCTGGCTTGGCAGATTTCTCCGAGGCGTTCACTTTGGAGTACGCCGAACCAAATGGCGGCGGCGGCGGTGTGAGCAGTTGTACCGGAGCCAGTTCTCTTACCTTCAAATCAAACAATCCCACCGAGCCAATTGTCGCTTGCTCAGGCGGATATGCAAAGCCCAGTTGGCAAGCGGGTGTTACCGGAATCTCAGCATCCGATTTGCGCACCATCCCGGATGTGTCTTTCTTTGCAGCGCCCGGGTACCTTGGCGCCAGTTATCTAATGTACGATTCCGGGGACACATCATGCGCCTATAGCGGATCTTCAGAAACGTGTTTTATCGGAGTCGGCGGAACATCGGTTTCAACCCCGCTCATGGCGGGCATCATGGCCATGATCGATCAAAAGATGGGAACGCCGCAGGGAAACCCGAACCCCGTTTTTTATTCCTTGGCTGGAAGCCAAGACTATTCGAAGTGCAATTCCAACAGCATAACCAATTCGAGCGCTTGCTATTTCAATGACATCACAGTAGGCAACAATTCGACGCCTTGCTACCACGCTAACGCGTGGGCAATCGATTGCTATTACCCGGGAACGAGTGCGCTTGGCATCCTTGAAACGCCGGCGGACTACAATACCGGCGCGATGGACTATCCCGCCACGGTTGGCTATGACAAGGCCACCGGCCTCGGCTCAATGAATGTGGCCAATGTCGTAAATGCCTGGACTTCGCCAACGGCATTGGCGGTCAGTACAACCTCGTTGCCTGCTGGCGCTACGCTTACCAGTTATTCCGAACAACTCTCTGCCAGCGGTGGAACAGCCCCCTACACCTGGTCGGCTACCGGAGTGCCCACAGGCATGAGTCTGAGCGGCAGCGGTGTCTTGAGCGGATCGCCGACCGCAACCGGCACATCGCCGATAGCAGTTACAGTGGCCGATAGCGGAAGCCCACAGCAGACGGCAACAGCTAACCTCAATATCGCCATCAGCCTTGGACTTCCCATCATCAATAGCATTACGCCGGCTTCCATCATTGCCGGTTCGAGCGACTCCACGATAACTGTGAACGGCGGAAACTTCGCCTCGGGAACCACAGTCAATTGGGGATCGACCGCACTGACGACCGCGTACGTCAGCAGTACACAATTGACCGCCGTAGCGCCAGCTTCATTGCTTGCTTCGCCGGGAACAACCAGCATCACCGTGAACAATAGCTCGGGTGTTTCTTCGGGCACCACCTTTACCATCGTTCCACAGCCGCCGGTGATCTCCAGCCTAAGCCCGGCCTCGGCGACCGCCGGAGGCGCAGCTTTCACGCTGACCATCAACGGTTCCAACTTCGTTTCGGGAGCGACTGCTTACCTGGATACAACCGCGCTGACCACGACCTATATCAGCTCCACGCAACTTACCGCGGCGGTTCCTGCCAACCTGATCTCCGCGATGGGGCTGGCTGTGGTAACCGTGACATCGAGCGGCGGATCGTCCGCTGGCTCGTCGTTTGCCATTAACCCGGCAGTCCCCGCAATTTCGAGCTTGAGCCCCAGTGCCGCCACGGTGGCCAGCGCGGGCTTTACCCTGATCGTAAATGGTTCCAGTTTCGTCTCCGGCGCGACGGTCAATTGGGGATCGACCGCATTGACAACGACCTACATCAGCGGTAGCCAGTTGACGGCTGTTGTACCGGCCAGTCTAATCGCTGCGAATGGCTCATTCAGCATCACGGTGAACGACTCGATCGGCACCAGCGGAACTGAAACCTTCAACGTGTACGCGCCGCCAGCCAACGCCAGCATCGCGTTAAGCAACCCGACGTTCACTGCCAAATCCTTAACGTTGACGGCGAAACTGTCAGCCTCGGATCCGACGGGGGTTACCGGGTACTATCTCTCGGAGTCGTCGACGCCTCCCTCGATAGGCACGCCTGGATGGGTGAGCGTGACCAGTGCAACCAGTTACAGTGCGACGGTGTCAATCTCCGCGGCACAGACGCAAAACGCCAACAAGAACATCTATGCCTGGTTTAGAAATACCGTCGGCGGCATATCTAGCATGGCGACCGGAACGGTGTCAATTACCGGAACTACTTATAATACAAGTCTTATCGGAGTATCCATCAACAGTTGCAAACAGCTACAAGGATCGACCTGCACCGCAAGCCAGGTTATTGGATGGTGCTATGTAAAGAGTTGGAATGTCGGATTCAACTGCGCCGAAGGGTTTTATGGGGATGGCAACAATGGCGATGTTCTGCTTGTCCAGAACAGCCAGGGCGTACTCACATATATGGATGGCTTCTTGACCGGAGCAGTCAATAACCAACGCATAGCAACTTATAGCGATCTGGCATCGATCTTCGGCATAAGCAACTCAACATTGCAAAGCAGTTCGATTGACTTGAACAGTTGCGACGACTGCTATATCGTCACTCAGATTCCCACAATCACCTCCATTTCTCCTGCTTCCGTGACCGCAGCCAGTGGCGCATTCACCGTGACAATCAATGGTGCGAACTTCGGGACAGGAACTCAGGACGGAAGTGCCATTCATACGACGCCGAATGTAGCTGCTTACTGGGGCAGCACCAAGCTGACAACAACTTATGTCAGCGCGACGCAGGCAACCGCGTCGGTCCCCGCAAACCTGCTTCTAACAGCGGGCACCGCGAACATCACGGTGGTCAGCGATGGGGGCACAACAGGCGCGGCTGTGTTTACTGTGAATGCCGCAACGACCGCGCCAACAATCTCCAGCCTTCTGCCCATTTCAACGACGGCCGGCGAAGCAGCCTTCACGCTCACTGTGAACGGCGCCAACCTCACCGCCGATGCTGTGGTGAACTGGGGCGCCACGCCGCTTACCACGAATTTCGTGAGTTCCAGCCAGTTAACCGCGGAAGTCCCCGCCAACCTCATCGCCAGTTCGGGTGTCGCGGGTGTGAGCGTCAGCAATGCCATTGGCGCTTCACCCACATCCACCTTTACGATTGTCGGCGCCCTGACGCCGATTGTGAATGTGACGCCTTCAGCCAACAGCATTCCAAGCACGCAACCGCTCCCCGTGACCGTTGCTGTAACCGATGGAACAGGGAATCCCACGCCCACCGGAACCATCACTCTGAGCAGCGGCAATTACACATCGGCAGCGGTAGCCCTGGACAACGGAAGCACAACCATCTCCATACCAGCGGGAGCACTGGCAGTGGGTCCCGCGACACTTTTGGCGCAATACACGCCCTTCTTTTCAGGCACCACCGGATACGCCAGCGCGTCCGCCAGCGCCCCCGTCACAGTAACCGGAGTGATGCCTACTCCAACGTTCTTGCCTGTAGCAGGAACCTACACCTCGGTGCAGACGGTGGCCATCCTCGATGCGAATTCAGCCGCGACCCTCTACTACACCACCGACGGATCGTCGCCAACTGCTTCGTCGACTCCATACACCAATCCCATCACTGTTGGCAGCAGCGAAACGTTGAACGCAATTGCCATTGCCAGTGGTTACTCCAACAGCGCGGTATCGTCTTCGGCGTACACGATCAATCTTCCGCCCACCATCACCAGCCTCAGCCCGGCCTCGGCGACGGCAGGCGGCGCAGCGTTCACGCTGACCATCAACGGCACGAACTTCACCTCCAACTCAACCGCGCAGTGGGGCGGCACTGCGCTCACGACAACCTATGGAAGTGCGACTCAACTTACAGCTGCGGTTCCAGCCAGCCTCATCGCCACGGCAGGTTCGGCGAGCGTGACGGTAACAGCTGCCGGTGCAACTTCGTCGGCTGCGACCTTCACCATTACCGCCCAGCCCACTCCCACCATAACCAGCCTCAGCCCGGCCTCGGCGACAGCGGGCGGCGCAGCGTTCACGTTGACCATCAACGGCACGAACTTCACCTCCAACTCAACAGCGCAGTGGGGCAGCACTTCGCTCACCACCACTTATGGAAGCGCAACTCAACTTACGGCTGCCGTGCCCGCAAGCCTCATCGCCACGGCAGGTTCGGCGAGCGTGACGGTAACCACCTCGGGAGGCACTTCCGCGGGCATCGCATTCACGATTAACGCTGTGCAAGCCACCACGCCCACCATCACCAGCCTCAACCCGGCTTCGGCGACAGCGGGCGGCGCAGCGTTCACGTTGACCATCAACGGCACGAACTTCACCTCCAACTCAACAGCGCAGTGGGGCAGCACTTCGCTCACCACCACTTATGGAAGCGCAACTCAACTTACGGCTGCCGTGCCCGCAAGCCTCATCGCCACGGCAGGTTCGGCGAGCGTGACGGTAACCACCTCGGGAGGCACTTCCGCGGGCATCGCATTCACGATTAACGCTGTGCAAGCCACCACTCCCACCATCACCAGCCTCAACCCCGCTTCGGCAACTGCAGGCGGCGCAGCGTTCACGCTGACCATCAACGGCACGAACTTCACCTCCAGCTCCACCGCGCAGTGGGGCACAACCTCGCTCACAACAACTTATGGAAGCGCGACTCAACTTACAGCTGCGGTTCCAGCTAGCCTCATCGCCACGGCAGGCTCGGCGAGCGTGACGGTGACCACCTCGGCTGGCACATCGCCGGCTGCGACCTTCACGATTCAGCCTGGCCAAACAACGTCAGCAAGCTTCACTCTGAGCAACAGCGGAAACATCACCGTCAACCCCGGCGCCACAACCGGCAATTCCGCCACAATCACCGTAACTCCCGCAGGAGCATTTACTGGCCAGATCAACCTGACCTGCACGATAGCTACCGCTTTGTCCAGTCCCAACGATCCTCCGGCCTGCACCATCGGCACGGGGTCGGTCACCATCGGCGGAACCACTGCAGGCACGGCAACACTCTCCGTGCAAACAACTGCGGCGACCACCAGCAAGAACGTTTTGCCGCTCAAGGAATTCTTCGGCGGCGGAAGCATGGTACTGGCCGGTTTGCTGCTGATCGGAGTTCCGGCGCGTCGCCGCAAGTGGCTGGCAATTACCTGCATCGCGCTCTTGGCCGTAGCCTTCGGTGTTGTGGGATGCGGCGGCGGTTCGGGCAGCAGCGGTACAACCTCGGTCACGACCAATCCCGGCACCACAGCGGGCGGTTACACCGTAACCGTCACTGGAACCGATGCAGCCACCGGCAAGATCACATCCAGCACCGCCGTGACCTTGACCGTCAATTGATCCGGGAACAACGCAAGGGGGGCTGCGACTCGCAGTCTCCCCTTGCGTTGATGCACAGGATTGTTTTAGTCGCCGCTTTCGATCTTGCCGAGTGGTTAGAGGCGAATGAAATTTCTGAGATGTGTTCCGGTTGGCTGGCCGAAAAACGCCTGCGAGAATCGTCTCACGATGGTCAGCGGAGAGGCGCATCATGAACAGAGAAACCGAGTTCGTGCAAATTCAAGAGCTCTTCGATGCGCTGCTTCACTTGAGCGACGCCGCGAGAGAAGACTATCTCTCTTCGCATCCGGAACTACCTTCAGAAATAGTGGAGCAGACCGTGCCTCTGCTTCAGGCAGATAGAAGTAAAGTCTCACTCCCATCGCTGGATTCAGTGTGGACACCCCGGAGCGGAGACATGAGGACGAGGTAACGCTCTGCCCCAGATAACACCGCGCCACGATCCTCTCAGCTTCTCGGACGGAATTCCAGAAACCACGTAACCCAACAACGCAACGGCCCCCGGCTTGGCAAACCGGAGGCCGTCGTGTTCTGGCCCAGTAATGCCGCATTTCCAGGGACGCTCAAAAGTGCTGTTCTCCAGAGCTTGGCACTGTGCCCTTCGCCAACTCCAATGAGGCGCGAAACCTATGGGCGATGAATCGCTTGCAAATGGAAAGGGAAGCGCAGCAACTCCTGGGCTCGTCGCATTTGCCCCTCCTGCACAATAGAAGTCGGTTCCGGCCAAGCGAACAACCTGGGTTTACGTGATAGCTCTGACTCAAAACCGGACAACACGTAACCCGGCGGATTCCCTTTGTAACGCGGCAGGCACCACGGGCAGCGGCCCGGGCTATAGTGAAATCTGGCGATTCTCACGACCTTGCTCGGGCGTGGCTATAGACAGAGAAACCAGAAACCGTCCCCAACAGTGGGAGGATGAAGCGCCCGCGGAATCTCGCTTCCGGCGCGTGCAGCAGGGTGTGCCCCCCAGTGGGCGCGTTTTGCCGGGCATGCCCCTGGAAATGGAAGACGCGGACGACGACGATCCTCCGGCGAAGGGTGGAGTTCGCCCTGGAAGGCAACGCTTCGGAGGCGACCGCTACGGAACTCAGCTGAGACCCTGGTGGCGGCGTTCGGGAACCCTGGGGCGCACCCTTGTCTTCTCCGCAATCGTCTCCGGGATTGCCGTCCTGGGCGTCTCGGGATATTTTCTGAAGAGTTTTCTAGGCAGCGACTCGCGCTTCCGTATCGCCGGAACAGGAAACATTCAGGCGACTGGGCTGGTTGAAGTCAGCCGCGCGGAGCTGTTTCCCATCTTTGGCGAAGACATCGGGCGCAATATCTTCTTTGTTTCCCTCGCGGATCGCCGCAAGCAACTGGAGGAGATTCCCTGGGTTGAGCGGGCCACAGTAATGCGCGTGCTTCCGGATCGAATCCAGGTCCAGATTGTGGAGCGCAAGCCCGTCGCGTTTGTGCTGCAGGACGGGCGCACCGGGCTGATTGACGCGAACGGCGTTCTGCTGAGCATGCCGGCAGCCATGATGGCGCAGCATCATTACTCGTTCCCGGTGCTGACGGGAATCGATGCGCATCAAGCGCCGGCCGCGCGCAAGGCACGGATGGATTTGTACTTGCGTCTGCTGGCGGAACTGGATAGCGACGGGCAGAGGATCTCCGACCAGATCTCGCAGATCGATCTGAGTAACCAGGAAGATGCGCGTGTAACGATGCCGCAGGCAGGGGGAGACATCCTTGCGCACTTTGGCGAAGATCATTTCATGGAACGCTACCAGAGCTATAAGAAATACATCAACAAGTGGCAGCAACAGTTTCCCAAACTGACCAGCGTGGATTTGCGGTATGACCAGCAGGCAGTGCTGGATACGGGCGACGGCGGGTCGACTGCAAACGATCTGGATGCACCCGCGCCCGCAGTCGAGAATTCGTCTATCTCAGGCAAGAAAACCGCGCCGCTACCGGTTCTGGCCGCTGCTCCGGAGACCGGAAAAAGGATCGCAGCCAAGGGATCGGGCGACAAAGCGCTCGGGACGAAGCCCGCAAAATCTAGCTCCGCCAAGGCAGGATTGAAGCCCGTCGCAAACGCCGCTAAGTCCAAGCCTATCCACAAGACGGCACAACAAAGGGCAGAGGACAAGGCCCGCGACAAGAAACGGGCGGACGCAAAACGTGCCAATCTATCAGCAGAGAGACGGAGATCCGCTGCGAGCACGCTCGCGCTGTGGGCATCCGGACAGTGAGCGCAATGAGTCAGAAACAGGACAACCTGGTCGTTGTATTGGACGTGGGCAGCGCGTGGACGCGCGTGCTGGCGGCCGACATCAACGAGGGCGCGTTGCGTTTCAGAGGTTATGGCCAAGTGGAGTCGGCGGGCATGCGCAAAGGCCTGATCGCCGAGCTGGGACCGGCAACCAAGGCAGTGAAGGCGGCCAACGAGCAGGCAGAGCGATCCGCACGGGCCAATATCGATGAATGCGCGGTCGGCGTGGGTGGGCCGCATATCCGGGGACTCAATACCAGGGGCGGATTCGACCTGGGCAGCCGCATGCGCGAGATTTCCAAGGACGATGTGCGCAATGCCATTGAAAGGGCGCGCGCCGTGGAGCGGCCTCCGGACCGCGAGATCCTTCACCTGTTGCCTCGTCAATTCATCCTCGACGATCAGCCCGGCATCTTTGACCCGGTGGGAATGATCGGCGCAAAGCTGGAAGTCGATCTGCATATCGCCACATGTTCCGGCAGCGCACTGCAAAGCACGGTCACCTGCGCCAACCGCGCCGGCTTGGAAGTGACAGAAGCTGTTCTGGAGTCGATTGCCGCCGCCGAATCGACGCTTTCGGCGGATGAGCGCGAACTCGGCGCATGCCTGTTGAATATCGGCGCGCATTCCAGCGATTTGGCCGTCTTTTTCGAGGGCGCAGTGGCCTTCACGGCCTCTGTGCCGTTGGGAGGAACGCACTTTACCAGCGACCTGGCGGTGGGCCTGCAGTTGGAACTGCGCGAGGCCGAGGAACTGAAGCGGCAATATGGCCACGTGGTGGTGACGGCAGTGCCGCAACACGCCGAGATCGAATTGCAAGGTCCCCATCCGCGCACTTTGCGCCTGCGCTCGGTGGCGGAGATTCTGGAGCCCCGCGCACGAGAGCTGATGTATTACGTGAAGGAAAGCCTCCGCCAGGGTGGAGTTCTGGATGCGTTAGGCGCGCGCTGTGTTCTTACCGGCGGCGGAGCACAGTTGCCCGGTATGCTGGATGTAACGGAAAGCCAGTTGCGGGTGCCGGCGCGCGTGGGAGTTCCGGTCCGCCTGTCGAATATGCCGGTTGAGCTGGTCAATCCCAGCTTCTCGACCGCCATCGGCATGCTTTTGTATGCTCATCGCACACGCGTAACGCGGGCCGCGGAGAACACTGGATTCAAGTCCAGGTTGCGCGCCATGTTCGCAGCAAGCTTTTAGAGCCGGATTTTGCAGCCTTTTGAGATGGATGATTAGAGACCGAGGAGACCTAAGCCGTATGGAACAGCCGATCAGCGATTCTGGAGAGATGCGCATTCAATACCACGACGATGGTGTTCACGGAGCCCGGATCAAGGTCATTGGCGTGGGCGGCGGCGGCGGGAATGCCGTCAATCGCATGATCGCCGCACAGATGGAGGGCGTGGAGTTCATTGCCGCCAACACCGACGTGCAGGCGCTGAAGCTGTCGAATGCTCCGGTGAAGCTCCAGCTGGGCGTGCGCCTGACCTCGGGCCTGGGCGCGGGCGCCAACCCGGACGTGGGCCGCCGCGCAGCGCTGGAAGACTCCGAAAAGATCATCGAAGCGCTTGAAGGCGCCGACATGGTGTTCGTCACCGCCGGCCTGGGCGGGGGCACCGGTACTGGAGCTGCGCCGGTGATCGCTTCGCTGGCCAGCGAAATGGGCATCCTGACCGTCGCAGTAATCACCCTTCCCTTTGGTTTCGAGGGCAAGCGCAGATTGCAGCAGGCGGATCGGGGCATGAAAGAACTGCTGGAAAGCGTGGACACGATGATCGTGATCCCCAACGAGAAGCTGCTGGCTGTGGCCAAGGACGCGGGCTTCTTCGAGAGTTTTCGCATTGCCGACGACGTGCTGCGCCAGGGTGTTCAGGGAATTTCGGACATCATTACCATTCCCGGCATCATCAACCGCGACTTTGCCGACGTGAAGACCACCATGGCCGGGATGGGCCATGCCGTCATGGGCACCGCCATCCGCTCCGGCCCCAATCGCGCCATCGAAGCCGCGCAGGCGGCGATGGCTTCTCCGCTGCTGGAGGCGGGCGCAATCGACGGCGCGCGCGGCATCCTGATCAACATCACCGGTTCGAGTTCCCTCAAGCTCTCCGAAGTCAACGAAGCCTCGTCGATTATCCAGTCCGCCTCCCACGAAGACGCCAATATCATCTTCGGCGCGGTGCAGGACGAGAAGATGGGCGACGAGGTGAAGATCACTGTGATCGCCACCGGATTCCGCGATCAGATGCCGGAGCGTCGGGCGCGCATGTTGAGCGTGGAAGAGACGCCGATGGTTTCCGTGCCCGTGATGGCGCCCGAAACCTGGCTTCAGGAAGCGGCTCCGGCCGCGCCCGCGACCCTCCGTTTTCAAAGCGAGGAAGAAGACCTGGACGAATCACGGGCTTCGTTCGTGGAACTGGAGCCGGCTGCCCCCCTCGCGCCTCCGACGCCTGAGATGCCCATGGAAATTCCTCGCCGCTTCGAGCCCGAAGAGCAGGCTTCGGCGCCGTCGCGCCCCCAGTTTGCGGAGCTGGCCGAAGAGCCCGTCTTTACTCCGCTGCCCCGCGGTTTTACCGCGGATGTGGCCCCTCCGGGACGCGGACTGACCGGGAACGGCGAGCCAAATACCCAGCAGCCGCCCGCTCATTATGGAGATGCGCCGGAGGAGATGCAGCAGGATCTGGATACACCGGCGTTCATGCGACGGCTTCGCTTCTAAGAATGGAGCGACGTGGCGGATTATTTTCTTTGAAATCCTGAATTGGAACTATAAGATTCCACCACGCCCTGAAATGTGTGCAATTCTGTTCAGACTCGATTTCCGATTCCGGGCTTAAGGTATTGTTGAATTATCCAACAGGTGAACGAGGAGGCCGTTGGATGCAAGGCGCGTGATAGCGATTCAAGTGGTACGGCGCCTTTTGGGCAGACGTGCAGCAAGAGATCCCAAAAGATCCTATGTCGAGAGGTAACGAGCTGGATGAATCTGTCTAAACTTTGGGCGACAAGCTTGGCCCTGATCACTTTCGGAACGTGTGCCGCATCGCTCGCCGCGCTGAATGTTCCGCGCACTCTGCATCGCGGCAAAGCGTCCGAGCCTCATGTTTCCGAGTCCCGGCGGACCTTCGCCCATCATTCCGCAGTCGCGCACGCCACTAAGCCGTCCGATAAAGCCACGGCGGCTCCCAGCAAGCTTTCCAAAGCTGCGATCGCCCCAGCGCACTCCAGATCCAGGGCTGCTTCGTCGAAAGTGATTGCAAGCTCCCGCGCTTCCCTGCCCACCGCGAACGGTAAAGCCACTCTCCGCCGCGCTTCGCTCACCCACCGGCCTCACCGTTTCAACGAGCGCTTTACCGCAAGTTCCTTTGCCAACTCCGATATCTACGCCGACGACGTCACTATGGGCGAAGATCCGGTTGTGCGCCAGGCGGCCATCGACGCCATGGGCGACATGAACGGAACCGCCGTGGTCATCGATCCATCCAACGGGCGCATCCTGGCCATGGTGAACCAGAAGCTGGCACTCTCTCCCGGAGCGGAGCCGTGTTCGACCATCAAGATCACCGTCGCCATGGCGGCGCTTTCGGAGGGTCTGGTTACTCGCGACACGCCGGTGCAACTGGCCGGCTTCCGTATGAACATGACCGACGCGCTGGCCAAGAGCAACAACCTCTATTTCGAGGAGTTGGGCCGCGAGCTCGGATTTGAGCGCGTTCACCACTACGCCACCCAGTTTGGCCTGGGCGAGCTTGCTGGTTACAAGATTGACGGAGAGCAGCTTGGCGTTTATCCGGACCAGCCGCTTCCCGCCTCCGAAGGTGGAGTGGGCCGCATGTGCAGCTTCGGCCAGGGTGTTTCGCTGACCCCGCTGCAGCTTGGCGCGTATGTCGCGGCTCTTTCCAATGGCGGAACTCTCTATTATTTGCAACACCCGACCACGCCCGAGGATATTGCCGCCTTCGAGCCCCGGGTCAAGCGGACTCTGGATATTGCCCGCTATCTTCCCGATATCGAGGATGGCATGGCCGGCGCGGTTGAGTATGGAACCGCCCGCCGCCTGCGCGCCAACTTCAATGAGCTGCCCATCTTCGGCAAAACCGGAACGTGCTCGGACAAGGGCACGCGTTTTGGCTGGTTTGCTTCCTTCTCGGATGCGCCGCAGGGCAGCCTGGTCACTGTCTTCTTCCTCGAAGGCGGAAGGCCGACCTTCGGTCCCCGCGCCGCGGAGCTGACTGGCCTCTTCTACAAGAATTTGTGGGATCGGAACTACTTTGCTGCCAAGGGCCAGCAAGATTCGGCCGCTGCCCCGGAGGTGGTTCCAGTTGCTACGCCGGTTGCCACTCCGCAGCAAGCCCAGCCGTAACGCAATCAAGCGCCAGCGACTCAAGTCAACAGGCCACCTATGGGCGGTCTGTTGACTTGAGAATGCAGCCTCCACACTTGACAGGTCTCGGCATGGAAAAGGATTGAAACTTGCTGAACCGATAAAGCTGATACATTCTATGGCTCTTTAGGCCAAGCGCATTGGGCAACTCTCTACTTGCCGTCGCCCAAAGTGCCGCTGCTTGAACTGTTGCCGTTAACACCTGATCCAAAGTAAAAACCAATCACAGATCCGATCAGCCCCGTCACCGCAGGGAGTATCATCTGCAGCATTTCCTTTGTCTGCTCCCAATGGTCACGCCAAGATGCGCTCTTTATCGAGGCCCACACGATAATCCAGGCAAGGATAAGGAGGAGGCCGACTGTGACGATGAGCCGCACATGATCTCTTTGCCTCTCTGGCTGGTACGGTGTCCAAGTGGGAAAAAAGACGTTAGGTATTTCAGATCCATCTGCGGAAATTCGAGATGCTTGCGTTGTGTCCAACGTCAGTTCCGCGTCGTCATTTTTCCGGCGGACTCTTGCTCAGGGCCCACATCGTTCAGCCCCATGGATCTCTCCCCTCTTCATCTGACCAATTTCAACTGTTGAACCACATTCCCCTTTTTGAAAAGGATCTGCGCGCCTTTTTCGCTGTTGGCCTCAACGATTAGATCACTCAGGCTGATCGCTTGACGAAGCGCATCGGAAAGGCTGATGTTTTGCGACCTGGCGAGGTTTTGAAGTTTATTGAATTGCTCTGCAGAAAAAACAACGTTGACCCGCTTTGAGCCCTCGGCTGGCGTCGACGAGGACGAATTGGAAGCTCCTGAAGACATCTCTCAACCTCCGATACGTGGATTATACATAAACTTTACGTATCGTCAATCGCGTCCCTAAAGATGAGGATCTCACTCATCTTATACAAATAATGGACGTTACTGCCTGTGTTCTGCCGCATTCCAAATCTCCAACGGATGGAGTCCGCTCTCCGCTTCGCAGCCGAAATACATTAAGACCCCCCGTTTTGCACTGCGTTATAACAAAACGGTTCTCGTCGTTTTTCCACCCCTTGAAGCGAAACCCCTCCCTGCGTCATCCGATACTGTGTAGTCTCTTGCGCTCTTCCCCAGCTTAGATCCTTCAAGCGCAGGATAGACCAACACCTTCACCATCGAAACGGGGCAACTGCCGATGGCTTTACCGGAACACATTCTTTTGATCTACGGCTATGCCCTGCTGTTCGCTTGGGTTCTGGTGGAGCAGTTGGGCATTCCGTTGCCCGCGACGCCCGTGCTTCTCGCGGCCGGAGCGCTCTCTGCGGAACACGAGATCAGCTTTCCCCTCGCGCTGCTGTCCGCTTTGGCCGCCTGCCTGCTTTCCGACAGCATCTGGTTTCACATTGGCCGCCGCTACGGGCATGTGGTGATGCGGATTCTGTGCAAGCTGTCGCTGGAACCGACCATCTGCGTGCGCCGCACTCAGGAGTCCTATGGACGCCGACGGGCGCTCACTTTGATGACCGCCAAGTTTGTGCCCGGCCTGGCCACACTGGCGCCCCCAGTGGCCGGCCAGAACGGCATGGGCTACGCGAGTTTTCTGCTCTTCGACAGCATCGGCGCCACGCTCTGGATCGGAACGTTGCTGACCGTCGGCCGCGTCTTCGGAGACATATTGCAGCACGATCCCAGGATGCTCGACTGGGTGGGAGACTTCTCCGCTGCCCTGCTCTTGTTGGGAATTGTCATTTTTCTGACGGGACGCATCGTGCGCCGCCGCATGGTGCTCAAGAACCTGGCCGAAGCCCGTCTGGAGCCGCTTGAACTGAAGCGGATGCTCGATGCCGGAGAAGAAGTCTTTATCGTGGATCTGCGCCATCCGCTGGAGTTGCTGCCGGATCCGTTCACGCTGCCCGGTGCGCTGCATCTGTCACCCGAGCAGCTCTCTGTCCGCGCGCACGAAATTCCTCGCGATCGCGCCGTGGTGCTCTATTGCACCTGCCCCAGCGAAGCCACCGCCGCCAAAACCGCGATGACCCTGCACAGACTGGGCATCGACCGCGTACACCCGCTGCGTGGCGGCTTCGACGAATGGAAGCGGCTCGGTTTTCCCCTGGATGCCGTCAGCCCCGTACAACCGGTGACCATCACCTCGATTGCGGCGGTTCGATCCGTTCAATAAGCTTGCTGATCCACCAGAAAAACGGATCGGCCCGGAACGAGTTTCCGGGCCGATCGTTTTTTGCAAAAGCCGAGTTTACTTCAAGGTATGCATCAACTTCACGAGTTCTTTGATCTGTTCGTCGGTCAGTTTGCCGGCATACGCGGGCATCTTGGCTTTGCCGTTCTTGGTGATGGTGAACAGCTCGGCATCCGATTCCTTGGCCACGGCCGGGCCGTGGAAGTCGCGGACTCCCATCTTCTGACTCATGGGGGACGTGCCCTTTCCGTCGGCTCCATGGCACATCTGGCACTTCGCCTTGTAAAGGTCCGCCGCGGCTTGCGCGTGCAGAGGCATGGAGGTCGCCGCGGTAAGAACCAGGATGGCCGAAACACTGAGAATTGCTTTGAACATAGGACTCCTTCGTGAAGCTTGAGAACCAATGGGACGCAGTTTACACAGATCGATTCCGGGCTGGCAAGGGTCTTCGTCACCCCTGGAACGCTGCCATGGAGCGCCGGAACGGCGGAGAGCTCCGCGCGGCTGCGGCGGCGCGTTAAGCTAGAAGCTTGAAGCGGCCCCCGCCGCAAAGGAGCATCCCCTTGGCCTACGACGATTTGCGCGACTGGATCAAAACCCTCGAAAAAGCTGGCGAATTGAAGAGGATTAGCGAAGAGGTTTCGCCGGATCTCGAAATCACCGAGATCACCGACCGCATCGCGAAAATCGGCGCAATCGGCACATCGCACCCCAAGGGTGTTGCCAGGACAAAAAAGCCCTATGCGCCCGGCGGGCCCGCGCTGCTTTTCGAAAACATCAAGGGGCATCCCGGCCAGAAGGTGCTGATACACCAGTTCGGCAGCGAGCGCCGCATGGCGATGGCGCTGGGTGTTGAACGCTTGGACGAAATTGCCGAACGCATTCAGGGGCTGATGAGCCTGAAGGCGCCGGAAGGGATCTTTGACAAGCTCAAGATGCTGCCCCAACTAGGCGCGTTGACCAGCGCATTCCCCAAGACGGTGAGCGCAAAGGAGGCTCGCTGTAAAGAGGTCATCCTGCGCGAGGGGTTCGATCTGCTCAAGTTCCCTATCCTGAAGTGCTGGCCTCACGATGGCGGGCCGTTCATCACACTGCCATGCGTACACACCAAGGATCCGCGCACCGGCAAGCGGAATATCGGCATGTATCGCATGCAGGTCTACGACAGCCAGACGACCGGAATGCACTGGCAACGTCAAAAGGTAGCCGCGGAGCATTACCGCGAGGCCTTGCGGACGGCCGCGGTCGAAAACTCGCAGGGCACCTTCAGCGCGCTCACAGCCCGTGTTGCGGCGATGGCGGAGTCCGCGGGAGGGTCAGTGGCCATCCCCGACGGCCCCATCGGCGGGCTGCCGCAAGTGGCAATCGGGAAACAAAGAGGTAACCGCATGGAAGTCGCCGTAGCCATCGGAACCGATCCAGCGACGACCTTTTCAGCGATCGTTCCAGCACCCCCGGAAGTTGAGGAGTTCATGATCGCCGGTTTCCTGCGCGGAAAGCCGGTTGAGATTGTTCAGTGCGAGACAGTGGACCTGCAGGTTCCGGCGCACGCCGAGATTGTGCTCGAAGGCTACGTAGAATTGGGCGAATTGCGCACCGAAGGTCCGTTCGGCGACCACACCGGCTTTTACACCACCACGGATGAATATCCGGTCTTCCACCTGACCTGCATTACGCACCGCAAAGATCCCATCTATGCCGCCACCATTGTGGGCAAACCGCCGATGGAGGACGCGTGGATGGGCAAAGCTGTGGAGCGGATCTTCCTGCCCGCCATGCGCATGCAGATTCCGGAGATTGTGGACATTCACCTGCCCATGGAGGGCGTCTTTCACAACCTGATGCTGGTCTCGATCCGCAAGAGCTACGCCGGACAGGCACGCAAGGTGATGAACGCGATCTGGTCGCTGGGGCAAGCCATGTTTACCAAGATCATCGTCGTGGTGGACGAGGACTGCGATGTGCAGGATGTGGGCGAAGTGACACTGCGCGTGGCCAACAACATCGATCCCGAGCGCGACATCCAGTTCACACTCGGCCCGGTGGATTCGCTGGACCACGCTTCGCGCCTGCCGAACTACGGATCGAAGATGGGCATTGATGCCACCCGCAAGTGGAAGGCCGAGGGCTTCAATCGCCCCTGGCCAGCGATGCTGGAGATGGACAGCGCCACCAAGACCAGAGTCGATGCCATCTGGGAGAAGCTGGGGCTGTAAGCGGGATTCCGGAATGTGCGCTATGCTAGCCGGGAGAGATCGAACATGATTCTGCACGACTTGTTTGATTGGACGAATGCCGGCGTGGGCGGAGTGGGCTTGCTGCTCACCATCGCTGCAATTATTCAGGCAACAGGCGCAAAGGCTGCTGCGAGACGAGCCGAAAACAGCGTCTTTCGTCACAACGCTGAAGTCGATTTTGCGTCTTTGGCGCGCATGGCGAAGGAGTTGCACGGGTACGTTGAGGGCTCAAGAATGCCCGAGGCCAGATTGCGTACTACGGATTTGCGTTCCGAACTGGCGCTGGCAATTCGTCATCACGAGAAGTTGCTTGGTAACCGGCTAGACATGATGAAGGGAAAGCAGTTAGACCTTAAGATCGTGGCGGATGCACTCAACCGGGAAGCGGGAAGCTTAAGCCATTCAGAGAGGGTTCGACTCCTTGAAATCACCGGTGCGATACTGGATGTACTTGCCGGCCAGTGCGGCGGACTACGTTCCAAGGCAGAGGAAGGGGCGTTCAATGGATGAAAAGTCGCTTGGGTTTGTAAATCAGTTGATCGAGAAGACTAGACAAAAAAGGATCTCTTGGTCTACCGGGGTCGAGGACGGCCAATTCAAAACCCTGCTGCCCGGGGGAACACTGGCTTTTGTTATTCAGGTTAAGGGGGACGTGCGCAAGTTCCAAATGCTCGACGAGCGTCAGGAAGTCATTCTCGAGGAGACCGTCACGCGAGGTGATGCCCACCTCGACAAAGTCAAAGGCGGCGTAGATCTGGATGCCCTCTATCAGTCCATCCTCGATCTCCAGGAGTTGGCCCGCAGCCAGGCGCTCCAAGTCAACGAGAAGCTGGCAAGGGCAGAAAAATTGCTGGCGGCGATTTGAAAAACCTACAAATGGTTGAAAGATTCGAACAACTTCTGAAGTGGCTGGCCTAAACTTGCGGCAATTCATCGCGATCCTCTTGCTTTTCGGCTGTTGTATCTCCCGCGCGCAGCAAGCGCCGGAGAGCTTTCGCTGGATCGATTTCCATGCGGATCGGAACCAAAAAGATCAGGACATTGTGGTGTGGGTCACGCGCTCGCTGGTAGTGGAGAACTGGACGGCTATCCGTGAAATTGGAGTGGAATACGATGCGGCGCTGGTGATTACCACCCAGCGTGCAACTCCGCAGGCCGTTCCCTCGTCGGACTCCTTCATGGTGTGGAGCGTGTCGTTGACCACGCATGAGATAAGACCTCTGCTGAACGGCTACAACCTGCATTGGCTGGATTGGGTCCGCTTCAGGGAAGGCGCTGCAATGGAGCCGGCAATTCTTTATGAAAGCTGCACGCAGTGCGCGGCGGACACCTTCTTCACGGCCTTCCATTACGACGTGGCGCAACACGCTTGGGCGGCGCGCTGGATGCGCGGCCGGCAGTCAGTGCCGCTCTGGAGCGCGACCCCGCCGGACGGCGTAGCTCTGACGCAGGTCTACGCCGGGTTGGCTGAACCGAACGGGCGCGAATCGATCGGGACCTGGAGCCATTACGATTTCGGCAAGCAGAAGCACCCCGAGGATATCCTCTATCGCTACGATCTAGACCCGATCACCGGCGAGGAGCGCACCCGCCAACTCACCAGCAAGGAAGCCGAAGCTTTCAAAGTGCGGCTTTGCAGCCCGCAGGGAACCATTCCGGGGCTGGTCCGAGGGCAGGATAGTCCGATCTGCCAGCCAGCCGGTCAGCCGCTGGGACACCGCTGGGAGCGTAAGCCGGTTACAACCCCGCCCGCAAACAATCATGGCCAGTCTGTCCCGCCGGCTGTGCGCCACTGACCGTTTAGTCCGCTTCCTGCACTTTGATGCTGACCAGATTGCGCACCCAGCGCGCGGGCCGTTTCTCGCCCGTAGCGATCAGCTGAAGAGGCCCGCTTTCGGCCAGTGGTTTTCCGTCCAGCGTATCGGCCACGATGATCGTCGCGTCGTGCAAATCCGGCGTAACTTCGGCCACTGAATAAACGGCCTTGTATCCATCAGCCCCCGCCGCAACCATATAGAACCGAAGATCCTTGCCGTGCGGCTTTTCCGATACTCCCAGAGGCGCGAGAAGCGCGATGAGTTCCACGCCCGAATAGGTCTGATTCGACTTTATATGCTCGTTGTAAACGGTGAAGCTGGTATGAGGAAGCGCTGCCAACAGCGCGGGGGTCCATTCGGACGATTTCTTGCCCACCGTGATCCTCAGAGGCGCAGAAGCAGACATATTCTGGTTCGCCTGCTGTTTCATGAGAGTGGTATCCGGTGGTGGCGGCTGGCGCATGGGCAGGTCTGAAATCGGCCCCTGCTGCCCCGCAACGCGAACTGAGATCATGCTGAGACTCAGAACCAAAACGATCGCCACGGCCCTCTTTTGCATGATGAATCCCTCCTGGGATTCATCGTATACTGACCTCATGTCGATTGTGGGAAACATTGCCGGTGTTGTGAAAGGCATGAGCATCACATTCGGGGAGATTCTGCAGCCCACCCAGGTGGAGAACTATCCCGATGGCCCGGGCCTGAATCGCGGAGCAGTCTTCGAGCAGCGCTACCGGGGCGCACACATCCTGCAGCGCGATGAGAATGGCCTCGAAAAATGCGTGGCCTGTTTTCTTTGCGCGGCCGCATGTCCTTCAAACTGTATTCTGATCGAGGCTGCGGAGAACACTGAAGAATTGCGCATTTCTTCGTCCGAGCGCTACGCCAAGGTCTACAACATCGACTACAACCGCTGCATTTTCTGCGGCTATTGTGTGGAAGCCTGCCCCACCGACGCCATCACCCACGGCCACGGTTTTGAACTCGCGACCCTGAACGCCACCAACCTCGTGGTGCGCAAGGAAGATATGCTGGTCAAGCTCGAAACCGCGAGCCCGGCAAAGTAGCGCTTCGGATTGCCGGAAGCGGGAAATCGAAGGCCCTGTCCGCGCATTCCTGGACGGGGCTTTTTCCTGTTTGAGCGCGATGAACCAACGACCTTCTGTCCTCCGTTTCCATTCGGAGCTTGCGGAGCCCCGGCAATGTGTTGCATTCTTGCCCTGTCATGAAAGCCATCCAAATATCCGAAACTGGCGGGCCAGAGGTTTTGAAACTGGCCGAGTTGCCCATTCCCGAGCCGGGACCTGGGCAGGTTCTGATCCGTGTCGAAGCGACCGGGGTCAACTTCATCGAAGTCTATTTCCGCAAAGGCGTTTACAAGGCCGCGCTGCCCTTCATCCCCGGCAGCGAAGCGGCGGGGACAGTTGAGGAACTCGGGCCGGGAGTCACTGGATTTGCGCCCGGCGATGAGGTCGCGTCGGTGAGCGTGCTGGGAAGCTATGCCGAATATGCGCTGGTTTCAGCTGCTCAACTGGTGAAAACCCCCGCAAAGCTCAACCCGGAACAGGCTGCGGCCGCCATGTTGCAGGGCATGACGGCGCACTACCTTTCTCACTCCACCTTTCCGCTCAAGGCCGGCGATACGGCGCTGGTTCATGCCGGCGCGGGCGGCGTGGGGCTGCTGTTGACACAGATGGCGAACAGGCTTGGCGCGAAGGTGATCACGACCGTCTCGACAGAGGCCAAGGCCGAGCTTTCGCGCGAGGCTGGAGCGGCGGAAGTGATCCTCTACAACGACCAGGATTTCGAGACCGAAGTGAAGCGCATAACGGACGGCAAGGGCGTTGACGTGGTGTACGACTCGGTCGGCCGAACCACATTTGAAAAGAGCCTGAATTGCCTGCGCCCGCGCGGACTGGTGGCCTTGTTCGGCGCATCGAGCGGCCCTGTTCCTCCCTTCGACCTGATTCAGTTGAGCGGTAAAGGGTCCTTGTTTGTGACCCGGCCTACGCTGTGGCATTACCTGGGCAATCGCGCTGAGTTGGAGTGGCGCTCCGGCGAGGTACTCGGCTGGGCTGCGGCGGGCGAGCTCAAGCTGCGGACGGAGCATGTGTATGACCTTGGCGCCGCCGCGCAGGCGCAAACCGACCTGGAGGACCGGCGGACGACCGGGAAGGTCCTGCTGGAACCGTGAAGCTCGGGAAATGCCTTGCCGCTGACAGGAAAAAACGTGGGCCTGGAGGCCAGCGCTACAATTTCCTCCTCCAGTGGTCGGCTAAACCGTTGATGGACCGATAGAGATTTGGAGCAAGAACAATGAATAAAATATCGATTGGCCCCCAGGACCGGGTCTTTGTGTTGACCGGTGCGGGGATTAGTGCGGAAAGCGGTCTGCCCACCTTCCGCGCGGAAGACGGCCTTTGGGCAGGTCAAAACGTCGAAGATGTCTGCACCCCCGGCGCGTGGCTGAAGAACCCCACCCTGGTTTGGCAGTTTTACTCCGCGCGGCGCGAAGCTGGAGCACTGGCGGAGCCGAATCCCGCGCATTTTGCGCTGGCGGAACTGGAACATAAGCTGGGCGAACGATTCTTCCTGTGTACGCAGAATGTGGACGATCTGCACGAGCGGGCCGGTTCCAAGCGCTTGGTTCACATGCACGGCGAGCTGAGCAAGGCGCGATGCGAACTGGAGTGCGGAGCGCCTCCCATCGAGGACCACAAGATCTATCGCAGCATGGAAGAAGTGGGGCTGTGCGCATGCGGAGGACGGCTGCGGCCACATATTGTCTTCTTTGGCGAGATTCCGCTGGAGATGGACCACATCCAGGAAGAGATCGACAACTCGACGCTGATGGTTGTGGTCGGGACCTCGGGCTCGGTCTACCCTGCCGCCAGTTTCGTGTATTGGGCCAAGATGGCCGGTGCGCGCACTGTGTACATCGGGCCGGAACCTCCGCTCAATGCCGTGGCATTTACGCATGTGTTGGAAGACAAGGCCGGAGAAGTGCTGCCCGGACTTTTTGATGTCGAATAGGCAAATGCGATAGCAACAGAATGGCCCCATCCACTTGGAAGGGGCCATTTTGCGTTGCACAAGCACCTGATTACATCCTGGCGAAAACGATGACCAGGGTGAACAGGGTGAGGGACTCGATCAGCGCCAGACCGAGAACCAGGAAGGTGAAGATGCCGGCGCGGGCGCCTGGGTTGCGGGCAAGAGCTTCCACGGCCGAACCGACCGCCCTGCCTTGTCCGAGACCGCAAAGACCAGCGGCAAGACCCATGCCGAGACCGGCGCCGATCGGCACCAAGTTGACAACGGCAGAGCCGCCGTCCGCGAAGGCCGGGATGGCGAAGCAAAGAGCCGCCAGGGCCATGAACAAATACTGAAGCTTCTTCATAATTCTCCAGCTTCCCTTTGAATTGGCCGCCAGTGGGTGGTTGAGGCTCACCGAGCTGGCCCCC
>CAZQPY010000060.1:0-31703 GCA_964595345.1 uncultured Occallatibacter sp.
CCCACAATCACCGTGGTCACTCCCTGCGAAAGCTTGGCCAGCATCTGCGGCGAACGGATCGCGCAAAGATCGTCGTGCGTATGCGCGTCGATGAAGCCCGGCGTCAGCACCAGGCCTTCGCCATCGATCGCATTCTCCGCGTCCATCGTCAAAGCCGGCCCCAGCGCCACAATGCGCTCATCTCCGATCGCAACGTCGATTGTTTCCTGATCCGCGCCGCTGCCGTCCACGACGCTCACATTTCTAATCAAAGTGTGAATACTGGACATACTGGTCCCCCAAGTCTATAGGCTATATACGTCGCAATTCCAGGAGCGCCTTCGCTTTGTTGCGCGGCCCGGCAGGAGTCAAACCGTTGAACAATCAACATGCGGAATCTCAAACGTACAATCTTATAGCGCCTTTGAACAAGGGCATCGGCTATCTTGACCAACCCGCGCAACAGAACGCAGCGGGCGCGCTCGGCTGGAATCTGCTGCGCGAAAACCTCAGCTTGCCCGCGGCCGTCCTCTACGACGACAAGATTCAGCACAACCTCCGCTGGATGCGCCAGTTCATCGATGCCTACGGTGTGAAGCTCGCACCGCATGGAAAAACCAGCATGGCGCCGCGTCTCTTCCAGATGCAGCTTGAGGCCGGCGCGTGGGCCATCACCCTGGCCACGGCGCATCAAACCCGTGTCGCCTATGAGCACGGCGTGCGCCGTGTGCTCATGGCGAATGAGCTCGTCGGCAAAAGCAACATGCAACTCATCTCGCATCTGCTGCGCGATTCGCATTTCGAGTTCTACTGCCTCGTCGATTCCGCCGCCCAGATAGACCAACTCGGCGCGTTCTTCCGCGCCGCTGGCCAGCGTTTGAATGTGTTGGTTGAGCTGGGCGTAACGGGCGGCCGCGCCGGCGTGCGCGATGAGCCGCAACTGCAATCGGTTCTCGATGCATTGGCCCGCTGGAGCGGCGTGATCGATCTTTGTGGCGTCGAACTCTACGAGGGTGTTCTTGCCGACGAAGCTCCCATCCGCGCCTTCCTGCAGCGCGCGGTGAAGGGGACGCAGCAGCTGATGGCCACGCATCGATTTCAACGCACCCCGGTTCTGCTCTCCGGCGCGGGATCCGCGTGGTACGACGTGGTCGCCGAGGAATTCTCTTCCGCTAAATTCGAGAACGCCGTTGAAATCGTTCTGCGTCCCGGCTGTTACATCACCCACGATGTCGGCGCTTATCGCGTAGCGCAGGCGAGGATTCTCGCCAACAACCCCATCGCCCGCAATCTGCACGAAGGCCTGCTGCCTGCCCTGCATGTCTGGGCCTATGTGCAATCGATTCCCGAGGCCGAGCGCGCCATCGTCGGAATGGGCCGCCGCGACGCCGCCTTCGACTCCGGTTTGCCTGTGCCCGCGCTGCACTATAGGCCAGGAAACGCAGCGCCCACGCCCGCGCCGGCGCATTGGTCCGTTACCAAGCTGATGGACCAGCATGCCTATCTGCAACTCGCCCCGGCGGACGATCTGCTTGTGGGCGACATGATCGGTTTCGACATTGCGCATCCTTGCTTGACCTTCGACAAATGGCGTGTATTGCCCTTGCTCAATGCAAACTTTGATGTCATCGATCTGGTGCAAACCTACTTCTGACCTCTCCACTGCACGGTTGCTCCAGAAGTCATCTCATAAACCGCCTTGAAAGGGCACGGCTTTACAGGCTGCGGAAAAACGCAAATCCGGGTGGCTTTGTAACAGGGCGCGACTTTAGTCGTGCCGATAAAGCCAATAAAATGGACGGGGCTTTAGCCCCTGCTAAGGCCCGTTCCAACGCTTCACTCAATTTCGGGAGTTTTTCCGCAGCCTGTTTAGCCGTGCCGCAAAACCCCAATAAAACTTGGTGGGCTTTAGCCCCTGAGGAACGCCCTTCTTGGCTTTAGACATTGATGAGGTGACTTCTACGCAAACGCGCAGAGAGGAAATCTGCGCGGCAAATCATTCTACTTCGCGGCCGCTGCCGGAATCTCCAGCGAAGCCGCCGGTGGCAAATTCTTGCCTGCTTCCCAATCATGCCGTGCCATCTCAAAGCGGTCGCCGCGCTGTTGCCACAGGCTGGCCGCAAGGTCAAAGCGAAGCATCACATTGTTCAACGCATAAGGGAGATTCTCGCTCAGCCACACCTGGCTGTATTCCGTCTTGGTTGCCGAATACGCATCGCGCAAATCCTGGCAGCGCCCGAACATGCTGCTGATCTCTTCCAGCCGGTTGTGCATCTCCGCGCGGCGCGTTCTGTCCTGCTGTTTCGCCGGCGACTCGGCATGCGCGTCCACAATCTCCTGCGCCAATTCGAACTTCAGTCCGATCAGGTCCAGCCGCCGCGCGCCCAGGTCCATGGCCAGCAGTGCATCGCTCTCTTTCAACTCCGCGTTTGCAGCGCGTGCCTCGTCCAGCAGCACAATCGCCTGTTCGGCGTGGCGGCGCATCTGCCGCGCCACCGGAAGCATTTTTGCCGAGACGCCCTGGCCCTGCGCGCTCCACGGATCCATCCAGAACAGCGTGTTGCTGTCCAGCCGAATCTGCGCCTTGCCCAACGCTTGATGCGCCGCCATGATCTCCTTCTCGGCCTCGCCAACCTTGCCGCTGGCGTCCCCGTGGAAGACCTGTCCATACGCGTCCTGGTAAGCGCCAATCGCGCTCTCGCCCGGCTGCCACGCGGCCACCGCGCCAAACAGCACGCCATACCAGTCTTCGTTGAACAGCCCTTCGCCGTCGTCGTTCCACACCGTGGTCAGCGCGCCCATGAAGACGCCAGCGGTGATACGGCTGACGCAGCAATATCGGCCGAACGGCCGATGACCCGGCTTACAGCCGTCTGGTAACGCCACCGGCTTTTGCCGGTGGTCAATTTACGAATGGGTCGTATAGGAATGGGCCGTAGCAACCTGCGTTGTCTCCTGCGTCGCGGCCTCGCGCATCGTTCGCACGGCTTCGCGCACATCGGATTCCAGAAGCAGCGCCGGCTTCTGTTTCCCGTTCTTGCGGGTCAGCGATCCGTGCAGGTGAGTCACTCCCGATCGCTTCATCACTTCGGCCACATCCCTCAGCCACAGCCCGCCGCCCGCCATGATTTGTATGCGTTTTCCCGCGCGCCGCGCCAGGCCCGCAATCGTCTCTGCCCCGCTCAATACTTCAGCCGCGCCTCCCGAGGTCAACAGGCAGTCCGCCCCTGTCTCGATCACCGATTCCAGTGCCTCGCTCAAATCCGGCGTCTCATCGAAGGCGCGATGGAAGGTCACGGCCATGGGCCGCGCCTGTTGCACCAGCACGCGGGTCCGTTCCATATCCACATGTCCATTCGGCAGCAGGATGCCCAGCACCACGCCCTTGGCGCCTGCCTCTCTCGCCTGCTCAATCTGCAACCGCATGCGGGCATACTCGTCCGCGCTGTACACAAAGTCGCCTCCGCGCGGGCGAATCAGCACATGTACCGGGATGGAAACTGCTTCGACGGTGGCCCTTGTCAGCTCGAAATCCGGAGTCACGCCGCCGATGCGCAATTCGGCGCACAGCTCAATTCGATCCACGCCCCCGGCTTCGGCCGTTTTCGCTGCCTCCAGGCTTTCCCCGCACAACTCAAAAAGAAAGGTCTTCATTCCAGTTCTCAGAAAACACCCAACTCTCGTGAAATAGATCCAGATAGGTCCAGCGGCCGCGCCCCCGCAGGCTACCTTGCCTCAAAATACAGCAGTCCATTGCATTGCCGCCAGATAACTGATGTCGCCCCACTGCTGCCCGTAAGCCAGCCAGCCCAAACCGGCCAACCCGGCCAGCTTGGCTGCCGTCCCGCCCTGCGCCGGACGCCGCGCCCAGGGGCTTCTTAATCGGATCCCTGTGGCTCTCTTGAGCAAATCACTCCTATCCGGACTTTTATACTTCCGCAAAAAAATGAGGGCGCAAGGTGGAAATCTTGCGCCGGAATGGACCACATGATTTCAAAATATACAACATCGTTTCGCATAATTTTGAAAAAAGTGATCGAAATCAATTATTACGATCACAAATTGAATCGCAATAAAATAACACGATCAAGGTCGATATATGTTGTTGAGCGTCGGCCCCCGTCCCAACCATCCCCGCTCACGCTCTCGGAAAGGAGCCACACAAGCTATTGCGCAGCCGATTTCCCCGCCCCATGGCTGCCCATAAAAAGGACAATCGCGGAGTGCTCGGAGCCTCCCGGCTCTCGATGGCCACCCTGCCAGCGCGCGGAACCTGCCCGTCATAAAAACTCCTCAAGAGAGGATCGCGGCAAGGCCGACTGGTGATCGATGGACGCAAGCAACTGAAAATAAAATAAATAATACGTTTTATCGAAACCGCAAGTCCCTCTTCCATTGCTCCTATGCCTTCCCTTCGGCTCCTGACCAATCTCTTGCCCGGCCCGGTCGGGGTTCCGCAAAGTCCGGACCGTTTCTCCTCCCGAACGCCGCATTCTGCTTCGGAAGCAGCCAAAATGAACGTCGAATTCGTCCTCCGGAACAGCGTTTTCAACCCCGAGGTGCATATCCTTATTGCATCCTTATAGGCGCTCTGCGCTACTTGATTCATGGAATCCATGCACTACTCGCGCAATATTTCACACAAGAGTGATCAAATTCAACTTGTTTGTTCATTTTTTCCTTGTCAGAAGCAACTCCATCGCCTTATTGTTCCTCTCATTAAGAATTGCGCATTTCGCTGCAAAGTAATCATCTAGTCGGGGCCGCAGCGAACGCGATGCGGAAAGAATGATTGACCCGCCGGTGCGCTCGAGGCCGGCGGATCGATTGAATAGCACCTTTGAGGGGAACTTGATGCGGAAGAAGAGAAGTTCGATCGAAATCCCGGCCGTGGTTTCACTTCGGCCGGAAGTGCCGTTTGACTGCTCCAAATCAATGGCAGGATTCTGACTCCTCTCGCCCTTCTGGCGTGGACAACTCCTGACGCAACCAGAACTCGATGCTTTCTGAACTCACCTGCCGATGCGCCATCGGACATCGGCATTCACCGGATTCCAAAGAGAGGTTTGACAGAAATGATAAGAACCAAGCTTGTTTTCAGCCAGTGGGGCCTGATGCAGAGCCTTTTGACAGCACCGGACAAAGCAGCCGGCCGCAGCAATCGCTCGAAAGGGATCTCCTTCCTTCTCGGGCTTCTCGCCATCGCGCTTCTGCTTACCGCGCACATCGGCCGAGCACAGGAACTTTCCGCGACCCTCAGCGGCAATGTCACCGACGCCTCCGGCGCGGTCATTCCCAACGCCTCCATCAATATCACCCAAAACGGTGTCAACGGCACCGCCCGCGTCGTCGTTTCGGATTCGATCGGCCACTACCTGGCCCCGAACCTTACCGCCGGAACCTATTCCGTCCTCGTCAAAGCTCCCGGCTTTGAAACCTTCGCCGGCAAGAACATCGTCCTCAACGTGGCCGACAAACACACCTTCAACATTCAGCTCAAGACCGGCGCGGTCACCGAGACCATGATCGTCGAAGACAACCCGGTTTCCGTCGACACCGAGACCGCTTCTCAGGCCGGCACCATCAGCGGCGTCCAGGTCCGCGAACTCGAACTCAGCAGCCGCAACTTCGAGCAGCTTTTGGTGCTCCAGCCCGGCGTCATCAATGCCGGCCTCGGTGACGAAGCCTCCGCCAGCAACACCGGCATCGCCGTCAACGGCGCGCGCAACTCGGCCAACAACTGGACCGTGGACGGCGCGGACATCAACGACTCCGGCTCCAACAACACCGTCGTCAACACCCCCAGTGTCGATGCCATCCAGGAGTTCACGCTTGAGCGCGGCAACTACGATGCAGGCTACGGGCGCAGCGGCGGCGGCCAAATCCTGGTAGCCACCAAGGCAGGCACCAGCGCCTTCCACGGCGATGCCTACGAATTCGTGCGCAACACCGTCCTCGATGCCAACGAATATTTCAACAAGATGAGCGAAATCGCCAACGGCCAGGCCAACAAGAACGGTGTCAACCACCACAACTTCTACGGCTTCACCATCGGTGGTCCGCTCTTCATTCCCAAGGTTTACAACGAAAAGAAGGACAAAACTTTCTTCTTCTGGTCGGAAGAGTGGCACAAGCAGAGCACCCCGGGCAGCGCCTCCATGCCTGCCGCAAGCGCGTTCAATCTCGCCGGCGGCTTCAATGTTGCGGGTACGCCGGCAGCACCGGCAACCAACCCTTACGCAGCGTCCTGCGTCACCGGTTGGACCGTCGACGCCGCCACCGGAAACGGCCAGGGAACGATTATCCCGTCCTGCTATAGCGCCAACTCCAAGGTCTACCTGACCAACGTCTTCGATAAATACCAAGCCAACCAGGGGTCGAACTACTTCTTCGGCTACTCCGCAACCAACGATCTCCGCGACGACATCGTCCGCGTGGACCACTACTTCAACGACAAGGTCCACTTCTATGCGCGCGGCATGAACGACGATATGCCGGTCGCCGAACCGATGGGTCTGTGGGCCGGCAACAACTACCCGGGCCTCGTCAACACCACCGTCGATTCGCCCGGCAAGAACATCGTCGGCAACCTCACCTGGACCATCTCTCCCAAACTCGTCAACGAATTCGAATTCGTCTGGGCGCAGGGTACCTATGGTTCCGCCATCGCCGGTGGCCAGTTCGCCACCTCTTCCACGGTCAACGGCGCTCTCACGCCCGGAACCGCCGTGTACACCGATCCCTACGGCCGCGTTCCCAATGTCACCATCACCGGCTTCACCGGCTACAGTTCCGGCTCCGCTCCCTGGAAGGAACGCAACCTCGATCGCACCTACTTCGACAACATTTCCTACTCTGCCGGAAAGCACAACCTTCGCGCCGGCTTCCAGTTCCAGCAGATGATCAAGACGGAAAACGCCACCGAAGGAAATCCGAACTACACCTTCAACTCATGGGGCGACTTCCTCCTGGGCAATGTGGCTTCGTTCACTCAGAACAGCCGCGACGTGATCCCCGACTTGCACTACGTCAACAGCGAAGCCTACATCAACGACGACTGGAAGGTCAGCAACAAGCTCACCATCAACCTGGGCGTCCGTTACAGCTTCCTGCCCTCGGTTACCGACGTCAAGAGCACCTTGCTTGGCTTCGATCCGCTGCTCTACAACGCCTCCGATGCGCCCAAGATCGATCCTGCCTCGGGCAACATCGTCGCCGGCACGGCCACCAATGCCGGCAACTACGCCAACGGCCTGATCTTCCCAACCGGCACTGCTTGCAGCTACGCGCACACCAACGCCCTGTTCGCCCAGTGCTCGCCCTATGGCGCCTACGTCAACCCCAACAACAAGGCCAACTTTGCTCCCCGTCTCGGCTTTGCCTATAACCCCGACGGCAGGGGAGTCACGTCCATCCGCGGCGGCTTCGGCATCTTCTATGACCGCGTCCTCAACGGCATCTGGGAGCAGAACGCCTTCGCCAACCCCATCTATGCTCCGGCTACCACCATCCTCAACGGCTCCTTCGACAACATCAAGAACGGCACGCCGGCCGGCGCTTCCTACGGACCCAACGGACTTACCTCCACCGGCACACCGACCTTCAAGGTGCCCGACTACGCCAACTACAACCTGAGCGTGCAGCGTCAGCTTCTGCCCACCACCACCCTCGAAGTGGCCTACGTTGGCAACATCGCCCGCCACCTGCTTGGTGAGTACGACCAGAACCAGCCCACCGTCTCCGCCCGCACCAACGCCGGCCCCAACGTCAATGTCAACGCCATTCGCCCCTTCGCCGGCTATGGAGCCATCAACACCCGCTCGCCCCTGTTCACCAGCAATTACGACTCGCTACAGGTTTCGCTCAGCCACCGCTCTTCCAAGGGCCTTACGGTTGGCCTCGCCTACACCTGGTCGAAGATCCTCACCACCAACCCCTCGGATCGCAGCAACGAAGTCACCGATATCTACGACATCAAGATGGATTACGGTCCGTCCAACATCAACACTCCGCAGGTCCTCGAAGCCAGCTACATCTACACCTTGCCCTTCTTCAAGGCGCAGCACGGATTCGAAGGCAAGATTCTCGGCGGATGGGAAGTTTCCGGCGTAACTTCCATGGTCTCCGGCCAGAACTTCGCCGCCGTGCAAGGAAACGATCCGTGGGTCGATCCCACCGCCGCTGTGTCGTATGGCGGCATTGGGGTCAGTGGTGTGCGCCTGAATCAGGTTGGCTCCATCAAACTCAACAAGACCCTCGGCTCCTGGTTCTCCCAAAGTTCCTTCGCCTCGGCAACGAACCAATTCGGCAACGAGGGCGCAAACCCCATCGCCGGACCTGGATTCCAGAACTGGGATCTCGCCACCATCAAGAACATCAAGTTTGGCGACCGCATCAGCCTGCAGCTGCGTGGCGAATACTTCAACGCCTTCAACCACGAAAACTTCTCGACCGTCGACGCCAACATCAGCGACGGCAAAAGCTTTGGCACGGTCACTGCCGGTCACGAACCGCGCCGCGTCCAACTCGCCACCAAACTCTACTTCTAACCTGCAGCGTCGGCATGCAGCACGACAAACGGCCGGGGCTCTAGCTCCGGCCGTTTGTCGTCTGCGCGCCTATCTCATGCTCTGGCTTGGAAAGCTGGTCGATCGACAATGCCTGCCCGCTCTGGATGAAACAACCCCCGGCGATGCAGCCGCCAACCTGCCGACTCGCCATCCCCGCGTCAGCGGGGGCTAACTTGCCAAATCAGGCAAAACACGCCGCTCTTGCTTGGAGTACTCACTTTGTTTGGTACTCCACTCAAGGCTGTTCCACAAATGCTGAACCCGGGATCGCAGATCCAATTTGGCGTTTCCCCCAAACGTAGTCCAAGCTAACAGGGCCTCGTTCGCGCGGTGAAAGAAAAGGCCACCCTTCGAACAACGACGATGGGCAGGAGAAAGGTCCGCGGACTCAGCAACAGGAAATGGTTGTGCAGAACGATCGACAGTATTCTAGAAATCCATCTCCTGGATTTAGCACTGACTGCGTTGCCGCTCGCTTCGTCCGAGCCCGTGGCAATCGTCAAGCCTGCGCTGAGCCCCTAATCTTTTTTTGGGATGTTCGCCCGCCGTCCGCGTAGGACGAAATACCGCTTTGCCCGCGCGACGTCCTTCATGATCTGCGCCTTCAGCGCCTCCGGACTTGGCCAAGTCATCTCGCCCCGCAGCCGGAACAGGAACTCCTGCTCGATGGGTGTAGTCTCGTCCATCTCGATCGGCTCGAAGTTCAATATGTACGACTCCACCGCAAACGACGCCTCGCCAAACGTCGGCCGGTTGCCCACATTCGTGACTGCCTCAAATGTGTGCCCGTCGATCCGCATCCGCGTCACATACACGCCGAACGCCGGCAGCAGCCCCTCGTAGGGCGCAAGATTCACTGTAGGCACCAGCAGCCGGTGGCCGATCCCGCGTCCCCGCGCCTGTGTCGAAAGCACCGTGAACGGCCGTCCCATCATCCACCGCGCCCGGGTCAGGTCGCCCGCGGCCACCCGTTCCCGGATCGCCGAGCTGGAAACCTCCAGCCCTCCAGCCAGTCCGCGCACCCGCACCGGCGCGTGCACATGCACGGCAAATCCCATCTCCGCGCCGAACTCCCTCAGCTCTGCAATCCCCGCCTCGGCGCGTCTTCCAAAGCGGAAATTCCCGCCTTCATGCAGGCTGCGCGCCTTCAGCCCGTCCCTCAGAACCTGCTGCGCGAACTCGCTGGCGGGCAGCCCCGCCAGTGCTGCGTCAAACGGCAGAATCACCACCGCATCGATCCCGGTAGAGGCCAGCAGCCTCACCCGCTCCCCCATCGGCGTCAGCAGCAGCGGCGCTTTGCCGGGCCGCAGAAACTGTTCCGGATGCGGGTCGAAGGTCAGCGCCACAGCCTTTGCGTCCACCGCGCGCGCCTCCGCCAATGCGTCGGCCAGAATCGCCCGGTGGCCCAGATGCACCCCGTCGAAGTTGCCGATGGAGACAACGGTGGGCCCGAACTCCGCGGGAATCTCGGCAGTCGAGCGATAAACAGCGAGGTCTTCGAAACTCATGCGCCGCAACTCATTCTCAGGAAACCACCCTTACTGGACCATCTCTGGATCTGCCGCGTTCTGGCCGGGATTCACTGCCGTCCTGCCGCTCTTCTCCCGCGCCAACTCGACCTCCAGCGTCTGCCCGTCGTAGGCCAGCCGCACGCTCTCCGGCAAATTGCGGTTGGTCTCCTCGTGGCCCAGGTCGTGGGAGATATGTGTGAACCAGGTCTGGCGCGCCCCAATCCGTTCCGCCCAGGCAACCGCCTGCTTCACCGTCGTGTGGCTATAGTGTGGCTTGTGGCGCAGGGCCGAGATGATCAGGTGATCGAGCCCCTCCAGCAGCGCGAAGCTTTCTTCGGGAATACCGCTCACATCGGTCAGATAGGCTACGTTGCCGAATCGGAACCCGGAAATCTCCAGATCTCCGTGCATCAACGGCACGCGCACAAACTCGGCCCCGAAAACTTGGGTGCGTTCCGCCAGCGGCCGAAGTTCCACCCGGGCGCGGTTCGGATAGGTCGCGCCGGGTTTGAAGGTGTAGTCGTACACCCGCTCCAGCACTTCGGTCGTCTCCGGCGAGGCGTAAAGCGGAATCAGCCCTCCCTCGCGGAACACCGTGTAGCTAAGCGGGCGCAGATCGTCCAGTCCCAACGTGTGGTCGGCGTGCCCGTGTGTATAGAAGACGGCATCCACGCGCGTGAGCCCGGCCTGCAGGGCTTGCTCGCGAAAATCCGGGCCAGTGTCGATCACCACCACCCGCTCTCGCGCCCCATTCTCGCCCGCTTCCTTCCAACGCACCAGCGCCGACGGCCTCAGCCGCCGGTCGTGCGGATCCGTCGAGGTGCATACCGCACACCGGCAGCCCAGCGTGGGAACGCCCATCGATGTCCCACTTCCCAGAAATGTAAGCTGACCTTCCATCGTCCTCGTTCGTTGGGTTTTTCTGGCTGCGGTAAAACTCAAGATTGCCTGGCTCTGTAGCACGGAACGACTTTACAGGCTGCGGAAAAACGCAAATCCGGGTGGCCTTGTAACAGGGCACGACTTTAGTCGTGCCGATAAAGCCCAAAAAATGAACAGGGCTTTAGCCCCTGCTAAGGCCCGTTCCAACGCTTCACTCAATTTCAGGAGTTTTTCCGCAGCCTGTTTAGTCGTGCCGATAAAGCCAACAAATGAACCAGGCTTTGCAAGTTGCGAAAAAGCTCCATTTGGTCAGGCTTTGTAACAGGGCACGACTTTAGTCGTGCCGATAAAGCCCAAAAAATGAACAGGGCTTTAGCCCCTGCCGATCCGCGTTCCAGCGACTCACTCGAATCCAGACGCTTTCCTACCGCCGTCCCGTCGGAGGTTGTGGACCCGGCTGCATCGCCTGTACGCTGATCATGGTCGTCAACTCCATGAACGTCATCCGCAGTTCGAAGAGCACGCCTTGCAGCGTCCGGTTCTCGATCTCGGTCAGCTTGCCGCGGGTCTTCTCTTCCAGAACTCCCAGCAGGTCAATCGTCGTGCGCGCTCCCAGAATATCCACCCTCGGACGCTGTCCTTCCTGTCCGCCCGCGCCCATCTGAATCATGCCCGAAACATAGAACTGCTGCACCAGGTGTTCGAAACCAACCGCCGGCTGAGGACCCATCGCCGGATTCTGCGCCCGGATAATCTCTTCGAGCCTCTGCGAGGCGGCGTCGTAGGCCTTTTTCTGCGCAATGCTCTCCTCGGCCGAAGGTCCGGGAGGCAGCTCAGGCAACTGTTCTTCCTGCGTCTCCGGCTCCGGCTCGGGAGCGGACTTCGGTTCCGCCACCACCAGCCGCGGACCGGCGGCGGGCTCGCTCGATGGAACTGCGGCCGGCGTCGTGCCGGGTTGGTTTTCCTGTTCCGCTTCCGCCTTCATCTTGCGGCGGTCAATCACTTCGAATTTCGGTGTATCGCTCATGGCTCCTGGCTTCCAATCGGCCGCGCGCCGTCAGGGCGTGCGGTCCAGAATTACTGTTGAGGCAGATCGCTCTGCTGTAGTGCAAGCTCCGCCGGGGTAGTCGCAATGCGGGCCGTGCCCGTCCCCGTCGCGGTCTTGTAAATCAAAAGTTGTTTGCGCAACTCCGCTTCTCCGCGGATCATCCCCAGCGCCACGCGGCGCGGATTCCCAGCAATCGCCAGTTCCACCGCGCTTGTGATCTGCCCCGCCGCGGCTGTTTCTCCCGCCGCGTTCTCGAAACTCAACTCCGTGCCCGTTTCCGGCAGCGGCCCGTCCAGCTCAAGCTGCCGCAGATGCCGGTGCACATTGCCTCGCGAGCGGATCCGCTCCACGATCTCCTGCCCCAGATAGCAGCCCTTGGAAAAGTGCAGCGCCCGCATCTGTCCGGTCTCCTGTGCAAGGTCGCGCTCCACCATGTCCACGCCGTACACGGGAATCGCTTCCGCAATCCGCATCGCCTCCAGCGTCTGGCTTCCTACCGCAACCGCTCCGGCTTCCAGCAGCGCCGTCCACAGTGCGCTCGCCTCGGATGCCTGCAGCCACAATTCGTAATGTGGGATCAAAGCCCCGTATGCGCGCTTCACGTGGACGTTCTTGCCGTCCCAAGAACCTTCCGCGCTGGTCAAGTCTTTACCCGGTGCTGGCAACCCCAGCCGCGCAAGAACTTCAGCGGCATGCGGCCCCGCCAGCCCCACCGCGGTCTGCTTTGTCAACGGAACCAGCTCCACATCGTCCATGATGATGAAGTGGTCCAAATGCGCCACGAGTTTTTCGTACTGGTCGGCGGCAATCTCCAGTTCCAGTGGGTCTGTTCCATCATCGCCGCGCCACACGTGCACATCGCCCTGGATGCGCCCCTGCGCGTTCAACACCAGATTCCATGCGCCACTGCCGGTCGCCAGTTCCTGCACCGAGTTGGTGACCATGCCGTTCAGCCAGCGGAAGCGGTCCTCGCCCTTCACCGCCACCCGCCGCAGCCAGCCAAGGTCGTGCACCGCGCATCCGCCCGTGAATGCCGACCATTCCCGCGCCGGCGCGTCCAACAAAACGGGCGTCAACGCGCCGCGATAGGCTACCATCCGCGGAGGCGTCGCCATCGAATTCAGCAGTACGGCAATCGGCGTCGGCGAAGAATCGGCAGCAGTTTCCGTTGTACTCATAAGAAAGGTTTTCCCGGTCCTGTGCCATTTTTCCTGATGAAATTCGGCGTTCGACCGCATCCTGATTATAGCCTTGGAAAAATCGCTCGCCATATGCCTCGCCGGCGAGTACAGGGGCCTTAAAGCAAGACGCCCAGGAGATTGGATGAGCGCGCAGCACACCCAGATTCGTAAATGGTCTCGCCAATGGACGCTTGTCCAGCTCCTGGCCGCTCCCTGCTCCTCCTCGCGCAGATCTTGCACCCGTGTGGCCCTCCTGCCTTTGCTCCTCTGCGCTCTCCTGTTTCAGGCGCCCTCTTCGCTGGCATCGGCCCAAACCGCCCAGGCTGCTCCTGCTGCGCCCCCGACCCCATCCCAGGCCTCCGGCGAATCCCACGTCTCTCCGGACCAAGCGAAGCAGCTCTTCTCCGTGGTCGACGAGCTCCTCAAGTTCTCTTCGCAGGAATCCGGCTTGGCCATCCAAAGCGAAGTCAAACGCCAGGTCACCAGTCGCGAAGCTGTTGAAAACTATCTCCAGCAGAAATTCGACGAAGACGAAGACGCAAAACGCATGCAGAGCAGCGAAATCGTGCTCAAGAAATTCGGCCTGCTCGACCGCGACTTCAACCTCAAGCCGTTTCTGCTCGCCCTGCTCAAAGAGCAGATCGAAGCCTACTACGACGCCAAAACCAAGAGCGTGTATATGCTCGACTGGGTCAACATCGACGAGCAAAAGCCCGTCCTGGCCCACGAACTGACCCACGCGTTGCAGGATCAGCGCGTAGGCCTCGAGAAGTGGAGCGAACAGACCCCCGCCGATGTCTCCCTCTCCGCCGCCGAGGACAGCGACCACCTCGCCCGCGACGAAATGGATACCGCCCGCGAAGCCGTTGTCGAAGGGCAGGCCACTGCCGTCATGATGGACTACATCCTGCGACCGCTCGGCAAAAGCCTGGTAAAGGACCCCGAAGTGATCGACGAAGTCAAGGATCAGATGGACGGCACGGGCGACTCGCCCATCCTTGCCCGCGCCCCCATTCTGCTCTCCGAATCGCTCCTCTTCCCTTACCGCGAAGGACTGAGCTTCATCCAGGACCTGTGGATGGACAAGGGACAGAAGGTCGCTTTTGCCGGGGCCATGGACCACCCGCCCGTCTCCACCTGGGAGATCATCAATCCCCGCGAGTACGAGCGCAGCAGCATCCCCGCCGTGCCCTTGCTGCCCAACATTCATCCCCTGGTCGACAAGCTCTATCGACCTTACGACATCGGCCAGGTGGGCCAGCTTGACGTGCACATCCTCACCGAGATCTTCGGTGGCGACGAGGCCGCCCGCACCTTCTCTCCCGCCTGGGATGGCGGCATTTACTGGGCCGGCCAGTTGCGCTCCGCCCAGACCCCCGCCGCGCAGGCCAGCATCGGGTCGATTGCCTTCTTTTATCTCTCCGCCTGGAAAAACGAGGCTTCCGCGCGGGCCTTTGCCCGCCTCTATGCCGATAACCTCAACCGCAAATATTCCGGCGTCAAAGTCGCAAACGTAGCGGCCGCGGGCTCCATCAAGGAAGACAGTCCGGTCCATTCCGAAGATCGGGAACGGGTCTACACCACCGCCGAGGGACCGGTGCTCATCACCATCCGTGGCCGCCGCGTCTTCGTATCCGAAAGCTTTGATCTGCCGCTGGCCCGCAAGCTCTCCAGCCGGGTCCTCGACGCCCAGGGAGGAGGCGCAATGGAAAACGCCCTGGCCGCGCCTTCCGCCTCGCTCACCGCGCCCCTGACCGGCTTCTTCTCCCAGTGCGGAGTGATGAAAGCCGCCGTCGGTGCCGCCCTGCGTTCCGCCCGCTAGAAACTCCGCGCAGGAACACCGTTTTGTCCACCGTTTTGAAAGGGCATGGCTTCAGCCGTGCCGATTAGGCCAATGAATTCACCCGGGCTTGAGCCCACGAAGTAGCTTTTTGGCTATCTGTCCGGATTGCCGACGCGACGACCTCAATGCCCGTTCGGCACCCTTGTTCTCTACCCACAGCATTGTCATTCTGAACGTAGTGAAGGATCTGCGGCTGCTTCTGAGGATCTCAAATTGGCGTTACCTCCGGTTTGGCGACCGTCTTCTGTCAGTCTCGCCGACAGCCACATTGTCACAGAAGCCTGCGTGATAACGCCAAGTCCCTATGTCCCGATGTGCCGTTTAGATCAGACACAGCATTCGCCGATGCCTAGTATCGATCTCAGGCGCAAAGCTAAGTAAGTCGAGAAATAGCAGCGCACTACAAACAGAAACGTTTTGATATTCAACGAAACACTGGGGGCGTAACGATGTTTTATCGACTTTCAAATCCTGTGTGCAGGCTTTTAGCGCTGGCACTTGTGGCAATGATACCGGCAACTGCATTAGCACAAGATTCACCTAAACCCACCGCGAAAACATCTGTGAATGATTCCGCTTCAAAATGGGACATCTTCCTCGGGTATAGCTATTTGGCGCCGAACGGAAAGATTTCCGGAACGCGGAGCGGTGCTCCAGGCAGCACCTATGGCCAAATCAATTGGGGCGGGATCCTGAGCGCTTCCCGTTACTTCAACCGGAATGTCGGTATCCAGGTTGAGGGTGACGAGCATATTCAATCGGAAGATTGGCCAGCCGGCGACAACAACTCATCGATGAATTCGAACGATGATTTCGCCGGTGGATCGGCTGGATTCATCTATCGCATTCCGACCGCGCATTTCACGCCCTTCCTTCATGTTTTGGGTGGCGGCGAACAAGTCGGCAGCATCTATCACCCGGAAACCTGGAATCCAGTGGCGACGGGCGGCGGCGGACTGGATATTAGCACTCCCATGTTCCGCCATCATCTTGCGGTTCGCCTCTTTCAAGCCGACTATCAGCATGTTTTCACCGACTCCAGCGATATCGATTCATTTCGTTTGAGCACCGGCCTCGTTCTTCACTTAGGTTCTATTGCACCGCCCATGCCGGTAACCTTGGCGGTGGCAGTGAGTCCCATGTCGGTCTTTCCGGGCGATCCGGTCAATGCAACCGCAACTCCTGGCAATCTTGATCCGAAGTTGAACGTGATCTATGGGTGGACTGGTACAACCGGAATCACCGGAACCGGTTCGAGCGCGTCTGTAGCCACTGCCGGGCTTGCGCCAGGTGTCTATACAGTGAAGTCCGAAGTGAAAGAAGGAAAGCCTGGCAAGGAAGGCTTTCGTCCGTGGCAAGTTGCTGACGCATCCGCGAGCTTTACCGTGAAGGCATTTGAGCCTCCTACGATTGGTTGCTCAGCCAGCCCTGTCACGATCAATCCTGGCGACAAGGCCGTAATTAGGGCTGTTGGCGTCAGCCCGCAGAACCGCCCACTGACATATACCTACTCCGCATCGTCCGGAACGATCAATGGCAATGGTGCTGCGGCTAGCCTCGATTCGACTGGAGTTCCCCCGGGCACGATCACCGCCAGCTGCATCGTAACGGACGACATGAACCAGACCGCGACCGCGAGCGCCCAATTGACGATTGCGACACCACCACCGACTATTTCAGCGGCTCCCCCGGCGGAACAAGTGCGACTCGAGGCTCGCCTGGCGCTGCACAGCGTCTTCTTCCCGACCGCTCAACCCAGGCCCGAACATCCCGAAGGCGGTCTGGTGGCCAGCCAGCAACAGACTCTGACCACACTGGCGGCGGACTTCAAGAGCTACCTCACCTTCAAACCGGATGCGCACTTGACCCTGAGCGGACATGCGGATGTGCGCGGATCCGTGGAGTACAATCAGGCGCTCTCCGAACGCCGCGTCGCACGCACAAAACAGTTTCTGGTTGAACAAGGCGTTCCCGAATCCAGCATTGAAACCCGCGGCCTTGGTAAAGAACAAGAACTCACAGCCGCCCAAGTGAAAGAGTTGGTCGAACAGAATCCTGACCTGAGCAACGCAGAGCGCACGAAAGTTCTCGGCGATCTGACGATCATTGTTCTGGCTCAGAACCGTCGCGTAGATGTCACTCTGAGCACCACCGGCCAACAATCGGTGCGCCTGTACCCGTTCAACGCCGCGGATTCCCTGACGCTTCTCGACAAAAAGAGTCCGATCGCCCGAAAGAAGGCCGCGCATAAGGCCAAGTAGCTCACCTTTATCGCGGGAGCAGGCAACTGAACTGCTCCCGCGGTAAAACAGATAGTCCGGCTCCTGCAACGTTGACGATCAGACCAGCGTTGTTGCATGGATAGAGCGAAGGTCGAGCTTCCCCTTTTCCGACTGAATCTACGCGGCGATCTTCAGCCTGCGGACAGAGTCCGGGCATCCTGCGTTCGGCATTCGATGGAGGACGGCCACACCAACAGCCGCTTTGGCCTGCTGTCCAGAGAAGCTCCGCGCTCGCAGGCAAGGACCGAGGATGGCCTTGTATCGGTCGATCGCGGTTTCAACCAGGGGACGCTGGCCGTAGTCGGTCTCCTTCTGCCAGTCCAGCCTTCCTTGTGGCGCAATGGCAAGAATGTGTTGGTCCCGCTGCGACGGATTGTGTAGCCTCGGGGCTGGGCCCCGCTGTCATATGGGGCTGGATAATCACATCGACGTCTTCGCGATGACTAAAGCGGAACCAAAGTTGTCCGGTGGGCACTTTTGGATCGTGAGAGGATGACCGGCAATCTGGACGCGACCCGGATTTTGGCCGGGCCCCCATCCTCTCCGGGTCTTTTTCCGGAAGCATGGGAAGGCACGAACCTCGTACCGCCTTCTCCGCATTCGCACCACAATCTATCCCGCGCCCTTTTTTCTAGCGCGGACCAGCCGAAGGCGGCTGCCGCACTGCAGGTGCCACCAGGTACTCGTCCACCAGCACCGTCACCAGCACGGCCGTGGGAATCGAAACCATCGCCCCGATCACGCCCTCCAGGGCCGCGCCCAGCAGCAGCGCCACAAAGATGCCCAGCCCCGGCAGTCCCACCCGGTTCTTCATGATGCGCGGCGTCAGAACGGTGTTCTCCACCTGCAGGTAGATCGCGTAAAAGATCAGAATCCCCAGCGCCCGGCCCCACGAATCCACCGCGGCCACCAGCAGCGCCAGCGCGATGCTCACCGCCGCGCCCAGCACCGGAATGAAGTTCAGCGCTCCCGTCAGCACGCCCAGCGCATACGCATAGCGCACGCCCAGCGAGACGTAAACAATGGTGCTCAGCAAGCCCAGGATCAACATCAGGCTGGCCTGACCCACCAGCCATTTCCCCATGCGGACTTCCGCCGTGCGCAGGGTCCGGTCGAGCCGCTCGCGATGCGCCGGCGCAAAGAACGACAGAAACCAGCGATAGGCGTGATCGCCCTCCAAAATGAAATAAATCGTCAGCACGAACCCCGTCGCGATGGTCAGCAGTCCGCTGGCCCAGTCCCCGATGGAGTACAGCAGGCGCGTCGCTGCGCTGCTCACAAAATCCTGCAGCTTGCCCAGGTTTTCGGGAGAATTCAGCTGGCTGGCGAAGGGAACCTGCCTCAGTCGCTCGGTGATGGCGGGCAGGCGCGCGGGAGCCTCCCGGGCAAACTCCTGCAGGTCGCGGATCACCGGCGGCAGCGCCAGAAATCCAAACAGCAGCACTGCCGCCGCCGCTCCCAGCAGCAGCACCGGTAGCGCGCATCTGCGGAACGGCTGCCAGCGCCGGATCCGGAACTGCGCAATCGCGCCCACCACGGGCGTCAGCACCACCGCGAACAGCGCGCTCACATACAGCAGCACCAGAAAGTCGCGCACCAGCCACGCAGCGTAGCAGCCGATTCCAAGCGCGAATACCAGCAGAATCTCGTTCCGAAATCTGCCGCTCTTCTCGTCCTGACTCATGGTTTTACGCGCCTTCCATTCCCCGCTAAATTAATTCGGCAGCCGGAACCCTCCGCCCGCTTCCAGGTTCGGCTCGGAGGCCAGAGTGTCCTGTTCCCTACTCCCTACTCCCTGTTCCCTGATCCCTGATCCCTGTTCCCTGCCTTATTGGTCCCCGCCCAGAATCGACCCCATGATTCCGCCCAGGATCGCTCCGCCTGCCAATCCGCCGGCTCCGCCCATCGGCCGCTGTTCTCCCTGTGGCAGATACTCGGCAATCTGGTGCGCCAGCCGCGAAATCGGCAGCGTCTGCAGCCACACCGTTCCCGGACCCTGCAACTCCGCCAGAAAGATCCCATCTCCGCCGAAGACCATGTTCTTGATCCCCGGAACCATCGTGATCTGGAAACCCACCGAAGTCTGAAACGCTCCCACGTGCCCCGGATGCACCCGCAGCAACTCGCCCGGTGCAAGATTCTTCTGGATCAGCTCGCCGCTCAGTTCCAGCCAGGCCGTGCCAACTCCGCCCACCCGCTGCAACACAAATCCGCTCCCGCCAAAGACCCCTGCGCCCAACGATTGCTGAAAGCCGATGCCGATCGTCACCTGCGGCGTGGCGCACAAAAAGCCGTGCCGGTGAACCATGTACTCCGCTCCCTGACCCAGTTGCACCGGAACAATGTGCCCCGGAACCTTGGTCGCGAAGGCCACTTCGCCCGCATACTGGTAGGCGCGGTACTCGGTCATGAACAGGCTGCCTCCGCCCGCCACGCGCTTCAAAACGCCAAACAGCCCGCCGCCGCCGCCCATCTGGGTGTGCGTTGTCATCTGGATCGACGCGGTCATCCAGCTCAGTTCGCCGCTCTCCGAGAACACGCTCTCGTTGGGGTCGAGTTGTACTTCGAGAACGGGCATGGTGGTGCCCTGAATACGTGTTTGCATGGCAAGAATCCTCCGGTCAGCAACAGTGTACCTGCCCGCAGTCAAAACCGCGCAGGGGAGCACCTGTGCAACGCAAGGAATCGAGTCGCCGGGCTGCAGTGAGTAAAAGAGGTAAGATAAGGGCCAAGGGCCATGTTTTCTGGTGCCATGGACTGCTTTTCCTCTCCCTGCAGCCGATGAAACATCGTAGGATGCCGGTGCAGCCTCGAGTGCAGCCCAAAGTGCAATGTGAATTCACCGTGCGGGTCGCCCCCGCGAGTACCGATCGAATGAAGCTTCTTTCTGGCCTGTTTCTCTTCTTCGCCTGCTTGCTCCTCGCTCCGCCGGCCAGGTCGGCCGATCTTACAGTTTCGCGGACGCTCTTGGACGACCCGACGGGCGCACTGACCATCGCCGACGTGGCCGGCCGCGTGGTCACCCCCGTTGAGCCCACATTTGGCATCCGAAACTCGAAGGTCGTGCACTGGGTCTGCCTGCGCGTCCAGCCCCCCGCGCAGGGTGGCAAGGTGGTGCTTTATCTGCAGCCCAACTTTCTCAACGACGTTCGCCTCTATGAGGCCGCTTCCGGCGATCCGCTCACCTGGAAGACGCGGGTCGTCGGCAACCATTACCCATATGCCGATCGCGATCGCGCCTCCGCCGCTCTCAGCTTTGTTGTCGATGTGGGCCCGTCCGGCGCCACTTTCTATCTTCGCGTCAAAACCAGAAGCCCCGCTGATTTCACCGTGGAAGCCCTGGAACCGGCTGAGGCGGTGAGCAGGGATCGCTATCACGATCTCGTCGTCGTGTTTTTCGTCACTGCCATGCTCTGCCTGCTGCTTTGGGCCATTCTCAGCTATCTGCTGGACCGGGAGCCCGTGGTAGGCATCTTTGCCATCCACCAGGCCGTTTACACCCTCTTTGGCTTTGTCGTCACTGGGTATCTGGCCCCTTGGGTCCCCAATCGCTCTCCTCAGTGGAACGATACGGCGGACATTGTCCTCTACTGCGCCATCAATTTCACCTCCGCGATTTTCTGCCGGGCGCTCTTCAAACCCTATGCGCCGCCGCGCACTCTGATGCGCGGACTCAACCTGCTGCTGTTCACCTTCCCCGTGCTGCTGGTGGCCATCGCCTTGGGCTACGACTCCCCGGCAGTCGGCATCAACAACATTCTCATCAAGCTCACATGGCTGTATTTTGTGGTAGTTGCTTTTTCTTTGCGCGCGGAACGAACTCCCAGCCGGCGCTTGCTGCAGGTTTTCTTTGCAGCCATCCTGATGAGCAATGTGGTTTTCTGGGTCGCCGGCGCCAACTCCCACGTGTTCTCGCTGGTCAACCTCAATGGCATCCGGATTCTGATCGTCAATGGCCTCGTAATCGGTGGCCTCTTTGCCGCGATTCTGCACACCCGCGCGCGGCAGGCTCGCCGCGAGGCGCAACAGGCAGCCATGGACCTCATCCTGGTCCAGAAGAAATTTGAACTCGAGCAGGAACTCAAAGAGCAGGCGCAGGTGCAGGCCCAGACCGACTACCTGACCGGGGTGCCCAACCGCCGCCACTTCTGGGAATTGGCGGAGCGGGAACTGGCGCGTTCCATCCGCTTCCAGAGGCCCCTTACGCTTCTGGTGATCGACATTGACCACTTCAAGGCGGTCAACGACACCTGGGGACACAGCGTGGGTGATAAAGTCTTGCGGCAGGTGGCGCAACTGATTCGCGATACGCTGCGCGAAGACGATCTCTTTGGGCGAATGGGCGGCGAGGAATTCGCCGCTGTGGTTGTGGAAGCCGACGGCGAGGGCGCCATGGAGATTGCCGAGCGGCTCTGCGCAACGGTTGCGCAGACCGCGTTCGATCACCGGCAGGACGACAGCATTCAGGTTTCCGTCTCCATTGGGCTCGCTCAGTTGAACGGCCGCAATATTGGCTTCGCCAACTTGATGGGCGAAGCGGATTCCGCCATGTACGAAGCCAAGCAATCCGGCCGCAACCGCGTCCTCTGCTGCGACTAAGCCGCATTCGGCCTGAGTTTGACCAAGCGGGTGCTCAACTCTGCCGCATTGTCGCTCTTGCAGCTAGCGCTCGATCATATGATTCTGTAATTTCGCCTCGAAGTTTGGGTGCCCCAGGTCCCACGCCTTTGGGGACCTGGGAAAGCACGAATCGATTCGGTCACGGCACTCGTACTTCAGTTGCAGATCGGAAATCCCGTAGGGAGCCGGGGGTTTTAACCCCCCGAATACAGGTCCGAAAAGCTGGACCTTCAGACCCGGATGGAGGCCTTCCGTGCAAGCGCAACTGTCGTATTAGCCGGGGCTACCACAAATTTCATCACGACCACAAACAGCCAAACCAACTCCGCCAACTCCGCCAACTCCGCTGCTTCAAGTCCTCAGCCATCCAGCTTGTTGACCAACTCCATCAATCTCTCCCGCGCCATCTCTCCTACTGCCTGCGCCGAGAACCGCTGCTGCAGCGCCGCCGCTCCCGCCCTCGCTTTCTCCAGCGCCTCGGTGCGGTCGTCGTAAATCATCCGCATCTTCCGCGCCGCATCTTCCACATCCGGCGCAGCCCACTGCATGTTGGCGGTAAACGGGCTCCATCCGGGCTTCCGTTCCATATCCGGGGTTGTCAGTTCGTACTTCACCAGTTGGTGGTAGCGCGCGTCCAGATAATCCATGGGCCCCGAATAGCCCGTCGACACCACCGGAATCCCCCGGCACGCCGTATCGAACAGCGGATAACACCAGCCTTCTCCCCGGTGTAGCGAAACATAACAATCGGCCCGCTGCATCAGCGCCGTCAGCGCTTCTTCATTCCATATCCCGTCGCAGATGCGGATCCGCGACCGCACCGCCGGCCCGTGTGCCGCCCCCGCCCGCTTCATCGCCTCGTCGATCTGCGCCAGGGCCACGCGCTGGTGCACAAACTCAAACCGCGTCTTGATCGCCAGCACCGCGTCTCGCTCATCTGGAAACGCCCGCAGAAACGCTTCGATCACCTCCGGCAGATTCTTTCTCTCCTGCCAGGTCGCCACGCTCACAAACAGAAAGTCGCTCTCCTTCAGATTCAGCCCACGATTCAGCGCGGCCACCACTTCCGGCCCAACTTCGCGCGTGTACACCGGGTGCGGAAGCTGAAACACCGGCGCGTCGATCTGTTGTCGAAACACCTCCGCGTTGTAACTGCTCGGAACCCACACTTCGAGCACATCCCTCAGCGCCGCCACCGATTTTTCCGGAAGCCGGTCCGCCTCCCACGCCGTCTGCATGATCAGCCGTCGTGCAATGGAAGCGAACGCAAGCGCGTCCAGCGGTTCCGAATTGCAGATATGCAATTGCGCCGCCAGAGGTCTGTCCAGCAGCGAAATGATCAGCGGATCCACCACCATCCGATCCGTCCGCTTGCTCCGGTTCGCAACTGAAAGTTCAATCCCAACGCAATCGAGCGCGTGAATATAAGCGCGCGCGGCGGTTCCATACCCTGTCGGAGCAAAGATGTATCCGGCATATTGCACCCTCGGATTTCCGTCCGTCACCCGCCGCTCCCTCAATTCCCCGCTCAACAGTATTCTCCACTCTTTTGCACGACTTTCCCGTGGCACAGGAAATACTCCTGCGCGAATTCCGCCCGGAAATAAACCGCGGCGTCGATACTGTCTACCGCAGGCTAGCCGCCGATCGGGCCACGACAAGGATAAATGCGCTCTCTGAGTACATCCATGGAAGACAAGAACACGGATGAACAAAGGGATTGACAACCTTCAGTTCTGTGGGTATAGTCGATCATCATTGTATCGATCATCGATGATTAATATGCCAAAACGAAAACTTGACCCACTACCCGCTGCTGCATTTCAAATCCTGCTGGCTCTCGCCGACGGCGACCTGCACGGCTATGCCATCATGCGCCAGGTTGAAGAGCAAAGCGCCGGCCGCGTTCGGCTCGGGCCCGGGACGCTCTACAGTTCCATTCAGGCGCTCGTCGAAGAGGGACTGATTGAAGAAGTCGAACCCGGCGGGAAGCCGGAATCCGTCCATGAGCGGCGGCGATATTACCGATTGACTTCGAACGGGCGAAAGTTGGCGCGTTCCGAAGCTGAGAAGCTCGCCGATCTTTTGCGCGTGGCTCGTGCAAAGAACATTCTCAGGGGGGAATATGTCTGAAAGAATATACGCCTTCCTTCTGCATCTCTACCCAGCGCGCTTCCGCGAGAGGTACAAAGAAGAAGCCGTTCAGCTGTACCGCGACCTCTATCGCCATCGGACCGGGCTGTTGCCAAGGGCGCGTCTCTGGGTTGGCCTGCTGGCCGATCTTGCTTTTGGACTTCCCCAGGCATATCGGAACACATACGTATCGCCGGCGCCCGCTCCGTTTGCGCAAGGGGCGCAGGGAATGCCGATGTTCCGTCTTCTTGAGCGACAGCCTGTGCGATCGGAATCGTTCCTCCTCGCCAGCGCTCTTACCCTGATGACGCTCGGCGCTCTTTCTGTCCTGCTGAGTCATCCCACCGTCTATCGTGCCGAAGATGTATCGGACGTGTCGAAGTCGCCGATCGAAAGCGTTCTTGAGAGGCTGAATCAGCCCGCCTCCACCGCACAGCCAGGCAACGAGTCCCAGCGCGTGAGCGATTCGTTTCCAAGTAATGGCCAAAAGACGGAAGTGCGGAAAGAAATAACTGCTCAACCTCAACAGACCCCAACTGCGGCGCGGAACGGAATCAATCCTTCCGACCGCTACAAAGTCCCCGAATCGGTCGTCAAAAACCCCGAGGCCAATCCCCGAACCCGGCAGCAGTCTGGCAAAGCGCCGGTGGCGATGCCGCAGTACGCAACGCAGGGAGGGTATTTGACCGCGGCTGACGGGACTGTTGTAAATGCGCACACGACACTGGTCCAGCGGTGGGCGATCCAGCCCCCTCCAATCGAGATTCAACGAGCAACCGTCATCGCCTTCGGCCCGCCTGCGACGCGAGCGGAGGTAACGGATGCCGATGCAAGCGATTCTCAGTTCGATTTGGATCGATTGAGGCAGACGTTGGACAAAGCAGGCATAGCATTCCTGGTAGTTCGCGCGCACTCGTTCCGCATCCGCCTTGGCTCGGAAACATCCGTATTCCATCCCAAATCGGATGTCGGTTACTATCTCATTGCGCCCGGCAAAAAACCGCTCATTGAATATGGAGCGATAACCGACTCTGATCTTCTGCGTGCCGCTAAATCGTACTTCGCTTCCCTCGGTCAACACGGTTACAGCGGTTCCACAATTGCTATACCCGGGAACCATTAATCTAAAGCTGCTCTTCCCTCAACGGGAACCCCGTGGACAGGTCTTCGTCGCTGGGGTGGAAGTCGGCGCAAGCCTCAGCGAGTGGCGACCCTGAATGGAGTCGGATTGGGCCTACCTTTCCGGGAACCGTTCAAGTACTACAGCACTACAGTTGCGGACAGCCGTTCCGGAAAGAGTAGGGGCCTTATTGATTCGCTGAAACACTGCTAATCGGCGTATGCCCCGTGCCCCATCTCTTCCGCGTTTCTTGCGGTAAAGGTGGGAAAGCGATCAAACTTCCTATTCGCCGGATGAATAGGCCGCTGAGAAAGTCGCGAGACACCAAAAGCAATGAAAAATCCGAAGCGCCACAGTCGTTCCTGGTCCGCTGCATCCTCTGCGGCGAAGCGCCGGCGAGGGCGCAGATGCCCCGGTTTCGGGCCAGAGATATCCCCCTTTTGCGCCTCATGTAGACTTATAGCGGAGGATTTAAATGAGCACGAAACAACTATTGGCGGAAATCGATCGCGGCATCAACGCCTTGCAGAAGGCGCGCGTCTTGTGTTTGAAGGGTCAGGCTGTTGCACCGAAGGCCAAGGCAGTCGCAGCTAAGGCAGCCAAGGGAACCAAGGCGCCGGCAAAAAAGGCTGGCGGCATAAGCGAGGAGGGCCGCGCTAGGATCGCCGCTGCTCAGCAAAAGCGCTGGGCCAAGGTTAGGCGGGAAAAGAACAAGGCAGCTAAGGCGGCCAAAGCCGCTCCGGGCGTCCCGGCGGCAAAGTAACCCGCACTTAAAGTAACCCGCACTTACAGACACATAAAGGCCTCGAGGTTATCGACCTCGGGGCCTTTTTGTTTGGTGGTGCTTCCTCGGTCCGAGGATTTCGAGCGGGACGGCAATGCCCCAAGCGTGGCCGCTGCGACCGGTTGCCTCCCCGAATATGGTCGCGGACGAGTCGCCCTCCATTACCCGGATCGGCGTCGTAACCAAGCAGACCCCGTGGGAATGCGACTTATCGGCCCTATGTGCGGACGACGGATGCGTGACCTTTCCGGGAGCAAACTGACTCACCGAGGGCACAAACCGGAAAGTGACGATGCTTCATCCTGATCCCCATTCTGATCTCGGCGGAGGGGATGCGGTGGTCTGCCTATGAGTCCCAAGCGGAGATATTCGCTCTGGATCCTCCGGTTCTGAAAGACTTCGGTAACCTGCGCCTAAAGGCGTCCTGGGTTGTGTCCGATAACAAAGAGGGGGCCGAACAACACGCCAGCGACCCCACGCCATGGCGCACAGAAAACGGTCGATGGCCTTCAGGTTGTTGGACTTGCTAGCATCCCGCAACACGCAAAACGGGGAAGCGGCCAAGGATGCGGAACACCCGCATGCGATCGGCGGGCAGGAAATGGACGAAGTTGACGCATCTTCGAGCAAGCATGCTCGCACCGCACTGCTGACGGCTGCGGTCCTTGCCCTTGCTGGTTCGGGAGTGGGCTTTTCCGCCATCCAGCAAGGAATCGTCGTCGGCGCGGAAAAAGTACTGGTACTTGCCGGCGGTGCGTTCAACCTCTTGATCCTAGTCGCGCTGCTTGCCTGGCGGCGGATCCCTGTACGCAAGGTGGCGGCCCTATCGACAGCTTTTTACACCCTTTACCTTGGCGGCGGAATTCTGATCGCGCTTTTGAACAAAGGAGATCTCGGGCATCTCTTTATCTATTCCTTCTGGTGCTACACCCTGCTGGTCTTCAACAAGTTGGTCAACGTCCCACACGTGGGACGATTCCTGGCCAGAATCATATTGTTTGCGCCGATTGCCCTGATCTGCGGCCTCTTGCCAAGGTTCGCTGGGCACTTGCCCACCGAATTGGTGAATCTGGCGGTGGTGTTTTGCCTGAGTTATCTCTGTTTCGGGTTAACGCTGGATGGAGTTACCAAGTATAGGGAGACTTACATTGTCGAGCGCGAGCGTGCCGAGTCGCTGAGGATTGAATCGGAGGTGCTGGAGAGCATTTCGGATTGTTTCATCGCGCTCGATTCCGGGTTCCGGCTGGTGTACCTGAACGACGCGGCATGCTCGGAATTTGCGGTTGATCGGCGCGGCACTTTAAAGAAGGCCCTTTCCGACGCGATTCCAGAGTTCCTTTCCGCGGCCATGCTGGCTGCGCTGCGAGCCGCATGCGGCAGCGCCTCGGCCACGGTCTTCGAAGCTCAAAACATCAATGGCCAATGGTATGAGATGCGCTGTTATCCCCAGCTTGGCCGCATGTCCATCTACTTCAGAAACATCACCGAGTCGGTGCGTTCGCGGCAGCAGCTCGAAGCGGCGCATAACCGGGTCCGTCAACAGTCCGCCCTGCTCGACAAGGCTCAGGACGCCATCTTCGTTCAGGATATGGAGAGCCGAATTGTGTACTGGAATCAAGGGGCGGAGCGCCTCTTCGGCTGGGCGGCGTGGCAGGTGAATGGACAGCGTGCAACAGATGTGTTTCAGTCGTCGGCTGACGACGTGCGGAGCGCCCTTTCCGCGGTCGTCGAGAGTGGAGAGTGGACCGGCGAGTTGGCAAAGAAACATAAGAACGGCATGGACCTGATGGTGGAGAGCCGCTTCACCTTGGTGCGGGACGAAGATGGCACGCCGAATTCGATTCTCGCCATCAGTACCGACATCACGGAACGCAAAGCGGCGGACGCTCGAATCCACAATCTGGCATTCCACGACGCGCTCACCGGGCTGCCGAACCGCGTGCTCTTGCGAGAACGGCTGGAGAGGATGCTGGCCACGCGGCCGGGCCCGCGCAGCCGGGGGGCGCTGCTGCTGATCGATCTGGACGACTTCAAGACTCTCAACGATACGTCGGGTCATGACATCGGGGACTGTTTGCTGCAGGAGGTCGCGCTGCGTCTTAAGGGGTGCATACGCGAGTGCGACACGGCGGCTCGGCTAGGCGGCGACGAGTTTGTGGTGATGTTGGAAGGGTTGGGCACGGATGCGGAAGCCGCCTTTGCTGAGACGAAGTTGATTGGGGAACGGATCGTCAGCGCTTTCCGCTGGCCTTATGTGCTCCAGCATCAGGAATATGAAGGCACCGCAAGCATCGGCGCCACAATGATCCTGGGAGCGCCGGAGACGGCGGACGAGTTGCTGAAGCGCGCCGACCTGGCGATGTATCAAGCCAAAGCGAAGGGACGAAACAAGCTCTGCTTCTTTGACCCTGAAATGGAGTCGGCTGCCGCTTTCCGCGTTTCTCTGCTTGCGGATTTGAAGACGGCCATACACAACGGCGAACTCGAATTGCACTACCAGCCCCAGGTCGACAGCGTCGGACGCGTAACCGGATGCGAGGCACTCTTGCGATGGCGGCATCCGGTCCGCGGCCTTGTTCCCCCCATCGAGTTCATTCCTCTGGCCGAAGCAGAGGGCTTCATCGTCGAACTCGGGTATTGGGTCCTGGACACTGCGTGCGGACAACTCGCGGCATGGGCGCAACTGCCCGCGATGGCGGAGATCGAAATGGCCGTGAACGTAAGCATTCGCCAGTTTCTCGATGCGCGTTTCGTGCAATACGTCGAGAGAGCGCTGCGGAAATCCGGCGCGGATCCGCGCCTGCTCAAGTTGGAAATCACGGAGAGCTTCATGTTGGAGGCGGTCGAAGAAATGATGACCAAGATGTCGGTGTTGAAGGCCCTCGGCATCGGCTTTTCATTGGATGACTTCGGAACCGGATACTCCTCTCTATCGCAATTGAAGAGGCTGCCATTGGATCAGCTCAAGATCGATCAGAGCTTTGTGCGCGACCTGCCCGCCAGTTCCATGGATGCGTCGATCGTACGTACCATCATCGCGCTGGCGCGCAGCCTGAATCTTGCCGTGATTGCGGAGGGCGTGGAGACCCGGGAACAGCGCGATTTTCTGGAAGAGGAGGGTTGCCTTGCATACCAGGGTTACTTATTCAGCCCTGCTGTCCCGCCATCGAAATTCGAAGCGTTCGTGGAGGAAATCCGCCGCGCAAATGAAGAGAGTGCGGCTTGAGCCTTCTCGGATTGCCGCTCGATCGGGATAAGTACCGGAAACGCCCCAAGGATCGCCGCGCTTTCGACTCCGCCCTTTTCAATAGGGCCTGCCTCAGTCCGACGCACCGCGACCGTCCGCGTCTTCGGAAGAGTGGTGGTGCCGATACCTGCACAGGCTCTCGTTCAAATGCTTGGGATCGACGGAAACCTGCACCACGCCCATCTCGTTGTCGTCGAGGTTGACCACGAACAGTCCCATGCGGTCGTCCTCGGCACGCGAAAAGATCAGCGTCTGCTCCTTGCCGTTGCGGCTGGTTTCGCGAATCATCCGCTCCCATCCGGAGCCAAGCTTCTCTTCCACCATGCGGTCCAATTCGTCCCCGTTCACCGTCTCCTTGAATTCTTCAATCTCCGCAACGTGCATGCCCGACACGCCGCCCTGGGTGGACTTGCGCGCCACCAGGCTGATCAGGCCCATGAACGGAATGCGCGTGGCGTGCGCATGGTACCTGTATTCAATCGACCGCACCACGCCGTCGAATCCGCCGTCGCCGCCCGCGGCAAGCACCGCCGCAGGGACCACGATTGCAACCGACAGACCGGCAAATAAGCAGGGAACGATCCAGATCCGTTTCATTCGTCGCCGCCCTTCTTGTCTTTATCCTTTGCGTGCGCGTTCTTCTCAATGTCGCCCAGCGCGCCCAGCCCGCCAATGCCCTTCAACTTGGCCAGGTCTTCGATGTGGATGGGCCCGAGGATCAGCACGATGGTCAGTTCTCTCGGCTCGACAGAAAGCACAAACATGCCATGTGGCTCGCCGTTCACCAGTTTCACCAGCACGTCGGTTGTCTCGCCGGTCTTGCGTTGCCGTTCGCGCACCAGCGGCGACCACTCGCTGGTTTCAAACTGCTTGCGCAACTGGTCGATCTGCTCCATTGAGTACTGGCCTTCCTTGTCGAACTCGTAGGAGCGCACGTAAATCCCATCCAGCCCTTCGATCAACTGGCGGACGTTGGCCTGGTCCTTGTCCTTTGCGTCCATGAACTTGGCGGCGAACGACAGCATGTTCTTGCCCAGCGTGACCTCGGTGACGTTGGAGGCGCGCGCCGCCAGTTCCTTTTCCGCCTCCGGTGGCAGCGGCAACTGTGCCGCCCGTGCAAACGCGGGCATCGCCAATGCGGCTGCTCCCAGCAACAAAACCATCATGGGGTTTTTCATCGAAATCGCTCCTTACTCGCGTTCTTCTTACGGTTGTGGATGGCCGTGTTCCGCCAGTTGCCGGTTCATGTGATCCAGTGCGCGGCCGGTCAGCCGCAGTGCTATCAACACCTGGTCCCGCGCCGCTTCGCCCTTGCGCCGCTCTTCGCGTTCCTGCCACTTGAGCCCGCCCCAGGTTGCCCCGCCGGTCAGCACGGCGGCCAGCGCAATCGAAGCTGCCAGTCGCTGCCAGTGAAGAGGGAAGCGCAAGACCTTCCGCTCCCGTCTCCGCGCGCGTTCCGCCATCAAATTTCTCTTCAGGCTGGGCGGCGCGGGAATCCGTTCGAATGCCTCGCGCAACTCCTGTTCAAACTCATCCATCGCTGCTAACTCCCCCATGAATCTCGGATCTCTGCTCCGCTCCCGAACATTTCCCTTCGGGTGGCGAGAAGCTGGGTGCCCCAGGTCCCCGATTCTGGGACCTGGGAAAGCACGAATCTAACCGGTCACCTTACTCGAATCCCTGATCTCTTCCCGGCTCCGCTCCCGAACATACTCCTTCAGGTGGCTCTGGGCCTTGGCCCGCAGCAGCTTCAATCCCCGCTGCAGATGACTCTTCACCGTCGCCAGGGGCGCTGCCAGGGTGGAAGCAATCTCCTCCGGGGTCAGGTCTTCCTGGTAGCGCAACAGCAGTGCCGCACGCTGCGCTTCGGGAAGAGTCGCCAGCAAGGCTTCCAGCCGCGCGCCCAGTGGACTCGACACCGCCTCGGCCCTCAAGCCATGGTGCTCCTCGATCTCCACCCACAAATCCAGCCTGCGCACCCTCCGTCGCCGCAGCGCATCCGCCGATCGGCTCATCGTCACCCGCCGCAGCCAGAATGTCGCATGCTCGGCGGACTCCAGTTTGCCCATGTGCCGGTCCATCTCCAGAAACACATCCTGGGCAATTTCTTCGGCCAATCCGCGGTCTCCGGTCAAGCGCCAGGCAAGCGAAAACACCATCGACTGGTGCTGGTCCACGAGTTGTTCAAAGTCCGGCTGCCAGTCGTGGGTCATGTTGTTCGCTTCTACTCTCTTATCCGCAGCAACGCGGGCATGGGGATGCAGAGAATACGCGCAAGGCCAAAAAAAGTTCGGGAGGCGCGTGATGGCGGCGACTGGATCAGCGAGGCTCCAGGCGCAAACTCGATCTCCGATCTATGGATGTTTTTTCCGGGCCAAAATACGCATCAGGGGGGCTGTCAGACATAAGTCCTTTTCTATGAATAGGTACGGAAATCAATAACACGTTTCACGGCTGTCCGGTTAAAAGTCGAATAGATTCAATTGGTTGCGGGAGTCGTATA
>CAZQPY010000061.1:0-30565 GCA_964595345.1 uncultured Occallatibacter sp.
TAAACCGGACATTTCATTTGCTACGAAAAGCGGACATTTCTACTTGCTAACGACAATACCTGCCACGCGCCAGTTCACCGGCTGGAGAAGCCGCTCTGCGGCACTCCAGAGCACAGTCTGCACTTTTTGGGCAGGAAGTTGAGTTTTTGGGCAAAAAAGGCATTTTTGCGACTTTGTGGGCAAAGCCCCCCCGGGCGCCTTCCGAAAATCGCTCACCCCGCCCACCAGCAGCCTGAAACCCCTCTCAAGGCCGCAGTCCCTGGCCGGAAACCCCGGGCCGGACCTGATCCACCGGAATCTCGACCGCTCCAATGTGGTCGCTGGCCACGTCGTGCACTCCCACCCGCAGGAAGTAATTCCCTTTCACCGGCACCGCGATCTGCTGCTTTACCGGCAATCCGCTCGCCAGGATGCGTCGATAGTGCGCCTCGTTCACATTCAGCACCGCGGTTGTCAGTTGCGAATTCACCCGGCTCCCGGTCGCGTCCAGCACCAGCGTCACAAACTCGACCGACCCGTGCCGCATTCCATCCGTAGACTGTGTCAGCCGCAGTCCCCGCCCATCCGCCTGGATCTGCACCGTGTACACCCGAAATGGCTTCCCGCGGTACTCGGCTTCCAGGTAGTTATCTGGCGGCAACGGTACATTCTTTGCCGGCTTGATCACCTGATCGCCCACCGCCAGGCTGGCCGTCAGAATCACTTCCGTGGGGGCCACAATCCCCAGCGCCATCGCCGCGCGGAAGCCGCCCCGGGGATGTTTGACCAGCGCGCCGGTCCCGGTCGTTCTAGTCCTGTCTATCCCGTTCTGCAACGCTTCAAGCTCTTCGTCGCCAAACGGCTTGCCGCCGTTCTTCAGCTTTTGCCGCGCCGCAAGCAGGCGCTGCTCCTGCTTGTCGCGGTCCACGGCAAAGTATCCCTGCCGGCTTTGCAGTTGCACGCCGGGACGGTCCACCGTGAGCTTGATGTGTCGAAACTGCCCATTCCAGGTCTTGTTGGTGGTGGCGTACGCCAGCGTGTAATAGTTCGATCCGTTGCCGATAATCCCGGCAATCGTATTTTTCAGGCCATTGCTGTTATAAAACGCCTTGCCGCCGGTCGCCTCGGCAAGCACATCGAAGCCGATATGCTCTGCTCCCTGGCGGCCCTCAAAGCGCATGATCCCCGCGGTCGATCCGCGCCCATTGCTGCTCGCCGAAAAGGCCGGCGGCGCCTGCAATCCTCGCGCGTCCACCGGATACACAGCCACCCGGCTCAGGGTCAGAGCATCCGTCAACTCTCCGGCATCGTTCCCCATGATGCTGAAATCGTCTCGGAAGGTCCGGTCAAACGAGTTTCCGGTTGGATCTTCCAGCAGAGTGCTCGGAATCGACCCGGTCAGCCAGATCAGGTTCTTGCGCCCCGGAAATCCCGCCAGGTAGCGCCCGATCGCCTGGAAGCCCTCGCTCAGCATCTCGCCGCGTGCGCGCATATATTCCTCGCGCGAGCCGCGCGCCGGCTTCCTCAGCGACGGCTGATCCCGCTTGCTTTTGGCCGCTTCCAGCAGCACCTGCATATCGGTCGTAAATCCCTGCACCAGGCGCATCTCCGTATCCATCTGGAAGATCGCCACCGGCGTCCCGGAGGGCAAATGCTTGATGGCGTCGATCAGTTGTTCCCGCAACTCCATCTGCGTATCCAGCCGCGTATCCTGGGAATCCAGCAGGATCACCGTCTGGGCATTGCCGTTCTGGATGGGCGCGAAGTTGGTAAAGGTATTCGCGGGCAGCGGGGGGGCCGACTTGAGCACCGCAAGTTCCGCCTCGCTCATGGGATGATGCTCCTCCACATGCGCCAACCGCTGCGCTTCGCCTTCCTCGGTCAGCTTGAAGTCGGCCGCCGTCAGACCGGTCACCGGATGCCCGGCGCGATCCGTCGCCACCACATCCAGCAACACCTCGCGCGCCGCAATCGAGAGCGTCGGAGCGGTTGCGTCCGCGGCACTTTGCTGCGCGGCATCCACTTGCTGCCCACGCCCGGCCCAAGCCCCGCCCGGCAGACCCGAGAACAGGCCAAGAACCAGGCCCAAGCAACCCACTGCGCCAAATCGCATACTTGTCTTCCGCATCGACCCTCACCAGGCCACGGCCAAAGCGCCTGTCTTCGGAACGCACCAGTATTGCACAACCCCGCAATCCACGAGGAAAGCTCCGGTGGAGAGGCAATCATCCGGAGCCCGAAGGTCGCGGAAAACAGTCGGAAAGGCGACTTGTCGGGAGCGATCCGGTTGCGCAAAGAATGTGGCCTGCTGTCCGTTCTTGCTTATCGAGGCGCGTTCCTGCTTTCACTCTCCACGGTGGGTAGCCAGTTAGGAGTGATGTTCGAATGCGGCAGACGGACCAGCAGTTGGATCGGCCTCGCCCCCAAGGTCCATGGCTGCTATAAGTCCGGTGTTCACAGTGAATATGTGGAGAACTTCGCTGTCCGAAAGAACATCCCCTTGAAGGCTCTTGACGAGTTGGTGCACCCTGACGCGGACCTTGCCTCCGTCTTCCTCGGTGATTGCTAGCGGTTCAACATTGGGATCAAACTCGCCCCATTGTCGAGTCCAATAGGCGCGGATCTCTTCCTTTCCGACAACTTTGCCGCCCTCCGATGCCTTGGGCCACCTCACGTCTTGCGTCATCAGTGCTAAAGCACCGTCGATGTCCCGCTTGTTGAATGCGCAGTACGCCTGCTCAATAAGGGCATTTGTGTCTGCCATACGGCCTCCTGCAATGTTTGCTATACACTCGGCTTTCGCTATCCCGCCAGTCCGTATCATCGTTGACAAGCTTAGCAAAAGAAACGCTGAAGCGGCACCGCGTTCAAGCTGTTTCTCTTCTTTGATGCGGTAAGGCGGTATGGAACGGGAGACGCTGTTCCGGCCGGACAACCCACACTGCCGTCCGACACATGAAAACCCGGATGCTGGGCGACTTCGCGTGCTGATCGGTCACGGCGCCTGCGAAGTCGAATGTCGTGCGCCGCCTCGGATCCGAAGCCAGATCGTTGGCGCAATCCGCAAAGGAGAACGGTCGAACCAGAGTAAAGGCCGGGCCGCTATACTACGGTGCAAATGGGCAGGGTGCCAATCCGCGGGCTTTGCCTGCCTTGCGCGCTGTTCGGCTGCAGCGGTCAACGTTATGGTCGAATGCCACAGGCGAGAACAAAGAACCGTAGCCTTCAGTTGCTCCATGACACTTTCTGCGAATGGTTGGCCCGTGTACCCTCCGTCAACCAGTACGCTCTCCACCAACTCCAGATTCGACTTGCACCGCTCGATGGCCTGCACAGCGCCATTGCGGTCCGTCACCTCGGCCGTGGTTACGGCGACAGCATGCGGCATTCCCTGCGTATCAACCGCAATATGCCGCTTGATGCCGGAGACCTTTTTGCCCGCGTCGTAGTCCTTCCGCTCGGCGCTGTCGGTGTTCTTCACGCTTTGCGCGTCAACGATCGAAAAACTGGTCATGGCGTTGCGCCCCGGTTTCTCGCGGGCCTCGCCAACAGATTTTTTTTAAGGATCGCTCCAGAGCGCTCGTTCCGTCCTGATCGGTTGCGCTCCACTTGGCAAAATACGAGTAAACCGTGCCCCAGTTGGGAAACCCCTCTGGGAGCATGCGCCACTGACAGCCGCTCTTGAGCAGGTAGAGCACCGCGTTGAAGACCTCATACAAATCCACCCTGCGCGGCTTGGTGCGCTTGCGCACGCCTTCCAACAAGGGACGAATCAACTCGAACTGCGCAAGGCTGATATCGCTTGGATACGGCTTTCTTGGCTCCATTTCTCAGATCTACCGCGCTGACGGAGAAGCCGCATATATCTACCTTGGTGACCTCGGAAGGTCATGACCGAAGATCGTAAACAGGCTCTGAGGGATTCTCTTAGCTGCCCGGAATAGCTGGGAAGTCTTTCGCCGCGACTGCGTGCATGTCATAGGCTGCCGAAGGCGCCGCGCCAGCGGCCTGGCCTTGACATGCGCGTAGTCACGGCTACACTCTCACCGTCCGGACAGCGAAGGGAATCAATGCAGGGCGCGAACAAACCCTCACGTCTTCAGAAAGACGAGGGTCCGAACGGCGTCTGACGAAGCTTGGAACGCACTCTCTTTTTGCGCAGCGAAAAGAGAGTGCATCGGCACTACATGCATCACGCATGAATTCAGTAGGTTACGCCGAGGAACGAAAAGCAGCCATGGGGGAAACCGGACAAACCTAGATTTCGTGACGGATAGTAACTGAAAGTAACCGCGCGAAATTGATGCTTGACCTGAAACAAAATCGATGCTTATATTTGGTTGGACCTCCGTCGATTTCCCCGCTTCCCTGTTACAGCAGACACTCGCGATCGCGAGGGGTCAAGAACGCAACAGTACGACATAAGATTCGTCTGCCGAGGATAAGAACTCGCGCAGTACGTCGTCTATTGAATGCAAAACGGTACCTGCGTCGGCACCCAGCGAGGAAGCTCGCAAGGACTTTCCTTCGCGCTTCCCAGCACTATTACGGGTCAAACGCCGACAGCCAGGGTTTCCACACGCCTGTGTACGAGATTGGCGGTTCTTATAACTTGACTCAAAACCCGCGCACTTAGGATGTTCCAGGACGTTAGCCATGTTCTTCCCCACCGTTTTTGGCGTTCCGCGCCAGCGTTTTGCTTTGAATTTGCATTCGATGGAGTCAGCCCAGAGGTTGAACTTCGACTCCCAGCCCGTGGAATCTCCCCGAACGTACCCAGCGCCATTTTTCACCCTTGCTTGCGGCGCCGTCGTGCGCCGCAAGAGCAGTCCTCGTTTCGGAGTTCTGCTACCAGGGTTGGTTGTGCTGGCCGCTCTGCTGCTGCCTATGACGGCGGGGGCGCAGACGACTTACTCCGGCGGAGCCGCATCGTTTACAACGAGTGACGCTTCGCCCGTCAGCTCCACCATCTCGGTGACCGGCGCACCAGGCTCGGTGGCAACTGTCGAGGTGCAGTTGCTAGGCGTCAAATCGGACAGTCAGGAGTACACGACAGGTCCGTACGCGAATCAGGCCTCGTTTGACAGCTTGGGGTATGCGGAATTCCTGCTGGAGGGACCGGGCGGAGCGCAACTGGTGCTGCTTTACCAGACGGGCAGTGGCATCGACGGTTGCGACGAAAATCAAACCCCGGTACCCAGCTGTGACGGGCTGCAAGGGTCCACAACCGGCAGCCACCCCGACACCATAACGATCTTGGACGGCGCGCACTCTGCGCCGAACGGCGCAGGATCGCTGGGCGAACAGTATGAAGGATGGCAAACGGCGTATATGCCATATACTGTGGCGCCCAGCTCTTACTCCAATTACGATGGCGATTTCCCGCCTCCGCTCCCGACAGCGGAAAATACGGCCGACTATCCGCAGAGCGATGGCTCCGCTACGCTGAATGGTAGATTTGGCGGGACGCAGGCAAACGGGACCTGGACGCTCTATCTCATCGATAACGATCCCTATCCAGGTGTAGACCCGTTTTCGATCACGGGATGGAATCTGATTCTTACGTTTTCCGCGGCCACCCCTACGACGACAGCGCTCTCCAGCTCGGCGAATCCGTCATCCTATCCCAACTCGGCGACTAGCGGTTCGGTGACGTTTACGGCGACTGTCACATCCGGTTCAGGGACGCCAACCGGCTCCGTAACCTTCCAGGCAAACGGCGCAAACATCTCCAACTGCGTCGGCGTCGCCGTGAGCGGCGGCGTCGCACATTGCACGGTCTCGCTGGCCCAGGGCAATAATTCCATCGCGGCCCAATACACGCCGAGCGGGAATTACGGGCAGAGCAGCTCCTCCATCACGCAACTGATGGAAGTCACTGCGGAGAACACAACCGGGGACACATGGTGCAATAACAGCTCGGTCGCGGACCCGGAAGGTGGCAACCCTGGTCTGGCTTATCCCTCCGTCATCAATATCCCCAGCGGCACGTACAGTAAGTCCGTGGCCAATGTCACGGTGGAGTTGGAGGGGCTTCAAGGGACGGTCAATGGGGTTTCCGGCCAGTTCCTGTTGGTTGCGCCCGGCGGCGGAGCGCAAAACCTGGACTTCTTCGACTCGGGGTTTGCACAAAACGGGCCGACCAGTGCAGCGAACCTGACATTTGAAGATTCCGCCAGCGGGTACGTGCCATACGGCACCGGGACGCCCGGAGGCGGCCCTTACCTGCCAACCGACGACAATAACCAGGCGAACCCGGATTATTTCCCCGCATCGACAGCGCCGTCCATCGATTCGAATATTCCCCAGGTCCCGTCGATCGTCAATTTCGCTCTTCCGTACGGGCAGGACAATAACGATTACAAACCTTATACGAACATATACACCTTCGGAGAGGCCTTCAACGGGGCCACCGCGAATGGCGACTGGGCGTTGTACTCTCTTGTCGGCGAAGGCGCCAATATCAACAGCGGCTGGTGCATCGCCTTTACGTTCAACTCCGGCAACTCGACCACAACCGCATTGACATCCGGCAAAAATCCCGCGACTACTGGGCAACCCCTGACCTTCACGGCCACTGTGACCAGCGGCGGCAATCCGGTGACCTCCGGCGGTACGGTGACCTTCCTGGACAACAACGCGGCTCCTGCCGGCACGGTGAGCGGCAACAACGTGGTTACGTTGAACGGCAGTGGAGTGGCGACGTTTACCACCCATTCGCTGAGCGAAGGCGACCACGCGATCACGGCGAACTATAGCGGTGTGACGAACGAGGACAACGAAAGCTTCTCCGCCGTGCTGCATCAGCGCATCGACACCGCAACCACGGCGACAAACGTGAACAGCAACACTTGGCAGTACTGCAACCCGGGAGCGGTCCAAATTCAAGGTGCGACCAACGCCGGTCCCTTCACGCCGAATCCATCGGTGATTACGGTGACCAATCTTCCCGGCACCCTCAACACGGTCGGCGTTCAGCTCACCAACTTCTCCGTGAATTCCACCTATGGCCTGATGGAACTCGCGTCCCTTGTGGAGGGTCCGTCGGGAGCCGCGCTGGACTTCTTCTCCAACACCACACAGGGCGCCAACGGCAACAGCACAGCTTCGGCCGGCAACTATGTTTTTGAGGACAATGGCGCCAACGGCGAAGTGTCTTCTGGAAATGTGAATCTCAGTCCCGGCGACTACAAGCCGACCGCTTACGAAAGCTATCTCGATGTCGGCGATACCTTCACCTCCAGCACGAGCGGTTTTTACCCCGCGCCAACGGCAGGCAATTTCAGTTATGCCGCGCCCACGACCCTCGGCGCCTCCTCTAAATTTGCCGACATCTTCACCAATGGCAGCGATGCGAACGGCGACTGGAAGCTGTTTTTCAGTTCGGGCTTTCCGAACGCAACGTTCGGCGCGGCCAATGGATGGTGCGTGAACCTGACCGAGAACCTGCCGACCGTTTCAGTGGATGCGTCCCATACCGGCAGTTTTACGCAGGGGCAGTCAGGTGCGACCTTGACAGTGGGCATTGACAACAACGGGTCCACTGGGCCAACCGGCGACCCAACCGGCACGAATCCTATGACGGTGACCGATACGCTGAACTCGTCCTTCACGTACGTGGGCTCTTCGGGTACTAACTGGAACTGCTCGGCGATGAGCCAGACAGTAACATGCACGAATGACAGTGCGATTGCCCAGGGAAGCGCCTACCCAACTCTAACGATCGATGTTAACGTGGCCAACGACGCCACAGGAACCCTCGATAACAGCGTCACGGCGAGTGGCGCTGGAGTCAGTTCCACGACTTCGAATATCGACGCGATCACAATCGCTCCGCCTCCGAACTTCAGTGTGAGCGAAGGGGACACCGGCACTTTCACCCAGGGGCAGACCGGCGGGACCCTCACCGTTACGGTAAGCAACACGGCCGGCGCGGGAAGCGTGACGCAAGGCACTACCATGGTGACCGAAACTTTGCCCGTGGGTTACTCTGCCGCATCTGCTTCTTTCACCACCAACGGCTGGAGTTGTTCCGGAACAAGTACGTTGACCTGCACCAGCACGCAACAGGTTGACGGAGGCGCGACCTTTGGGGTGATCGACATCCCGGTCAGCGTTCCCGCGGCGGCTCCGATCAACACCACCACCAACGCCGCTACTGCTTCCGGAGGAGGCGCGCTTGGCTCCGCTATCAGCGGCACTGTCACCTTCTTTGTGGTGCAGACGCCAGCCTCGATCAGCCTCAGCGGCGTCGGAACGCAATCGACGCAGATCTCGACGCCCTTTGCCATACCCCTGGCGGTGACGGTGACGGACGCGGGGGGCATTCCCATCAGCGGCTCAAGCGTGACATTTACCGCGCCGGCTTCGGCAGCCAGCGGAACCTTCGGCAACAACAGCAACACGATCGCGGTCAGTACAAATCCGAGCGGCATCGCCAATGCCGGCACGTTCACGGCCAATGGGACGGCCGGCGGTCCATACTCAGTCACCGTCACCGACAGCCCGGCTACGCCGGCCAGTTTCGGCTTGACCAACGATGAGTCTCCGTCCTTCACCAGCGCGAACAACGCCACCTTCCTTGTGAGCTCGCCAATCTCCTTTACGGTGACTACTACGGGCTACCCTGCCGTGTCGCTTTCGATATCCAACGTTCAAAACGCGATTCCGGGAGTCAATATCCCAGGCAGCGGCACCGGCACTTTATTGTTCAGCGGCTCGCCGACCGCGACGGGCACCGAAACCTTCACGATAACCGCGAGCAACGGCGTCGGCTCCCCCGTCGTGCAGAATTTCACGCTGACGGTGCAACTGCCGCAATATCGGCTGACCACGGCGGCCAACCCGGCAGCGGGCGGCACGGTGACCCCGGCCTCCGGGAACCTCTACACGCAGGGCACGGGCGTGCCGCTGACGGCCATTGCGAACACCGGTTATACCTTCGTCGGCTGGACGTCGAGCCCGGACGCGGTGGTTAACCCAACGTCGTCCAGCACTACCATCCCCATGAATGCCGCCGAAATCGTGACTGCGAACTTTGCGCCAAACCTGGTGGTGACGACCAACAAGGATGATTCGGGCACGGCCACCAACTGCACCGCGCAAGCCACGCCGGGAACAGGCAGCGATCCATCGTGCAGCCTGCGCGACGCGCTGCTGAATGCGGGCAGCGCGGTTGCGGCCAACATCAGCTTCGATGCAACGGCATTTGCGGCCACCAACACGGCGGCCGAGAACACCATCGCTCTGAGCAACGGCACACTGAACATTCCGGCGAATACAAGCATCGACGGCGCAACCAGCGGCAGCGGGGCCACGCTGACCAATCTGGTAACGGTTGCCGGCGGCGGTTCGTCGAGCAACTTCTCTGTCTTGACCGTCGGCTCCGGCGTCACCGGCGCGGCGATCGCCAATCTGACTGTCAGCGGCGGAAACGTGAGTGGCAACGGCGGCGGCATCGATAACAGCGGCGCGCTGACGGTGAGCAACAGCACCTTCTCCGGCAATCACGCAGGCGGCTCGGGCGGGGGCATTTACAGCAGCAACGGCACACTGACGGTAACCGGGAGCACTTTTTCCGGTAATTCCGTTGGTAGCGGCTCCGGCGGGGGCATCGAAAGTGCCGGCACGCTGACAGTGGACGACAGTACGTTCTCCAGGAACTTCGGAGTCGGATCCGGCGGCGGCATCTTCATCGTGTCCGGCACGGCGACGGTCTCCAACAGCACCTTCTCCGGCAATTTCGTGACGTTGGGCGACGGAGGCGGCATTGAGGCCGATGGCAATGTAACAGTGAGCAACAACATCTTCTCGGGCAATTCCGCCTCCACCGCCGGCGGCGGCATTTTCAATGCGGGCGGCACGCTTAACGCCAGCTATAACGTTTACTACAACAACACCAATGGGGATTGTTTCAACTGCACTTCCAACACCAACGAAGTCACCGCCGACCCCAAGCTGGCCGCGCTGGGCGGCTACGGCGGTTCGACGCAGACCATGATTCCGCTGCCGGGAAGTTCGGCCATCTGCGCCATCAGCCCGTCGAGCGCGTCCGGCGCCGATCAGCGCGGCGAGCTACGCACGACAACCTACGGCACTGTCACTTGCCAAGACTCCGGCGCGGTGCAGACCAGCTACTCCATCGCCTTCGTGCAACAGCCTTCGACCGTGGTGCAGAACGCAGACCTGTCGCCCGCGCCGACTGTGCAACTGAAAGAGAGCGGGGTCGTGTTTGCCGACGGGACAGACACAACCGCGATTCCGCTCACTCTGACAATCGGCAGCGGCATCCTCGGCGGAGGGTCTTCCTCGACTTCGGCGAGCACAGGGATTGCGACTTATTCGGCGCTCAGCATTAGCCAGCCAGGCACAGGCGATGTGCTGACGGCAAACCTGTCGCTGAACTCGGCGTCCACACCGGCGGCGATCTTGGCGGCGAGCAATGCGTTCAACGTGAATTCCGCTGTGACGCAACTGGCGTACAGCCCGTCCCCTGCGGCCTCGCTGACGGCGGGCGGCAACGCCGGCACGGTGACCGTGAACGAGGAGGACTCGGGCGGCACGCCTGTGACCACGGCATCGGATACGATCACGCTGACGGTGACCGGGCCGGGCATTTACTCGAACACCTACACGGCGACGGCAATCAGCGGCGTGGCGACGTTCAACTTGTCGAGCGCCGCGCTGACCGCCGCGGGCACTTACAGTTACTCGGCGGCCATTTCCGGCAACTTATCGGTGACGGCGGCGACGGCGAGCGAGACGGTCTCAGCGGCCCCGGTTGCCTCCGTCTCAGTGGTCGGCGGAACACCGCAGTCGGCAGTGATTGGCGCCGGATTCGCGGCGGCGCTTAAAGTACTGGTGGAAGATCAATTCGGCAACCCGGTCCCGGGTGCGGCGGTAACCTTTGCCTCGCCAACAAGTGGGGCGAGCGCAACCTTTACGGGATCGCCCGCAACCACGGTCAAGGATGGAACGGCCAGTGTGACAGCGACTGCAAACGGGACGGCCAGCGCGACGGCCTACGCGGTGACGGCGAGTGTAAGCGGGGCCGCAACCCCGGCCAGCCTCCTGCTGACCAACACGCAAGCTTCGACCACGCTGACGGTAAGGCCCGCGCCTACCACCATCACCTACGGACAGCCGGTGACCATCACGGCGGCCATTGCGCCGGCTTCAGTGCTGACCAGCTCTCCCACAGGCACGGTGACCTTTTACGACGGTTCCACCGGGCTGACCCCGGTGAGCATGGTGGCCGGCGCCAGCGCAAGTTATACGGTAAGTGTGCCTGCAGTCGGCAGCCACACCTACGCCGCGCAGTATGGCGGCGACAACAACTTTTCAGAGAGTCCGCAGTCCAGCGCCGCATCCGCGTTGACGGTGAGCAAGGCCGGCACGACGCTGAGCGGTCCCTCTTCGCCGGTGAACCTGACGTATGGAACAGGGGGCTCGATTACTATCTCCGTGGCCGGGCAGTTCTCAGGCGCGGGCATTGCGACTCCGAGCGGAAATGTGAGCTACACCATCGGCAGCGGAGCGGCGCAAAGCGCGACGATCAATTCCGGAGCAGCGACACTTACCGTCCCCGCTAACCAGACAGCCGGAAGTTATACCGTCACTGTGAGCTATTTGGGCGACGGCAACTACAACGCCGCCACGTCCATTGCGGTCGGTCTTTCAATCTCGAAAGCCACGGCGACAGTAACGCTGGGCGGCCTGACGCAGACCTACACAGGTTCGGCGCTGGCGGCGACAGCCACCACTTCGCCGGCCAGTCTGACGGTGAACTTCACTTACAACGGCAGCGCCAACGCTCCTACGGCGGCGGGGACTTATGCGGTGGTAGGCACGATCAGCGACGCAAACTACCAGGGATCGGCGACCGGGACGCTGACCATCGCGAAGGCCGCGGCGACGGTGACGCTGGGCAGCCTGACGCAGACCTACACAGGTTCGGCGCTGGCGGTGACAGCGACTACCGCGCCGGCCAATCTGACGGTGAACTTCACTTACAACGGCTTGTCCGCTGCTCCTACGGCGGCGGGGACTTATGCGGTAATAGGCACGATCGACGATCCGAACTATCAGGGCACGGCGACCGGGACGCTGACCATCGCGAAGGCCGCGGCGACGGTGACGCTGGGCAGCCTGACGCAGACCTACACAGGTTCGGCGCTGGCGGTGACAGCGACTACCGCGCCGGCCAATCTGACGGTGAACTTCACTTACAACGGCTTGTCCGCTGCTCCTACGGCGGCGGGGACTTATGCGGTAATAGGCACGATCGACGATCCGAACTATCAGGGCACGGCGACCGGGACGCTGACCATCGCGAAGGCCGCGGCGACGGTGACGCTGGGCAGCCTGACGCAGACCTACACAGGTTCGGCGCTGGCGGTGACAGCGACTACCGCGCCGGCCAATCTGACGGTGAACTTCACTTACAACGGCTTGTCCGCTGCTCCTACGGCGGCGGGGACTTATGCGGTAATAGGCACGATCGACGATCCGAACTATCAGGGCACGGCGACCGGGACGCTGACCATCGCGAAGGCCGCGGCGACGGTGACGCTGGGCAGCCTGACGCAGACTTACACAGGTTCGGCGCGGGCGGCGACAGCCACCACTTCGCCGGCCAATCTGACGGTGAACCTCACTTACAATGGCTTGTCCGCTGCTCCCACGGCGGCGGGGATCTATACGGTGATAGGCACGATCGGTGACGCGAATTACCAGGGATCGGCGACCGGAACGATGACCATCAACCAGGCTACGTCCACAGTTACGTGGACAACGCCAGCCGCAATCACCTACGGCACGGCGCTGACTGCAACCCAGCTCGATGCCAGTTCACCGGTTGCCGGTACGTTTGCCTACAGTCCGGCAGCCGGAACGATCCTGGCAGCGGGTTCGCAGCTGCTTTCAGTTACATTCACGCCAACCGATGCTAACGACTACACCTCCGCTACCGCCAGCGTGTCGTTGACCGTCAACGACGCGCCGCAATCGATCACGTTCGGCGCAGGCACGCTGGCTTATGCCGCGGGCGTGCCTTTCGGCACAGCGCCCCTGACACTGACGGCCAATGGCGGCGCATCTGGTAATCCGGTGGTCTTCACGCTGGTTTCAGGTCCGGCGACGATCGGCGGCAACATCTTGACCGTGACCGGCGCGGGCATGATACAGCTCATGGCCAACCAGGCAGGAAACGCCGACTACACAGCTGCGGCGCCAGTGTCCGAAAGCATCACCGTTCTGCAGGCATTTCCACTGGTGAGCCTGACGGCCAGCACATCGACGACCTTCGTGCAAAACGCCGTTACACTGACCGCGACGGTCTCTTCCGCGGCGGGAGTGCCTACCGGCTCCGTGACCTTCCTGGACGGCACTACGCCGCTGGGTACGACCGCACTGGTAAACGGCTCGGCCACGTTGACGACCGCGACGCTTGCCGTGGGGACGCACTCCATCACGGTGGATTACACGGGCGACACAAACTTCCTGAGCGCAGCGAGCAGCGCGCTGCCGGAGTTAGTGGAGGACTTCACACTCAGCATCGACACCAATGTCAACGGTGTGAATCAGACGCTGACGCCTGGCTCGACGGCGGAGTTCACCTTTGTCGTAGCTCCTCCCGCGGGCGGCGCGTTTGCTCAAGACGTCGCGTTTTCGCTGAGCGGGCTGCCGGCAGGCGCGACTTATAGCTTTTCGCCTTCGGTGCTGAAGGCGGGCACGGGCGCAACCACGGTGACGCTGACGATTCAACTGCCGCAGACAAACGCGATGATCCAATCTGAGAAGGGCATGAGCCGGGGCATGACGCCGCTGGCGCTGGGACTGCTGTTGCTGCCCTTTGCGGGCCGTCTGCGGCGCGCATCCAGGCGCCTGCATCGCGGCCTGATGCTGTTGCTGCTGATCGGCGTCAGCCTGGCTGGGGCGCTCGGCTTAACCGGCTGCGCATCCGGCGGCGGCTTCTTTGGCCAGCAGCAAAAGACGTATACGGTGACTGTGACCGGAAGTTCGGGCGCGCTGTCGCACTCGGCGACGATCACACTTACGGTCGAGTAACTCCATTGGGCGGGTAACTCGGCAGTATTGGGTTGCGCAGCCCGCTCTCGGTATGCGTGGCTCCCGGTTGAAGCAGTTCGCGCGACAGCTTGCGCATGGACTGCATGGCCCTGCTCAGGCTGGTGGTGAGGCTGTGCAATTGCTCGGCGGCAAACGAGGCCGAGTATTTCACCACGCACCGATACTCCTTGCCGTGTACCACCGACCTCTCGGCGACCGCCGACACGCCCGGCTGCTGGCTGCAGAGCGGAGTAAGTTGCTGGCTCGCTCGTAACTCGGGCGGCGCCTGGCTCCATGGCAACGCCGAGACCCAGCCCACGCCTGCCTTCTCCAGTTCCAGAGTGTTGGCCAGAGCGGCCGAGCCCTTGTCCAGTATCGGGGTTACCGTCTCAGGCGCGATCTGGTTGCGTTCCAGCAGGGTTACGATCCGGCGCAGCGCCTCGGGAAACTCCTCCGCATTGGCCACATTGCCGCGATACATGTGGTGACTTCTCGGCGGCCAGCCACAGAGCGCCGGGCAGGCCGAAGTCGACAGTGGTGGCCGCCAGCGGCACCGGAGCGGTGCGGTCCTGGACCAAGCGGGCGACGCTATCGGCGGTTCCCAGGTAGGTCTGATGGACGATGCGGGGCTTGCCGTCGACACGGGCGCTCTCGACGACGTAGTAGATGGTGTTTGCCTTCTTCTTTTTGATGAGCGACGCCACACAGGGTAATACGCATGGCCGCCGCCTGGCGACCATGCAAGTGCTTATCATGCAGAAACTCAGTTCTGCTTGTTCCGGAAGAACACCCCACCTCGCAGTAAACTCCCGCTAGGCTACGGAGGAAAAACTGGACGCAATGCGGCGGTGAGAAGTGTGACAGGATCTTTGCCAGGACAGAATGCGAGGCGCGCATGAAGGCTTACCAGTGCATACAGAACTCATAGCGCTGGTGGCGACGCGCGAGGCTGATTACGAACAACTGTCCGCCGCTGCGATCAGATGCGTGTTCGCGCCATGGATCGGGAATTACACACATCGCGCAACCGATTACTGGATGCTCGGACGACCAAATGGGGATGGGTGAGTTTTCTGGTCGGAGGAGAAGGAATCTTTTGCGCAATCAATTCCATCGCCAGTTGAGCGGCTTGACGACCGATTTCTTCACTGCCTTGATCGACCGAAGAGAGTGGGACGCGCAAGAAATCGGAGTAGGAGAGATTGCCGCAGCCGACAACGGCAATATCTTCGGGAATGCGCAATCCCGCATCGAGGATCGCGCGCATGGCGCCGAGCGCCGATGGGTCATTGAAACAGAAGATGCCGTCCGGTCGAGTTTTGCTCTTCAGCAGTTCGCGCGCTGCTTCATAGCCGCCGAATTCGCCGCGGTGATCGCCGGAGTTTCCAAGAGAGGAAACATGGCCGGGCCGCGACTGCATCTCAGCTTCACACAATGCCTTGCGATAGCCTTCCAATCGTCCCAGGGCGGTGCTGACCTCAGGTCCGCGAATGTGCGCGATGTGATGGCATCCCTGTTCGATTAGGTGCCGCGTGGCCAGCATGCCGACGGCCTGATCGTCGACTCCGACAAAGTTTGCATCCAGTCCGGCGAACTGGCGGTCCAGCAGAATATAGGGCGTCTTCTGCTCCTCAATCCGGCGAAAACTCTCCACACTCCACTGCGCGGATGCGATCATCATGCATTCAACCCGCCGGGCCAGAAGATCCGCGATACCTCGCTGCTCGGTTGCCGCATCTTCATCGGACGACATGATCAAAAGGCTGTAGCCATGGGGCTGAATCGCTTGCGCGATGGACTGGGCGATGCTGGCAAAAAATGGATGCAGCAGGTCGGGAACAAGGATGCCCAGCGTCCAGGTGCGGCCGGTGATGAGCGAGCGAGCAGCCAGATTGGGCTGATAGTTCATCTCTTTCAGCCGCTTGAGTACGCGCTTGCGCGTCTCCTCGCCGATGTCGGGATGGTCGCGCAGAACCTTGGAGATTGTGACCGCGGACAAGCCAAGATCCTTTGCCACATCCTTGAGGCGAACCGTCATGGATTTGCCCTTTTCCTTTCGCCTTGAAGGTGCGGCCCCCAGAGGCATGCGTTGGATTTGATTTTACTACTTCATCGTTAACTTACTCGGCGATTTCAACGATGTTGGGGCATTAAGTCCGTATTTTATTGACAATTGCCGCATTTGTGCGCTAGCCTCGTATCCGATCAAGTTAGCGTTAACTGCAGCAGGAGTTTTATGGATCCTCTCGCCTCGCATTTCCAATACGCGCCGGATTCGGTTGATCCCGCACAGATTCCGCAACGCAAGCTGGCAAGCGGCGCGAGTATGCCAGCCGTCGGCCTGGGCACCTTCGGTTCCGATCATGTGACCCCGCAAGCTGTTGCCGATGCCGTCTACGATGCGGTACGCAGTGGGTATCGGCATATAGACTGCGCGTCGGTTTACGGCAACGAGGCCGAGATTGGCCGAAGTTTCGCCAAGTTGTTTGTCGAAGGCCTACGCCGCGAGGAACTGTGGGTTACCTCCAAAGTGTGGAACAACTGCCACGACGAAGTGATCGGCTCTTGTCAGCGCTCGCTCGCCGATCTGCGGCTCGACTACCTCGATCTCTATCTTGTGCACTGGCCTTTTCCCAATCATCATCCCACGGGCTGCGATGTCAGCGCGCGTAACCCTCATGCCGTTCCCTACATCCATGAGAGTTACATGCGCACCTGGCGGCAGATGGAAGAACTGGTGGACCGTGGTCTTGTGCGGCATATCGGCACCTCGAACATGACCATCCCCAAGCTGAACCTATTGCTGCGCGATGCGCGCATCCAGCCGTCTGTCAACGAAATGGAATTGCATCCGCATTTTCAGCAGCCCGACCTTTTTGCCTATCTGAAGGAACGCGGCATCGAACCAATCGGATATTCGCCGATAGGTTCTCCGGCTCGTCCCGAGCGCGACCGCACTCCCGAAGACACATCGCCCACGGAAGATCCTGTGATCCGCGCCATTGCCGAGCAGCATGGCGTTCATCCGGCGGTGATCTGCATTCAGTGGGCCGTGCAGCGCGGTCAAACACCGATTCCTTTTTCGACAACACGCCGCAATTATTTGGCCAATCTGCGCGCATCGATCGCCAATCCGTTGACCGATGAAGAGATGCAAGCGATTGCCGGAATCGATCGCAATTGCCGCCTCATCAAGGGGCAGGTCTTTCTTTGGAAAGACAACCAGAGCTGGGAAGATCTTTGGGATGTGAACGGTGTTGTGACGCCGACGTAGCCAACCGCACAGACGATCGACGTAACAGAGTCCGGAGAGAATAGTTATGAGTAGAACGATGAAGGCAGCCTATCTGCCTGGCAACAGCACTGTGGAAGTGCGCGAGGTTGCAGTACCTGCGCCGGGACATGGCGAGGTGCTGTTGGAGGTGAAAGCCTCTACCATCTGCGGATCCGATATCCGTTGCATCTATCACGAACATCTGGGAAAAGGGCCGGAAGGATACCAGGGCGTCATCGCAGGACATGAGCCTTCGGGACTGGTTGTGGAGGCTGGCCCGGGATGCCGTCGCTTCAAACTTGGAGACCGCGTAATCGTGTATCACATCTCGGGTTGCGGAGTCTGCAATGACTGCCGTCGCGGCTATATGATCTCGTGCACTGACGGCACGTATCGTCGCGCGTATGGATGGCAGCGCGATGGCGGCATGGCCGAGTACATGATCGCGGAAGAGAAGGATCTGATTCTTCTTCCCGAGTCGCTTACCTATGCGGACGGCGCGCAGGTAGCGTGCGGCTTTGGAACGGTGTATGAAGGACTGGAGAAGATCGGCATCGGCGGCAATCACGATGTGCTGATTACCGGCCTTGGTCCGGTGGGGCTGGCTGCCGGCGCGCTCTGCCGCAAGTTGGGCGCCAACCGCATCATCGGCATTGATATAAGCCAGGAGCGCTTGGAACTGGCTTTGAAGCTCCGGCTCTGCGATCACGTATTGGCTTCCTCCGAAGACAATGTTGCGCAGGTTCTCGACCTCACCAATGGAAGGGGCGTTGAGCGCTCCGTGGATTGCTCCGCCAATGCACAGGCACGTGCGACAGCCATTCGTGCTACGCGCAAGTGGGGCAAGATGGTAATGATCGGTGAAGGCGGCACGGTCAGCTTCAATCCTTCGCCCGACATCATTCATGACCAGAAGACGATCTATGGATCGTGGGTTACTTCGACCTGGCTGATGGAAGAACTGGTCGAGCGCCTGGTGCGCTGGAATCTACATCCGGAAGAGATCATCACCCACCGCTTTGCTCTCGAACAGGCGGCAGATGCTTATGCGCTCATGGCCTCGGGTCGTTGCGGCAAAGTGGCTGTCTGCCCATGAAGAAAATAGCCGTGGCGTTTGCTTCGGAGAGGCAAATCGAGGTGCAGACATGAGCGAGATCGACACGCCGGGGTGGGAAAACATATTGCTGGAACGGCTCCCTTTGTTTGGCCATCGCAATTGGATCGTGGTGGCCGACGCAGCCTATCCCCTGCAGTCGAATCCCGGGATTGAAACCATCGTAAGCTGCGAGCCGCAGATCGAAGTGCTTCGCAAGGTGATGGAGGCCATCGCCAATTCAGAGCATGTCCGCGCCAATATCTACACAGACGCGGAGTTGTCGTATTTGCAAGAGGAAGACGCGCCGGGCATTGAACTCTATCGCCGGCAGCTTTCGCAATTGCTGCAGGGGCAGCCGGTGCGTCAGATTCCTCACCAAGAGATCATCGGCAAGTTGGATCAGGCGGCCACACTTTTTCGGATTCTGCTGGTAAAGACCAACAGGTTGCTTCCCTATACCTCGGTGTTCTTCGAATTGGACTGCGGCTACTGGAACGCCGATGCGGAGCAGAGACTGCGCACGGCCATGCAGGCTGCAAACACACATTGAAATCCCAAGTTGCCTTGTGTTTTCCCCATGCGCTTGCATGGTACAGAAAGGATCGTGATGACGATGAATCGGCGAGATATGCTGCAATGGATCGGGGGTGCCTGTTCGGCCGTAGCCCTGACCAAACTGGGCGTTGCCCAAAACTCCGCTGACGACCCCGCTCAAGCCGCTTTGAGGTGCTCAGATTTTGATGCGCTGGCTCGGCCGCGGGTAACCTAACTCCCGAGCCGTCAAGAGAGCCTGCTATCTTCTCACTGATTTGCACACGCAATGGAAAGATTCGAAAGCAAATGAGCACTCCAATTTCACCGCGCCGTCGCTTCGCTTTCGATCTGGCGGCGAGTATTACTCGTATGCAAACCGCAACCGCGCGGTTCGCCTTCCTTCTCGTCATTGTTGGTATCATGGGCACAGACCTCGCAGCCCAGGATATTCCTGTGCATCCCAACTGGCCGGGCCCCGGGCGACTCTTTGTGGGAACTTGTTATCAGCCCATCGATCGCACACCCGAACAGATCGATCGAGACATTGCGATCATGAAGCGCGCGGGATTCAACGTTGTGCGCATGGGCGATCTTTCCTGGGACTCGTTTGAGCCATCGCAAGGAAAATTCACCTTCGAGTGGTTCGATAAGGTGATGGACAAGATGCAGGCGGCCGGCATCAGGGTGATCCTTGACATTCCGGGTTCTCCGGCGCCGATCTGGCTGCATCGCGCGTACCCCGGCGTCGATCTCGTCAGCCAGAACGGCACGCGCATTCCTCCGGCGGAACGTTACATGGACAACATCGGCGATCCGGGCTATGTGCGCGAGTTGGGAATTCTTGCGGACACAATGACCAAACGCTATGCTCATCATCCCGCCGTGATTGCTGTCGGCTACAACAACGAAACCGGCAACGGTTTCATGTCCTGGTCGGAGGCCGACCGTCTGCGATTCATCTCCTGGCTCAAACAGAAATACGGGACCATCGAAGAACTCAACAAGGCCTGGGCCACACAGCGCTGGTCGCGCCGGCTCAACAGCTTCGATGATGTTGACCTGCCGCTCGCCGACGGGCCCGGGCCTCCCGAGCGTTATCTCGACCTCCATCGCTATTGGTCGGACGTAACGGTGGCAAGGCTCAAGGAACTCGACGCAATTCGCCAGCGCAATATGCCGGAGCTTCCATCGATATCGAACCTTTGGGATAACGCGGGACGAAAAGGCTTCGATTATCTTTCCACCTACAAGTCGTATGTTTCGTTTGGCGCGGAGGGATTCTATCCGGGGGATCCGATAAGCGGCGCATTTGGCGCGCTGATGACCAAGGGAGATCTGGAGACACCGATCTGGTTCAATGAGTTCACTGCGGGCGGCGGCGGCTTCTACGGAACACCGGGCCGAAGCCGCATGTACGCCTACCTTGGGCTGATGATGGGCACGCAAGGGACGCTCGCCTGGACTTTCAATAGTCATCTTGGCGGCGAGGAGCAGGCGCTCTTTGGCCTGGTCGATCATGATGGCACGCCCAGCTGGAAAGTGGACGAGTTCGCGCGGATCGCTTCCGAATTCAAGCAGCTTGAGAAGCTCGGTTTTCCACGCATCACGCATCCTGAAGTTGCAATTGCATACTCCTTCGATTCCTGGGTCGATTCAAATGCACCCGGTCCATCCAGCACGACTCGCCAGTTTTTCCATCCTTCCTATTCGGATCAGGTCCAGGGTGCCTTCGAGCCTTTCTTCCGCGCCAACATCGACACAGCGATCATCAACGTCGGGCATGCCGATCTTTCGCATTACAAACTGGTCGTCGTACCGGCGGACTACGTGATGGACGAGCCGAGCGCGAAGGCCATTCGCGATTATGTGAGCGCGGGCGGTACAGTTCTTATGACCGCGTTCTCAGCCAAAGTGAACGAACACGGACAGTGGTTCGATACACCGCTGCCCGGTCGTCTGAGCGATGTTTTTGGACTGAAGACCAACGCATTCTACGAAAACTCAACGGCGTTGAAGTTCCAGTTGGGTGGGGCCTCAATCGAGACTGGCGTTCATCGCTATGAAGTGTTGGAACCTTCCACAGCGACGGTGGTGGCGCGATTCTCAAATACCGAGGATCATGCTCCGGCAGTCATGCTCAACAAATTCGGGAAGGGAAATGCAATCTACCTTGCGACAGAATCGAATCCTTCGGCGATCGGGCCGCTGATGAGTTATCTCTACACAACTGCGGGTATTCAGCCAGGCCCCAAGACTCCGGATGGAGTTTTCGCAAGGGTTGTCGATGGGCGGGTGCTCTACGTGAACACAACAGGAGAAGAGAAGAGAATCCCCATCACCGGCGTCATGAAGGGAATCATCGGCAATCGTGCGTATGACGGCGCTGTAGTCCTGGGACCCCAGGAAATGGACCTCGTTCCGCTCAAGTAGCGAGCGGAGAGGAAAGCCACAAACGCGCCATGCGGTACCATGTGTCTCAAGTTCAACAAGGTTATTTCTAGCGTTTATGAGGATGGTATGAAGCGAATTGGAACTCACTTGGTTGTCGTCGCAGTGTTCTTCTGCTCTTGGTCGATTTCAGCGCAACAGAAGCCTTTGTACCTCGATCCGACCTCGCCGCCCGAGCAGCGCGCTGTCGACCTGGTGCATCGCATGACCCTTGAAGAAAAGGCAAGTCAGTTGGTCAACCAGTCTCGTGCAGTTCCCCGTTTGAATGTCCCGTCGTACGACTGGTGGAGCGAGGCCCTCCATGGCGTGATCGCTGACGGAGTGACGGAGTTCCCCGAGCCCATTGGGCTTGCCGCCACCTTCGATACAGAGGCCATTCACAAGATGGCGGTTGTAATCGGCACGGAAGGCCGCATCAAGAACATGCAGGCGGTCAAAGCCAATGGCGGTTCCAGCAACGTGATGCAGGGCCTCGACTTTTGGGCGCCTAACCTCAACATCTTCCGTGATCCAAGATGGGGCCGGGGACAGGAAACCTATGGTGAAGACCCGTTTCTGACTGGGCGCATGGGAGTCGCCTTCGTAACCGGCATGCAGGGCGACGATCCGAAGTACTATCGCGTCATCTCCACGCCCAAGCACTTCGCGGTGCATAGTGGCCCCGAGCCGACGCGGCACTTTGCGGACGTGGACGTGACCAGGCACGACGAGCTCGACACCTATGAGCCCGCGTTTCGCGCCGCAGTCGTCGAAGGGAAGGCTGGGTCGGTGATGTGCGCTTACAACGCCATCAATGGACAACCCGCATGCGCAAGTGATTTCCTGTTGCAGGACCAGCTTCGCGCGAAATGGGGTTTTCAGGGCTATGTGGTTTCCGACTGCGGCGCAGTCCTCGATATCAACACCGGCCACCATTACCGGACAACACAGCCAAAGGCCTCAGCTATCTCTGTCGAGCGCGGCATGGACAACGAGTGTGTCGATTACGCAAAGGTCAAGGACAACCACGATTACAAATCTTATATCGATGCTGTCCAGCAAGGGTACCTCAGTGAGAGTGCGATGGACACCGCGCTCATCCGCTTGTATACCGCGCGCATGAAACTCGGTATGTTTGACCCGCCGGAGATGGTCCCTTACGCCAAGATCGATGAAAGCCAGTTGAGCAGCGCAGAGCATCGCGATATGGCGCGCAGAATCGCCGATGAATCCATGGTGCTGTTGAAGAACGATGGTACGCTCCCGCTTAAGACCGGCGGAATCAAAATCGCCGTGATCGGACCGCTTGCCGATCGGACCAAGGTGCTGCTGGGCAATTACAACGGCAATCCCACGCACACGGTGAGTATCGTTGAAGGGCTGCGCAAGGAGTTCGCGGGCGCCAGCATTCAATACGTGCAAGGATCGCAATTCATGAGCCCAGACGCGGACCCTGTTCCAGCCGCGGCGCTAACTACCGGTGGCAAGCGCGGCATCGGTGTCAGCTTTTCCAAGCTCGACATGACAGACATCAACAGCCCCGAGGCCATGAAGCCGCTGGCGAAGCGCTCGGAGCCCACGGTCGATGCATCCGCCCAGCCTTTTCCATCGGAGGTTGCCAAAGTTAGCCCGCTCGTCGTTCGCTGGGACGGCGAGATCACCGCGCCTGAGACCGGCGATTACAACCTCGGCATGAAGTCCAACGGTTTTTTCCGCCTCCAGCTTGGCGGCAAGAATGTCACCTCCTCCTGGGGAGGCGATGGCAAAGAGGCGAAGTTGGGTCGAGTTCATCTGGAGGCCGGCAAGCCTCTTGCGTTGCACGTTGAGTATGCGCCGCCGGAAAATGGAGCGCCCATCGCAAAACTGGTCTGGTCCAAGGTCGATCTCAAGCCGCAACCTGAAGCCATTGCGGCAGCAACGAAAGCCGACGTCGTAATTGCCGTCCTCGGTATTACCAGCGAGTTGGAAGGCGAAGAGATGCAGGTGAGCGAGCCCGGATTCGAAGGTGGCGATCGCACCAGCCTCGACCTGCCCAAGGCGGAAGAGGATCTGCTCGAGTCGCTCGTTGCTACCGGCAAGCCTGTTGTCCTCGTCCTGACAAACGGCAGTGCGCTCGCTGTGAATTGGGCCAACGAGCACGTCAATGCCATCGTCGATGCGTGGTATCCCGGCGAAGAAGGTGGAACGGCAGTGGCCGAAACTCTCTCCGGCAAGAACAACCCGGCCGGCCGCCTGCCAGTTACCTTCTACAAAGACGTAAGCCAGTTGCCTAACTTCCAAGACTACTCCATGAAGGGGCGCACTTATCGCTACTTCGATGGCGTTCCGCTTTATCCCTTCGGTTACGGGCTCAGTTATACGACCTTCGCGTACAGCGGACTTTCGTTGCCGGCAAATGCGCTCTCCGCCGGTGAGCCATTGACCGCCCAGGTCACCGTCACGAACACCGGAAAACGCGCTGGCGACGAAGTGGCGCAGCTCTATCTCAAGTTCCCTGGTGTGAGTGGCGCGCCCATCCGTGCTCTGCGCGCTTTCCAGCGGGTGCATCTCGAACCCGGACAGTCGCAAGCGGTGCGCTTCGACCTGAAGCCGCGTGATCTGGGGATGGTGACCGAGGAGGGCAATCCCGTCATCGCCGCGGGAGATTATTCCGTCAGCATTGGTGGAGGCCAGCCCGATACCGGCGCGCCGGCAGTGAGCGGACACTTCCACATCGACGGCCAGTTTGCGTTGACCGAGTAAGCATTCGCGGGACTTGGAGAACGTTGTGTCAAAAGCCAAAATGTAGGCAGGGATCTTCGCCGGTCTCTGCCTCCCATCCAGTCATAGAATCTGGATCATTCGCGGTCCACTTCGGGGCTCGTCAAATCCTGTCCATGAGGTTCAAACCATCATGTCCTCTGATTCATTCGCAACTTCGAATCGTTTCGCCGCCTTCGTTCTCTTTCTTCTTATTTCGCTGCCGGCTTGCCGCGCTCAGGTTCAAATGCAGGTGACCGACAAGAACTACCTCGACACGCAAGGTCTCAGCGTGTTTCTCTACGACAGCAGGTACCATCCCGTCTTCGTCGACCGGAAGAATACCGCCATGGAGATGATTCTCCACGACCGGCGCATCGCCACCAACGGCGACGTGCGTTTGATGCCCACGCCCGAGCAGTGGGACCTGGTAGTCATCGTTTGCGTTCCGCTGTCTCAGGCGTAACAGGACTCCGGACGCGATACCGCTCGTTCTGCGAAGCTTCACAGTGGCCGCATCGCGGTCGGAGATGCTGTCCACCTCAAAAGTCCCCTCTCCCATCGCCTGCGTCAGCGGCGCAGAAATCTCCTTCGCCATTTCCCCATCCATCGCGGGAATCGAATGCCCATGCGGATCGACGGTGGGATTCCCGAGCTTGGCGGCAATACGTTCCTCGAATCGCTCGGAGATGAAGTGCTCCAGCCGCTCCGCCTCCTCATGGACCTCTTCCAGCGGGTAGTCCAGCACCTGGAACAGAAATGTCTCGATGGCGTCTTCAACGACATCATCCCCGCGCAGATTGCCGATCTCGGCGCGACCAATGCTCCCTATGCGCCGGTCTTTGTGGGCGGCATCAACGGTCAAGTGGGCGGCGTCGGCATTGCGCTGGGAGTGACCAACAGCGCCGTCGATGCGGCTGCCGCAGCCAATCGGGCTTTCCAGAGCGTCTTTCAATCCGGCAGTGCGCCGTGTGCGGGGCTGCAACCGGACGCGCCGATCTGCCCGCTGGCCGTGAACATGAACACCTTTCCCAGTGGCACCCTGAAGACGCCGTACTTTTTGCAATGGGGCGTGGGGCTGGAACGCGAATTGGGCGCGCATGGCTCGTTGCGCGTGGACTACGACGGCACACGTGCCGTGCAGGAGCCCTATCAGGTGCAACTGAACGGCTATCAAACGGTGTGCGATGGGTGCTTTGCGCCCTTTGCCTATAACCAGCCGCTCGACCAGCGCTTCGCCAGTGTCAACGAGTTTCGAACCGGCGCGGGCAGCCATTACAGCGGTCTGCAAACCTCCGCAACCAAGCAGATCGGCGGGCTAACGCTGCGCGGCAACTACACCTACAGTCACTGCCTGGACGAGGTCTCGAACGGCGGGTTGCTGCCATTCTCCAGCCTCGGCATTCTCTCCCCGCTACCGGGGAGCCTGCGCAAGGAATATGGCAACTGCGACTACGACGTGCGTCACAACCTGTCGGCTTTCGGGATCTATGTGATCCTCTTCCACTCCAGCCATCGCTTGCTGCGGCAGGCGCTGAGCGGCTGGCAGGTTTCGCAAACGGCATTCTTGCACAGCGGATTTCCGTTCAGCGTACTCAGCGCGCCGTACACCGCCAATAACAACGGCATTTTTCAAGGCAGCGGCCCGCAGTATGCGAATCGTGTTCTCGGTGTTCCGCTCTAACGCAAGACAGCCGTTGCCGGCGTAGTTCGCATTGTGTTGCATTAGCCCTGAACAACGCAGCAGGGTCCGCAAGTCACCCGTTGGGATAGCTCTAGATTCTTGGTGCGATGAGAACATTTTCAGCCCGATCGAAATGCCGCCAACAAGCGAGTAAGCGACGTTGGTCGTATACACTTTGCGGAATTCCACGATGACTCCAGGCTGATCGCGAGCCGGGCTCCCGGCCTTTTTCAATGGCAGTTATCGGGGCGGTTTGCCCATCGGGTCATTCGAGCCTTGTCCTGTGCTGTCTATTCTCGCTTGACCGGGCTCTCCCTCCGAGAGCTTATCCAATTTATCGAAGGCAGCAATCGAATCATGCAGCCGGTCAAACATTTGCGCCTGCCCTACCGCCTCAATCAAATGATGCCGATCGAAATCGGATCGCAGATCCCATGGCATCCGCGCAAATGCCAACTCAATTCCAGCCTCCGCAAGATGGTTCTTCAGCGTCAATACGACCCGCGCGGCCGTGTAGTCCACATGGGTCATCGCCTCCGCGTCCACCACAACCCAGCGCACCCCCGATGGCATCGGCTGTACAACGAGCGATATCTCTTCAAGAAACCGTCCGGCATTTGCATAAAAGAGCGGTGCGCCAAATCGGTAGAGAACCAGTCCCGGCTCCGTCACCACTCTTGGCGCAGCCGGAACCAGCTTCCAGGTCCCGCCTCCATCCGCAATCAGCACGCCGCTATGCGGATGATAACTATGCTGCACAATGCGCAGCAGCGACACCACCATTGCCAGGACAATTCCCTGCTCGACGCCCACCAGGACCACAACGGCGGTCGTCATGACTGCAAGCGCAAATTCCTGTGGGCTTTCCGCGCGGATGTCCCGCAGTCCCTTCAAATCGATCAGTCGAAGCGCAACCATAAACACTAGAACGCCCAACACGCAAATGGGAAGATACTCGAGCGGCCTGGTCAAGAACAGGAGCACAACCATCACCACTGCGGCTGTCGTGACCTGCGCCAGTTGACCCTGCCCGCCGGCATCCTCCATCATCGCCGTCTGTGTGGGGCTTCCATTCACTGGAAATCCGCCGCTCAACGCCGCGACGGCATTTGCAGCCGAGAGCCCGATCAGATCGTTATTCTCATTCACCTCCTGATTATGTTTCGCTGCATAACTTCGCGAGGTCGCCGCGCTCTGGGTAAGAATCATGACGGCGCACGAGGTTGCCACCGTGATCAGTTGCTCCACCTCCGTCCAACTCATACCGCGCAGGCTGAGCAGGGCCATCATCCCCAGGCGCGGCAAGCCGCCGGAAACCGGGCCAATGGTCGCAATCCCGTGTCCTGCAAAATCGAACACGGCGCTCGCCGCAATCGCCGCGACCACGGCGACCAGCGCGCCCGGCAATTTCGGAACAAAGCGGCGCAGCACCAGCACAAACGCCAACACCGAGACCGACAAAGCCACCGTCGGCAGATTCGCTCGAGGCAATCCGCGAAACGCTTGCCAAAGCTGTACCACTGGCCTGCGCGAATCCAACGGCACTCCCAGCATTTCGCTTAACACCGAGATTCCCACCTGAAGCCCCACCCCGGCAAGAAACCCGACAAGCACCGTGCGAGAAAGAAAATCCGCAATGAACCCTAGCCGGAGCATTCGCGCCAGCAGCAGAATAACTGCCGTCAGCAGAGCGACGATCCCCGCTAGGGCTACATATCTCGCCCCCGCCGGTGTCGCCATGCCCGACACTCCACCCGCGAAGATCGCAGCCGTCGCCGAATCCGCCGCAACCACCAGATAGCGCGACGAGCCGAAAGCCGCAAACGCCACGAGCGGCAGCAACAGAGAATAAAGCCCTGTCACGACGGGCATTCCAGCGATCTTGCTATATCCCAGCACCTGCGGAATATCCATTGCGGCCAGAACGACCCCAGCCAGCACGTCTCGCAGCGCGGCTGCGCGTTGGAACGGTCTTAAGCCTCTAAACAGATTCACGGTCTCGAATATCCTCCTCAGCCAGCAACCCGAACAAGCCCATGATTTCACCCGGGCCTACAGCGAAACCAGAGTAGGTGTATCCCGGAAGCACTGCTCCAAAGTTGACGCGACCATCGGGGAGCGGCGACCTTGCACGAAACTCACCGGGCCACAGGAACTCTGGTTTCGCTCTAATCCATACAATAACGCGCGCGGGCGTTGATGCCTCGCTTGGCGGAATGCTCTTCACCTACCCCCATCGGCGTCAGCGCACAGCGTGATTCGCCAGCGAGCCTAAGCCCGAGAGGACGCAGAGGTGGATGGGTTACACGCCATTATCGAGATTACTCCCCGAAAACGTTCAATCAAGGGATCGCTGTCGGACTGTAAAGGTCAGAATTCCGGACACTGGGCGGCATATCGGGACAATTCTGTTAAGCAAGCCGCACTGAGGACGAGGGACTGCAGTCAGTGCTGTGGCAAGACGGCTCATGGCTATAATGCTGACTCAAGGGTCCAAAGGAGGAGAGAATGGCGCGAGACAATGCCATGATCGTGCGGGGCTTTGTGGACGAGGTGATCACCCAGGGAAACGTTGAAGCGGCAGAGCAATATGTCTGGAAAGACGTGGTTGAACACGTACAGCACACAACCGGGCGCACAAAAGCTAGTTTGGGATCGGAAAAGGGTCTCGGGACTGGCGCCAAAGCCGATATTGAAAGCCCTTTCGCCCCAGGGACGCGCTTTTTGGGACCGAGATTCGAAACCGCGGTTGCCGTGATTTCAGGGCCTTGCGATTTCGTCCATGAACTTGCCCTTTGTGCCACACGCTAGCCTCGGCCAAGCTCTACCCCTGCCGCCCCGGGGGGCCCGTCAATGCGATTGCCCGTGACCTCATAACCCCCTCCGGGCCAGGCCCATGCGCCGGTGTATGATCGCCCGTCCTCGCTAAAGCTCCCGACGAAGCGGTTGTCTGAATTCTTCTTCATGAACCAGATCATTAGTTCTTTCCCGCGCAATTCATACACGTAATCGAGCGTCAGCCCATCAAGGAAGCTGTAGAAGCGCGTCCATACGTCTTCGGACGGTTGCTCGCCCACGCGATGCAAGTTCCCAATTACCTCGATGCCCTTAATCTGCCGTCCGAAAACCTTCAAGTCGATGTGCTGGACGAGGAACCGTCCACCTTCCATCCACTCGTAGCGAATTTCGCCCTCGGCGCCTCCACTCAATCTCCACATGCCTACGAGGGCGTCACCGATACGTCTTAGGGCGGCAGATGGCGCGGCATCACGCTCATTTTGTTCGCTCATACGCTTAACAGGTCCTTTCAACGGCCTTGTGGTTGACTTTCTCCCTATTTGTTAATGTAGCGCCGTTTCGCGATCTATTACACCGGCGCTCCCGATGCCTCCTCCAGACCACGATGAGGGTGCCCCCCGGTCCCTCGCAGTTGGGGACCGGGGATAGCACAAACCTCTCCATACCAAGAATCACTCCTGAAGTACGCCCTTCCCAACTGGGACCATAGACTGAACCACACCGGGGATTCGCGTCGCCATGGCGACGTTTGAGGACCCATCTGCCCCTCGCCGGGCGCCTCGGCGATTTGCCGCCACTCGTCACTATCTCGGTCCCTTGGCGCGTCTCTCGGAACAAAGCCAAGGTCTATCCAGATAATCCATAGTCTTTGCGTAAGCGCCCTCGCCGAATCTTCTTATTCAGCTCTCAAAGCCTGCGCCGGTTCGATGGAGGCCGCGCGGCGCGCGGGAATGAACCCCGCCAGGAGCGCCGCCGCCATCAGAGTCACCACGGAACAAATCAATACTCCCGCGTCGATGCCCTTGATCTCGTAGAGTTGCGACCTGACGAAGCGCACGCACACCATCGCCACCGGTATCCCGATCGACAACCCGACCAGAGCTTGCAACATCGTGCCCCTCATCACCATCGCGGTCACGTTGCGGCGCTCCGCTCCGAGCGCCATGCGGATTCCTATCTCGGAGGTTCGTCGCGCCACTCCGTAAGCCGTGACGCCATACAGACCCAGAGTCGCCAGCAGCAGCGCCAGTGCGCCGAACAGCATCGTCAACCGCGACAGCATCCTCTCCTCGCTGAACTGGTCCGCAATCTGCGCCGTGAACGTCTGGAACTTGACCACGCTCAGGTTGGGATTGATTCCTGCCAGGGTCCTCCGTGTCAGTTCTTCCATTTGCGGAATCGGGCGGCTCGTCTTCAACACGATTGCCCCGGCATACATTTCCTCATCCTTGTCAATCGGATAATCCGCGCTCGGCTGCCTCTGCATCAATGGCACGAAATACATCATGTGGTCTTTCCAAGTCGCGCTCTGATACGCGGTATTCTCCACCACACCGACGATCTCCCAATCGCCGGCCGATTTGGGACCGCCGCCGAAGTGCTGCCCGATGGGATTCTCCCCCGGCTTGAACATCTGTCGCACGAACTCTCTGTTCACCACTGCCACGGTCGGCGAACTTGCCGTATCGTTTACGCTAATTCCGCGCCCCATCACCACCCGCGTCCCCACGGAATCGAAATAATCCGCATTCGCTTTAATGTACGAAGCCGAAAGATGAGGATCCGGCTTGCCCTGCACCATCACGCTCCAGTTGTTGTTGTCATCCTCCATGGGTGTGTAGCTGCTGATCCCCACTTTCTCAACGCCGGGCAGGGCATGAAAGCGTTCTTCAAGGGTGCGATACAAATCGCCCAACTGTCTCTGCGAGTACCCCGCCGTTTGCGGATTGATATGCGCGATATACCG
>CAZQPY010000062.1:0-29799 GCA_964595345.1 uncultured Occallatibacter sp.
CGATCTGCCGGTAATCCATCCCCTGGTACTTGTGCATCAACACCGCCATCCGCTGCCGTTCCGGCAAGGCCATCACGTGCTTCTGTATTGCCGATCTCCGCTCATCGCGCAGCAGCCGCTCTTCCACGCTGGGCTCATCGTCGGCCACTTCCGGAGTGGTTCCGGTATCCTCGTCGGGAGAGTCCAGATAAACGGTCTTTGCCCCCCGTTCCTGCTTCGTATCCCGTGCGTGATTCACCGCCAGGTTGGTCGCAATCCGGTAAAGCCAGGTGGTGAACTTGGCTTCCGCCCGGTAGCTCGTCCGCGAGCGGTAAACCCGCAAAAACACCTCTTGCGCCAACTCCTCGGCGATGGACTGATTGCGCACCATGCGAAAGAGGAAATGTATCATCGACCGGTGGTATTTCTCCACCAGGCAATTGAAAGCCGACTCATCCCCGTCCGCAACCCGCAGCATCATTGCCGCGTCGCTGGTCGGTGAAAGGTCCACCGTCCAGACCGCACGCTGCCTCGCTGCCGCATCCGGCTCCAGCCGTGCGGCTCCCACAGAACCCGGAAGCAAAGCCCCCGCTCCCAGGGCGGGATTGTGCAGGGCCAAGGTCGCCATGTCTTCTGAAACCCCGCTGTGGTTCGAAGGTTGCGCCTCATTTGAATTATTTTCTGCGCCGCTTCCCCCGCGAGCGTCCGTAGCGTCAAAACTCGGGATTCGTCCTTCCGCAACGGGCCTCGCTGCGTAGCCCCCGGCAGCGCACCACACTGCTTCCCCTTCGGTGGGGAAGTCGGGTGTTTGGCGGACTTTTCCTATTTTCCAGCGCATAAAAGATGACGGTAGAACTGCTCAGACAACGGTTTAGCTATTGCGGAACTGCTTCGCGCCAGCACTTGGCCGGAAAGCCCCACAGATGTTACTCTAACCTACGGGATGCCCCGCTGGCGCGCACTGCGCCGGCCATCTTTATCGGGCGCTTAACTCAGCGGTAGAGTGCCACCTTCACACGGTGGAAGTCGCAGGTTCGAATCCTGCAGCGCCCACCAGAAACCCATTTAGAGTCGTCCAAAGACATTCAAAATCTTCACCGAAGCCGCTGAAAAATCAGCGGTTTTTGTCTTTTTATGTCCAAAGAGGTATCGTGGAAGCCAAGTCCTGGTGGGGGCATTTCTGGGGGCATCCAATTTAAGGATTGGGGGCATTTCGGACACCAGCCGATTGGAGCAGAAACGATGGCTTTAACTGATACCGGGATTCGACGTTCCAAACCTGCGGTGAAGCCTTACAAGCTCTCCGATGGTGGTGGCCTTCACCTCTTGGTTACACCTGCCGGGGGTCGCCTATGGAGGTGGAAGTATCGATTCGTAGGTACAGAGAAGCAGTTGGCTCTGGGTAGCTACCCCACCCTGACCCTCGCCGAGGCCCGCGAGTGCCGGGACGCTGCTCGCAAGCAGTTGGCGAATGGGATTGACCCTATGGCCCAACGCAAGGCCGAGAAGAGCGCCGTAAAGGTCGCCGCTGAGCACACCTTCGAGAAGATCGCCGAGAAATGGTTCGATCATTGGAAGGGGCACAAGAGCGCCCGCCACGTCTCCACTACTCTGAACCGGCTCAAGGCGAATGTTTACCCCGTGTTAGGGGCTCGTCCGATAGCGGAGATTGTTCCGATGGAACTGGTGGACCTGGCCAAGGGGATCGAATCCCGTGGGGCTTCGGACATGGCCAACCGCATTCTCCAGATCGTGAAGATGGTGCTGCGCTACGCCGTGGCTCACGGATATAGCACACAGAACCCTGCGTCCGAGATTCGCGCATCGGACATCCTGAGGCCCACCCGCAAAACCAATATGGCCAGGATCGATGCGAAGGATCTTCCCGCCCTCCTCCGTGCGATTGAGCTTTATGACGGGCGGCACCTGACCCGGCTTGCCATGAAGCTGATGGCGCTGACCTTCCTTCGGACTACCGAATTGATCGGGGCGCGTTGGGAGGAGTTCGACTTTGAAGCTCGCAGGTGGGATATCCCGGCTGAGCGCATGAAGATGGACACCCCGCATATTGTCCCGCTGGCTGATCAAACGATTGAGGTCTTGACCCTCCTCCGAAGCCTGTCAGGCCAACATGAGTTGGTCTTTCCCGGTGAGCGAGACAATGGGAAGCCGATGTCGAACATGACCATCCTCATGGCGCTGAAGCGAATGGGATATAAAGGGCGCATGACCGGTCATGGTTTCCGAGGGGTGGCTTCGACCATCCTGCATGAGCAGGGCTACAACCATGAGCACATCGAGCTTCAGCTTGCTCATGCTCCCCGCAACGCCGTGAGCGCGGCCTACAACCATGCCCTCTACCTGGAGCCCAGAGCGAAGATGATGCAGGACTGGGCGGACTTCCTTGAGAAGACCCAGCGCGGCGGCAAGGTCCTCCCCTTTTCCCCTGCGGCATAGCTACACCGGTACCTGCGCCGACGGAAGGTTCATACCAGCAGCCATCATTTTCTGGAAGAATGCCTCTGCAAAGTCATCCACGTTGGTCGCTGGGCGCTTTGCTTTCCCGAGGTCACGGATGATGGCCCCCTGCCGGTGGGTGGCCACGGTGCCGTAGCTGTTGAGGGTGGTTAAGACGAGGTCATGACCGAGATTCTGGCTCCATGCCTTGAATTCCTCTGGCGTCCGACAAAGCACTTCCCCGAGCCTGGCCAGCGTCTTCCGGAAGCTGTGTGGATTGAAGTATGGAAGCCCCGCCTTCAAGAAGGCTTCGCGGAAAACCTTGCGGATTGGCTCGGTGCCGCTCCAGTGTGCCCTCTCCAAGCCCGCTGACTCAAACTGGAAGTTGTGACCGAGGGCGATGTGCGTGGATGGAAACAATGGATCGTCCTCGCCCCACAGCTTCTCCACCCGGAGGAACCGGACCCAGTCCTCTACGACTTGGCGAGCTTCCTCCCCGACGGGGAAGAAGTAAGTGGTGAAGGTCTTGCTAAACTTCGTCTCGACTTCCCGAGCGTCCTGGTAGATACAACCCTCGACAAGGTCCACATGCTTCAGCTTCATCGAAGCAATGGCGGAGTCACGAGCACCGGTAAGGATGGTGAAGGCCATAAGGGCGCGATTCCTCCGCTCGACCTCGGTGCCATTGGACATAGTCTGGATCACATGCTTGATCTGCTCCATCGTAGGCGACGTTCGCTCCCGAGTTGCCGTGGCGACCCGAGCGTCTTTTGCAGACAGGTTGAAGTAGTCGGCGTCGCTATACCGCAGCCGAGCCCGGTATCCCGGCTGCCCGGCCAGCCAGAAGAAGAATTGCTTCAACTGGGTCAAGGTGGCGTGCAAAGTTGATTTGCTGAGCTTCTCGCCAGACCGCTGTCCGGTCTGCTCCGCCAGGTGCCGCTTGAAGGCCACGGCCTGCTCGAAGTGGAACGCCTTGAAGGAGCGGTGCCGGTTGTACTCCTCGAACCGGCTCAATGCCTTCGCAACAGCATCCACCGTGGGCTCAATGTAGCCTTTCGCCTCCTTCAGATAGGCGAAGTACTTGCGCTTGATGCGCTCATTCTCTGGATTGTGCATTTTCATGTCACCTCTCGGTTCGTTGAAGTTACGGTTTGTGGAGGGAAAAGGGGTATCAGTCAGACGTCGTTCTCGCTCCCTATGGCTTCGTGCCCTTGTAACTGGGAAAGCGCCTCAGCAACTCGACTTCGTCGGTTCCGGTGGCTTGCATCCACTCCTTAGCCCATACCCAGAAGGTGTCGATCTCGTGCTGGCGGCGAGCAGCTTGGGCAGTGATTTGACGCTGGTGCCGAGTTCGCTCACGTTCGTGGACAACTGCTTCAGCAATCTCGTCGGGCCGTGGGAAGAACCGCGCTCCCGGTGTGATCCGCCACTCAGCCAGAGCACCCTGGACCTCATCCAGCGAGTACCGCAGAGCCAGTTGCTCGAAGTCCCAGAGGTACCCTTCCATCGAGTCCGCCAGGTCCTGGCTGGGGTAACGGTCGGCCATCTGCGCCAGCAGGACCGCCAGATGGTTAACCTGAGCGTCGGGCAAGCGCATCGGCAAGCGCCCGCTTATTGGCGTTAACGCGCTGGTGAGTTGGGCTAGGCTGATTTCCATGTGAGGTCCCCTTGGTCTGATTCGGTAGGTACTTCTGGTCAACGAACCAAAAGCGGTTGATGGTCACGCCACTCTGCTTGGCCACCGTGGCCGCCGCTAGGATCTCCTGGTAAGCCCGCTGGGCGCTTCCGGCATGCTTGGCGTGCTGGTGGAGCGCATCGGCGACGACCTGCTTCGTACCCTGGTCGCTCGGTACCGCCAGTTCGTCGAGCAGAGCCACGGCCTCGGCCAGTTCATTGACGGCGCTCGGAGAACGGCTTGGTGAGATGGCCTCGCGCACACTCGAAGGGGGAGTACTTGTTACAGGCTCTGGTACTACCCCCGGTAGTGGCTTTTCGTGCTCTGAAAAGGCATTTTGTAACTCGCCATCCGCACTCCATCCGAACTTCCCGCAGAGGAGGTCGCGTTCCTTGTTCGAGAGCTTCCTCATCCTGGGCATCATGCCGTCCGCGTAGCACTTGCCTGCACGGGCCAGTTTGTTGTCCACGGTATCGTCGGAGTGCTCACTCCAGTCATGGATGACCAGCCTGTGCTCATCGGATTCATCGAGCCAGCCGCATTCGAGGAGGACATCGATCAATACATCCTGGTCCCCGTCATAGTCGATGCCGATGGCGATGCTCTCGTTGGAGAGCTTGCCGATGTCACCCTGGGGGGCTTCTCGGGCCGTCAGGTGCCACAGCAGCTCCATCAGGCCCACGCAGGCGTACAGCGGCATCTTGAGCCTGCGGCTGAGCTTCTTCATCTTCGTACTACTCGTCGCCTCACGCTTCACAGCTCAGTCCTTTCTGGCCGGTGGGCCCAATGAAGTTCTCGTCGATGTTGTTCGGGGGGAAGCTGATCTCCAGTTCCCCTTGCACCTGGGGAAGCTTGGTCCGGTTCACGCGCCGGAAGATCATCCCCTCGCAGTCAGGGCAGATCCCCACCAGGTTCCCCAAAGATGCCGACACATGCCGGTATTCGGCCATTGCCCCGGCGGGCGCTTTCGGGCTCCGGCACCGGACGCAGTAGATTTCGCCGGGACCACAGGGCCGCTTGTTCTTGGTGCTCCTTGCCTTCAAGAAGGCCGCCAGGTCGCGGCCCAGAATCAGCATGGGGCGTGCATCGTCACAGACTGGGAGGCCCTGTTTCACCCAGGCCCGCACTGCGTTCTTGTGGACGTCGAACAGGCGGGCAGCATCATCCACGGAATAGGTGCGGTGGATTTTGACCAGCATGTGATTGGGACGGCGCTTGCGCATGAAGTCCCCGTCCTAAGCAGCGGCCTTGCGGGCGGCTTCGAGCGTCTTCACCAGGTCGCGAATCTCCGCTTCCTGCTTCCCAGCGATGCGGGCAGCGTTCAACGCCGTGACTTCGTTGGAAGGCCAACCCACGGCGCGGGCTCCCAGCGATACCGGCTTGGTGAAGGTGCCTTCGGCGATGTGGAGGTACAGCGTGCTGCGGGACAGCCCGATGTGTGTCTGCACCTGCTTACGGCGGAGGATGGTTACGGTGGTTGGAATCTCTACGGTCATGTTCGGCTCCTGTGGGCTGTTCTTGGAACGGCCTAACAAGAGCAATGTTTTCATCGCTTTAGGTGTGCGAATAGATGGGCGAGATCACAAAACCCGGCCATGGAAAACCGATGGATGGGTGGGATGGTATGACGGCTCCGAGCAGGCGTCTGCACCACGAAACAGCTTGTAAGGTGCTTGAAATAAGTAAGATAAATGGGTGGGTGGGTTACGCGCCTGGGGTCTTGGGGGCTCCGCCCTTGGTGTCCCAGTTCGCTATCTTCGAGACCTCTTCAATCCCTTGTTCGTTCGGGGTGCCATCTTCCTTCGCCAATCCGAAGCGGCCGGCATTGAGCCGGAGCCATATCATAATGGCCTGCTTGACGGTCTTGCCGCGCTGCGCCATGGGGGTCCGGTTCACATGCTCCCAGGCGCTGATCGCCGCCGCCAACTTGGCCGAGTAGTGCGGGTTCCTGGGGTCGAGATAGTCAGCGGCATCCGTTGCATTCGGGAAGAAGAAGCCCGAATTGACCCCGCGTCCCCGGAGCCATTTCTTGAGTTCTTCGACGGTCATGGTGGTCAGATTCCAGTCAGGATTCGCGCTGTACACGACCTTCTCGTTAGCCATGCTGACACCATCAACCTCTTCATATTCGATCTCCCTAAAGTCGCTGATGGTACCGGCCAACCGAGCGCTGTGACGAACTGACGCCTTCAGACGACGGGAGACGATTGCATGTGTGAGTGCGGCAAAGACGGCCTCGAAACCCTCAGGCAGTTCCTGGGCGTCGTGGATGTTGGCGGGGACTTTCACCTTGGCCGGATCGGTGTCACGCAGCAGCAGGGCAGCCTGAGCCACCGTAACCTCATCACAAAGATGCCAGTAGTCCATTCCATCCATCGAGAGCCCGCTCCATTCCAATGCCGACGCCAATGAATTGTAGGATGTCGTTGGCGTATTGCGACCGCCATAATCATACTGGAGACGGGTCGCGCACATCAGCGCAGTACCGCTAGAGGTCGCTCAGCAATTCCGAAAGAGGGATTCCGAAGCTGCCCGCCAGCATTTCGAGGATGCGCAGGCCAGCCTCCCGGCGCCCATTCTCCAACTCGGAGATGTGGACGCGGCCAATTCCTGAAATTGCAGCAAGATATGCCTGATTCCAGCCCCGGTCAGTTCTCAGCTTGTGAATTCGCCGTCCCAGACGGACGCATATATCGTTTGCCACCTCTCAAGGGTCGGCATAGAATCGCTACCTAATATTGTGTATGCACTACAATACTCCGAGAGAACCAAGAATGCACACGCTTGGGCCGCGCCCTGCCGTCGCAGTGCCAGGCGTTTTGGATGGCAGTGAAAAGCCAACGAGCTAAGAAAGCCTCGTATGAACTCCGAAAGCGATGTACGCATACTTGACTCATTCCCAGAGGAACCGCTCTTAGATGGCGCCGACAAGCGGCTTGTGGTCGATACCTATAAACCCGATGCGTCACGGCGATGTGAACTGGCGGCGCTCAACTTCAACGGTTCGGAAAGGCAAGGGAAAGCTGTATGCAAAAGAATTCTCTCGCGGCCATATTGAAACCGTCGTTTGTTGGTGTCCTGTTCTTTTTGGCCATCAGCGTTTCCGCTTTTGCCAAAAAGGACGATGGAGTCTTCCCTCTGACTGTCCACATCACAGCCGTTCATATGGAGCAGGGGCAAAATGCCGTGTCCGGTCACGGGAGCACGGATTGGGAAGGAAATTACTCCAGTTCTGTTAGCGGCGGCGGTTCATACACCTGGAAACTTTACACCGCTCAGATCGAAAGTGACCCCAAAATATATGAACTGAGCACTCCTCGTATGCGTCGCATCGCAGGGGGTTGGTTTGTTAGGCCGAGTTATTGGCTAAGCGTCGGCGACTATCACGGGCGCTGGAACGAAGACGGAACACTGGAGATTCAATTCCACGCAAATGGGAAGCTATTGCACCAGATGTTTCATATTGAGGTCGAGGGAATTCCGTCGGCGCCGACGCCGGCTCCGGCCTCTACTGCTCCCGTGCCTGCGGCTGCGCCCGCTTCGGTTACTTCTACCGGGATGATGGCAGCCATCACCGTTGAGTCCAATGTCCCAGGAGCCGACATCGAAATTGACGGTGCCTTTGTCGGCAACACACCTTCCACGGTTTCAGTCGCTCCCGGCAGCCACCAGATTGCCGTCAAGAAGAAAGGCTTCTCAGACTGGACCAAGATCCTCAAAGTGACCAGCGGATCGGTTCATCTGAATGCCGAACTGGAGCAGGGACCGGCGAAGCAGTAACGTGGAACTGTGTTCTGGCACGCACTTATGGGGACTGACATGAAAACAGCTCGATGGTACGGCATTCTCTACTTGTCACTCTTTCTTTGGCTGCTGCTCTTCCCGCCGTGGATTTGGACGGAGCGTCACTACGCTCTCACTGCCACATACAGTCTTGGGAATCACTGGAGGTTCTCCGTTCCACTCCATTGGGAATGGTCGGAAGCCGCGCAGCGTTCGCTCTTGGTCCCGGATAGGAGAATGCAAACGCAGATCGACTATCAACTCATGCAATATGAGGCCGTAATAGGTTTCGTTGCCGTGGCTCTTCTGTTCCTTCTTCTCCCAGCTTTGGGGCTGCCAACGCGCATCCGGAACTGGCGAAGCCAGGGATTCAGAGGCACCATAACGGGGGTGAGAAAGTGAAACCTTCTTCCTCGAAGCCGCCGCTCCCGCCCGACCTCGCCGCCGCTGCCGCCGCGCTCTCCGGCAAGTCCATGGATGAGATTGCCAGTGCGGGTCAGCAAGAGCCATTGGTTGAGGGAGTGACGCGGCCAGACGAATATCGGGAGGAGAAAATCGGTATTCGGTTTAAGAACGTGGGACGTTTCATCCTCGGGATTCTTCTCCTTGGGTGCACCGCCGCGGGGTTTGCTCTTTGGTTCCACCATGCACATGAGGTTAAGCTGCGCGAGGCGGAAGCAGCGACGGCCAAAGAACAATATGCCAAGTCCGTGGTGGCTGACATGGTTAATACCTGGCACGCCGACGATCATTGGGAAGATTCACTTTCCACCCCAGGCGATAGCAGCCGAACACTCTACACTATCGAACTGGAAAAGGCCCTCATCCACGACCGTCCGCTCATAGTTTTTGGAGACGTGGAGGATGTGAGCAAATCTGGGCAATCGGGAAACTCGATTGTATCGGTCTGGGCTGAGACGAGAGCCAATCTCTCGCCCGCCTTGCGACTTTCGCTATTGTCCCCTCCCAAGATCACAAATGCGATTCTTGGTCAAAAAGACCGTGCATCCGAGACGTTTGCATTTGCAGCGAAGATCGAAAGCGTTGAGTTGGTTTCCATGCCGTCCAATAGTGAAGTCGGCGACTATTTCCTCGCGCATGGAATTCTCTGCGCGGCAAAACCAATCGACGTTTATGAACCGCCGGCCGAATCTCGGCAATGAACTCAGTGAAATGTGAATTTGATCCTTCAGCGAGAATAAACTGCCGCGTAGGTTCGACGATTCGGCAGGCCCAGGAGAGCAGGGGGAAGTGAAGTGCAGTTCCTCGCGCGTCTCGCGCATTTCCCTCGCGTATTCCACTTCCATTGAATTTCTGGTGGCGATGGGCTTCAGCAATGGCCCCCAACCCCAACCCCTTCCCCCATGATAATCCAGCAACTGAGAAACTCCACCATCTCCTCACTCCAAAACCATCCTTGTAAGAAGCTCCTAGACGGATCAGCAAATTTTGCTAAGGGGTCCAGCAAAACTTGCTAGAGATGGGCAGCGGGCTTACAGTTGCGGGTGCAGCAAACTTTGCTACGGTCAAGCGGAACGCGGAGCATAAAGTGCCCTTGGCTTCCGTTTCTGCCTAGGCCTTTCCTCAAGTCGAACCCATTCGAACGAATAGGTCGGAAGCGTGTAGACATTGCTCTGCCCTTCTTCCCGCGAGCACGAAATCAGTCCATGCTCGATAAGCCTCTTTCTGGCATCGCAAATTGTACGTGGCCCGCAGCCGGTTTCGGAGGCAAGCGCCTTGTCTGAAGCCTTGAATGAGTTGCACTGGTGCCGATTGGCGTGTTCGCACAGGGCTAGAAATACAAGGCTTGCAGAAGGTCCAAGGCTTGACGCTGTGCCGCTGCTGAAAAACTTGCTGGGCATCTTCGAGTATGGTCCAATCTCCACCGGCATTGACGCTTCCTCCCGACCGTGCCTTGCACCTTACGTGCGTGGTGCGTTCTGCGGCTTCCGTTCGGCCCGGAGGGAGCCGGATAGCTCCGGTAGCGGTGATAGCCCGACATGGTGCTCGCGGCGGGCCAGCCTAAGTACGTCCAAACTCACAGCTATCGTGCAACCTGCTAAACAATGAAGCAGGATGCGGTCGTCCAGCCCCTCGCGAATACTGAGACTCGGCAAGCGGTCTGCATGTGCCGGGCATCGCGCCTGCCACTTCCCTGCGCCAGTGCGCCGCGCCTGGAACAAGCCCGCAAACGCTTCGGCGGTCATCAGCGCACCTCCGGCGCCGGCAGCCGTTCTCCCTCATTCCTGCGGCTCTGTTCAATTTGGCCGGCAAGCCATGCCTCCACTTCGGCATCGATCCAGCCGACTGCGCGAGCACCTAGGGAAATTGGCTTCGGGAATCTACCTTCCGCTACGCGAAGGTAGATCGTTGAACGAGAGAGTCCGGTTCGTGTCTTCACTGCCGGAAGTCTGAGAATCATGCTGGCCATGTTCGGAACTCCTTCTGATTGCTGCTCGCAGCTTAGAATCGGAATGCAGGAGTTCAATGGACACAACCCTGGCCGCACTTTTGTCCGGTCGGAGAGGAGATTGATCGCAGTGGCCGACCGCATCGGAGATTCGGCAGCCAAAGCCTTTCAAGAGATTCATCCCAACAATCCCTTGAACAAACTCAACGATTCGGACCGCAAGGCCCTCTGGGCATCGCTCATGGCGTATGCCTATGCCAGCAGGACAGAGCGAGGGGAAAGGGCGAATACCTTTTTCGAGGAATGGGAAAGCATGTCCAAAACCGTGGCTGATGCTGCCAAATTGGGTGCAAGGCTTAAATCCCAGGTATTCGAAGGGACTTCATCTGAGGCACTGCGCCCGTTCACCGCAGGCTTTGAGGATCTCCCCATGCGCCTCATCGGGTTCTCGAAAACCTTGGGAGAGGCGCTGAACTCGTCTGGAAAGCGTGGGCACAAGGCCAAGATTCTTGCAACGCAATCGCTGATTCAGGCATCCGAGTTTGTTCGCTTGAAAACCGGCCAACACTACGATGAGCATCTGGCCGAGCTGTTTCAGGCGATAGGGAATCGATCCGCGGCAGAGGAACTGTCCGGCGATGCGATCCGAAAGAAGAGAGAGTACCTCAAGAAGCACTATCCGGCGCTCTACGCTGACGCCGTGAAATGGGCGAAGACGGAACACGCGAGTTGATCCAAGCGGTTCCATCCTTCCACAAGGGCCGGGTGAATGGCATCCGTTGGAATACATTGGCACGCCGTGTGAGAATCCAGCTCGAACTGGCGGGAAAAGCCCTCAAGCACCGCCCGCCAGGGGGCATGTTTGGGGGCATGACTGACGCAATCGAGGAATTCCTGCTGAATCAAAACGACTTACTTCTGGATATGAATCCTGCAGCGCCACCATAAGCAATAGACAATAAACAGCGTAAATGACTAAAGCTAACCCCAGCGCAGGCCGGCAGAAACAAAACAGAACAAGATCGCACCGCGACTGCGAATGACCAACGCACCACCTCCGGAAGGATCACCTACACAACCTTGGTATGGGCGGTGCGCCGTTCCTGAGAGATTGCTCGTGCTTGCATTTCCACAGTGATTCTGGCGATCGCATGGCGTGGCAAATCCTGTGCAACCTTCTCATCTACCCCGCTGCTCTTGAGCAACGATGCATATGTGTGCCTCAAAATATGCCCGCCGATGCGCTTGGTGATTTTCAACGCGGTTGCCGCCGGCCTCGCCCTGATGGAGCACCATAGCCAGCCAATATGGCCCCTGTCCGGTTAAACAACAAGATGAATGATCCACTTCCACGTCGAGGGGGACAAGCTCGGCAAATACCTATCGCTTCACGAACGTTGTCTGGCGGTCGGTCTTGAACGTAAACGCATCGGCGGGCAGCGATTGATTCATCTTGATGTTGAAGTAGACGCATACACGGTACTGGCCCGGCCCCTCGTCGAAGACCTGCTTCAGACTGATCCCGCGCTCCACGTCCATCCACACCGTCACCTTGGGGATGTTCTTGCGCACCGCCGCATCTTTGGCCACCAGTTCCAGCTTTTCGGTCTTCACGCCGTCCAGTGTCTCAGGGCCTAAATACTTGATCTCCCACTTGTCTTCAAGATCCTTGCCGCTGGCGCCGAAGCCCAGCATCAGGTAGCTCTCGAATTGGCCAGCCTTGGAATAGCTGGTCACCTGATTGGTGTTGCCACCTTCAAACAGCTTGAACTCGCCATTGGCGTAGCTATACACCTTGACCACCGGCTTGCGGTCGTTCTCGCGGATGTGCGCTGCCATGCGGAAGTTCTTGCCGGTGCGCTCGTAATACACTGTTCCCTTTTGCGTATCCGTGTCCGGAATCGGATCCGTGGTCACCGCGTCGTACTGAAAGTCCGCCGAAGTGGAGTGGAAATTGGCCGCCGCCGCGTCCAGCTTGCGCAGCACCCGATCCTTGTCGTCGGCGGCCATCGCGGCGCGTCCCGTCGTCAGCAAAAGAGTAAGGCTGGCGGCAAGCAGAATTCTGGAGGGAATATGCATTTGGTTCCTTTTCTATTGGACGCAGTTGCGCGTCGGTAAGTCGGTAGGAATCGCCCGGCTGCGCGCGATCTGAAAGTTTTGGCAACATCGGTGTTGAATCTTGGCCTGTCGGATCGAGCCTTGAAGAAAGTCTCTAGCGGTGTGCCCAGACTTTCCACTCCGGAACGCCCTGCGCATCGGTCAAGGTTTCCCAGCGCTCCACAAACACCGCGTCGCCGGTGACCGGCTCGATCGCCTTGCGCAGCGCCCGCTTCACTTCGATGCGCGAAGCCGTGGTGTGCGGGTCCAGATTCACATCCGACGCATAAACAGTCACTGTGAAGCTGTTGTCGTTGTTGCCAACCACTTGGATCGGGTGGTGCAAACCCGACGCGGGAGTCGGTTTGTCGCCGAAATCCCAGAAGCGTGGCGCCACAAAGATGAACACCAGAATCAGCGTCACCAGGATGTCGTAGTGAAAGCTCCCGCGGTTGTACGTCCAGAAGAAATAACTCTTCAGAATCTTTTTCATACCGGCCTTATCGGGTAATGCGCTCCAACCCGCCCATATACGGGCGCAGGGCTGGGGGAACAACGACCGAACCATCGGCCTGCTGGTAGTTTTCAAGGATGGCGAGCCAGGTGCGGCCAACCGCCAAACCACTTCCGTTGATGGTGTGGACGAACTCCGCCTTCCCCTTGGCGCCGCCTGCGCGAAAACGGATGTTGGCGCGGCGCGCCTGGAAGGCGTCGAAATTCGAACACGAAGAAATCTCGCGGTAAAGCTGCTGACCGGGTAGCCACACTTCCAGATCAAAGGTCTTGGCCGACGAGAAGCCCGTGTCTCCGGTGCACAGAAGAACCCGGCGGTAGGGCAGCCCCAGGTCTTCCAATATTTCTTCGGCGTCGCGGGTCAGCTTCTCGTGCTCGGCGTCCGAGTCCTCGGGCTTGGCGAATTTCACCAGCTCGACTTTCTGAAATTGGTGCTGGCGGATGATGCCGCGCGTGTCCTTGCCCGCCGCTCCGGCTTCGGCCCGGAAGCACGGTGTATAGGCCGTCAGGCAGATCGGCAGCCGCGCCTCGTCGAGGATCTCGTCGCGGTAAAGATTGGTGACCGGAACCTCGGCCGTAGGGATCAGCCAGTGGTCGTTGTCCTTGAACTCTCCGCGTGCCACCGCTTCCGCATCGGCATCCGAACAACGGAACAGGTCTTCGGCAAACTTGGGCAGCTGGCCGGTGCCAAACAAGCTCTTGGAGTTGACCATGAACGGCGGCAGCACTTCCGTATAGCCGTGCCCACCCGCTTCCGCCTTCGCGGTGTGCTTGTCCAGCATGAAGCTGATCAGCGCCCGCTCCAGCCTTGCGCCAGCGCCCATGTAGACGGCAAAACGCGCTCCACTCAGCTTCGCCGCACGCTCCAGGTCCAGAATTCCCAGGGCCTCTCCCAGTTCCCAGTGAGGCTTGGCCTCGAAGTCAAAGACAGTCTTCTCGCCCCAGGTCTTTACCGTCAAATTGTCAGCTTCGGAGAGCCCCGTCGGCACTTCGTCACGGGTCAAGTTCGGAATCCGCGCCAGGGACAGGCGCATCTGCTCGTCCAGCGAAGCCGCGGTCGTTTCCAACTCGTCGAGCTTGTCCTTGAGGGCGCGCGTTTCGTCCATCAGTGCGGTCGCGTCGAGCCCGGCACGCTTCAACTGGCCCACTTGCTGCGAGAGATCGTTGCGGCGCGCCTTGAGCTGTTCGCTCACGGTGATGGCCTCGCGACGACTCTGATCGAGGGCGCGGAAATCGCCGAGAAGCGCAGCAGGATCGGCTCCGCGGGCGCGCAGTTTCGCTTCAACAACTTCCAGATTGGCACGGACAAAGTTCAGATCGAGCATCGCTCTACTATTTTACTCGACCCGGAGCTAACCTCGGCCATTGCTTCCTGCTGCTCCTGATTTTCCATTGCAAGAGCCGCAAGGCGGTCGCCACTCCACTACCTCCCGCGCGTCTTTCGAGCGCGGGCCACGCGAAGCAGTCCGCCCGCACGGTCAGTGCCGCGCGTTTTTGGAGCGCGGGCCGCGCGAAGCAGTCCGCCCGCACGGCCAGTGCTGCGTCGGATTGAGCGGGAAAGGCATCCAATATGGAAACCTCTGCAACGTGAATTCTTCGAGCCCGTCCGGAGGCGTCTAAAATCGATTTGGGAAGACCTCATGACTGATATTCGCGATACTGTTATCCTCGGGTCCGGCTGCGCTGGACTTACGGCGGCCATTTACACCGGCCGCGCTGGTTTGAACCCCCTGGTCCTGGAAGGCCACGAGCCCGGCGGCCAGCTTTCCATCACCACCCTGGTCGAGAACTTTCCCGGCTGGCCTGACGGCATTCAGGGCCCCGAGCTGATCCAGAACATGAAGACCCAGGCCGAGCGTTTTGGGGCCACCTTCAAGCTCGCCCACCTCAACAAAGTCGACCTCAGCCGGCAACCCTATCGCCTCGAGACCTCGGCGGGCGAAATCCTCACCCGCACCCTGATCGTGGCATCGGGCGCCAGCGCGCGTTGGCTCGGAATCGAGAGCGAGCAGAAGTTGATCGGCCACGGCGTCTCCAGTTGCGCCACCTGCGACGGATTCTTCTTCCGTGGCAAGGAGATCGCGGTCGTTGGCGGCGGCGATTCCGCCATGGAAGAGGCTCTCTTCCTCACCCGCTTTGCCGACAAGGTCACGCTGCTGCACCGCCGCGATGCCTTCCGCGCCTCCAAGATCATGCTCGACAGGGCCACCACGCACCCGAAGATTGTCCTGATGCCCAACGTCGTTGTCGAAGAGGTTCTCGGCGTCGAAGAGAAGGAAGTCTGCGGGCTCAAGCTGCGCAACGTCAAAAACAACGAAGTCAGCACGCTCGCGGTCAGCGGACTCTTCCTCGGCATCGGTCACGAACCCAATGTCAAGATGTTCGCCGGCCAAATCGACCAGGACGGGGACGGCTACATCAAGACCACCAATAATGTCTTCGTCACCAGCAAGGGCGAAGTCGTTCCCGGTGTTTTTGCCGCCGGAGACGTGCAGGACCGCCGCTACCGTCAGGCCATCACCGCCGCCGGGTCCGGCTGCCAGGCCGCGCTCGAAGCCGAAAAGTACCTCGAAGAGCAGGGCCACTAAGCAGGTTTTTCAATTGTTCGCCCACCCTGAGAATTGGGTGCCCCGGGTCCCTCGCATTTGGGGACCAGGGAAAGCACGATCCCACGCGGCCCATTTTTTGTCGAATTAAAGATCCCAACCAAACAGGAGCTCCATGACGGCGCTCGCCGAAAACCTCGAACGCCTTGAAGCGGAAATCGCGGCAGCCTGTCGCCGCGCCGGGCGTCCGCGCTCGTCCGTCGAGCTCATGGCGGTCTCCAAAACACATCCCGCGGAAACCGTCCGTGAGGCTGCCTCGCTCGGACTCGCTCTTTTTGGCGAGAATCGCGTCCAGGAATTCGCGTCCAAAGCGGAGGCCCTCGCAGATCTGCGCCAAAGCATTGCCCATGCGGCCAGCATGCACCTCATCGGCCACCTGCAATCCAACAAGGCCCAGCGTGCGGTGGAACTCTTTGACGGGATTGATTCGCTCGATTCACTCCGCCTCGCCGAGCGGCTCAACGATGCCGCCGCAAGGCTCGGCAAGCATCTGCCCGTTCTGCTGGAAGTCAAACTCAGTCCTGAAGAAACCAAAGCCGGTCTCGATCCCGACTCATCCGAGGCCGCGCAGCTTCTTGAGCGTCTGCCCGATCTGCCTCATCTCCATATGCAGGGCCTTATGACCATCGCGCCTTTCGATGTTCCCGACGACGAGACGCGCGCCTGCTTCCGCCGCCTGCGTCTCTGCCGCGATCGCTGGGCCGGGCTCCATCCCCGCCTCAACTTCGACGTGCTCTCCATGGGCATGAGCGGGGACTTTCCTCTGGCCATCGAAGAAGGGGCTACCCGCATCCGCATCGGCGCCAGCCTCTTCGGCGAGCGTTCCTATCCTCCGGCTGTCGAACTGGAGAAAGCCTGATGCTGCGCGAGTCCGCCGCCGGTGTCACTCTCGCTGTGCGGGCTCAGCCCGGATCGAAAAAGACCGCCATCACCGGCGTCTATGGCGAGGGCCCGGATGCGCAGTTGAAGATCGCCGTGCAAGCTCCGCCGCTCGAAGGCCGCGCCAATCAGGCTCTCGTAGCCTTTCTGGCCGAGACCTTTTCCATCCCCAAAAACGCCGTCGAGCAAACTACGGGCGAATCCAATCGCAGCAAGGTCTTCCTGCTGCGCGGTGTCGCCCTTGCAAAAGCCGAGACGGTACTCGCCAAGTGGCTCGCAAACCCTTCATAAAAAACGATGTCATCCTGAGCGGAGCGCAGCGAAGTCGAAGGACCTGCGGTTGTTTTTCGGAGCGCCTTATCGGCTTCGCGAAGTGACCGCGACGGCCAGCACTTCTTCCGGCTCCGGCCGCACACGGAAGTCCGCATGCGCCTCGGCGAACAGCACCTTGCCGTCTTTCCCGATCACATACGTCGCCGGAATCGGCAGCCGCCAGCTCGCTTCGCCGTTCACAAACGGAATATTCACCATGACGCTCTGGTAGAGCTCGCGCATGTACTCGGGAAGCGTGTACGCCAGCCCGAATTCCTCCGCCAGCTGGCACTCCTGGTCGCGCAGAACGGGGAAGGGAAGCCGGTGCTGGCCGATCATGAAGTCGCTTTGCTTTGCCGTCTGCGGACCGATCGCAACCAACAATGCCTCATGCTCGCGAAGCTGTGGGTAAAGATCCCGCCACGCCTCCAGCTCCGTTACGCAATACGGGCACCAGCGTCCGCGAAAGAACTTCACCACCAGCGGCCCCAGCGCCAGCAGGTCCTGGCTGCGGACCGAGCGCCCCGTGGCGTCCGGCAGATCGAAGCTGGGAGCCAACGCCCCAACAGGAAGAATCCGTTCCTCGATGCCGGTCGCAAACAGCTCTTCCACCGCCCGTTCGCTGATCGCCAGCCGATCGGCCTGCACCAGTTGCCGGGTGTTGAACGTGATCTCGTCGAGATGGTCTTGAAGATTAGTTGGCACTGGATTTCCTGAGAAAATCGTTGAATCTGAACTGCTCCGATCCGCTTTCGCGAACGAGGAGAATAAATCGGCCCTTGAATCTCCGCCTGAAATCGGCTCCAACCGCTTGGATGGAAGAATTTGCGTTTGGGCGTCTTCGAGGAAGACCATCTCTTGTCTGAATTGCTCCATAGACAATGAGGGCGGCGGGTCTTGCGCCGCAGTTTGGATCGACCTGCCAATCTTCCAGCGTGCTCACAACTTGTTCGAGCGCATGTTTGAGATTTGTATGCGACCCTTTGAGCTCGATGACGACATCCACAACGCCAGGAAGACTGAGAATGTAATCGGCTTTGTAGATGCCGGCAACCTTGTTATAGCAGCCGTCATAATGAACCTTGCGGACTCTTCTTCTGCGCGGGTTAAGGAAGGTGGCTGCCACTCCCTGTTCCTCGATGTAAATCGACGCTGCCGTGCAAAGTTCGATACACTCTTCAACCCATTCGCATCCCGGCTGGCTAGGAGGCTTCTGTGTGGTCATATTCGAGCCTCAGAAGTGAATCGAATTCGTTGCCGATCGTGTCGGAAACGCTGTCCAGATACTCGCCATCGATCAGACCACTTTCTGAAAGGATCGACTTGAGTTCTCCGTCGTGAATGCAGTACGCTCGAAAATCGCCGTTGCTAATCCAATACTGCTTTGGCACGAGATTGGCTATTTCGTCCTTCAGCTCAGGCCTTTCATTCGCCAGTTGCCCGGCCATGATCAGGTTGTTGAACGACGAAAGGATGTAGGGACTGTGGGTGGTGATAGCAAAAGAGAAATTGAACCATTCTTCGTTTGAAAGCCGTGCAAAGAGGCGCATTAAATCGTACTGCGTGTTTGGGAATATATGAGCCTCTGGTTCTTCAACGATCAGAAAGTGTTCTCGAATACGTTCAGGACCATTGCTGCCGGAGGCTGCAATGGAATCTTGAATGAGTTTCGAGAAGATTCTGAACAGGGGGACGAGCTCTTGAGTTCCTGAAGAAACCATCCCCATCGGCAACTGAACGCCTTCCAGGTCTTCAAACAATTGCTTGCCATCATTGAGTAAGAATCTTCCCTTTTGGATGAGATGAATGGCACTGAGAATCTCCTGTTTTAGCGCGGACAGCGGAATCCCTGTTGGCGTATTGGCCCAATCGAGGTTCGTGGCAAATTCCTTCAGAATGGGGTCAAGGCTCTCGTTCTTGAAGATTTCGAAAAGGTTATTCAGATTCGAAAAAAAGGATCTGCCCGCTGGTACATATACGCTGTTTTCAACTTGTGTGTGCGCCTGCAAGATGTTGAGTGCGTATAGAAAGTTCCATCTGCGGGCGAACATCCCTATCGATTGAGCAATATTATCCTCATGTAATAGCGCTGAGGCAGGGATCGATAAGTTTCTTTTCTCATAGATGTCCCTGAAGTCTTCGGAAAGACTCAGATCTATGATATTTTCCCCGGGGCCTTCAGACGCACTGATGGAAACTCCGTAGAGTCCTTCTTCATATCGAATCGAGAATCCTGAGTTTCTCCATGCGTTCGGCGGAAACCATAGCCCGAATTGATTTTTTGCATGTTCGATAAATTGTTCCCAGGGTTGATCAGACGCGGCTAGGGTAGCGGAGAACTCGCTCAGAATCGGACCGAGAAAATACGCCAGCTTGCAAAGTAAACTCTTCCCGCTCGACTGCGGACCGATGAGGACGGTGATCCTGCCAAACTCAAGCTCGGCTTCCTTGATCACCGAGAAGTTCTTGACCGTCAGCTTGCGCATCGCCGTCCCCTTCCGCCCAACGTCAACATTATTGCACCGGGCCAACCACGCAACGCTCGGGATACTTCCGCGCATACTCCGGCCACGCGGATAGCAGGCCCAGGTCTCCGCCCTCTTCACTGCGTTCCTCGATGATGTCGTCCCAGGGGTCGGTCAGATCCTGTACCCCGATCTCCACCAGCCAGTCGCCGAAGTCCTTGCCCCCGAAGTCGCCGCTCTGCAACTGCTCCAGATGCGGTTGAAGGAACTTCCAGGTCTGCTCGAAATAGCCGGCGATCTCGGTCAGTTCCAGCTCGCGCAGACCGCTCAGAGTCTCTCCCACGTCGCGGGGATCGTTCTGGTTGCCAAAGTGCCAGGCCAGGCTATCCATGGTCATGCTGACATCGAAGAAATAAATACCGGCCATGGCTCGCAGACCGCGCGGCATCGAACTCAGAGTCGCATAGTACTGCTCGGGCTCTTCCCGCACTTCTTCGGGAAGCAGCCGCTGCAACTCCGCCGCCAGCAGGTCGAAAAGGGCCTTGTCGTCTTCCGCGGACGCAATTTGTTCAACAGTCAGTGCCATCTTCGATCTCCCTATCGCCCAAACCGTTGTTTGCCGCCCATGCCCAGCGCGCCCATTCCGCCCCGCATCATGTTCCTGGCCATTCCGCCCTTGCCCATCTGCTTGAACATCTTGGCCATCTGCGCATACTGGCGCAGCAGCTGGTTCACGTCCTGCACGGTTGTCCCGCTGCCGGCCGCGATGCGCTTGCGCCGCCCGCCGCCGATGATCTCGTGATTGCGCCGCTCCTTCGGCGTCATCGAGTTGATGATCGCCTCCAACCGCGTGAACTGCTTCTCGTCCACATTCTGCGCGGCCTGTTGCATGCCGGCAAACGGGCCCACCGAGGGCAGCATCTTCAAAATGCTCTCCATCGAGCCCAGCTTCTTGATCTGCTGCAGCTGGTCGCGGAAGTCTTCCAGGCTGAACCCGTCGCCCAGCAGCGCCTTCTTGGCGAAATCCTCGCTCTTCTTGCGGTCCAGCGTCGACTCGGCCTTCTCGATCAGCGACATCATGTCGCCCATGCCCAGAATGCGGCCCACGATGCGATCGGGATGGAAGGGCTCAAACGCGTCCGGCTTTTCGCCCACGCCGATGAACTTGATCGGCTGGCCGGTTACGTGGCGAATCGAAAGCGCAGCACCGCCGCGGGCGTCGCCGTCCATCTTGGTCAGGACTACGCCCGTCAAACCCAGGCGGCTGTGGAACTCCATCGCCGAGTTCACCGCGTCCTGGCCGGTCATGGCGTCGGCCACAAACAAAATCTCCGAGGGATTCAAGAGCTTCTTCAGCCGCTCCATCTCGCCCATCAGATCTTCGTCGATGTGCAGGCGTCCCGCGGTATCCACAATCAGCGTGTCGCAGCCCATGTTGCGCGCCTCGCGCCGGGCCTCTGTCGCCAGCCGCTCCACCAGCGCCGTCCCCGGCGTCTCACCCTTCAGATCGCCTTCATAGATCCGGCCCTCAATCGACTTGGCCACCACCTTCAACTGTTCGCGCGCCGCCGGGCGATACACGTCGACGGAAACCAGCATCGGGCGGTGTCCGCCCTTCTTGAGCCACGCCGCCAGCTTGCCGCTGGTGGTTGTCTTGCCCGAGCCCTGCAGGCCGGCCATCAGAATCACGGTGGGCGGTTGCGACGAGAACTTGAAGCGCGCCGTGTCCGTGCCCAGCAGCGTGATCAGCTCGTCGCGCACAATCTTCACCACCTGCTCGGAAGGCGAAAGCGCGGTCATCACCGACGTGCCCACCACCTTCTTGCCGATCATCTCGATCAGGTCGGTGACCACCTTCAGGTTCACGTCGGCGTCCAGCAGCGCCACGCGGATCAGTCCCAGGGCATCGCTGATGTTCTCTTCGGTTAACGTGCCTTGCCCGCGAAGGGTCTTAAAGGCGCGCTGCAGCTTGTCGGTCAGATTCTCAAACATTGGGTCCCCAAAAAGTGCGTTGACTCTTCAGTGTACCGTGGATGCCGCTGGTCAGGTTCGGCATCCGGAGCCGGCCTCGCTGATGTTTCCCTCCCCCCGCTTTCCGGCCAAACCTGCGGCCGGGTGTTGTTTTACCCAGTCCATTTTGCTCCCACAATACGACCATGCCTTACTGCCTCATGATCAACAAATGTTGACAATAAGTCACTCACATGAGATTCTGGGAAGGTCAGAAATTCTCTCAGTAGACAGGACGTCCAGCATGGCAAAGATCATCGGCATCGACCTCGGCACCACCAATTCTTGCGTGGCGGTTCTCGAAGGCGGCGAGCCCAAAGTTATCGCGAATGAAGAAGGTGCGCGCACCACGCCCTCCATCGTCGCCTTTTCCAAATCCGGCGAGCGGCTGGTCGGCCAGGTCGCCAAGCGCCAAGCCATCACCAACCCCGAGAACACAGTCTTCTCCATCAAGCGATTTATGGGCCGTCGTTACAACGAAGTCAACGACGAAATGAAGATGGTGCCCTTCAAGGTCACCCAGCAGGGAGACCACGTCGGCGTCCTCGCTCAGGGCAAGGAGTACACCCCGCCCGAAATCTCGGCCATGATCCTGCAGAAGCTCAAGGCCTCGGCCGAAGCCTATCTCGGCGAAACGGTCACCGAGGCCGTTATCACCGTGCCTGCCTATTTCAACGACGCGCAGCGTCAGGCCACCAAGGATGCCGGCCGGATCGCCGGCCTCGACGTCAAGCGCATCGTCAACGAGCCCACCGCGGCCGCGCTGGCCTATGGCCTCGACAAAAAGAAGGACGAAACCATTGCCGTGTATGACTTCGGCGGCGGCACATTTGATATTTCGATTCTCGAAGTGGGCGAAGGCGTCATCGAGGTCAAGTCCACCAATGGCGACACCCACCTGGGTGGCGACAATCTCGACCAGCGCGTCGTCGAGTGGCTCATTGCCGAGTTCAAGCAGGAAGAGGGCCTCGACCTCAGTTCCAAGGGCAACGAAATGGCCCTGCAGCGCCTCAAGGACGCCGCGGAAAAAGCCAAGATCGAGCTCTCTACCACCATCGAGACCGAGATTAATCTTCCGTTTATTACCGCCGATGCCACCGGTCCCAAGCACCTGGTTCGCAAGCTGACCCGAGCCAAGCTGGAGCAGTTGGTTGAAGACTTGCTCGACCGCTCTCTGGAACCCTGCAAGAAGGCCATCACGGATGCCGGCATCTCCATCAGCCAGATCGACGAAGTCGTTCTGGTCGGCGGTCAGACCCGCATGCCCAAGATTCAGGAGATGGTGAAGAAGATGTTCGGCCGTGAGCCGCATCGTGGCGTCAACCCCGATGAGGTTGTGGCCATCGGCGCTGCGGTGCAGGCGGGCGTTCTGGCCGGCGAGGTCAAGGACCTTCTGCTGCTCGATGTCACGCCCCTCACACTCTCGATTGAGACCCTGGGCGGCGTCGCCACTACCATGATTCCGCGCAACACCACCATTCCCACCAAGAAGAGCGAAACCTTCTCCACGGCTGCCGACTCGCAGACGGAGGTCGAAGTCCACGTCCTTCAGGGCGAGCGCCCCATGGCTGCGCAGAACCGCACCCTGGGCAAGTTCAAGCTGGGCGGCATCATGCCCGCGCCACGCGGCGTGCCGCAGATCGAAGTGACATTCGATATCGACGCCAACGGCATTCTCAACGTGCTGGCCAAGGACAACGCCACCGGCAAGGACACCCGCATCACCATTACTTCCAGCTCGGGTTTGAGCAAGGAAGAAGTGGAGCGCATGGCCAAGGATGCCGAGAGCCACGCCTCCGAGGACAAGGAGAAGCGCGCCGAAATTGACGCCCGCAACTCCCTCGACGGCATGGTCTACAACATCGAAAAGATGTTGAAGGAGAACGGCGACAAGATGGAAGGCCCCGAAGCGGGTCCCATCAAGCACGAAGTTGAGGCTGCTCTGGCCGAGGCCAAGAAGACGCTCGAAGGTACTCCGTCGTCGAAGGAAATCACCGCCGCCAACGAGAAGCTCACCCACGCCAGCCACAAACTGGCCGAGATCGTCTACAAGGCCAACGCCGCCGCCGGCGGCGCTCCGGGTGGAAATGGCTCCGGCCCCGCTTCCGGCGCAGCCGAACCAGCCGCTGAAGCCAAGAAGGAAGGCGAAGTCATCGACGCCGAGTACGTGGACGTCGAAGACAAGAAGTAGGGCTGGCCGTCCAGGCAATCCAGCCTCACGGCGGGAATACTCCGGGTTGGGCAACGATTCGTTGCCCAACCCGATTTACTTACCGAAGAGCATTCCGCATATCCCTTCCACTGTAAATAAGAGGCGGATCAAGACGGTAAGTCAGAGTAATCGAGGTGTCGACTTCCACAGGTTGGTTATCCAACAGGTAAGGCCGGAAGGACCACCTCTTCACTGCATCCAGAGAGGCTGCCTGCAACATCGCAGGTCCGCTCAGAACGCCCAGCTTGATTACCTGCCCGTCGCTCCCGATCCTTGCCTTCAGGACCACGGTTCCCGAGACCCGTGCGGCCACGGCAATCGGAGGATAGACAGGCTTGTGGTGGTCCAGAACAAATGTTCTCGATACGGATTCATCAACCGCCACAACAGTCGGCGCGGGCAGCGCATCGGCGGGAGGTGTAAATGCCGATTCATCGATCGATGCGAGTTTCTCGATTGACTCCACATGAATAACCAGAGTCAATTTGGGAGCACTATCCGGGTTTATGGGCTCAAATGCCTGAATATCCTTCGCGATATAGCGGCCTTGGAATCGAACGACATTGCTGTGGAGGAACTGGCTGGTGCCGGGTGAATTCTGGGCAACACTTGCCGGGTACTGGCTGATACGCACAAAAGGCAGATTTGCATCCATGCAGAAGTTTGCCTTAACGATCCAGTTGTCCCCGGAAGACAAATCGGGAACGGAAAGGCAGAGCAGGTGCATGTTCCCAACGTCGCGCTTTTCCAGTGGGACCGCCGGTTGGGGGGAAAGTAGGTTCTCTGAGGGAAAAGGAGCAATGAGATCGCGGTAGATCAGGGCAAGATTGGTCGGCAGCGCTTCGCGGGAGCCGCTTCGCAGAATGCCCTTTTCCGTTCCGTATTCCGTCTGCGAAAAAGTCGCGCTGGTAAAGATCCGTTTGTACTTCGCCGGTCCGGCCCAAAACTCTTCCAATGTTCCCTGATCCGGGCTATTCCCCTTTTTGTCGAAGACTTGGAAAGAGGCCTTTAAATGCCAGGGCTCCATGCCTTCCCCGGTAAGTCCGTTGGCTCTTGCAGCCCGCAGCATCAGTTCCTTGGGATCGGTGGGCAGCGCTGTGGCGGCGGCGTCCTGCGCTTGGAGGGGCCGAGCGTGTTGGAGGAGAGTGAGTAGCCCGAGTGCGCAGATGCAGCCGGAAAAATGCTTTAGAAACTTCGATTTCCGCATGGCGGAATGATAGTTCACATTGCCCGATTCCTGATAGGCAGAACTCCACCAGGAAGAGTCCATTGATATGTGTAGTGCATTGCACTACACTGACTCTTGCCAGACACCAGCCCCATCGCGGTCGTCGAAATGGACGAGTTTCTCGCCGCAGCACGCAAGCTGATGAAGGAAGAGGAACGCGATGAACTGGTCAATTATCTGGCCTATCATCCCACGGCTGGTGCAATAATCGCGGGGAGTGGAGGCGTCCGCAAGCTTCGCTGGGGTCTGGAAGGGCGCGGAAAGCGCGGCGGAGCGCGCGTGATTTACTTCTTCCACGATCTGGACATGCCACTCTACTTGTTGACTGTGTACGCCAAAAACGAGCGTGAGAACTTGGACCAGTCCGATATCAACACCATGCGGAAACTTGTTCCGATCCTTGTGGAAACGCATCGCAAACGGAGGCCACTATCATGAGCAAGGTTGGCGAGAGCATCATCCGGGGGCTTGAGCAGGCGCTAGCCTTTGCCGAGGGGACGGCCGAAGAGGGAACTTACGTCGTCCACATCCCACCAGAGATCGACATCAAGGCGATCCGTGGCCGCTTGGGCATGACACAGCAGGAGTTTGCCAATCGCTTCGATTTCAACATCAACACCCTGCGTCATTGGGAACAGGGCCGGCGCGTTCCAGACGGGACGGCCCGCGCGTATCTGAAGGTGATTGATCGCGAGCCGGAAGCCGTACAAAAGGCTTTGCGCTCCGCCTGACGGAGCAGCAGATGGGCTACACCCAAATCATCACCATCGATCCCGGCAAGCGGAGAGGCAATGGCTTTGAAAGGGCACGGCTTCAGCCGTGCCGCAAGTTCGCCACAAAAGTCCGGGGCTTCAGCCCCTGAGGGGCGGTTTTAAAACCACCAGGACATCCCTCGGCGGCTAAAGCCGAGGCAAGGACACCATCGTGAGCGGCACGACTGAAGTCGTGCCCTTTCAAAACGCACCTTCCGGATTTTGAACCGCCCATGTGATCTCCCTGGAGATTTCAAGGCCATCCGCAGCGCGCAAACCGGCGAAAATCTGAGCCGGAGCAAGCGGGGCCGCGAGGCCGCCCCAGAGCAGAATCGGGACAATCCACCCGCCGCATGAGAAAACCTTACAACTCTACCCTCAAGTTTGAGCACTCCAGTTGCTACAGAGCATCCATCTGGCTGTAAAGTTGAATCAGGAAACGAGTAACCTTAGACAATGCCCACGACAAACAAGGACTATTACGGATCGCTTGGGGTCAAGAAGACAGCTTCGCCGGAGGAGATCCGCAAGGCCTTCCGCAAGGCGGCGCGCCGCTACCATCCGGACGTAAACCCCGGCGACAAACGGGCAGAGGAGAAGTTCAAGGAAATCTCCGAGGCCAACGATGTTCTCAGCGACGAGAAGAAGCGCAAGGTCTACGATTCCGTCGGTTTCTACTCCGACCAGATCGACCCGTCGCAGGCCGAGGCTTACGCGCGCCAGCAGAACATGGGCTCGCAGCCCCCGGTCGATTTTGGCGGCTTCGACTTCTCCGGATTCCAGGCCGGTGCGGGGCAACCAAGCCCGCAGGCGGGCGCGGGTTCAGCCTCGTGGGGAAGTTTCAAGGACATTTTCTCAGGCATCTTCAGCGGCTCCCAGCAGCCCCAGCGCCCGCGTGGCCCGCAGCCCGGCACCGACCTTGAATACCAGGCCACCGTGGACTTCTGGACCGCTATCCGCGGCGGTCAGGCCCGCCTGCAGATCAGCCGGCAGGAGGTCTGCCCGCAATGCGGCGGCCAGGCGCACACCGTCGGCCCCATGCAATGCACCGAGTGCAACGGCACTGGCCAGGTGACCCAGATGGGCGGCCGCATGAAGTTCAACATCACCTGCCCGCGTTGCAATGGACAGGGCCGGACCACCAACGCCTGCGGCACCTGCTTTGGCGAGGGCACCGTCAGCAAGGATGAAACCGTCGACTTCCGCATCAAGCCCGGCACCCGCGATGGCCAGCGCATCCGTATCTCGGGCAAGGGCAATGCCGGCCAGAATGGCGGCGCTGCCGGCGATCTCTTCGTCATCGTCCGCACCTCCGAGCACCCGGTCTTCACCCGCGTCGGCGACGATATCCAGTTGACCGTCCCGGTGACCGTGCCGGAGGCTGCGCTTGGCTCCAAGGTCGACGTGCCGACCATCGACGGCCGCGCGCAACTTAAGATTCCGCCGGGAACCCAGAGCGGACAGAAGCTCCGCATGCGCGAGCGAGGCGTGGAGAACGCCCAACGGCCCGACCAGCGCGGCGACCAGATCGTCACCATCGAGGTGGTCATCCCCACCCTCGGCGACGAACGCAGCCGCGAAATCATGCGCGAACTAGCCAAACTCAACAACCAGGACCCGCGGGTCACGCTCTTCGACAGGTTGTAATTTGGTACTATCGTTGGAGTTCTAAGGCTAGCAGTACAGGATGAGCCGGATGAGCCGCGAGCACGACGATAGGATCGACATCCGGGGAATTGTTTTCGAGTGGTATCCGCCGAAAGCGCAAAGCAACCTGGAAAAGCACAGGGTTTCATTCCAAGAGGCATCCACAATTTTCGGGGACAAAGAGATACTAGAACTGCCGGATCGAGAACATAGCGAGGAGGAGTTCCGTTTCATCGGCGTTGGGCGTTCGGATCGGGGCCGCCTGCTCTTCGTGAACTTTACGGTTCGCAGTGACAGAGTCCGAATCATTAGCGCAAGGCAAGCACAGTCTTGGGAAAGGAGAGAGTATGAAACCGCCAATCGACATGAATGAAGCTGAAATTCGTGCAAGGTTTGATTTTTCAAGGGCTACGCGCGGTCGCTTTGCTGACCGCTATCAAGCCGGACATACTGTTATCCTTCTGGACCACGACCCGGACGGAGGGGAATCGATCCTGCCCGCGGACTCAGGTCAGGTTGAGACTACGAGGCAATCTGGAATCCGTGTATTTGCATCCCAGGTCCGTCAGGCCGGTCTACGACTCGTCGAACCGTCGAAAAAGAACGGGATCGACTTTTTTATCTGTAGCGGAGCACGTGCGAACGAGGATAATACTTCGTTGCCTGTCAAACTCAAGACTTCGATCCACGAAGTGTTTTCCTTGGACAAGAAGGAATCTAGAATTCCGCGCTTGCTGGTGGCCTACGTCTGGCATGCCAAAGAGCCAAAGGACAGCAGGATTTATGCGCTGACCTACGACCAAGCTCTTGAGATCGTCAAGAAGAAGGCTTACTCCACCACAAAATCCTGGATCGACGAGGGCGGCTATTCCGTGACGCACGCCGGAGCCGAACTCAAGGAAATGCTGAGGGAATATCAAATGACTCCGGAAAAATGGCGTCAACGACTGCAATCGATCTAAAAGCCCTATGGCAAAACGTAAATCAAAAGGCGCATACATGATCTCGGCGGTCGCCGAAATGTATGAGATTCATCCCCAGACACTCCGTCTCTATGAGCGCGAGGGCCTGCTCAAGCCTTCGCGCACCGACGGCAACACCCGCCTCTATACCGACGAGGATCTGGAGCGGCTGGAATTCATTCTCAATCTTGCCCGCGACCTCGGCGTCAACATTGCAGGCATTGCCATCATCCTGCAGATGCGGGAGCGCATGGAAGAGATGAACCGCCAGATGCAAAGCTTCGTGGAATACGTGCGGACCGAGATGCTCTCGCGCTTTCAGACGGCTGCCCCATCCACGGGCGCGGCGATCGTCCCGCTGCGCAAGTCGGCGGTGATGAAGCCTGTCGCAGTGCCCAAGGCAGGCGCAAAAAAGAGTTAGCGAAGCACCGCATCTGTTCAAGTTTTCTAGGATGCGGCTTCAGACTTGCCGATAGAGCCAATAAAACGAATGCGTTTTGAGCTGCCGAAGATCGGTTGCAGCGCGCAGCCACTCCAATTTAATGTGCTTTAATGTGCGTCCGCAATGGGTTCCTGCTCAAACCTGGTTCGGCTTTAGGTCCGCATTCAGTTCGGAAATCAACTCTCCCAAACGCTCGCGAGTGCGCATGCTGGCCTTGCTGAATTCCAGTCCGATCACATGCTCGTCCGACTTCACCCTGACCTCTCCGCCCAACCGCAGCGGATAACCACGCCCACAAAATTCCACTTCCACCTGCGTGTTCTGCGCCAGGTGGATCGGGTTTTCGTTGAATAGCCGACAGCCGCTCAGGCTCACTTCCAGCAATGTGCACTTGTAAATCTGCCCCATATCCACTACCACCAGGGTAGCCGCGACCTCCAACTCGTGCCGCTTGTGGACCCGTCTTTCGATGCCTCCAGGAGGTCCTGAGTGGAGCACCCGGCGCTGGTCCGCCTTGCTTCGCTTGCGCGGGGCCTCGGGACGCGGGGCTGTCGCCTGTTCGTCTTCCTTCGCTCCCCCGTGGATGGCGGTCATCCTTTGCCGGGTAATCTGGTCGAACACTACCCCGAAACTGCCGTCCGTATCGCATGCAAGCGTCAGACCCGACAGCGAGTAAACCACGTCGTTTGAACGGAACCGCGTCGTAACCCGCACATTGCTGCACATCAGAAACGGCTCGTTGGGCAGGACGCGTGCGTCCGACTCCGTCAGGTTTAACATCTGGCCGCGTAACGTCGTGCCCAGCGTTTCCACCACAACCAATACTGGCCGAACTGCTTTCCCCGGCTCCGCGAAGGGGTCGTTGTCGGTCCAAATAGGAACCAGAGCCTCTGCGATGAACATAGCTTCTATCTACTGTCCCTTCAATTCAGGCAGGTTTTCCCTGCGCTCGCCGCAAAGGCCATTCAGGGACCCGATCAGCAATTGACCCGGCGAATTAACGTGTATTCTACGTCGAACTTTTAACAATGGCCATCAGCCTTTTTCACACTTCAGTAATGTACTCAATAGACAAGACTTATTTATAGAGTAATTACCCTCTGCGACGGCTCCGAGCCCTCGGCCTCCCATCGTCCTCTGTCTTTTTGCCATGCGTGAGAGGCGCGACAATGGCGGGGCAAGCCGGCGCGTTTGCCCCGAGAAGCTTCCTTGGGTCACCGTCTCCGGACCCCTCCGCGCTTCGGCAGGTATGCTTGAAGGTGTATGTTGTACGTTATTCTTGGACTGGCCGTCTTCGGCCTCATTACCTCTTCGGTCTTCGCAGGGATGGTGCTTTGGGCGGTGCCCGGATACCTGCGGGAACGTGCCCT
>CAZQPY010000063.1:0-29788 GCA_964595345.1 uncultured Occallatibacter sp.
CGCGAGATGAAGCCGAAGCCCTTCGCGTCATTAAACCACTTCACAGTACCTTGTTCCATGTTGATCGTGTTTCCTAATTTTGAATTGCGCTTGATGAATCGGAGCGACCACTGGCAGAATCTTGCTTGGTTGGGCGAGTGCTGCTCACGCCCGGTTCTGTTCTAACGCTGGCGCTAGTGTAGCATTCTCCTGCAAAAAAACTACATAATTCTTTGCGAATTCGCTTTGGGAGGGCCGATTTTCTTTTGCTTCACGTTTTCAGAATTCATTGAATCCCAAGGTCTTATCGGCGCATCAGCGGCTGTGTTAACGTGAAGACACCTATGCTCCTGGATATTGTACCCGGATTATTGGCTCACGCCACGGAGTTGCTGGAAGAGCAATTCAGTGCTTTGCCAAGCTTCGAAAGACAGGCCGATACAGCGGCAATGACAGGGGTTCTGGCCGCTACCGCGCGGCGGCTGGGCGACAATTTCCCGTACTTCCATCCTTTATATGCCGGTCAAATGCTGAAGCCGCCGCACCCGGTGGCGCGCGCAGCCTATGCCCTGGCCATGACGATCAACCCCAACAATCATGCTCGGGACGGTGGCCGAGCCAGTTCCGAAATGGAAATCGAGGCGGTGCGGGAGATTGCCGGGATGTTCGGGTGGACGGAGTTTCTGGGCCATTTGACCTCGAGCGGGACGCTGGCCAATCTGGAGGCGCTGTGGGTGGCCGGGCAGTTGGCGCCGGGACGCCGCATCGTCGGGTCGGAGCAGGCGCACTACACCCACCAGCGGATTTCCGGGGTGCTGAAGCTGGAGTTCGGCAAGATTGAGACGGACCGCCTGGGACGCATGCGGATGGACGCGCTGGAGACGGAACTGCGCAAGGGCGATGTGGGGACAGTGGTGGTGACGATGGGCACCACGGCGCTGGGCGCGGTGGATCCGCTGCCGGAGGTTCTGGCGCTGCGGGAGCGGTATGGATTCCGCATCCATATAGATGGAGCGTACGGAGGGTATTTCCGGCTGATCGCCGACTCGCTGGGAGATGCGGCGCGGCTCGCGTATGAGGCGATTGACCAGGCCGATTCCATCGTCATCGATCCGCACAAGCACGGGCTGCAGCCGTATGGATGCGGCTGTGTGCTCTTTCGAGACCCGAGCGTGGGGCGGTTCTACAAGCACGACTCTCCTTATACCTATTTCACGTCGAAGGAGCTACATCTAGGGGAGATCAGCCTGGAGTGCTCGCGGGCGGGGGCTTCGGCGGTGGCCCTGTGGGCGACGCAGCAGCTTTTGCCACTGACTCCGGACGGTGAGTTCGCGGCGGGACTGCGGCAGGGGCGAGCGGCAGCGCTGGAGTTGGATCGACGCCTGCGGGCAGACCCGGATGAGCGATTCGAGACGCTGGCGGTGGATTCCGAAGACGGAAGCAGCGCGCCGCAACTGGACATTCTGGTGTGGAAGCCGAGGGCTGCGACGGCGGCGCGGGCATCGGAAATGGCGCAGGAAACCTTTGATGCGTGCGCCACAAGGGATCTGCATCTGGCTCTAGTACAATTGCCGCTGTCGTGGTTCGAAGGGCTCAATGGGCAATCGGACGGGGGGCTGGTTACCTGCCTTCGTTCGGTGCTGATGAAGCCCGAACACGCAGCATGGCTGGACGGCATTTGGGAAAGATTGTGTGCCAGCTGCGCGTGTGAAATGGCAGAATAGTAGGGATGAAGCAGAAAGGCACAGAGCGAGTGTGCGTGTGCCGGCAAGAAAGAAAACGTTCTCATTTGGCCGAGCGGTGTTTCGTTGACCCGCTGCCCGGCCGATCCCGCTGACCCAGCCTTCCGGCTGACAACTGAAAACTGAATCCTCTCACAGGAAGTGATCCTCATGCATGATTCCGCTGTACTTCGCACCCAGCACATCGCCCGTTATCATTCCGAGCCGGCGATTTTTGTCGCTCCCGGCCGCGTCAATCTGATTGGCGAGCACACCGACTACGCAGAGGGCTTTGTGATGCCCGTGGCCATCGACAAGGCCACGCTGGCCGCAATATCGCCCCGCAGCGACGGCAAGATCGTTCTTTATGCCGAGAATTACAGCGAAGAGAAGAGCTTTGAGGCCGCAGCCCTGCCCAAGACCGCCAATAAGCACTGGAGCGATTATCCGATTGGCGTCGCGGTGATTCTGGCTGGAGAAGGCTACACGATTCCCGGCTTCAGCCTGAGCATCTGGGGCGATGTGCCGCTGGGTTCCGGACTGTCGAGCTCGGCGGCGCTGGAAGTGGCCACCATGACCGCGCTGACCGCCCTGATGGGCGTCGAGATCCCCGGACCGAAGCTGGCGCGGCTTTGCCAGCGCGTGGAGAATGAATTTGTTGGCGCAAACTGCGGCATCATGGACCAGTTCATCAGCGCCAACGGCAAGAAGAATCACGCGCTGCTGCTGGATTGCCGGGATTTGAGCTTCCGGCTGGCACCGATTCCGGCCAACGTGGCCCTGGTGATTGCAAACACCATGGTGAAGCACTCGATCTTCGGGGGAGACTACCCGACACGCCGCCGCGAATCCGAGGCCGCGTGCGCGATTATCAACGGGCATCGAGGAGGAGTTCCGTTCCTGCGGGACGCCACGCTGGAGGATCTGGAGAAGTGGGGCCACGAAATGACGCCCGAGTCGCTCAAGAGGGCCCGCCACGTGATCAGCGAGGATTTGCGCACGGTGGCTGCGAGTGAGGCTCTGCTGAAGGGCGATATGAAGGAGTTGGGCCGATTGATGGCCGAAGCGCACGCCAGCTACAGCGGCGACTTTGCCGGAAGCTGCGTGGAAGCCGACCTGATGGTGGAGCTAGCCAACCAGATTCCGGGGCTGATCGGCGCCCGGCTGACCGGCGGCGGTTTTGGCGGCTGCACCATCAACCTGGTGGAGCAGGAGCAGGCCAAGGCATTTGCCGAGGAGTTGGGAAGCCGCTATGCGGCCCGGACCGGCATCGTGCCCGAGATTCACGTCTGTCACGCATCGGACGGAGCTCACCGGCTGACCTAGGCGAAGTACCTCTACCCCACGGACGAAGACAAGTCCGTGGGGCTCCGTTAAGGAAAGAGCCACTTCAGATCGGTGGTTCCGGGGTACAGCAATTGTGGAACCGCTGTGGCCATAGATGCTTTTGCCCGGGCCTGAACAAGCTGCTGAAAAGAGCCTGACTTCGAGTAAATCGCTGGAATCGGCCTTGGCAGGGGCTTAAGCCCTGGTCATTTTATTGGCTTTATCGGCACGACTAAAGTCGTGCCCTGACGCTTCTTGCCCGTCCGAGCGGCTTTTCCGCAGCCTGTGAAGGCCGACCGTTTTGAGCCTGTTTTCAGGGGGTTAGAACCCCCTGCTCCTCCCGCAGGGACTATCTTCACCTGACGTGCTTGAGCCAATTCGGAACACACATAGACCTTTTGAGATCTGTGAAACTTGGCCTTGTCTCCACCCCACCCGTCCCGGGTGGGCTCTCCCGAGGGATGAGCCCACCCCGACGTAACATTTTGGTAGTGACCAAGATCTTGACCACAATGGGAGTTTTCTGCCTGTACACCCAGTCAACTTCGCATCTATATTAAAAGCGGTAAATGATAATTATTCATGGAAGTAATCGATAATCGAGAGCAGCAACCGATTGCATATACGTCTTAAATTGCCCTCGCCTTGCTAAAATCTTCTAAGTTTGACCAGCAACACGTACGGGCGAGAACCAGAGCGCCCGGCGCATTCATTTTGGAATTCAATTGCCTAATTTGCCGCTTCACACGGAGTAAGCGTTGCAAAAAGAGATGGAAGCTATGCAAGGACTGTCACCAAAACCGTTTTCGTATGCATCCTTTCCGGCCTCCGGACTGGTTGCTTACTTTTCGATGGAGATCGCGATTAACCCAGGCATGCCGACGTATTCCGGCGGTCTTGGCGTTTTAGCCGGAGACACACTGCGCTCCGCTGCCGATCTTTGCGTCCCGCTGGTGGCGTTCACGCTGCTGCACCGCAAGGGATACTTCCAGCAGCATCTGGACAAGGGTGGGCACCAAAGCGAGGACATCCAGCCGTGGAATCCCGCCAAGTTCTGCACGGAAGAGGCGGCGCGGGTTACTGTCCAGATCGAGGATCGCACGGTGATGGTGCGCGCGCAGCGCTACGACCTGGTGGGCCGCACCGGCCACGTTGTGCCGATCTTTCTGCTGGATACCGATCTGGAAGAGAACACGGGGTTGGACCGCGGACTGACCGACCACCTGTATGGCGGCGACAGCAACTATCGCCTGCAGCAGGAGATCGTGCTGGGGATGGGCGGCGCACGCATGGCCAATGCTCTGGGGCTCGATGTAAACGTCTATCACATGAACGAGGGGCACGCGGCTTTGCTGACCCTGGCGCTGCTGGAGAGCCAGATGGGCGGCGGAGCCATGGGCGCGGCTACCGAGTCGGACGTGGCGCAAGTGCGCAGGAAGTGCGTTTTTACGACCCACACTCCGGTTGAGGCCGGGCACGACCGCTTCTCGACCGAGCAGGCGATCCGCATCCTGGGCAGCGACCGCACGGCGCGGCTGGAACGGCATGGCTGCTTCCGCGACGGCATGCTGAACATGACACTGCTGGCGCTGCACTTCAGTCGCTACGCCAATGGCGTGGCCATGCAGCACGGCAAGGTTTCGCGCGAGATGTTCCCGGAGTTCGACATCGACTCCATCACCAACGGCGTGCATGCCCCGACCTGGCTCTCCGAGCCGTTCCAGCAGATGCTGGACAAGCACATCCCCACCTGGCGCCGCGACAACATCTATCTGCGCAACGCGATCGAGATCCCCGCGCCGGAGATCCTTGCCGCCCATGCTCGCAACAAGCAGGACTTGTTTGCCGAGTTGGAGACGCGCACCGGGCTGGCGCTCGACCCCCAAGTACTGACGCTGGGATTTGCGCGGCGCGCGGCGACCTACAAGCGCGCGACCTTGCTGTTCCAGGACCCGGAGCGGTTGCTGAAGATCGCCACGGAGGCCGGCGGCCTGCAGATTCTGTACGCGGGCAAGGCGCATCCGCAGGATTATCCGGGCAAGGCGCTGATTCAGAGCGTTGTTGAGACGGCGGCGAAACTTTCCAATGACCTGCTGAAGATTGTTTACCTGGAGAATTACGACTGGTCGCTGGGCGCCATGCTGACGGCGGGCGTGGACGTGTGGGTGAATACTCCGCGGCGTCCGTATGAGGCCTCGGGCACCAGCGGCATGAAAGCCGCGCTGAATGGCGTGCCCAGCTTGTCGATTCTGGACGGATGGTGGATCGAAGGCTGCATTGAGGGCGTGACCGGATGGGCGATTGAAGACGGTGCGGACGACAAGGCGGAAGCGGAGTCTCTGTACAGCAAGCTCGAAAACGCAATCGTGCCTCTCTACCTGAAGGCACCGGAACAGTGGGCGGGCATGATGCGCACCACGATGGCCTTCAACGGCTCGTATTTCAACACCAACCGCATGGTTCTGCAGTATGCCCGGAACGCTTACTATCCGGCCAACCCGCCAGAGCCGACCAAGGTGGAAGAACCCGCTTTCGCTTGACCAGCACCTGCGGTGCGGCGGACGCTTCGGCCACCTGCGGTGGGGCAGCCCCTTCGGGTGGCCCGCGCCAGAACCAAGGCGCGGGAATTGGAGCAGTGGGATTTTGACACAGAACGAACTGGCTGGGGGTTGTGCTTTCGCTTGGCCTGCGGCCGCGACAGGCGGGGCTACGCATCTTTTGCGACCGGGACAAGCGGGAGAGCACCCAGCCCGAAAACCGCTTTCTTCCCATTCATTCCAGAGGGATTCCCGATGCTCATGTCAGGGTGCAATCGGCCTTGCGGGCTTGTGTTTGCACGCTAAAAAGTAACCGCGGCAAGGGATTTGAAGTCTAATTGACTATGGTGATCTTTGCCATGTTTCAGGAGGCTCCCCCTTGCAGAGTTCAAAGATGATATTGGCGCTTTTTGCCCTGGCGGCGGTCTCGCTGGCAGCGCAGAGCAGCGCGCCCGACGCCAATGCCCCGGTCGCGAATCTTCGCATTTCCAGTCACGCTGTGTTGCTGGATGTGGTGGTCACGGACAAGAGCGGCAAACCGGTTTCCGGACTGAAGCAGGATGCGTTCAGCGTGCTGGAGCAGGGAAAACCGCAGAGCATTTCGTTTTTCGAGGAACACACCGGGCCGGAAGCACCTGCTGGCGAGATGCCCGCGCTGCCGCCCAATGTTTTCAGCAATTTCTCGCCCATGGGAAGGCCGGCCGCGGTGAACGTGCTGCTGCTTGATTCGCTGAATACGCAGGCGGGCAACCAGATGGAGATTCACCGGCAGGCGCTGAACTTTCTGAAGACCCTGAAGCCGGGCTCGCGGATGGCGATCTTCACCATGTCGATGGGGCTTTCATATGTGCAGGGATTTACGGACGATCCGGCGCTTTTGGTGGCCGCGCTGGACAGCAAGAAAAAGACGAATGTCGATGTGCCGGTTCTGATGAATTCGTCGGCGGAATCGAATGCGCAGCAGGGGGTTATCGGGCAGATGTCGGAGATCATACCCGGCCCGGCGACTCCGGGCGGCAGCGCTCCGCCGTCCACTTCCGCCTCGCCGGCGATGATTTCGGCGATGCAGGGCTTCATGGAGGAGACGCAGGAAGCGCAGACGGCCGACCGCGAGCTCCGGACACTGACGAATCTGCAGCAACTGGCCGCGTTTCTGGGCAGCTTCCCGGGGCGCAAGAACCTGATCTGGTTCTCCGAGTCGTTCCCAACCGATCTTTTCGGCGCAACAGCGATGAGGTACGAGGAAGAGATCAAAAAGACGATCAATCTGCTGACGGTGGCGCGGGTTGCCGTGTACCCGGTGGATGCGCGCGGGGTGGTGGGCAATTCGTTCTTTGAAGCGGGGAACACGACTCCGGCGGGCGGTGTGTTGCCTGGCCAGCTGAGCGGCGGCAACGGCCCCGGCAGCAATCAGACCACAACGACGCAAATCGCTTCGCCGGCGACATCCGAGGGGCCGCAGGGTTATGCCGGAGCGATGAACAACCCGCTGGTGGCCGAGAATTACCAGCGCAACGGCGACCAGGAAACGATGAAGATGCTGGCCGAAGCCTCGGGCGGCAAGGCATTCGTGAATGCCAACGACATGACCGGCATTGTGCGCGACATCGTTGCCCACAGCTCTGACTTCTATACCCTCTCCTATGCCCCGACGAACAGCCGGATGGACGGCCAGGAGCGCAAGATCGAGGTGAAGATCAACGGCGCGAAGTACAACCTGTCGTATCGGCATTACTATTACGCCAAAGACGTGGATCTGCCCGGCACCGGTTTGAGCGCACAGGGTACGCCGACGGGCAATCCGCTGCAGCCATTCATGAACTTTGGAATGCCGGAGACAGAGCAAATCCTGTACAAGACGCTGATTCAGCCGGTACCGGCCAAAACGGACGCTCCGGCCGATGCGAGGGCCCCCAGCCATTTCTCGGTGGACTTTGCGGTCGACCTGAAAGATGTGGATCTGAAGCAGGAGGCCAGCGGACTGCACACCGGGATGCTGAATTTGTCGCTGATTGTGTATGACCGTTACGGCAACATTGCCAGCCGCAAAGACCACCGGGTGGCGCTGAGCATCAAGCCGGACGCGTATGCGGCGTTCCAGCAGACGGGACTGCAACTGCATGCCGAGATCGATGTTCCCAGCAAGGGGCAATACTGGCTGCGGACCGGCATCTTCGACGCCTCGGCGCGCAAGGTGGGCACCATGGAGGTCCCGCTGAGCGAGGTGAAGGCGATGGCGGCGGTCAAGGCGCCGGAACCGGCGAAGCCGGCGGGGGATGATGACGAGGACAAGTGAGGCAGGGGACAGGGAACAGGGGTCAGGGATCAGGGAGTAGGGAATAGGGAATAGGGAATAGAAGAACCAGACCGGAGGGTTCGGCCAGCCTTGGGAGTGAGGGCTCGGCCGGAACCTCCGGTCTTTTTTTGCGCGCCGACCGGCCTACGGGGTTTGCCCTTCGATGGGGCTCGCGGAGAAGCTGCTGCCTCCAACTCAGCCGCATTCGGCAGTAAGAGGCGCTCCACCCAGAGACCGCAATTCAGCAGCAAATACGCGAAGAACAAACAAAAGCAACCGCAGGTCCTTCGACTCCCTTCGCTACGCTCCGGTCGCTCAGGATGACAGCGTTCTTGATGCGAACTCGGGAGACTGGACACGCGAAACTGAACACTCGGAAACGGACACTCATAACCGGATACGCGAGAGCGCACTCAAGAGCGGACGCTCTAGAACGGGCGCGGGACTGGATACGGAATCAGTCGGCTTCCGCGCCTTCCAGTTCAGAGCCGAGGCGGTGGAGCTTCATCACCTTCCACTGCAGGCGATCGAAGAAGAGGTAGACGACCGGGGTGGTGAAGAGAGTGAGCATCTGGGAGACGATCAGGCCGCCGACGATGGTGATGCCGAGGGGTTTGCGCAACTCCGAACCGACACCCATGCCGATGGCCAGGGGCAGTCCGCCGAAGAGCGCGGCCATGGTGGTCATCATGATGGGACGGAAGCGCAAGAGGCAGGCCTGATAAATGGCCTCGACCGGCGGCAGTCCCTGGTCGCGCTCGGCCTGCAACGCGAAATCGATCATCATGATGGCGTTCTTTTTGACGATTCCAATGAGCAGGATGATTCCGATGAGAGCAATGATGCTGAGTTCGGAGCCCATCAGCATCAGTGCGAGAATTGCGCCCACGCCGGCGGGGGGAATGGTGGAGAGAATGGTCAGCGGATGAATGAGGCTCTCGTAGAGGATACCGAGGACAATATAGACCGCAGTGAGGGCAGCCAGAATCAGCCAGGGCATATTGTTCTTTGAATCCTGGAAGGCCTGGGCGGTTCCTTGGAAGGTGGCGTGGATGGCGGAGGGCATTCCCATCTCGCGCTGCACTTTTTCCAGCGCAGTGACGGCATCGCCCAGGGCAAAGTTGGGCGCCAGATTGAAGCTCAGTGTGACGGCGGGGTACTGGCCCTGATGGTTCACCTGGAGCGCTGTCCGCTGGTCTTGGAATTTGGCGATTGCGGAGAGCGGGACCGTTGCGCCGGTGGACGACTTGATGAAGATGCCATTGAGCGAGTCAGGGCTGAGCTGGAATTTGGGATCCACCTCCATCACCACAAAGTACTGATTAAGCGCGGTGTACATGGTGGAGACTTCGCGCTGCCCGAAGGCGTCGTAAAGAACCTGATCAACGGCGGAGGCAGTGATGCCCAGCCGCGATGCGGCGTCGCGGTCGATGAGAAGGTTGGCGGCCAGGCCCTGATTTTGCTGGTCGGTGGAGACGTCGCGCAACTCGGGCATGGTTCTCATGCGGGCGAGTAGTTGCGGGGCCCAGGTGTTCAACTCATTTAGATTTTCGTCGGAGAGCGTGTACTGGTATTGCGCGTCCGAGCCGCGTCCGCCGATCTGGAACTCCTGCTGCACCTGAAGAACCAGGACGGCTCCCGGGACGCTATTGAGCTTGCGGCGCAGGCCATTCACGACGTCATCGGCGGAGACGTGTTCGGGATGGAGGTTGAGCGACTTGCGCAGGCGGCCGAGCCAATCGTTGGAGTAGGGGCGATAGGGGCGCTGGTTAAGGGGCTTGAGCGCGATAAACATATTGCCGACATTGGAGCTGCCGCCGCCGGGCCCGCCGCCACCGACAAAAGCCGTGACCGACTGGATTGCCGGATCGTCAAGGACCATTTGGGCAAGTACCTGCTGCTTGACCTTCATGGCGTCGAAGGCGATGTCCTGCGCGGCGCGAGTGCGTCCACCCATGCGGCCGGTATCCTGCTGGGGGAAGAAGCCGAAGGGGACAATCGTAAAGAGATAGACATTGAGCACGACGGTGCCGATGACCACACACAGGATGAGAACCTGGTGGCGCAAGACCCAGCGCAGGCCTGCGGCGTATTCATTGTGCAACCAGTTAAAAGCGCGCTCGCTGGCGCGGTAGATGGAGCCGTGACGGCTCTCGTCGCGCGACTTGAGGAATTGCGCGCAGAGCATGGGCGTGGTGGTGAGCGACACCAGCAGCGATACGGCAATGGCCACGCTGAGAGTAACGGCGAATTCGCGGAAGAGCTTACCCACGATGCCGCCCATGAGCAGAATCGGGATGAAGACGGCGATCAAAGACAGGCTCATGGAGAGCACCGTGAAGCCTATCTCCTTGGAGCCTTTCATCGCGGCATCGTAGGGACTCATGCCCATTTCGAGGTAGCGGGTGATGTTCTCGATCACTACGATCGCGTCGTCCACGACAAAGCCGGTGGCGACAGTGAGCGCCATCAGCGAGAGGTTGTCGATGGTGTAGCCGAGCAGCCACATCACGCCGAAGGTTCCCAGCAGCGAGAGGGGCACAGCGATGGAAGGAATAATGGTGGCCCAGACTTCGCGCAGAAAGAGGAAGACCACCAGGACGACCAGGCAAACACTGATGATGAGCGAGGTCTCCACATCGCGGACGCTGGAGCGGATGGTGGTGGTTCGGTCCACGGCGACGTCGATCTTGATGGTGGGTGGAATGGCGGCCTGCAGGCGCGGCATCTCCGCCATCACGCTGTCCACCGTGGAGATGACGTTTGCGCCGGGAATCTTGAAGACGATAATCAGCACCGCGTCTTTCAACTGACCGGGCCCGTTGCCAGTGTTGATGCCGCTGACGCCGGCATTGCGAATGTCGGCGACGCTGTCGACAACCGATCCCAAGTCGGCGATACGCACGGGCGCGCCGGTTTGCTGGTTATAACCGGCGACGATGGGCGCATAGTCGGTGGCCTTGAAGATCTGATCGTTGTCGTTGATCTGCCAGCGGCGATTTACACTTTGAAATGCGCCCTTGGGGCGGTTGGCATTGGCGTTGGCCAGTGCGGTGCGCACGGCTTCGAGGCCAACGCCATTCGCGCCCAGTTGCATCGGGTTCAGCTCGATGCGCACGGAAGGGCTGGAACTGCCCCCGACAAAGCACTGTCCGACACCCTGAATCTGCGAGATCTTCTGGGCAAGAATCGAGTTGGCCATATCGTAGATCTGCGGCTTGGGCACGACATCCGAGGTCAAGGCAAGAATCAGGATGGGCGCTTCGGCGGGATTGGCCTTGCGGTAGCTTGGGTTCTGCGGCAGGTAAGCGGGCAACTGGCTGCGCGCGGCGTTGATGGAGGCCTGAATGTCGCGCGCGGCGGCGTCGATGTTTCGACTGATGTCGAATTGCAGCGTGACGGAGGCCGCTCCCAAAGAACTGGACGAGGTCATCTGGTTGATGCCGGCGATGCGGCCGAACTGGCGCTCGAGCGGAGTGGCGACCGACGAGGCCATGGTCTCCGGGCTTGCGCCGGGCATTCCCGCACTGACGCCAATGACCGGCATATCCACATTGGGGAGCGATGCGACGGGCAGCAGCGAGTAGGCCACCGAGCCGGCCATCAACAGGGCCAGACTGAGCAGCGAAGTGGCTACCGGGCGCTTGATGAAGAGTGCGGAAAGATGCATTGGTTACCAGTTGTCAGGTTTCAGGTTTCAGGTTTCAGGTGTCAGGTGTCAGGTTTCAGGTGTCAGATGACAGCTGACAGATGACAGGTGATAGATGACAGGTGTCAGGTGTCAAGTGACAGGTGTCAGGTGAAGCCAAAAGCTGGCGGTTGGTTGAGGTTTGAGGCGGCCCACCCCAGGCGCAAAAACAAATGCGCGTCGAAGGTGGGGCACCCGATTCTAGAAGTCACATGGAATCTTGTGAAAATCGATTCCCATATCTGACGCGTCACTAAAGTGGGCACTTCCGGCCCCTTGAGGATGGAGATTAAAGCGACAACCAAAATCGCCATCTGAAAAAGCAATTAGAAGTTCTCCCAGGAATCTCAGTGAATCGTTGTCCCCTTCCACTAAGACATAGTCCTGAATCGGAATTGGCTCGATGTCATTCAGCTCGTTCCGGTCAACGGCAATCTTTCGCACTGTCAGCTTTGCAAGCTTACTTGCATGAGCCTCCAGTAGTATTCCCATTCTGTTCATCAGTCGATCCTGCCTGCCCTTCCAAATGAACGGATGCCGAGCTTTCCCAGGTCCCCAAAAGCGAGGGACCTGGGGCACCCGCTCTGAATCCGCATTCCCTCGGGGGCTAAAGCCCCGGTCCTTTTCTTGCCCTTGCGGCACGGCCAAAGCCGTGCCCTTTCAAAACTCGACTTTTAGCGCGGGCTGTTAGTCTCCAACTCCAATTCCTTACTCCCTACTTCCTGTCCCCTATTCTCTGTTCTCTGTTCCCTGTTCTCTGTTCCCTGTTCTCTGTTCTCTGTCCTCTGTTCTCTGTTCTCTGTCCTCTGTTCTCTGTTCTCTGTTCCCTGTTCCCTGTTCCCTGATCCCTGTTCCCTGCCTTCTAGTCGGCGCTGATGGCGTCTTCGGCGAAGCCCTGTTCACGTTCGCGGCGTCCCATCCATTTGGCCAGCTTGTCGAAATAGATATAAGTCACCGGCACGGTAAAGAGGGTGAGCAACTGCGACAGCAGCAGCCCTCCCACGATGGTGATGCCGAGCGGCTTGCGCAGCTCCGCGCCCACTCCTCCGCCCAGCCACAGAGGCAAACCGCCGAGCATGGCGGCCATGGTGGTCATCAGGATGGGCCGGAAGCGCAACTTGCAGGCCTGGAAGATGGCTTCTTCGGCCGTCTTTCCTTCGCTGCGCTCGGCCTGCAGCGCAAAGTCGATCATCATGATGGCGTTCTTCTGCACGATACCAATCAGCAGAATGATGCCGATCAACGCAATGACAGAGAAATCTGTGCGGGTGATCATGAGCGCCAGCAGTGCGCCGACGCCCGCGGAGGGGAGCGACGAAATGATGGTGATGGGGTGAATGTAGCTCTCGTAAAGCACTCCGAGAACGATGTAGACGGTGATGAGCGCGGCCAGAATCAGCAGCGGCTCATTGGCCAGCGAGGTCTGGAAGGCGGCTGCCGTTCCCTGGAAGCTGGCATTGACGGCGACCGGCATCTGGATGCGCTGCTCGACGCGCTTGACGGCCTCGACCGCATCGCCGAGCGCCTTGCCGGGGGCCAGGTTGAAGCTGACTACCGTGGAGGGGAACTGGCCCTGGTGACCAATGGCGAGTTGAGCGCGAGACTGCTCCCAATGCGCGACCATGGCCAGCGGAACCTGGGTTCCGTTGCCCGATTTGACGAAGAGATTGCTCAGCACGGATGGATCGGTCTGGAAGTCCTTACCCACTTCCATCACCACATGGTACTGGTTGAGCTGGGTGAAGATGGTGGAAACCTGGCGCTGGCCGAAGGCGTCGTAGAGGGTGTTGTCGATGTCGGCCATGGCGATACCGAGACGGGCGGCGGTATCGCGATCGATGACGAGTTGCGCGCCGAGGCCCTGGTCTTGGAGGTCGCTGGCGACATCGGTGACGACGCTTTCCTTGCCCAGCTCGGTGACCATCTGGCGGGTGACGCGGGCCAGCTCGTTCTGGTCGGGATCCTCGAGCGCGTATTGAAACTGAGTACGGCTGACGCGGTCTTCGACGGTGAGGTCCTGCAGGGGCTGGAGGAAGAGCTGAATGCCATCGACTGCATTCACTTTGGGCTGCAGGCGCTGGATCACTTCGGTGGCGGAGATCTTGCGCTGCTCGAGCGGCTTGAGATTGATCTGAATGCGGCCGGAGTTCAGCGTGGTGTTGGTTCCATCGACGCCGATGAAGGACGAGACGTTTTCGACGGCCGGGTCCTGCAGGAGGACATCGACGAGGCGCTGCTGGCGCTCGGCCATGCTGCCGAAGCTGACCGTCTGCGGAGCTTCGCTGATGCCTAACACTACGCCGGTATCCTGCACCGGAAAGAAGCCCTTGGGAACGATCAGGAAGAGCAGAACGGTGGCGACAAAGGTGGAGATGGTCACCAGAAGGGTTACGAAGCGAAAGCGCAGAACCACGCGCAAGGCGCGGCCATAGGAGTCAATGATCGAGTTGAAAACTTTTTCGGACCAGTGGTAGAAGCGCGTTTGCTTGGCGACTTTCTTGTCCTTGAGAATGCGTGAGCACATCATGGGCGTCAAAGTGAGCGAGACGACGGCCGAGACGAGGATGGTGACAGCGAGGGTGACGGCGAATTCGCGGAAGAGCCGGCCGACCACATCGCTCATGAAGAGCAGCGGAATGAGCACGGCGATCAGCGAGACGGTGAGCGACATGATGGTGAAGCCGATCTGTTCGCTGCCTTTGAGCGCGGCCTTCATGGGGCTGTCGCCCTCTTCGATGAAGCGCGAGATGTTCTCGATCATCACGATGGCGTCGTCGACAACGAATCCAGTCGAGATGGTAAGCGCCATGAGTGTGAGGTTGTTGAGACTGTAGCCGAGCAGGTACATGACGCCGAAGGTGCCCACAATGGAAAGCGGCACGGCGACGGAGGGAATAATGGTGGCGGCCAGATTGCGCAGGAAGAGGAAGATCACCATGACCACCAGGGCGATGGTGAGCATCAACTCGAATTCGACGTCCTTGACCGAAGCGCGAATGGTGACCGTACGGTCCGTGAGCACCTTGACGTGGACGTTGGCGGGCAGGCTGGATTGCAACTGCGGCAGTAGCTTCTGAATGCGGTCCACGACGGCGATGATGTTTGCGCCGGGCTGACGCTGGATGTTGACGATGACCGCCGGCTGACGATCCATCCATGCGGCCTGCTGGGTGTTCTCGGCGGCATCGACAATCGTGGCCACGTCGGAGGCGCGAACCGCAGCGCCGTTGCGATAGGCGACGATGACCGGCTTGTAGTCGTTGCTGGTAATGAGCTGGTCGTTGGCCCCAATGGTGTAGGACTGGCGATTGCCATTGAGAGTGCCCTTGGCCTGGTCGACGTTGGAGGCGGCCAAGGCGGTGCGCAGGTCTTCAAGGCTGAGGTCGTAGGCGGCAAGCTGCGCGGGGTTGGCCTGAATGCGCACGGCCGGTTTCTGTCCGCCGGCGATGGAGACCAGGCCGACGCCGGTGACCTGGGAGATCTTCTGGGCCATGTTGGTGTCGGCCGCGTCTTCGATCTTGTCGAGGGGCAGCGAGTCGGAGGTAAGCGCGAGCGTCATGATGGGCGCGTCGGCGGGATTCACCTTGCTGTAGATGGGCGGGTTGGGCAGATCGGTGGGCAGGAAGCTGTTTCCGGCGTTGATGGCGGCCTGGACTTCCTGCTCGGCGACGTCAATATTCTCATCGAGGTTGAATTCGAGGGTGATGACGGATCCGCCGCCGGAACTGACCGAGGTCATCTGCTTGAGGCCAGGCATCTGGCCGAACTGGCGCTCGAGAGGCGCGGTCACGGAGGAGGCCATCACTTCAGGTCCCGCGCCGGGGTAGAAGGTGAGCACCTGAATGATCGGGTAGTCCACCTCGGGCAGCGCCGAGACCGGCAACTGGAGGTACCCGACAGCGCCCGCCAGCAGAATCGCGAACATCAGTAGCGAGGTGGCTACCGGGCGCAGAATAAATGGGCGGGAAGGACTCACTGGTGCTCCCTCTTTTCGGGTTTGCCGGCGGCTGGCGGGGCGGCTGCCGCGATAGCCTGCTGGGCGCGCGGACGAGGCTCGCTGACAAGGACGAGCTGGCCCGGGCGCAGGCGGTCAGCGCCGTCGATGACCACCTTCTGGCCAGGCTGCACACCGCTATCGAGAATGGTGACCTGGCCTTCGGCGAGGGCCACCTTGACCGGTTGAATCTTCGCGGTAGCCACACCCTTGGCGTCGGTTTCGATGACCCACACGAAGCTGCCCTGCTGGCCACTCTGGATGGCCGCAGACGGCACGACGAGGGCGCTGGGACGGTTCTCAAGAATCAGGTGGACGTTGACGAACTGATTGGGGAAGAGCGACTGGTCCGAATTGGCGAAGACCGCCTTGAGCTTGTCGGTGCCGGTGGTGGTGTCGATCTGGTTGTCGGCGGTCAGCAGGAATCCGCCGGCGAGTTTCTGGCTGTCGCCGCGGTCAAAGGCTTCGGCCGGCATCTTATTGTCGGAAATCAGCTTATGGAGCACATCGGGAAGCTGCCCTTCGGGAAGGGTGAAGTCCACAGCGATGGGCTCGAACTGGTTGATGATGACCAGATTGGTGGTGTTGGCGGTGATGATATTGCCCGGATCAACCAGGCGCAGGCCGATGCGGCCATTGATGGGCGACTGGATGGTGCACCAGTCGAGTTGCAACTGGGCATTTTCGATGGCCGCTTTGTCGGACTCGATTGCGCCCTGATACTGGCCTTGCGCGGCTTCGTCGGCATCCAGCGATTCCTTGGAAACCACCCCGGCATCGAAGAGAGCCTTGTAGCGGCGATACTCGGCCTGGGCGTTGTTCAGGAGAGCCTGATCGTGCGCCAGAGTGCCCTTGGCCTGATCGAGGGCAGCCTTGTAGGGCTTGGGGTCGATGACCATGATGGTTTCGCCCTGCTTCACCTGCTGGCCTTCGGTGAATTTCACCGGCATCAGCTCGCCGCTGACCCGCGCCTTGACGGTCACGCTCATATAAGGCGTTACGGTGCCGAGAGCGGTTACGAAGATGGACATGGGCTTCTGCTCGGCCGCCGCGACCTGCACCGGGACCGGGCGGCTGACCAGCGCCGCAGCCTGATCGGCGCTCTGCTTCCTGGCCGCCTGCTGGTTCTGGTAGATGCGCCAGGCAAATCCGGCAACGGCACCGACCAACACAAGGTAAACGACAATGCGAAGCCACGAGCTTTTTTGGTCCTGGGGCGGTTCGGAAGCATTGAGCGCGGGCAGTTGCGACTGCCGAGTTTCTTCGATGGACATGGTGTCGATTCCTGTCATCTTGTTGATGAATGTTTGCCCGGTTGGGGCATTGGTTCGGTCGTGCCAAACCGCGGAGATTTCCCAAGCTGCTCTTACGGACGCTCGCAATGCAACAGAAGTTTAGTTTCAGCGTCCACGCATCGATGCGGCAGCCCCTGCGGACGGTCGCCGAAGATATTGCTATGAAAACAAACCGACCTCATTGTAAGGCAGCGGTACAACCTGCGTAGAGTTGGCGCCGCATATTCATGATGCAACGTTTTTTTGCGATTCAGCTTGCTTTAAGCTTGCGGGCTGTTCGACTTGCGCGTTTTGGATCTGGCTGCGTCCGGACCGGGGCCGATGCATGCGAATTCATGGCAAGCAGCGGTTTGAAACCATGGGAAACCGCTGCGGGACTGCGGAGCAAAGCACTGGAGAGCGGGCTTGTCAATCTCTTGCCGGTCAATTTTTGGTGCGCTGGGCGTTCTTTCCGGGAAAGGCCCTGGGTATTGTCAGAATTGGCAACCTGGGACAGATGGTCAAATGTGGTCTCGATAAATTGGCTGATGCGACTTAAAATAACGGAGACGCAATCATATGGCGGGCCGCGGAGCGATACCATTCTTTCGTGGTTACATGCGGGGTATCGGGAACCACAATCGACCCCACAATCCGCACATTCAGAATTCTTGGGCCCTGGGACAACCGCGGTTGCCCTTAGAGCCCCGTCCCGACAGGACAGAAAAGGAAACCACCTTGAGCGCAATGTGGAAACCGAGTCAATCCGGATCGATCGCCCCCAGCATCAGCCCTGAGCCCGTTCGGCCAACTCCCCCGGCGCCTTCTTTTGAGCCCGCGGCGAACCGTGCCGCAACGACTCCCGGAGACCAGGCCACGGTAGGAAAGGGACTCTTTATCAAGGGTGAGATCACTGGCTCGGAGTCTCTGTTCATCGACGGCAAAGTGGAAGGCAGCATCAGCTTGCCGGGCAACCGGGTAACCGTGGGCCGCAATGGCCAGGTGGCGGCCAGCATCAGCGCACGCGAGATCGTAGTGCTGGGCAAGGTGCGGGGCAACGTAACGGCCTCGGACCGCGTGGACATCCGCGCCGAGGGCGCACTGACCGGCGACGTTTCCGCTGCCCGGATCAGCATTGAGGACGGTGCGTTTTTCAAGGGCGGAATCGATATTCGCAAAGCCGAACCGAAAGCGGTGGCTTCTGCTCCCAGCCCCGCTCCCGCCGAGGTTGCCAAGCCCGTACAGCTCTAGTTCCCGGCTCCGGACGCACTTGAACGCTCCCGCCCAAGCGGGAGCGTTTGTGCGTTAAGGATGCTGACACACAAAGCCGTTCTCAGGTTTCTGTAAGACGAAGACGAAGGAATTGAAGAGACTTCGCCGAGAGTTCAAGTTCCACGATAAGCTTATTGGATGATCACATTTAGGCCGAAATTGGGGATGGTATTGATGTGTGACTTTCGGGGGATGATCCCACCTGAAATGCAGAAGACGCGCCACGTAGTAGTTATGTCACCGCGACGCAGAAAAGGCTACCAAACCTGTCTTGTTGTTCCGTTTAGCACCGTTGCCCCCGACCCCATTGAGCCTTTTCATTTCAAGATTCCTGGCAATCGTTATTCGTTTTTCCGCCCGGACACAGATGTTTGGGCTAAGACAGACATGATTACGCACGTATCCTTTGCTCGACTGGATCGCGTAAGAGACGGCAATGAATGGTGTTCACCAGTGCTTAACGAGGCCGATATTGCTGCGATTCAAAACGCTGTTTGGCATGCCCTCGGAAGACCCATCCCGGTGCCGCCACAGGAATGGAAGTTGAAAGATGCTGAAGAAGTTGCTATTGACTTCAAACCTGAATGACGGTAGCATAAAAACGTTCCCGATTAGTCGGGCTTGTTTAACGTACGTAACGCCCCAGTGAAAGCTGGGGCGTTTTGCTTTTTGGGTGCCTGGTCAGGGTTGGCTGGTGTTGGGACATCCGGTGCCGCGGCGGATCAAATGATCTGTTCCAGCTTGGGCTGCGGAGTTTCTCCGAAGATCACGGCGGTGAATAGAAAGATGTCGATGCCGGGATCCCTCCAGGCGTCCGGCTTCAGGCCTGCCTTCCCGCACGTTTGCTGGAGAAAGGTCATGGAATCCCAGTGATGCTCGACCGGGACCTGGGGCAAGAGGAGACCTTCGCGGTCGCCGAGTTTGACAAGCAAACCGTGGCGGCCGACCTCGATTTCGCTGACATTCATGGCGCGGCGCAGCGGGGAGAGAACCGAGATCTCGTATTGCAGGCGAGACAGCTCCGATTCTTCGACGGGCGGAAAACGAGGATCGCGCAAGGCCGCGAGAGTGGCTGTGTCGCGCACGGTCATGAAGAGCGGCTTGACGGCAGAGGCGAAACCAACGCAGCCGCGCAGCGCACCGTCGATCTTGAGGGTGACGAAAGCTCCGCGTTCCTGCCGCAGGGCCGCGCTTTGAGGCACTTCGGGGTCAAGGACGTCGTTGGTCCGCAACGCGTGCTCCACCGAGTTGCGCGCAAGAGCGAGCAGTACATTTTTCTCAAGATCGGTCAGGGAAAAGGGCGCTTGTGGCTGTTTATCGGCATGGGCCTTTACCAGAACACCGGCGCCGTAGCCAACGACACGGGAGTGGTCGCCACCGGCGTCGCCTGAATTGGCGTAGTGCAGGACGCGGGCCTGGCGCGCGCCCATCCGCTCGGAAGCTATCATGGCGGCCACGACGGGCGCCCCTCCGCAGGCTTCCCAGACGCGAGAATGGAAGTTGCGGGACATGCTGAAGTAGTCCCATGACTCGAATGCGCTGAGGGTCTTGTGATCGAGTTGGACGGCTTCGCTGTAGTTGTGGAAGTGGGAGAGATCGGAGCTGGCGACAATCAGTGTCTCGCCCGGAGTTTCGCCGTCCGCACTCTCGGCCTGCAGGAGCTCGGCCAGCACAACGCCGAGCGCGCGGCTGCTTTGGTAGTCCTGTTTCCCCATCACGACAGGGACCAGCGCGAAATCGCCGAGGATGCGCTGCAGCCAGGGCAACTGCACTTCGAGCGCGTGTTCAGAGCCATGCGAGGTGGGCCGATGGCCGCTGGCGGAGAGGCGGATGGAGGCATCGCGACCGGCAAGTCTGGCGGCGAATGCACGATCGACGAGAATCGTACCGAGCGCGGTCTGGTAGGCATCGCCGTCGAAGACAGAGGTGAAGTCGAAGGCCTCGTAATGACTGGGCGCAATGACCACGACGCGCTTATAGACGCGGCCTTGCAGCGCCGCGTAGACACGGGCGGCGACCGGGCCGGAGTACGGGTACCCAGCATGGGGGACGATGATACCGAGAATCGCACCGGCAATCTGCGCGGACGGGGCCTGGGCCAGCATTGTGTCCATCATGGCGACAAGCTCGGCGGGATTGGCGGGATAAAACTGGCCCGCCACGCCGGCCGCGCGCACCTTTTTCGGATCGATGTTCAATGCGCTGTGTGGGGCCGTAACCGCAGATGCGCTGGTCTCCGTTGTATTCATGACTGCTCCGTTCCAGACGGCGGTTGGATGGCGTCGCCGCGCCTGCGCGGTCAGGCTAGCCAAACGCCGGGGATGGGAAATTGGCAAAAGCCGCAGGTTCCCTGGCGAATGTGCATCTGGCTCACCTGGTGACCACTGCGTTCGATCAGCATACGCCCGCATTGCGGGCAATAGGTGTTTTCTCCTGGATGGCCGGGCACGTTGCCGGTGTAGACGTAGCGCAGGCCTTCCCCGAGGGCGAGGTCGCGTGCGCGGCTGAGCGTGGCGATTGGAGTAACCGGCAGGTTCTTCAGCAGGTAGTCGGGATGAAACTGCGAGAAATGCAAGGGCACATCCGGACCGAGATTCTGCAGCATCCAGCGGGACAGGCCGGTGAGTTCAGCATCGCTGTCGTTGAGCGTGGGGATCACCATATAGACGATCTCGAGCCATTTGCCCATGGAGTGCAGGGTGGTGATGGAATCGAGCACCGGCTGCAGACGGCCACCCACAATGTTGCGATAGAACGAGGCGGAGAAGGATTTGAGATCGATCTTGACCGCGTCCAGCTTGCCGTAGGCGGAGCGGAGGGCGTCCTGCTGCATGAATCCGTTCGAGACGGCGATGCTGCGAATGCCTGCCTGGTGGGCGGCGTCGGCGGTGTCCATCAGGTACTCGGCAAAGACCACCGGCTCGCTGTAGGTGAAGGCGATGGTGGGGCATCCGTAGCGCGCCGCAGCCACAGCGACCCGTTCAGGAGGGACGTATTCGGCGGTCAGCTGCTCGGGACGCGCCTGCGCGATTTGCCAGTTCTGGCAGAATTTGCAGTGCACATTGCAGCCTCCGGTGGAGAGCGAAAACGCCAAGGTTCCGGGCAGGTAGTGGAAGAGCGGCTTCTTTTCGATGGGGTCCACGTGGGCGGTGCAGACGCGGGAGTGAACCAGCGAATAAAAGACTCCGGCGCGGTTTTCGCGCACACCGCAATGTCCGCGAGCACCATCGGCGACTTTGCAGAGGCGCGGACAAAGCTCACATTGGATGTTATGGTTCGACAACGTCCGATAAAACCGCGCTTCGACAACAAAAGGCGCATCCTGCTCAGGCGGCTGGAGTTGAGTATCCGGGTGAACGAGCGTGGACGGATGGGACATGGAGACCTGCTCTGCTGCGCTGATGGGGGAAGCGCGGGCCGGGTTGTTTCGAGCGGCCCGTGCTGCGAGCGCGCCGAAATCGTCGTTCAATTTGGGTATACCGCTGGCGGAAGCGACATACAGTGATGCGCGGCACAGGGCTGGTCGTCTCGGCCCGTTCTTTGAGGCAGGTGGTAGGATGTTCCCGTTCCATTGCCTGCTTGTTTCTTGTTGTTCAATCCATGCTTGCCGAGGTTCCAAGAATGCGCAGAGTTTTTCTTTTTTTGCTGGCAGTTCCTGTGATTGCTGTTGCCCAGGGCGCTGCGGGCCGCACGCCCTATGAACTCGTCAACCCGTTTATCGGCACGGCCGCGGACGGCAATACGTTCCCGGCGGCGACGCTGCCCTTCGGGATGATCCAGTGGGGGCCGGACACGCGCGCCGACGGCTGGTACCACTACGGCGACAAGACGCTGCGCGGCTTCAGCCTGACGCACATCAGCGGGGCGGGCTGCCCACTCTACGCGGACGTGCCGGTGCTGCCGTGGACGGGCGAAGTGACCGAGAATCCCGGAAGCGGCACGTATACGCTTGACTTCTCGCACGACCGGGAGCAGGCGCACCCCGGCTACTATGCCGTGGAGACGGCGAACGGTGTAAAGACCGAACTGGCAGCGGGCCTGCGCGCGGGGATGGCGCGGTTTGTGTTTCCGGAGGGGGCGACGCGGACCCTGCTGATGGAGGCCGGGAACAGCGCAACGGTGGATGAGGACGGGCGCAAGGCGGACACCTCTGCCGTGACGATCAAGGGCAACACGGTGACCGGGACGGTGCATAGCGGCGGCTTTTGCAACTCGAACACCACGTACACGCTGTATTTTGCTTTCCAGTTCGCCGAGCCGTTCAGTGCAACGGGGATATGGGACGCGACGCTGCACCCTGGGGCGACCGAAGTCAGCGGGCGCAAAGCGGGCGCGTGGGTGAGCTTTGCCAAAAGCTCAAAACCTCTGCTTGCCAAGGTCGGCGTGTCGTTTGTGAGCGTGGAGAACGCATTGGCGAATCTGAAGGGCGAGATGCCTGGATGGGATTTCGACGCGGTGCACCGGGCGGCGACGCGCGCCTGGACTTCAGCGTTGGGCAAGGTGGATGCGACGGGCGGCAGCGACGAGCAGAGGGTGCTGTTCTATACCGGCCTTTACCACATGCTGCTTTCGCCGAACCTGTTCAGCGACAACAATGGCGATTATGTGGGTTTTGACGGGAAGGTGCGACGGCTGAAGACGGGCGAGGAGCAGTATGCCAACTACTCGGACTGGGACATTTACAGGGATGTGGTGCAGCTTCATGCATTGCTGTTTCCGCACCGCAGCGCGCAGATGATGCAGTCGCTGGTGAGGGACGCGGAACAGAGCGGCTGGCTGAGCCGGTGGGCTGCGGCCAACGACAATACCTACGTGATGGGCGGCGATTCGGAGGCCATCCTGCTGGCGGAGGCCTTTTCTTTTGGCACCCGCCGCTTCGATACACAGACGGCGCTGAAGTACATGGTGAAGGGGGCAACCGACCCCGGCACCGGGTTGCATGGGCAAAGCGAACGGCCGGGGCTTGCGGAGTATCTGAAGAATGGCTACGTCTCGCTGAATGGCGGCAAGAACGAGAGCGCGGCGTCGAATTCGCTGGAGTACAACAACGCCGACTTCGCGGTTTCGCAGATGGCGGCGGCGCTGGGCGACAAGGCGACGGCCGACCGGCTGCTGCGCTCGGCGCAGAACTGGCGGAAGCTGTGGGACCCGGAGACGGGATTCATCCGGCCGCGGCAACTGGACGGGAGCTTTCTGCAGGGCTGGGATCCGGATCACCTGGCTCCGCACCACACGAACTGGGATACGGCGGACCAGATGGGCTTTGAAGAGGGATCGGCCTGGCAGTACACCTTCATGCTGCCGTTCAACTACGCGGGGCTGTTCAAAGCGATGGGAGGGCCGGAGGTGGTGATTCCCAAGCTGGACAAGTTCTTCAGCAAGGTTTCGGGCTGGGCGCTGCCGAATTATACGGTGACCAACGAGCCGGACTTCTGCGCAGCCTATGCCTATGCGTGGGCGGGCGCGCCGTGGAAGACGCAACAGGTGGTGGACCGCGTGCAGCGGGAGACCTTCTTCAACAAGCCGGAGGGCCTGCCGGGCAACGACGACCTGGGCGCGACTTCGGGCGTGTATGTGTGGAACGCGCTGGGGATGTATCCGGCGATTCCGGGAGTGGGCGGAATGGTGCTGGGCACGCCGATGTTTCCACACGCGACGATCAGGCTGGGCAATGGGCACGTGCTGGAGATTGCGGCCAAAGGCAAGGGGATCTATGTGCAGGGGGTTACGCTGAACGGGCGCGCGTACACGTCGAGCTGGCTGCCGCTTTCGGCGCTGGGGGCGGCGCGGAATGTGCTGGAGTTCCGCATGGGTGAGGAGCCGAACAAGAGCTGGGCGGCGCGGCCGGAGGATGCTCCGCCGTCTTACGACCCACTGGCCGTGGGGGCGACTGCTTCGCATGGCCCGCGCTAGAACAAAAGCGCGGGATTGGGGACTGTGCGGGTGCGAAGTGGACGGATGAGGGTTCGTGCTTTCCCTGGCACGGAGCGTTTGGTGCTGATCGTTTACAAGGAATCGGGGAGCGGGTCGGCGGGGGTCTGCGGGACGGCGGTGAGGGCCTTGTATTCGAAGTACATGCTCATGCGCCAACGGAGGATCATGCCGAAGGCGAGGACGAAGAAAAGAGCGCCGGTCTGCTCGATGGAGAGAATGGTGTCGAGGTAGCCGCGGGCCACGAGACGGATGGCGGCCAGAAAGATGATTACCGCAAAGAAGGCTCCGGAACGCTTCATCATGACCACATCGCCCTCACGCTGCAGGCGCGAAGTGCGCAGAAGCGGATAGGCAAGGGCAATAGCTCCCACGAGGAATGCGCCGATGGCCCACGTCCAGGGCACCCGGAAGGCGGGCACCACAAACATGGAAAAACCTGTCGCCATGCCCATGGGGGGAATGACGATTTTGCGAATGGTGACCGCGGAGCGACCTTCGCGCACGCGCCAGACGAGCACGGCCAACATCCCCATGAGGGAAGCAAGAGCGGATAATCCAGGGGAAATCGACACGACAGGAGCCTCATCTACTACGCCGCGAAGGGCGGGATTTGTTTTGCTTTCGTTGAACCGGCTGGGAAGCCTGTAGACAGGATACCGGGAAGCGAACGGCCCGGTACAGGGCTACGAGGTTATTGATGCCGGAGTGGGCGGGAGGGATCAGAAAACTGGGGTTCTGGTTTGCGCTGGCAGATATGCGAAATAATGGGAAGATGCGCAGATTTCAAAATCAGAGCGGCGTGGTCGGGATCGATTTCGGCACCACCAACAGCAGCGTGGCGCTGGCTGCCGGAGATGGACGGGTGGAGCTGGTATCGTTTCCCTTCGACGGTGGAGCGACGCCGTCGTCGCGGTCGGTGCTGTACCTGGAGCAGGCGAGCTCGGGCAACGGGCCGCGGCGGGTGCACTCGCTGACCGGGCCCGCGGCCATTCATCGCTACCTGGAGGCCGAGGAAAAAGGGCGGCTGATTCAGTCGCTGAAGTCGCACCTGTCGAGCCGGTCGCTGACCGGGACGGAGATCTTTGGACGCCGCCACAAGCTGGAAGACCTGATCGCGCGCATGATCAAGGATCTGCGCAAGCACGCCGAGGAGCAGTTCGGGCACCCGGTGCGCAACGCGGTGGTGGGACGGCCGGTGCATTTTGTGGGCGCGGAGAGCTCGGAGGACGATGAATTCGCCGTAGGGCGGCTGCGGGTGGCGTTTCTGGAGGCCGGATTCGAGCAGGTGGAGTTCGAGTTTGAGCCAGTGGCGGCGGCATGGGCCTATGAATCGACGCTGACGCGGGACGAGCTGATCATGATTGGCGACTTCGGCGGCGGGACCAGCGATTTTAGCTTGTTGCGGGTGGGCCCGGAGGTGCGGAGGCGCGGAAGAAAGCCGGACGATTTATTGGGCACGAGCGGCGTGGGATTGGCGGGCGACGCGTTTGACGCGCGGATTATTCGCAAACTGGTTTCACCAGAACTGGGTTCGAACACCGAGATCCGCTCGTTCAAGAAGCTGCTGCCGGCGGTTCCTGCGTGGATCTATGCCAATCTGGAGCGCTGGCATTATCTGTCGTTTCTGCGCACGAATAATGTGCGTGAGATTCTGAAGACCGCGCGGGCGCAGGCGCTGGAGCCGGAGAAGATCGAGGCGCTGATTACGCTGATCGACGAGGACCTGGGCTTTCAGCTTCACCAGGCGGTGCAGAAGACGAAGTTTGCGCTTTCGTGCGGTGAGACGGCGGAGTTTCGCTTCCGCGACGGCAGCATGGACCTGCGGATTCCAGTGGCACGCGGGGAATTTGAAGGGTGGATCGAGAACGAGTTGCGGTCGATTGAGCAGTGTGTCGACGGGCTGCTGCAGTCCACCGGGATTGAGGCGCGACAGGTGGACCGGGTGTTTTTGACCGGGGGCAGCTCGTTTGTACCGGCGGTGCGGCGGATCTTTGCAAGCCGCTTTGGCGAGGAGAGGATTCGTAGCGGGAACGAGTTCACGTCGGTGGCGCACGGGCTGGCGCTTTGCGCGGTGGGGGCTGCGGGCGGGGACTGACGGAACCGTGAAGTTTAGCGCAGGACCTATTTTGCCTCAGGAGGCTCAGTGTGCACCTCTAAAGCTGCACGCCATTCCTGCAATTTATTCATCAGGATCAGCGCCTGTGCCTGCTGCGGGGTAATATTCCTGTTCTTGGCCAAATCATTGATCGAAGGCTGACGGTCGGGGGTGAAGTCTGATGGTGTTCTCAAAAGCTCTTGCCTCTGAACCGACGACTTAACGACAGAGAAGACGTAGTCTGCAGCACTTCTTTCATACACGTCGAGAGATTTATCAGTGAGAAACGAATCTGAGCGGCTCTGCAACTTCCGGATCACTTCGTCGGGAGTTGCTTGCTGGGATGCGATTGTATCGAGCAGGGGAATTGCCGCGGAGAGCGCCTTATATGCTCCCCGACGTCTGTGAAAAACAAGCGCAATGCTCTCCGGGTTTCCTTCAATATGACGGTCCTGGAACACTGCTGCATCGACCCCCCCTCTGCAGTCGGCGGGGTCATTCACCGTTACTTCAAAGGTGCCTCCTGGTGCGATTTCCTTGCCGCCGTCGCGGCTGAATACGTAGAGCGCATCCATGCTGCCATTGTCGTCGATGAATCGCAGGCCATTGGCGCGTATGCATGTAACGGTCGCATGCAAAGCCACAATCGCACTTCCGCTCATATTCGTCACTGTCTCGCTCCACCCTTCGTTGGTCCGATGCAGCCCCGACTCCTTCACACTCACGATCTGAGCGTGAGAGAAGTGATATGGAAGGAACGCAGCAAGAAGAAATAGGAAGCGAATTTTCATGGTGCACCTTTCTGGGAATGCTCAATAGATCGCGTAGGATTGCGCGTCAGGGCCGCAGTGCCCAGCTCAGCGGGCTGCCTGGCGAGCTTTTGCCGGCGAGGACAATCTCTCCATCCTCATTTCGCTTCAGTGGAGTTTGCTTCCCATTCACCTCGGCGTGGACGATGGACTTTGCGGAAGGCTCGGGCAGGGTGATGCGCAGCGTCCAGGTTCCGGCGCGGGAGGGCGCGTAGGAACCCTCATAGTGTCCGGCGACAGACTTGCTGACGCTTAGCAGCGGTGCATCGAAGCGGTAGGATTCGACCGGCAGGTCGGGGCTGAGACTGACCCCGTCTTCGGTGAACTCGATGCCCAGCAATTTAGTCGCCGAGTAGAGAAAACATGCGTGGGCATGCAGGTTGAGCACCGGGAAATCGAGGCCGCGGAAGTAGGGGTCGTTGGCGGTTTCGCCGGGGTGGCGGCTGAGCGGAGAGTTGTAGGAGTCGGTGCCGCTCCAGATGCCGTACCAGACGTCGGGATAAGCATCGGCGTGATGGGCAAAGGAGTTCTTCTTCCACTCGTCCCAAGCCATGGCCGGATCGACTCCGGCGAGAGCCCAGACGAGAGTCTGGTTGAGCGAGGGCCAGACGGCTCCGCGTACGCAGGTTCCGGGCTCGAATGCGCCGGGCTTGCGGAGGTCGGGCCCGTCGGACATCTGAGCGGCTCCGAGCGGGCCGCGGCGCAGCAGGTTGTCCATGGTGCGCACCAGTTCCCTGCTCTGCTGTGTGGAGGTAACGCCGGCGAGAATGGCCCAGGGCTGCGGCTCGATCCATAATGTATCTTCGCCGAGCCAGCCGAGAGTGGGCCCCAGCCAGCAGCGCTTCAACCACTTGCCGGTCCACTGAGCGCGGGCGGCCTGGCGATGCTGTTCAGCGGCCTTTGTCGCACGAGTGGCCAGGTCTGATTCGGCTGCATTGGCTGCTTTGTCTGGGGCAAAACGGAGCAGGCGGGCGTAGTCGTCGAAGACCCAGGCGGACATGGCGGAGTTGAGCACGCTTTCGCCCTGCGCGACGGCTTCGCTGAAGGCAGCTTGGGCCCAGGTTCCGAGCAGGCCGTCGTTCCAGTCGTCATTCAACATGCGGACGATGCCGTGACTGCCGACACCGACGTCGCGAATTTGGTGCTCGAAGCAACGGGCGAGGAGATTGCGCACGCTTTCGCTGCGGCCTGCAGCGTCTGAATAACGGGCGGGGATCTTCTCGTTGAGGAAGTCGAGATCGCGAGTGGCCAGCACGTATTCCGAGGCCGTCCAGATCAGCCAGAGGGGTAGATCGCTGGCGTTGTCGGAGACAATGGGCGCGATTTGGCCGTGGCCAGTGAGGGCGTAGGGGATGGAGCCGTCGTCGCGGACTTCCTGCAGCGTGTAGCGTAGAACGCTGCGCACGATTTCCGGATCGCTGAAGAGGAAGGGCAGGCAATGCTGCAGCGGATCGCGCGCCGCTCCCTGGAAGCCCATGACGAATTGATAGAAGCCATTCTGGTTGAGGATGTGCTTGCCGAAGTAATCGTCATAGGTCATGGAACTGCGCAGGTAGTAGTGATTCCAGGTGGCCTCGCGCTGGATCCACGGTTCCCCGGCGACCTGGAAGCGCATGCCGCGCTCCTTCCATTGACGGCTTGATTCCTTGAGGACTTGCGCCGGGTGCGGCCGGTAGCGAGCGATCAGTGCTTCGAGCCTAAAACTGGTGGGCAGGTACCCGTAAAGGAAGCTGAGGGTGCGCTTTTCTTTGGGCGCGAGCTGGATGGTGCGCTCCAGGAGCATTCCGGTGGAAGCGCCGGTTGCGCCGAGATTTCCGTCGAGCGGAGCGGCGAGGCCGCTGGGCGCTGAGACGCCGCCCTTGCCAAAGAAGGTCGCGGCATCGGTGCTGAAGCCGCTGGCCGGCGCATCGAGCGAGACAAGGAAGGTCTGGGGGATGGCCTGCGGCAGGTCGAAGCTGTCGAACGCGGCTCCCGGAAGCGACTCGTCAATCGCGGAAAGGAAGGCGTTTGGATGGGCCTTGAGGCCGGCTTTCATGTTCTTCCAAACCGATTCGTCCTGGGGAGTACGTCCGGAGAAATGCCGCGTCTCAATCAGGCCCTGCTTGCCGTTGACCGCGGAAACGCTGTGCTTGAACCTGCGCCCCAACTGGCGGCGCAGGGCGGGAGTCGTACCGATGCCGCTGAATGACTCAATAAAGGCACGGAAGGAAAACTCGTAGGGCTGGCAGCCCCAGTACTCCACCCAGCGCACGGTTTGGGGAGTGTCGGTGCGATTGGTGAGTGTGACCTGCGACAGGAGCACCGGATCGTCGCCGAAGGGCGCGGAGATGACCTGGTCGACCGAATACCTTGCATCGGTAACGCTTTTGCGGAAGTATCCAACGCCGAAGACGCGCTCAAAGGCCAATTGGCTACCGTCGTAATACGTGCTGAGCGTTTCGTGGCCGTCGGTCAGATAGCCGATTCCCCCGGCGAACTGGCTGTTCTCGGGGTCGAGGTCGTTGAGGAACTTGGGCGCGCCCTCGTCCTGGCGCACGCGTATGTGGCCGAAGTTGGAGGCGATGGCCGTAATGCGGTCGTTGCCCACCTGGTGGATGTGCTCGTTGGCTGCCAGTACGCCCGGAGTTACCGCGGTGACGGCCTTGGGGTCGGTGAGCTGATTGCAGGTGTAACGGTAGGCGGGCAGTCCAAATTCATCGTCGATCCACTGGCCAAAATGGCCGGAGCCGTCGGTTGGCCGCGAATTGCGGTCGAAATCGGCAGGCTGAGAGCCAAACCCGGTGGTGAGTGCCGAGAGGCGCTGCCAGCTGGCCAGCGCCATCCCCATGGTGCTCAACATGAACTGCCTGCGCGTAGGTTCCAT
>CAZQPY010000064.1:0-28267 GCA_964595345.1 uncultured Occallatibacter sp.
GCTTTCCAGAAAGCCGCGTAAAACGCATATCTTTACAGATTCTCGTCAAGAGGCGCTATAGTCACTGGCCCCAAATGTTCTTCGGAATAGGATGCGTCGATGATCGCAAGATTAGTCCCTTGGGCTGAATCTCTCGTTTTCTGGATGGCAATTGTCCTGGTCTTGACTGGCGTTCTCAAAGAGAATCGAAACTCTGCCAATGTCCGATCAGATGGAGAGGTCCAGTTCGCGCCGCGGTGGTGGTTCCTTTGCGCGTGGCTGTACATTATGGTTCGGTTGGGCTTTATCGGGTCCGGCTATTTTCGGGCTGGTTTGAATCGGCCTTTTGAATTTACGACTGGCGCTTTGTTAAGCATCGGTGTGGTTGGTCTTGTTTCGTCAGTTCCCGGAACCATCGTAGCGACGAGAGATGCCCTCGAAGAGGTCCATTGGTTTTGGCGAAACAAGAAGATCCGATGGGCCGAAATTGAAGAGATCGATACTGAGAAGCGTGGCAGCACAGTGACCGTGATCGGCTCAGGTCGCCGCAAGATCGTGTTCACGAACTCGCACCCGGATCGTCCGCGATTTCTGCTTGAGATCAAGCGACACTGCGGAAATGACCTTCCGCCAAACTACCCAAATCAAGCGGTGAAAACCGACGGCGCAATTTGAGGATCGAGCAGTTTGGACCTCATCGCGGTCGTATGTCCGCCCGCCCGTAAGTTACCCCTTCATTAATATCTATGAGCTCGGAAAGTCGCCGCAACGGCTGTTGTTCGTCTAGCGAAGCAATTCCCTCATCATTGAACTTGATCGGCTTTTCCTTCCCTGTTCGCTTGATCAAATCTTCCGCTTCTCCGCCACCTCAATCGACAAATCCTCTAACTGCCGGCTGCCGAAGCTGCGGAAATCCTTGACCTGCTGCAAATCGAAGGCCGGCGCTGACGTCTCCGGCACACGCACCCGGAACAAGTCCGCGCCCACCACGTCGCGCATCCAGAATGCCGGGCGAGCGTCGTGATTAGCCGTCGCGATCTCCACGTTGCTCATCTCCAAATTGCGCACATGGCGGATGAAGAAGCCGCTGGCTGGCAATTCGCCGAACATACCTGGATCGGGATAGGCTGCCTCGCGCTCCTCCGGCTGCAACGCGGCCATCGCGTCGGTTCCGCCGCCTACCTGTTCGAGATAAACATCGCAGATCTTGACGTCCTCGATGGGATGATCGGGCACGCCACTCAGAATCGAAGGCAGCCGCGAAGCGCCGGAACTCACGATATTGCTCAAAACAATATGGCGCATGTAGCCCGGCTTGGTCCCCGCAGGTCCGCGCAAGCGTGTTCCCAGCCGCAGAAACAGCGGCGCGGAACGAATGTCGCGCATGGTGATTCCGCTAAATACGATGTTCTCAATCTCCGCGCCGTCTTCGGTCTCCAGCGCAAAGCCCTGGCAGCTTTCAAAAACACAATTCGAGATGGTCACGTTCTTGAATCCGCCGTTGGACTCTGTCCCGAGCTTGATGCGGCCGGTCTGCGAAACCTTCTCGTCGGTAATCGGCTTCCAGGTGCCGTCCAGCACCGTGCCCAGCTCGAAGCCGCCCGTCACGTAGCAATTGGTAATCGTCAAATTCTCCGTCGTTCGCGCGTAGCCCAGCGCATACGAACTCTTGGGGCAGATTCCATCGTCCCACGGCGAGTTCACCGTGCAATTGGAAACCCGCACGTTGCGGCAGCAGTCGATGTCCATGCCGTCGCGATTGGTATCGATGAGCAGGTTGTCGATGGTCAGGTTGTCCACGCCGGTGGCCAGAATGCCGAACCATCCGCCTTCAAGAATCCGAAAATCGCGTAACAGCACATTGCGGCAGTTCTTCAACGCAATGGACTTGTTACCGACGCCCTTCAGCGTCCCATCTTCCACGTACGGGTGCTTCTCCCAGCCGCGCGATAGTCCTTTGCCCCAGATCAGTCCCGGTCCGGTGATGGAAACATCGTTCAGGCCTTCGCCCCAGATCAGCGAGTTATGCCAGTGATTGTGGCCGAAATCCTGATACGGCTCCCAGTCGCCCTGAGGTTCTGCCGCGTCGTAGCCGCCGTTCTCCGCTCCCTGCGTAGGCGTCGCAGCCAGAACCACCGCGCCAGCCCCCAAATAAAGGCCCACCTTGCTCTTCAAACGGATCGAATAGCTGAGGTAGACGCCTGCGGGAAACACCACCGTCCCTCCGCCGGCAGCAGAAGCTGCGTCGATGGCGCGGTTGATGGCGGGAGAGTCGAGATTCGATCCGTCCCCTTTGGCGCCATAGCCGCGCACGTTGAAGCCGGACGCGAGCACTGAGGCGTCCCCCAAATCATCCTGATCCCTGAATTGGGCGGGACGGCTTCCGGCTGCCACTGCTAACGGCCCCGCCGCCACCATCATTCCGCTTCCCGCAATCTTCAACAGGTCTCTGCGCAGCATCTCGATCTCCCAGCTTTTCCGGCACTCTTCGCTTCAGGAATCCTTGGCCAGTGTAAACGCACTGCCCTGCGGCTGGACTGTGGATTTGCCGCGAGGCGGATGGGGGAAGTATCTTTGGATGGCTGGTCTGACCACCGCTTTGGAGGCCGCATGCATTTCAAACGCCTTGTGCCCGCCGCACTTTTCTTCGCGACTTTTGCTTCTTTCGCAACTTTGCGAGCAGTTGCGGAGGATCGCCCCTGGTCGCAGAAGATGGCCGACAGTGCAATGTCCCGCTGGCCCGACGGCCGATTCGTGCCGCCCGGCGCGCGCTGGGCCTGGAACTACGAACTGGGGACCTTGCTGGAAGGTATGGAATCCGTCTGGCTTAACACCTCCGATCCGCGCTGCTACAACTACATCAAGGCCTCCGTCGATTCGTTCCTCGCGCCTGATGGCTCGATACCCACGTGGAAGCCCGAGGAGAATCAACTCGACAGCATTCTCATGGGCCGGCAGCTTCTGTTGCTTTACGGCGTCACGCTGGACAAGCGGTACGCGACCGCGGCAACGGCCCTCTATCAGCAGCTCCAGCGGCAGCCGCGAACGCCCGCCGGAGGCTTCTGGCACAAGCAGCGCTATCCGAATCAAATGTGGCTCGACGGACTTTATATGGCCGAGCCTTTCTATGCCGAATACGCGGCCACGTTTCGTCATCCCGAAGCATTCAGCGACATCACGCGGCAATTTGAACTGGTAGGCCAGCATATGCGCGATCCCGCGACCGGCCTGCTTTATCACGGCTGGGATGAGTCTCGAAAAGAGCGCTGGGCCGACAAGCAAACCGGCCTCTCTTCCGAATTCTGGGCGCGCGCCATGGGTTGGCACATGATGGCCCTGGTCGACACGCTCGCCTACTACCCCGAGAGCGAACCCGGCCGCAAGGTTTTGCTGGACGAACTGGAACGCGACGTGGCAGCCGTGGTGCGCCAGCAGGACGGCGCATCGGGCCTCTGGTTCCAGGTTCTCAACAAGCCTACGGAGAAGGGAAATTTCCTCGAGTCGTCAGCCTCCTGTATGTTTGTCTACGCGCTGGCAAGGGGTGTACGCGAAGGCTATCTCCCGCCAAGCTATCTCGCCAGTGCCCAGCGCGGATATAAAGGCATTCAAGGGCATTTCGTTCAAACCAACTCAGACGCGACAGTTTCGCTCTCAGGGACCGTGAAAGCCGCTGGCCTCGGCGGCGATCCCTACCGCGACGGCAGCTACGCCTATTACATAGGCGAGAAAGTCATTACCGACGATCCCAAGGGAGTCGGCGCATTCCTGCTGGCCAGCACCGAAATGGAGAATGCTCAGAACGCTGCACTCGGACGAGGCAAGGCGGTTTTGCTGGATGCATGGCTGAACAGCCAGACCCGGCCGGATGCCTTCGGAGTGCCGGCCTCTTTCCATTACAAATGGAGCGACCAGAGCAACAGCGGCTACTCGCTGTTTGGCCACATCTTCAACAATTTCGGCGCAAAGACGCGCACGCTTTCCGCGGCGGCCACCGTGGAGAATCTGAGCCGGGCGCAGGTCTACATCATCGTTTCGCCCGATAATCCCGCCAAGAATCCGACGCCGCATTACATGAACCCGGAAGAGGCCGCGCAGATCGAGGCCTGGGTGCGAGCCGGTGGAGTGCTGGTTCTGATGGAGAACGATCCGGTCAACGCGGACCTGGACCACCTGAACCTGCTGACAGATCGCTTCGGCATCCACTACAACAACGTGCTGCGCAACCAGGTGACCGGCAATCAATTCGAGATGGGCAAAGTTGCCATCGAAGCCGGCGGTCCCATCTTCCATCAGCCGCACACGGCGTACATGAAGGAGATCTGCACCATCACAGCAACAGGCCCCGCAAAGAGCCTGCTGATCGATCACGGCGACATCCTCATGGCCTCCGCAAAAATCGGCAAGGGCACCGTGTTCGCCACCGTCGATCCGTGGCTCTATAACGAGTACACCGACGGCCGCAAACTGCCAACCAGCTACGATAACTATGCAGCGGGGCAGGAACTGGTCCGCTGGGTGCTGGATCAGGTCCCCCCACAGAATGCACCGGTCAAAGACGTCTCCCCGGCTCAACCAAAATTGGATCCCCGAAAGGATACCGCTATGAATCCTGCAACACCCGCTACACCGGCCCCGACCTCTGAACCGCCGAAATCTCTTCCCGTCGTGGTCTTTCAAGGCGAAGATCTGGCCCGCCAGATCGCGCAATTCGTCGGGCCTGCCAGCCAGAAAGGGAGCAGCGGGGGCACGATAGCGAAAAGCGGCAATCTGGCGCTCATGATCTCTGTGCGCACAACAAGCGGCGGCGCGGAAGTTCACGCGCATTTCGACGACCTGATGATTGTGCAGCAAGGCAGCGCCACCCTGGTCACCGGGGGCACTGTCGTCGAGGCCAAAACCAGCGGCAACGGCGAAACCCATGGCACGCGGATCGAGGGCGGGCAGTCCCAGCAGATCAAGGCTGGGGACGTGCTCATCATCCCCGCCGGGGTACCGCATCAATTGCTCATTCCGGCGGGAACAACTTACAGCGCGCTGGTGGCCAAAGTGCAAGAGTAGCCGCAGGAGGATTAGCGGCCCAGCCAGCCGCCGTCGACGACCAAAATATGGCCGTGGACGTAGTCGCTTGCTTTGGACGCAAGAAAGACCGCAGCCCCGGCCAGATCCTCGGGACATCCCCATCGACCGGCAGGAATCCGTTCCATGATCTGGCGGGCACGGTCCGGATTGGCCCGGAGAGCTTCCGTGTTGTCGGTGGACATATATCCCGGCGCGATGGCGTTCACGTTGATTCCCTTGCCGGCCCACTCGTTGGCGAAGGCTTTGGTCAACTGTCCCACGCCGCCCTTTGCCGCGGCATACCCTGGGACGAAGACTCCGCCCTGAAACGTGAGCAGAGACGCAATATTGATGACCTTGCCCGAGCCCTGCGCCAGCATGTGCTTTCCCGCCGCCTTGGTCAGGCGAAAGACGCTGGAAAGGTTGGTATCGATCACCGCCTGCCAGTCCTCATCGGAGTGCTCCGCAGCCGGAGCCCGGCGAATGGTTCCGGCGTTATTGACAAGGACGTCAATGGTCCCGAAATGTTCAACAACTTCTTCCACCATCCGCGCGCAAACTGTTGCATCGCTTACATCTCCGGTTACAGCGAAATGATCCGCGCCGATGCCGGTCAGCAATCTCATCGTAGATTCGGGAAGCTCCCGTGAGCCGTGCACGGCGACGCGAGCTCCAGCTTCGGCGAGAGCCAAGGCAATGCCCGCACCAAGTCCGCGCGACGAGCCTGTGACAAGGGCGACCTTGCCCGCAAGATTAAAGCTTTCCAATATCAAGTTGCGATCCTCCATGGACAAAGCCGTTGCGTCTACAGCAGGTCCGCGATGGTCAGCGCGTCCATGTCGCTGTAGACCTGGTTCTCGCCGCCCATTCCCCAGCAAAAGGTGTAGTTACTGGTTCCCACGCCGCAATGGATCGACCATCCGGGAGAAACAACGACCTGCTTGCTGGCGACGACAATGTTCCGCGTAGCGTCGCCGGGGCCCATCAGGTGAATCACTCGCTGATCGGCATCGAGATTGAAATACAGGTAAACCTCGGAGCGCCTTCCGTGCGTGTGCGGAGGCATGGTGTTCCACACGCTGCCGGAGGCGAGCTGCGTGAAGCCCATCACCAGCTGGCAGCTGCGCACACCGTCCAAGTAAATCAGCTTGGTGATCTCGCGGTGGTTTGCGTTCTGCGCGCTGCCAAGCTCCACTTTCCCCTGCTCGCCGGAGAGAATCAGCTGGGTCGGATACACAGCATGCGCGGGATAACTCAGCAGGTAAAACTCGGCCGGACTCGTCGCATCCACGCTGGAAAAGGCGATCTCCTCATTGCCGCGGCCCACGTAGAGCGCGTCCAGATTCTGCAGGGCATACGGCGTTCCGCCCACTGTGACGATTCCATTGCCGCCAATATTCAGAATGCCGAGTTCGCGGCGCTCGGTGAAATACTCCGCCTTGAGCGCAACATCGGTAGGCAGGTAAAGGGCTTCGGCAAGCGGCACCGCGGAGCCGATCACCGTGCGGTCAAGGTCGACGTATGTCAGGCTGATTTCGCCCGGCTTGAACAAATCACCGATGAGGAATGTATCGCGCAGTTCCCCGGTGGTCATGGTCCTGAAGCGCACTGCGTCGGCCATCTCAAGCATCTTCATCGGATTTCTCTCTTTGCGTTCTCGGGATTTGGCGTCTCGAACATTTCATCATACGCGCGTCGGTTACTCCCAAACCGCCACCGCGGCGAGCGCCTGATCCATGCGCTCGATTGCTTCCTCGGGCAGTTGAACATCCAATGCCATCACGTTATCGGCCACCTGCTCAGGCCGCGATGCGCCAATGATGGCAGATGCCACTTCCGTGCGCCGCAAGACCCAGGCAAGCGCCATCTGGGCCATGGTCAGCCCCAGGTCCGCCGCAATGGGCTTGAGCTTTTCAACGGCTTCGAGAAGATAGTCGGACCGGTAATGGCGACCCGCCGTTTCCATGAAGCGATTCATCTGCTGGTCGGCGGCGCGGCTCCCCGGAGGCGGCGGTTGCCCCGGCGCATATTTTCCGGTCAGGACGCCGTGCGCCAGTGGCGAGAAAACGACGTTCCCAACCCCACTGCGTGCGCAGGCGGGAAATACTTTGCTCTCCGGCTTGCGCCACAGCATCGAATACTGCGGCTGACTGGCCGAAAAGGGAATGAACCCGCTGTCTCCAGCCAAAGCCGCTGCCCGATCGATCTGCTCGCCGGTCCACTCGCTGAAGCCGATGGCGCGCACTTTGCCGGACTTGACGGCCCGGCTCAAGGCCTCCAGCGTCTCTTCCAGCGGAGTTTCCTTGTCGAAGCGGTGGCAATAGTAGAGGTCGATCACATCCACGCCGAGTCTTTCCAGCGAGCGATGGAGCTGCTTCTCGATCTGCGCGGCTGAAAGACCACGGTCAGGCTCGTCGCCCACCGGAAAGAAAAGCTTGGTGGCAACCAAGTATCTATCGCGCGGGAAAGCCTTCAAGGCCGCGCCCAGGGTGCATTCCGCAGCTCCGGCGCCGTATTCATTGGCGGTATCGAAGAGCGTGATTCCCTGCTCCACCGCAGCGTGAATGCAGCGCGTGGCCTGCTCGTGGCCGATTCCCCCGGCAACGGTCAGCCAGGTTCCAAAGCTCAACCGCGAAACTTCGAGCGGCCCATTGCCCAGACGGCAGTATTTCATTGAATTTCATCCCTCGGAATCTGTTCGTGCAAGGATCGCGGACGAGCACAGCAACGCAGATGCGCACCGATGGGCACTCGAATCTTGCAGCTGATCTGAATTGTAAAACGTTTACATCGGGGGAAAGGAGATACAGCCGAAAGCAATTCGGAGGGTGGAAAAGAGCAGGACGCTTCCTCCAACCGAAGGGCAGTTCGTGCGCGCCTTGCAGCATGCTGCGGCGCGAGCGCCCACCGAAGCGAGGCTACAAAACTCTTGCAGCCTGCCTGCGCATTTTTACGGTACCCGCTGCGGTCTTCACAGGGATCGCCTGCCGCCGCATCAGGGCAAAGCCCGCGCGCAGTAACGCGTATGCCGCCAGGATCCCGAACAGAGTTGCTCCGACCGAAGCGCAGATTAACATCGTCAAATTCAAAAAATCAGCCATTGTCCCGCCTTGGTCTACTTTCTCGAGGTCCGCAACCTGCACAATTCAAGGGCCCAAATTTCTTACAGACCGTGAATCTTTCCTGCTATTGTTGCTGCGATTGTCGCAGAAAACCGAGCTGCATTGACCCCTTTTTCTGTTGACCAATAGAATACCTGCAGTGCGTTGCAATTTTGTTACCATTCAGTAGCACTGTCTTGAGCCGCCCTCCGCTCAGTCCTGCATTCAATATGGCGATTACACACATTTCGGTGCGCGGGGCGCGCCAGCACAATTTGCGCGATATCAGCGTACGGATTCCCCGCAATACTCTCACGGTGGTCACTGGTCTTTCAGGCTCAGGAAAAAGTTCCCTGGCCTTTGACACCATCTACGCGGAGGGACAGCGGCGTTATGTGGAGACTCTTTCCGCATATGCCCGGCAGTTCCTCGACCAGATCGAGCGGCCCGACGTCGACTCGATTGAAGGCCTCAGCCCCGCCATTTCAATCGAGCAGAAAACGACCAGCCGCAGTCCCCGGTCAACGGTTGGGACGATCACCGAGATCTACGACTACCTGCGTTTGCTTTACGCCTCGGTCGGTACTCCGCACTGCCCCAACTGCAGCCGTCCGATTACCCGCCAGACCGTCGATCAGATCGTCCAGCGCATTCTGCAACTTGGAATGGGCGAGCGCGTCAGCGTGATGGCTCCGGTGGTCCGCGGCCGCAAGGGCGAGTTCAAGGAACTGCTGGATCAGCTCGACCAGCAGGGATTTCGCGCCCGGGTCGACGGCGAAATGCGCGACCTCTCCGAGCAGCTTTATCTGGACCGCCGCAAGAATCACACCATCGAAGCGGTTATCGACCGCATTCTTCTCAAACCGCCTGCAGCCGATACGCCGGCAAACGGCAAGCCCAATGTAGAAAAGCGGCTCGAAGCCGCCGTGACCAAGGCACTGCAACTGGCCAACGGATTGGTGCTGGCAGCCATTGCCGGAACCGCGAAGGCGGAAAGCCAGGAGCAACTGTTCTCCTCATCCATGGCTTGCCCCGACTGCGGACTCGACGTGCCCAAGCTGGAGCCGCGCAGTTTCTCGTTCAACTCGAACTTCGGCGCCTGTCCGGAGTGTCACGGGCTCGGCTCGCTCTACGATTTGGATCCCGCCAAAGTTATCACCGACTGGTCCAAGCCGCTTCTCGACGGAGGCCTCGGGCCGGGATCCTCGTCGCAGTATCTCCTGAAACTGCTGCAGGTCGCATCGACGCGCTACAAGATCGACCTGAAGACTCCCTTTGAGGATCTGCCCACCCGCCAGCAGCATCTGCTCGTCTACGGTCCGCCCAAGAACGAAGCTCCGCGGACCGGCTTCCACGGCATTCTGACCTTCCTGCGCGATTCGATGGAAGAGGCCCGCAGCGATTCGTATCGGGAGTCTATGATGGCCTACATGTCCGCCACGCCCTGTCCGGTGTGCCGCGGCAAGCGCTTGCGGCCGGAGTCCCTGGCCGTCAAGATCGGCGGGTTGTCGATTGCGGACTTTACGGCTTTGCCGCTCAACCGAGCTCTCTCGGCAGCCATTGGCCTCGGCTTCAATGCCCGCGAGTCTCTGGTTGCGGAACGCATCCGCCACGAGGTTGTGGAGCGGCTAGAGTTCCTTTGCGCCGTTGGCTTGACCTATCTTTCTCTGGACCGCAATGCGGCCACGCTTTCCGGCGGCGAAGGCCAGCGCATTCGTCTGGCCACGCAGATCGGATCGAAGCTGCGCGGTGTTTTGTATGTGCTCGACGAGCCCTCCATCGGTCTGCACCAGCGCGACAACATGCGGCTGATCCAGGCGCTTGTGAAGCTGCGCGACCTGGGCAACACGGTTCTGGTGGTCGAACACGACGAAGACACCATCCGCCATGCCGACTATGTGCTCGACCTGGGCCCCGGAGCAGGCCGGCTGGGCGGTTATGTAGTGGCCGAGGGCACGCCCGCGCAAATCATGGCCTGCCCGGAATCCCTGACCGGACTTTACCTTTCCGGAACTGTCACCATGGTGCAGCGCCCCGCGCCGCGCCCCCTGACCGGCAAGTGGATCACCATCTCCGGGGCTCGCGAACACAATCTGCAGGACATTTCCGCCCGCATTCCCCTGGGCGTGATGACGGTAGTGACGGGCGTAAGCGGGAGCGGCAAGAGCACGCTGATTAACGACATTCTTTACCGCTCGCTGGCGCAGACCATCTACGGCTCGCGCGAAGAACCCGGCTCCCATGAGTCGATGACGGGCGGCGAACAACTGGACAAGTGCGTGCGCATCGACCAGTCTCCCATTGGGCGCACTCCGCGTTCCAACCCCGCCACCTATACGCAGGTGTTCTCGCCGCTGCGCGATCTTTTCGCCATGTTGCCGGAGTCTCGCGAGCGCGGCTACAAGCCGGGACGCTTCAGCTTCAACGTCACAGGAGGCCGCTGCGAGACGTGCACCGGCGACGGACAGCGGCGCATTGAAATGAACTTCATGCCCGACGTCTTTGTCGAGTGCGAAGTGTGCAATGGACGCCGCTATAACCAGGAAACGTTGTCGGTCAAATTCAAGGGCCATTCCATTGCCGACATTTTGGACCTGACCATCGAAGATGCGCTGGCAGTGCTCGCGGATGTTCCGCAAGTCCGGCAGAAGTTGCAGACGCTGGTGGATGTGGGTCTGGGGTACGTCCATCTGGGGCAGAGCGCGACTACCCTTTCGGGCGGTGAAGCGCAGCGCATGAAACTGGCCCGCGAGTTGTCGAAGCGGCAGACCGGACGTACGCTCTATTTGCTGGACGAACCCACCACCGGCTTGCATTTCGACGATGTGCGCAAGCTGCTGGAAGTGCTGCACCGGCTGGCCGATCAGGGCAATTCCATCATCATCATCGAGCACAATCTTGACGTGATCCGCAACGCCGACTGGATTCTGGACCTGGGTCCGGAAGGCGGAGAGGACGGCGGCCGGATCGTCGCCGAGGGCCGTCCGTGGAACATCGCGTCCACCTCCGGTTCATATACCGGGGAGTTCCTGGCCCGCTATTACAACTCGGCCGGCGGGTGGGTTGAGCCAGCTGAATGCTCTCCCGATGGATCCCGGGAGTCGGCCGAAGCGCCGAAGAACGGAGCAAAACCGGGCTCAGCACCGGGCAAGAGAGCAATCCGTCCCGCTTCCACAGGTCCGGAGTCTGCCGGGGCTGTCGAAGCGTCTCAATCAGCAGACGCCCAAGCGCCGGATTTGACTAAAAAGCCAAAGCGAGCTTACACCAGAAAGACAAGCCCCACGGAACCTGCGGCAGTCGAGCGCGCCCCGGCAAGCAAGACAGCCCAAAAAACGTCGGCAAAGAAAGCAGGGGTGCGGAAATGAGCCTTGACGGCCCATTCGAGCCACATGCAAACCGTTCTGCCGACGATCCGGATACGCGGCAGGACGAGAGTTCCGAGGTTGCACCGCCAAGCCCTCTGATTCCTTTGGGCGAGGTCCCGGCCGCTGCAACGACTCCAATTGAGCCAGTCCTCGAAGCGGAAGGCAATGCGGCCGACGGACTTTTCCGCTCCTGGGCCGCGTCCGGCTACGATCCCTGGCCTCCAACTGACTCTTCTCCACGCGAACGTATTCCGAACCTGGGCCATCTCGCAATTTTCTCGCTGATAGGGATTGCCTCTCTTGTGGTGGTCAGCCTTCTGACGCGGTCGGCGCTTCATTTCCACTTTCTCGGTGTAACCAACCTCCAGCAAGCGGTCACCGACATTCGCTATACCCTTGGCGCGCAGGCGATTCTTTATCTGCTGGCGCTGCTGGCCAGTGCTTTGCTCTTTCCGATGATCTGGCGCAAGGGGTTCTTTTCCGGCCTGCAGTGGAACGGGATCATGGCGTTTCGCCTTCGCAACCGCCTGCTTGCCGCCGCGTTTGCATGCTTCGTGTGCGCCCTGTTCAACGGATGGCTGTTGCCGGGGCCGGACAACACGCCGATCGACAAAATCTTCCGAACTCCCGGAGCCGCCTGGCTACTGTTTGGCTTCGGAATCACCTTCGCGCCGTTCTTTGAAGAGATCATCTTCCGGGGATTTCTTTTGCCATCCCTTTGCACGGCACTGGACTGGATCGGGGAAAAATCCACCGGCAGGGTGCCGCGGCGGCCATTTGAAAACGGCCATCCCCGTTGGTCAGTCCGCTCCATGACGGCCGCATCCATCCTCACCAGCGTTCCGTTTGCCTTGATGCATGCCGAGCAGACAGGCTGGGCAATGGGTCCGTTCATTCTGCTGGTTTTCGTTAGCCTGGTTTTGTGCTGGGCTCGTTTGAGCACGCGTTCCCTGGCCGCCAGTGTGATGGTGCACTCCTCCTACAACCTCATGCTCTTTGTCCTCATGCTGGTGGGCACAGGCGGCTTCCGTCACCTGGATAAAATGTAGAGTGCCCGCGCCCCGTTACAATGAACAGTGATGAACACCCCTGCGCACGCCCAACAACTGCTCTCACTGCTGGCTCGCACCAGCTTCCGCCTTGGCCAGTTCAAGCTCTCCTCTGGCGGCACCAGCGACTACTACGTCGATTGCCGGACAACCACCCTCCATGCCGAAGGCGGACGCCTGACCGGCGAAGCTGTTCTTGAATTGCTCCAAGCCAACAACATCGATGCCGAAGCGGTGGGTGGGCTCACCCTCGGCGCCGACCCTATCGTGTCGAATGTTGCCACCGCCAGCGCATGGCGGGCACAGCGGAATCCCTCCGCGCCGTTGCTGCACGGCTTCCTGGTTCGCAAGACGGAGAAAGCGCACGGCACCGGCCGCCGCATTGAAGGCTTCAACCGCCCCGGCGCGCGCGTGGTGATCGTGGACGATGTCTGCACGACAGGATCGTCGACTCTGGTGGCTCTCGAAGCCGCCCGCGAAGCCGGCATGGTTGTCGCCGCGGTCGTCTGCATTGTCGAACGCCAGGAAGCCAACGGCCGCCCCGCTGTGGAAGCAGCGGCACAGGGAGCACCGTTTCTGAGTCTCTTCACGGCAAACGACGTCCGCGCAGAGCATGTGAAGCAACTGGACGCCGACCGCGCTTGAGAGCAAATTCACTCCTCAAAACTTGAAGGGCAGACTCCGTAGCATCGGAGTCTGCCCTTTGTTGTTGAGGCCGAAGCCTGCCCGTCCCCTTCCCGCTGCGCAGACCCTATTGCACAAACGTGGTGATGCTCATCGCCGGAAGGGTATACGTGAACGTGTTATTGGACACGCTGATCACGGATTGCTCTGCAACTTTTTGAGTAGCAGTGGTCTGGTAGGGCGTCAGCGATGTCACCGTCGCGTTCAGAATCGTGAACGGCACCGTTGCGGCCGAGGCATTGCTGTTGATGGCTACGATGACCTGGTGCCCGTTCCCGGCATATGCGGAAATAAACACTCCAGGAAGCGGGCTAGCGGTGGCGCTGGCGCGCACGTAACCAGGCCGGACAAAGAGCGAGTACTGCGCCAGGGCATCTCCGAAGAACGTCGGATTGCCATTGGTGTCGAGGAGTCCGCTGTAGTAGTTCAGACTCGCGGAGTTGACCAGCCACCAATACACATACGCGTTGTACTGGCCGACCGTCAGGGAATTGTGGATCTCTTCCGCCGCGGCGATTGCGTCGGCGATGCTCTGGGTCGTGGTTTCGCCGGATGCGAGATTGACCGTATGTTCGGTCATCCACACGTCCTTGTTCAGGCTCTTTGCCAACGTGTAGTAGTAAGGCGGAGCGCCGTAGATGTGCCCGCCCACAATACCAACCTTGTTCACGGCGTTGGCGTCGTTCAGCGTGGGATCCGACATCGCGGAGGCGAAGTAGAAAGACTCCGGCATGATCAGCGGCACGGTCAGCACCGAGGAGTTGTTGGCAACCCAGGTATCCATCTGCGCTCCGGTCCACAGGCAGGATTCGTAGCAACGTGGATCCGTCGGTCCGCCGCCCTGGCATGGATCCCAATCCGGCTCGTTCTGCATGGAGATTGCGTACAGGCTGACGCCTTGGCTGGTGGCGTATTTGACGTAAGCCTCCAGATAATTGGCAAAGTCCGCATAGCTGGAGGTATTCAGTGATCCGGAGTTGACGCTGCTGTCGCTCTTCATGCTGACTGGAGGCGTCCACGGAGTGGCAAAGACCGCCGCTCCAAGCTGCTGCGCGGCCTTTCCGTTGGCCAGTTCCGCAGTCCACGCGGTGGTGTCGGCGGTTTGAGTCGACGGAGTATAGGTGGTGGGAGCGATGCGCAGACGCATGATGGTCAAACCCAAATCGCCTGCTGCCGTGCCATACAGGCTGTTGATCTGGCTTTGCGGCATTTGCGAGCTCCAGGCTTCCGAACCGCCGAAGCCTCGAATTGTTTGGTAGGTGGTTCCGAAATCGACGGCGGTTGTCGCATCCACAACCTGCAACGTTGCCGATCCAATGGCGTTGTTGTAGTCGGCTGTGTCGGTGGGGGTGAAGGTTACGTCCAAAGTCGTTGAGCCGACCGTGCCGATCACCACTCCCAATGCCGGGTCATAGGCAAAGGTCCCAGCGACTCCGCCTGAACTCGCATCCAGTTGGGCGGAAGTCAAGGCGGTCCCGGCGGAAAGGTTGGCCGGCGACCATGTGATGGTCGGCGTCGCTTTGTTGACTGTGAGCGTCGCGCTGCCGGTTGCCGAGTTGTAATCCGTAGTGTCGGTGGGCGTGAAGGCAACGCTGAGAGGCTGCGACCCTGCGCTTGGAACATTCCCCAAAGCCGGCGTATACACAAAGCTTCCGGGCACGCTCGCCGTGGCATCCAGTTGCGTGGCGCTCAGCGCGGTTCCATACGTGATGGCCGCGGGCGCTGCCCAAGTGATGGTTGGCGTTGTTTTCGTTACCGGCGTTGTGTTGCCGCTGCTGCCACCCGAACCGCCGCACCCCGCAACTGCTAAAGCCGCCAAAAAGACCAATGAATAATCGAACCGCACGCGAATTGCACCCATGACTTACGACTCCTCGCCGCCTGGATGATCGAAACCGCTGTCATCCAATTCAATCGGCAGCCGAATAGTAAATCAATTTACTAACCTGTCGCAAGCGGAATGCCCCAAGCAAACGCGGAGACGAAAATGCCCACGAGACGGCACTTTGGTTGGCGCACATTCGTGGGCATTTTCCCGTTGTTTCAGGAACAGTATCTGCTATTTCCCGCCATTCACCGGCGCGGACGAGGCTGCGATTCCAGCATTTGTCAGCAGGCGAATCTCGACGCGGCGGTTCTGCTTGCGGCCTTCCGCGGTCGTATTCGGGGCCACTTGCTTGTCCTTGCCGATTCCGATCAGATAGAAACGGTGCGCGGGAATACCGTACTTGGCCGCCAGGTACTGCACCACGGCATCCGCGCGGCGCTGGCTCAGGTCGTAGTTGTATTGCGCCGGCCCGGTGGAGTCGGTTCCGCCGGTCACCTCGAGGATGAACCCCTTGCTGGAAACTATCTGCGCGGCAAACGCATCCAACTGAGCCTGATCGTCCTTGGTCAGTAGCGCCTTGTCGAAGCCGAAGACGACCGAGACACTCGCCTGCGGTTTGTAGTCGTCGAGCCCCTTGATGACGCTTTCCAGCGACTCGGCGCGGTGGACCGCGTTGTCCGCCGCAAGTTGCGCGTCGCCAGCCGAACGTGAGGCATTCCGAGCATTCACTCCGGCTTGGTCGGCTGCGCTCTGCGCCTTCCCGATCCCAGCCTGTGCACGATCGTCCACATCGTGAATCTGGCGATTGTTCGCTGCCGTCTTCTCGTCCAGTTGGCCTGCATGTTCCACCAGGGGCGCAGTCTGGTTGTACACGTATTTCTTGGTTGCGCATCCCGTCACGCCAATCACCGCAAACGCCGCTATGAATCCGATATGTCCAAGCTGCCGAACGTTCATTCCCTCTTTCCTCTCCCGACACATCCATCCGGCGGAAGCATCCGCCCGCGGAGGTGACTCTCTCTTCTGGCTGGGTTGATGGCAGGTCACTGGCCAAACACGGCGAATTCCTCATATCGTTGCAAATGAGAAAGATAGCCGTCCCGTAGTCGAGGATGGCGCGTTCCCGATTCATGCATTTTTTACCTGAAGAGGTAAGGAATGCCCGATCGGAGCTGCAAGGCTCCCCGTCCTCTGCTCCACCGGCTATCCTAGGCTCAGGCTTTCCATGGATCTCATCGAGAAAATCCGCAGCCTGCCCATGCAGCCCGGCGTGTACCTGTACAAGAATGCCGAGGGCGAGGTCATCTATGTGGGCAAGGCGATCAACCTGCGCGCGCGGGTCCGCTCCTACCTGCTGGCTTCGTCGCAGGCGGACGTCAAGACCGGCTCTCTGATGCGCGAGGCGGTGGACCTGGAATACATCCTGGTCGGGAACGAGCGCGAAGCCCTGGCGCTGGAAAACAACCTGATCAAGGAGCGCCAGCCGCGCTTCAATGTTCTGCTGCGCGACGACAAGAGCTATCCGTATGTAAAGCTCACTATGGGCGACAGGTTTCCCAAGGTATTTGTGACGCGCCGGTTGCGCAAGGACGGCTCAGCCTACTATGGCCCGTATTTTCCCAGCAGCCTGGCATATCGCGTGGTTGAGTTGATCCACCGCAGCTTCCTGATTCCGAGCTGCAAGGTCGATCTGTCGCGCTATCACCAGCGCGCTTGTCTGCAGTACTACATTCACCGCTGCCTTGGTCCCTGCGTACAGGAATTGACCACTCCCGAGATCTACAAAGCCGCAGTGCGCGATGCCCAGATGATGCTGGAAGGCCGCCACGCCGAGCTGGAGCGCACCCTGACCGCGCGCATGACGGTGGCCGCCGAGTCCGAGCTGTTTGAGGCGGCGGCGCGCCTGCGCGACCAGATAACGACCGTGCATCAATTGCAGGAAAAGCAGCGCGCCGCCACTGCCGCGATGAACGACGACACCGATGTCTTTGGCTATCACTACGAGGACGGCAGCCTGGCAATCGACCTCTTCCACGTCCGGGCCGGACAGATCGTTGACCGGCGCGAGTTCTTCTGGGACGAACTGCCGGAAATCTTCGAGGCCTACGGCGAAGAGATGGACGAAGAGATTCCACCGGCAAAGAGCAAGCAGGCGGCCAAGCGTCGTTCCGCGACAACCGCAGACTCTTCGGATGGGCAGGTGGTGCTCGACTCTGCCGAGACCGGCTTTGGCTTCCATCCCGGCCCGGTCTTTTCCGCTCTGCTCAAGCAGCTTTACATCGATCAGCACTATGTTCCGCGCACCATCCTGGTTCCCGCGGATTTTGACGACCGCGAAGCCTTGGGAGCGATGCTGACCGAGCGCGCCGGCCACCGCATTGAGCTGGCGGTTCCCTTGCGCGGCGAAAAGCGATCGATGGTGGACCTCGCCGCGCAAAACGCCAAGCAGTCCTACATCCAGCGCTTCCGGGTTCTTGAGCCTTCCCGCAAGGCCATCCAGGAAGCTCTTGCGGACGCCCTGATGCTTGCCGAATTGCCCAAGCGCATTGAGTGCTTCGACATCTCCCATATTCAAGGCGCCGAGACCGTGGCTTCGCTGGTGGTGTGGGAAGACGGCAAGATGAACAAGCAGGCCTATCGCAAGTTCAAGATCAAGACGGTCGAGGGAGTGGATGATTTCGCCAGCATGCGCGAGGTGGTTCATCGCCGCTATCACCGGTTGCAAGAGGAAAAACAGGCGCTTCCCTCGCTGATCCTGGTGGATGGCGGACTTGGACAGCTTCATGCCGCCGCCGACGCACTGGAGTCGCTGGGACTGACCACTCAGCCTCTGGCGTCCATCGCCAAACGCGAAGAGATTATCTATCTGTACGGGAACGAGGACGAACCGGTGATCCTCGATCGACGCTCCCCGGTTCTGCACCTGGTGCAAGTGATCCGCGACGAGAGTCACCGCTTTGCGGTGGGCTATCACCGCCAGCGCCGCGCCATGCGGGACCGCGATTCTGAGTTGCTGAATATTCCTGGCGTGGGACAACAAACCCGCCAGCGCTTGCTCACCCACTTCGGGAGCCTGCGCGATGTGCAACAAGCGACGGCGGAATCCCTGGCCGCGGTGGTTCCCGCCAAGACCGCAGAGGGAATCTGGAAGCACTTTCACAAGGATTGAGCGCGCTTCCGGTGAGCGCGTCTGGAAGGGTGCGAGTCTCCGGCAAAGACTGGGCCGACGCTTCCGCGCCGGCCCTTTTTTTGCTTTGATTGCTACTGTCTTGATTGCTACTGTCCGGTGGCCGAAACCACGGTCAGGCCGATGGTTGAAGTGTGAGAGAGCGAGCCATACGCCGTGCCTCCATTGAATGTGGCAGTGACCGTAACCGTGGCAGAGCCGGCGGGCGTGCCGGGGTTCGTCACGTTGTAGCTCGTTCCGGAAGTACTGCAAGCTGCGATGCTCCCGAGGGCCGCGAGCATGGCCAGACCAAGCAACGCGGAGAATAGACGCCGGCGGCGGAAAACGAAAGGCATGCCGAGGAGGAACACCCCCGCGAGGGCCACAGGCAATCCGCCGTCAAAGAACTTCTTTGGCTTGCTCAGAGAGGCTTTGGTTAACGTCGGTCCGGTTGTCGTAATGGTCAGCGCGGTCGTACCCGTCGTGGTTCCCTTCGAGGTATCCGTGGGCATAATCGGATTCGAAGAGAACGAGCACACAGCGCCGGTGGGCAACCCCGAACAAGCCAGCGTGACTCCCAGGGAGGACTGAGACAGGCCACCGTACAGGGTGAAATCGGCGGATCCGGTGTAGGTAAGGGTGATGGGAGCAGCAGCCTGTCCCGCTGTAACCGAAGCGGTGGACGAGCCGGCAGCCAGGGTGAAGTCCCCAATGTATTCGGAGATGGAATCGGAGACCGAACCGGAGTAATTGGTGTCTCCCGCGTAGGTGGCTGTGATCAGGTGATTGCCATCTGTGAGCGAGGAGGTGGTCAGCGTCGCCTTGCCGTTTGCTACGGTCGCCGTTCCAACCACGGTTCCGGACCCGGAGGCGACATTGGTATCGGTGAAGGTCACCGAGCCTGTTGGAGCGGTTCCATTGGAGTCGGCCGTTACGGTTGCCGTGATGGACACGGCATTCCCCGCAAGGCCAAAGCCCGTCCCAAGGATCGTTGTGCTGGTTGTGCTCTTTCCGCCGACCGTCACGTTGACCAGGCCAGAAACATTGGCAGCGTTGTTTGTGCTGCCGTCATAAGCAGCCTGCAGAGCGTGAAGTCCCGAAGTGGTGAAGGTGACCGGAAGCGTGACATCGAACGCCCCGGTGGAATCGGCTGTGGCCGGCAAAGCCGCTGTACCCAGCTTGGTGGCGCCATCGTAGAAGTCAACGTTGCCGGTTACAGGAACGCCGGTGCCGTACAAGTTGATGACACTCGCCAGCAGGTGGACGGTGGAGTTCGGAGCGGGCGTGGTGTGATCCGGCGTGAGCGATACCAGCACGGTGCCCTGTGAAACAGCTACCGTCAACGGGGCGGAAGTGCTGGCCTGGAAGCTCGCGCTCGCCGCTGGCGAAGCCGCGACAATACTGTGCGTGCCCGCCCCCAGAGCTTTCGCGCCGGAGAGCGTAAGGCTTGCCGCAACACCTGTACTGGTGAAAGCAAAGCTCTCACCCGGCTGGAATACGCTGGCTGTCCCGAGCGTGGCGGCGTTCTCGGTAAACGTGTAAGTACCGCCGACAACATAGTTCGTGCCGCTGTTGTTGCCCACGGTTTCGGCGCCGAGGGTGATCGCGGTTCCGAAGGGAACGGAGGACGTAACATTGCTTGCAGCCAGGGTTGTAGTCGGCTCGGGGTTGACGGTGATTGCGACTGCGCTTGAAGTGGCCGGAGCAAAGTTTGCATCGCCCGCATACCTTGCAGTCAGGTTATACGTGCCACCGGGCAACTCGACTCCGCTGGTCGATCCAAAGGCGAAAGAGCTGCTGCCTGTTGAATCCAGCGTGAGTTGGATAACCCCTTGCGCCCCTGCCATGATGGCCGCATCGCCGGAGGGCACCGTCGATCCACTGGAGGTCACCGAGACATTCGCGGTCAGCGGATCTCCGTGGGTAATGGTCGATCCGCTCGCTGTCAGGGCAACGGTCGCATTGCCGGCGCCTGTCGGAGGCATCCAGTTGGTCGCCAGCTTGTTGACGTCGACCGAGCCGAGGCCGGTGGCAAGGTCGAATCCAGGCGTGGCTGCATAGCCAACCAACTGCCCATCGGGATCGGGGACCTTCGTGTCTCCCTGGGTGATGTCGTGGAAGGGGGATTTGGAGCCCGCTGCCAACGCGTAATAGGTCGGATTTGGGATGCCGGCGCCGCCGACAAGTGCGTTCTGCTGATTGACGAGCGCCTGGATGCTTGCCCACGAGGGCGCGGCAAGCGAGGTGCCGATAAGACCGATCGCGAGCCCCTTCGAGCAGTCTCCGCCGATATCCCGTTCGCAGACCAGATAGGCCAGATTGTCGCCGGCCACCAGTGCGACATCGGGGACATCGCGCTGGCCGTCGGCAGGAACGCCGGGGCCGGTCTGCCAAGCCGGTTTTTGATACGTCAAAGAAACACCGCCCGTGCCAGCCAGGGGACGGCCATCATAGGGGTTCTCATAATCGTTCCATGTGCTCTCGGGAACATAGGCGGTTGCCGTATAACTCGGGGGCGGAAAATAGGCGGCCGGGTTGGGCATGATGAATTCCGTTCCGCCAACCGAGACGTTAAACGGTGAAGAGCCGAGCGCATTGACGCCATAGCCGGCGCTCAGTCCGGTGTAGAGGCAGGCATCGCCGCCGTAGTCGCCGCTGGATACGAAATGGCTGATGCCTTCGGCAGCACCCTGTTCGTAGGCATATCCGTACAACGTTTCCGTCCCTGGGAAATAGGAATTGTTCAGTGTCTCGCATCCGCCGTAACTCAGCGAAGTGATGGGCGCAACGTCAAAGTCAACCGCATAGAGCGTAGAGAGATCGATGCCGCTGTTGAACTCGGTGGAAGCGGTGACCACAAAGTCCAGGGTGGCACTCGGGGCAAAGGCTCCCGCATAGGAGACGTCGGCAATCGCCTCATCTTCCTCGCCGGGAAGTTTGCCAGGATCGGGTCCATTCACGATCACATTCAGGGTCGCCGCGGGAAGTCCAGTAACTGTTCTGAAATCCGTTACATCCTGCGGATCGATATTGCTCTCTTCGATCAGCGCAATGGCCTGGCCCTGCCCTTGCACACCAGCAGTTTTCAGCGGTGTTGAATCGTAGATTGCGGCCAGATCCGCCGGTCCGGTGTAGTAATATCCGCCGACCAGAATATTGGGATTGGCTGCAAGAGAGTACTGCGGATAGGCCTTGGAGAAGGAGTCCAGCGTGGCGATGTTCTTGACCACCGGCGAGAGCGCGGCTGGAATGCTGGCTTGCCTTGCATTTGCAAAATACGACTTGCCGTTGACCGAGTAGCGATGCATTTCGGTTTGAAACGCCGACTCAACTTGCGCGCTTGTGCCGGTGAAAAGGAGGAAGCGGCGGCCATTGGCAGGCTTTTCGACGGAGAATCCCTGCTGCGTGAGCCAGTCGTTGACCTTGGCAATGTCGTTCTGGCTGGGACCGAAACGAATGCCGAACTCGGCGGGCGTGAGCCACCGATGATATTGGGCCGACTTCGGATCCTGCTGATCCTTCAAGAGTTGCGTCAGGTCCGCCTGCTGCGCCGCGCTTCCCTGCAACAGCAGCACCATGCGGTGAAAGGTTTGCGATCCGCTCACCCGGCCAAGATCGTTCTGCTTTGTGGCAAGCGGGTGGACGCCGTTGGTCGTTGCACGTTCGGAGGCGACAATCGGAGCTAGAAGCCGATCCAATGGCTCGTGTTGCGTAGCCGCCACCATACTGAGTGGCATCGCGAGGGCAACAACATAGACGAGGGGGCGCAGTCGGAAATTCATTGACCTCTCCTTATGAATTTGGATGGAACAATGGGCTGACTTTGTGACACGGGGGCCGGTCTGGAATATTTGTTGGGAGCATTGAAACAGTAACTGAACGTAGCCTCGATTCCGTTACTGTGTCAAGGATTTCTTTCGCGAGACGTGTTGACACTTGCGTCGCATTCCGGCGTTCGAAACGCGCGGAACAGATATGAATCGCAGGTTTAGACGCCGGAAACAGCAGCCGAAGCGAGCTCCGATCGGAGTGCTTGAACCCGGAATCCTGTTGCATTCTTCATGACTCCGTTAGAAATGAATGCGGCTTCCGGACCTATCTGTCTTCTTACGAAGGATCGATTCCATGTTTTGGTTTGCTTGAGGCAAAGGCAGCGGGTTTCATCGACCGGGAACCCATCCGGCGGTGCTAGGATATTGCCATGTTTGGAATCAAGCTCATTGCGGCCTTTCTATTGTTTTGTGTGATTGCGCCTGGGGTTTGCAAGGCTCAGCAGCAGCCGGACCCCGTGCCGCCGCCGTGGCAGATCGCACCGCCAGCACATGTCCTTCCGGTGCATGAGATCCTCGTTGATCAGACCTGCGCGTTTCTTACCTATCCTGCGGGCGCGACTCCGGGCGTCAAGCCTAAGAAGGCGTATTTCCACGACTTTTGCCATCTGGAATCCATCCTCGATTCGCATCACAGGGAGGAGGCTATTTCCGGCAATGAACTGCGCCAGTGGGACGTCGCGATCAGAGAACAGGAATACGTCCTGCAAAACAGTTCAGATGCGCCGGTCGTCTTTGTGATTGCGCACGTTGTTCCCAAGGACTGGAAGGTGGACTCCGATCCCCAGCCCGCGAGTTACGACGGGACCAAAGCGATCTTTCGCGCCCATGCGGAACCGGGTGAAATTGTCCGCCTGCACGTGGGGATGCGTCACGATTCGCGCCCGCGCGTCAAGCACCTCAAAGCGCTCCCGCCAGCTCTGGCCGGTTTTTCGCGAAACTGACGGATAAGTATGGATTCGGACCACGCGGGCTTCAAGTAACACGAACGGAGAAGCGAATGCGACAAACTCATTTTCGTCGTTATCTAGCGATCATTCTCTTCGGCCTCATCTGCGCGTCTGCAGCGTTGGCCCAGACGAGCGCGACCTCTGAGTCTCAAATCAGAGATACAGGCATCTCAGGAATGTGGATACTGGCAAATATCAGTTTCGCCGGCATGCGTGCGCAGGATAATCCGAGCGTGCTCTGGCGAACATTGGCCTTCATTTTCGGCTTGCCAGGGACGATCCTGACATTCATCGCCGTCGAAGAGGGAGGTGAGCGGGCGTACGGCATCGATCTGCCGCGAAAAGGTCAGTTGTAAGATCGCGTTTGGCCCAGGCGCCGGGAGCTCCCGCTTCCCTACTTCAGCAACTGCCTGGCTACCTTGACGTAAAGTTCGACGGCCTCTCCCAATTCCTTCTTGGAGAGCTTCTCGTCCGGCGTATGGGCCACATGGATCGAGCCTGGTCCCAGCAGCAGCGGTTCGCCCCAGTTGGTGAGCATTGGAATATCCGTGGCGAACTTGGCGATCATGGTGGGCAGCCCTTCAATCGCCCGCAGGCGCACGAAAGCAAGATCGAGCGTAAAGGACACTTCGGCGATCCCCGCGGCAGCCTCCAGAATCGCGGCACGAACCGGCGCGGAATCCCCAACCAAACGCACCAGCACCTGCGCCTCGGCATGGTCGGCGATCACGTTCGGCGCATGTCCGCCCGAAATCTGTCCGATGTTGAGTGTGGTCGGACCGGCGTATTCGTCCACCGGCAGTTCCAGCGCAACCAGCTTACCCAAGACTTCAACCAACTTGTGGACGGCGCTGTCGCCCAACTCGGGATAGGCGGAATGCGCCATCCTTCCAGTGCATTTGAGCGACGCGCGCAAGGCGCCCTTCGAGGCCAGCGCCAAGCGGTTGTCGGTGGGCTCTCCATTGATGAGGTAGCGGTTGCCCTTGGGAGTTAAGTTTGCTGCGCGGGCGCCGGCTGAGTCGCGCTCTTCTCCGGAGACGAAGAGCATCCCGATCTTGAATCCCTCGGCCCGCAGCGCTTCTGCCGCGGCCACCTGGCCGGCAAGAATGCCCTTGGCATCCGAAACTCCGCGGCCATACATGAAATCTTCGTCTTCGCTGAAAGGAATATAGGGCGGCACCGTGTCCATGTGGGTGGAAAAGACCAAATCGGGGCTCTCTCCTGCCATTCCAGCGTAAACGTTCCATCGCGGACAACCCTGAATGCCATCATTGGGCTGTGGCACCGGGGTCTTTTCGACCGCCCAGCCGCGCCCGGCAAGAAAATCTGCCAGAAAATCGCCAACCGCGCCTTCGTTGTAGGTAGTCGATTCAATTTCGCACAGCTGACGGGTAAGCTGAACCGGGTCAATCGGGGCAATCGCCTGAGAATCGTTCATAATATAGCTAGAATAGCGTAAACGTTCCTCATCTTTCTAAATCCACGGAGCAGCAGCGACCGTGTGCGCTCCCCATTCTGTTCCAGTATCGGGCACAACCACTTGGATGCAATGAATGCTCAGCTTTTGCGCGTAAAATGAGGAGTGGCATGACCACTGCACCTGTACAGCTCTGCTCGAACGCGAACTCCTCGCTCTCCCTGGCGCGAGCACCTTTGCGCAACGTGGATCTGCTTGGTCCGAAGGGAAAGCTCGAGGCGATTCTCAATGAGGGCGCCCCAGGCGCCCCCTTCGCGGTGCTCTTGTGCCACCCACACCCAATGGGGGGCGGCACTTTGCACAACAAGGTGGTATATCGAGCCATGAAAGTGTTCAATGCCTCGGAATGGGGATTTGAGTGGCCAGTGTTGCGTTTCAATTTCCGCGGCACGGGACTCAGTCAGGGTAAACATGACGGCCAGGCAGAGACGGAAGACGTGCTGGCAGCCATCCAATGGCTTGAAAACGAATACAATCGCCCCATCGTCGCTGCTGGATTCAGCTTTGGCGCGGCGATGATCCTGGGGGCCTGCTGCACAAACAATGCCAACCGCGCGCCCAGCAATTTGCGCGCCTTGGTTGCTCTCGGACTGCCCACCCATGCCGAAGGCAGAGATTATTGCTACCCGTTTCTATCCTCTTGCACCACCCCGAAGCTCTTTCTCAGCGGAGATCTCGACCAGTATGGGCCTGCGGAAACGTTGACCCAGCTTTCGGCGTCTGCCGCCCATCCCCAGCGGTTGCTGCTGATCCCAGGCGCCGATCACTTTTTCACAGACCAACTGGACCCCATGCAAGCCGCGCTTGCCGGTTGGCTGAAGGAGCAAACACAATGACTCCGGTAAGCGACTCTGTTTTCGAGGCCCTGCACTCTACTGCAACGGAGATATTCAAAGGTGCGCTAGCCACCTGCAATATCGAATCCGCCTTCGACCGGCGCATGCACTTCGACGGCAACACCCTGCATCGGCTGCTTCCCGACGGCAGCGGTCCTGCCGACATCAATCTCGCAGCGTACAAGCGGATCTTCGTCGTCGCCCTGGGAAAAGTGGCCGGCCCCATGGTGGAAACCTTGCTGACCCGCATGAAGCGCCGCAAAGGGCTGCGCGGGATCTGTTGCTTCAATCAGCCTGTCAAAAAGCGCAACTGGCGCTTCCGGTACTTCGAAGGCGGCCACCCGTCCCCGAATGAGGAGTCGTTCGCCGCAGCCCGCGCCACCTTGGCCTTGCTCAAGAAGGCAAAAAAGGACACCCTGATCTTCTTTCTGATTTCAGGGGGCGGGTCGGCGATGTTCGACCTTCCGCTCGACTCGCATATCACCCTCGACGACACCATCGAATTCCATCGGCTGCTGCTGGCCTCGGGTGCCCCGATCAACGAGATCAACACACTGCGCAAGCATTTCTCCGCGGTCAAAGGCGGACGGCTGGCCATAGCGGCGCCGGAGGCGGCCAAGATCAGCCTGCTCGTGCCCGACGTGCCGCTGCGCACCCTGGACGCCCTCTCGTCGGGCCCCACATCTCCGGATCACTCCACCGTCGCAGAGGTTCGCGAACTGCTGGCCAAATACGATCTCGCGGCGAAGCTCCCGGCGTCGATTCGCGCCTTTTTCGAACGCGAGGACCTGCCCGAGTCGCCTGGAAACAAGGGATGGCGTCCTCCGTTTTTTCCACGGATGCCGTGGACCGGAACGCAGCCGCAGCGCCGGGTGACGGCCGCCACGGCCATGTCGGACGAGGATCCGGCGTTTCGAGATTCTGTTTTTGAAATCCTGCTGTCGAGCCACGACTTGGTGGAAAGCGCCCGCGCGCAGGCGCAGAGCAGGGGCTTCCACGTGGTGGTCGACAACAGCTGCGACGACTGGGACTACGCCGATGCGGCCCGCTACCTCTTGGAGCGATTCCATGCGCTTCGGGCCGTTCACCCGAAGCTCTGCCTTATTTCTGTGGGTGAGGTTACGGTGAAGATGGACCGCGCTCCTGGCGCGGGCGGGCGCAACCAGCAGTTTGTGATGGCCTGTGCGTTGGAACTGGAACAACACCCGGGCGAACCGCTCACAGTCTTCAGCGCCGGCTCGGACGGAATTGACGGAAATACCAGATCGGCCGGCGCCGTGGCCGACCCCACCACCGTTGCGCGCGCTCACACTTTTGGATTCCACCTCAAGTCGTCTCTGGCAGCCTTCGATGCGTGTCCGATGTTCACCGCCTTGGGAGATGCCGTTGTAACCGGTCCCACGGGCCAGAACCTTCGCGATCTGCGCCTTCTCATTTCAGACAGCGAATGAGGCCGAACACAGCGCATCGCGCAACGATCCTGTAACATGAATCTCACATTGATCGCTTACTGAAGTAGGATTTCTCCGTGGCTAGAAAGACATCCGCAAAATCTGTTTTGAAGACACCGGACATACGGACCGTTGCCGCGCTGGCGAAGGTTTCCATTGCCACGGTTTCGCGCACCATCAACCGGTCTCCGGCCGTCAGTGAGCGTTTGAGCAAGCGCGTGTGGCAAGCGATTGACCAGCTGAACTACTACCCGAACACCCACGCCCGCACGCTGGTATCGGGACGCAGCCATTTGTTTGGGATCATCGTCGAAAACATCACCAACCCTTTCTTTCCTGAGTTGATCCAGAGCTTCGAAGAGATCGCGGTCGCTCATGGCTACGAGATCCTGGTCAGCTCATCGAACAGCGACCCGGCGCAGCTGACCACCTGCGTTCGTCGCATGCTTGAGCGCAAGGTGGACGGTGTGGCAATGCTCACCTTCGGAGAGGAAGAACCTATCCTCGACCAGCTCACGCTGAACGACATCCCCATGGTGTTGGCCGAATTCAAGCCAGAGAACCCCAAGACCAGCACGATTCTGCTCGACTACAGCACCGGAATTCATGCCGCCATTCGTCACCTTCTGGATCTCGGGCACAAGAACATTGCGTTCCTTGCCGGACCGCACAGCCTGCACTCCGCCATCACGCGCGAAAACGACTTCCGCGCCGCCATGGAGGCTGCCGGGCTCCCGATCCGAAAGAATTGGATCATCGAGTGCGACCACACGCTGAAGGGTGGCGTCGTGGGCTTTGAGAAACTGCTGGCGCTCGATGAGCACCCCACCGCGATTGTTTGCTCCAACGACATGACCGCCATTGGCGTCCAGCGGGCCATCTATATGAAGGGTTTGCACGTGCCGCACGATTTCTCGGTGATCGGTCTGGACGATATTGATTTTGCCGAATTCACCCTGCCGCCGCTGACCACCATCCGACTTTCCCGAGCGGATCTCGCAAAGGCCGCATTTGAAGCCCTTCGGCTGCAGGCGGAAGAGCCGGAAAACGCGAAGATGCAGCGCGAGTTCCTGGTTTCCACCAGTCTCGTTGTCCGCGATTCGACGGCGGCTCCGCGGGCGCGAACCTAAATAACTCCTGCCATTCTCCAAGACACAAGGTCCCAGGCGCTCGAAACGAGACCTGGGACCTTTTGCTATTGCCGGACACTGCGTGAGACCGGGGAGCCCCTTTGAGTCTGGCCTCGCGCGCCTGCCGTTCGAAGCCTCCGTAGCCGGCGTCAGCGCCCGGTTATAGGGGCAAGACGAGACCCAAGACCCGCAATCGGAACATCCAAGACGAAGAAATCCTGCTGGAACTGTTTTCGCTTTGCGTGATTACCGGGAGGGATTGAGGGGGAACTGAACGCTGCGATTTCGGCTTCGTGCAGATCAGTGGTTGCCCCCCAGGGATTCGAACCCCGATATGCCGCTCCAGAGGCGGCTGTCCTACCA
>CAZQPY010000065.1:0-27896 GCA_964595345.1 uncultured Occallatibacter sp.
CTGATTACAAATCAGATGCTCTACCAGCTGAGCTACGCCAGCCCGATTCCACCCGGAAACTGCCCGGAACCCTTTGTTTCGCGTAAGCACACTTCCGCATCACGCGAACCACGGCACAGAAGTAAAGGTAGCATACTGAGCGCCGTGGAGCAAATCCGGGAACTAGGGGAGAAAGGACAGAAATCAGGCTTGGGGGGCAGGGTTCCAGGATCAAGAGCCCGGCTTTTTAGACCGGGGGTTCGGCCAGGCTTTGTAACAGTCCGGCACCGGTGTTTCCGACCCGCGATGGATGAAACAGTGCCTGGCGATGCAGCCGCCAACCTGCCGACTTGCCATCCCCGCGTCAGCGGGGGCCAACTTGCGAAATCGAAAACAATACCCTCGTCCTTTTGAAATCTGCAACTTGCAGCATCGTCGGAATCCAGTCTCTTTTTAGTTTCTTATCGGGGCACGACTTCTAGCCTGCCTGAGCCTGTCGAAGGGTGCCGATAAAACCAATGAAATGAATGGGGCTTTAGCCCCTGCCAAGGCCCAATCAAGTACTCCACTCAAATTCGCGCCACCTCTCCGCAAACCGTAAACCCGTTCATTCCAACGCGTCCCTTCAAGCGGCCCGGGGCTTGAGTGATTTGAGCGGCGGGCTGACTGCGGCCAGGCGCAAATCGTATTCGTTCCGCAAACTGAGCCAGAACTGCGCGGGAAGTCCAAAACAGATCGCCAGGCACAGCAACGGATTGGCAAGACGGAGGTTTTGTTCCTGTTCTGGAGTTGACTTGCCAAAGGTCGAAGATGGGGCATCTCTCCCCGCCATGTTCGTTCAACTCGCCGGCAAGGTGACCTCAGGCTTCCTGCCGCGGATGCTCACTGCGCCGAAATCTGGCAGTTCATAGCTCTGCCCCGCACTAATTCGGGATTGAATATGCCGACAAAGAATAGAAAGATCTTGCATGGAGCCCGACCCGGAATAGATCATTCAATGACCCACCCAAACACGAATGCCGTTTTCTAATCAAGGAGAAAGTGGATGCGCAAGAGTTTTCTCGCCCTTCTATTTGTTGTAATGTGCTCATTTCTGACCGCACAGCAGGCGATCGACAACGACTCCGTGATCAAGCTCGTAAGGGCCGGATTGTCGGATGATTTGATTGTTTCGACGATTAACGCCTCGCCGGGAGCTTTTGACACCTCAGCCACCGCGCTGATCGCCCTGAAGAGCGCCGGGGCCAGTGACAAGGTGGTAACGGCGATTGTGCTGAAGGGAACTGGTGGCGCATCGACGGCGCCCGCAACGGCGCCAGCCAGTGCGGGAAACTCGGACGACCCGACTGCCGCGCACGAAGCGGGCATTTACATCTATGACGATTCGGCAGCGGCAGGCTCCAAAATGACCATGCTGGAGCCCTCGGTGTATACCCAGGGTAAGACCGGCGGCATGCTGACCTCGGCGATGACCTATGGCATTGCCAAGGTCAAAATGAAGGCGGTATTGCGTGGCGCTCATGCCAACGCCAGAGTCAGTGCTCCGCAACCGGTTTTCTACTTCTACTTCGAGGAGCAAGGTGCTGGCCTGAGCCATGCATCGACTCCTTTTGGGGGCACCAGCACACCCAATGAATACACTCTGCTGAAATTCGACGTGAAAGGCTCGACGCGGGAGACCGTAACGGGGTCGGCGAATGTGTTTGGCGCATCCGGCGGAACGGACGATAAAGCCGTGACCAGCTTTACCTATACCAAGCTGCGGCCGGGCGTGTACAAAGTCATGCTGAACGGGGCGCTGCAACCGGGCGAATACGGCTTTATTTCCTCTGCGGGACAGGGCATCGTTGCTTCACCTTACGGTGGTGCAGCGGCTTCCAGCAATAGTAGGGTTTTTGATTTTGGTAGAAACTAACCGCTGGGACTGCAAAATGGATGCTGGTGGGAACGAGGTTAACCTTCAGGTGAGGGTGATACCTTGTTTCTGACGGCACCCCATGAAAAAGCGCACACGTAGAACGCTGCAAGTGGTGGCCGCGGTGCTGGTAATGCTGGCCGTGGCCATCTTTCTTCGCTCCAAGGCCCCCCCCGAGGCGGCGCGGCTGCTGCCCGAGTCGGACGGCATTGTGTACATCAACCTGAAGCCAATTCGGGCGTTCCTCAAGAAGGACATGCAACCGCCCAGGCGCGTGCCCGAGTACCAGCAGTTCGTGGACGCGACCGGCATCGATTGGGAGCGGGACCTGGACCAGATTGCGGTGGCGCTGCACCGGATGCCGGACCCCAACGGGCCCAACGGTCCGGTGGCCTATTCCATGGTGGTGGTGGGTAAGCTGACCGGGCAGCGGCTGAACAACTGGCTCGAAGCGCATGCCACCAGCCGCGAAACCTATGCCGGGCACACGGTCTTCAGCATTCCTTCCGACGCCCGGACGGTGCGGGTGGCGCAGATCGGCTATGACACGCTGGCCATTTCCAACTATCCGACCGCGGAGATGATCCACTCAATGCTCGACCGGCATCGCGCGGCGGCTCTGCCCTTCGCGGGTTCCACGCTGCTGGCCGACCATTTTCACGAGGTGCCGCTGCTGTCGCTGGCGTGGGGGGTGGGGCAGATCGGCTGGCCGCTTTCTGAGAGCGGCGCGATCAGCGTTTTTGGGCTGAAGCTCCCCATCCAGCCCGATGCAACCTTCGTAGCCAGTCTGCGCTGGGCTGGGTCGCTGCACTTGCGGGTGGAAGAGATTGCGCCCACCGAGGATGCCGCCGCGAGCGAGGCCGCGTCGCTGGCCACTCTGGTCACGCTGGCGCGGGGCATTTCGGCTCCGCTGGGGCAGAATTCCGCCAACTCCGGCCTCAAGGAACTGCTCAAAACCGCGGAGGTGGAGCAGAAGCGGAACCGGGTGGTGGTGACGGCCCAGCTTTCGCCCTCTGTATTCAGCAACCTGGGTGCCGGCGAGAATTCACCGAATGATTTAGAGCCCTCAACCTCATCTCCTGCATCCAATAACCACTAGCGCGCTTCCCCGCCGCCAGTCAGATCGCTGACTGCTAGCTACGGGTGCCGGGACTTCCGATCTCCGCCGGTTGCGGATCGAACGGAAGCCTGGCAGAGTAGCTCCAATGTCAATTCATCCCAGGCCAGAGAATAAGCCCCTCAGGGGCAAATGCCTTCTTTTATCGGGTGGGTCGCGGCACCACTCAAGTAGCGCTCAGGATCGAGCCAAGAAAGGCCCGACCCTGAAGGCCGCTCCAATTCAGCTTCTGCTTACATGGGCCTGAACAGGCTGCGGAAAAACTCAATTCGTCTGGCCTTGTAACAGGGCACGACTTTAGTCGTGCCGATAAAGCCAATAAAATGAGTCGTGGGCTTTAGCCCCTGCTAAGCCCGTTCCCGCGATTCACTCAAATGAAGGCCTTTTTCCGCAGCCTGCGAAGGCCCATGCTCCCTCCGACCTTGGCCGCCAGTCTCACTCCGCCGGAGCGATCAGGTACTGCTCAAGCTTGCCGTCTGGATAAGCGTAGACAGTGAGCCGCAGTCGCTGGTTGGGGTACACAATGTTGTAGCTGCGGAAGCTCATGCCGCCGCGCAGGCCTTTGCTAGCCTGGGAGAATCCGATTGGCTCGCCCAGCGGCCCGAGGCTCTCCCGGAAGTCGGCAAGCGCCTCTGCGCTGAAGTAATCGCTGAGGTTGCGCGCCAGCAGGCTGCGGTCAATGCTGCCCCTCTGCAAATCGTGGAAGACGGCCAGCGCCTGCTTTTCGGCGTCGGCATCGGCTACCGAGGCGGTGCCCAGCAGCGCGGTTCCGGCCAGCCGGGCGATGGTGGAAGCCGCGCCCACGGCATCCTGATTGGTGAGCACTGCCACCGCTACACCGTCGTCGACAAAGACCTCATTATCCGATACAAATCCGGAGACCTCGCCACTGTGCTCAATCGAGCGGTGGCCGTTGCGGTCGAGCACTTCGACGCCGAGTCCGTAATGGGTCCCCTTGCCGTCCTTCAGTTTGACCTCTGTGAACATCTGCTTGTAGCTCTCCGGTTTGAGGATGGACTGGGCGATCAGGCTTTCGTCCCACAGGGCCAGGTCGTGCGCGGTCATGGCCAGTTCGCCTGCGGCAAACATCCAGCCGCGGCCCTCCTTTGGCGCAACGCGCAACGGCCCGAGCGCATGGCGGTAGTAGGCAGTGGCGTCGGCGTGGGTGAGTTTGGTTTCGTCGGAGTTCCAAACGGACTTCATCCCCAGGGGCCGGAAGATGCGCTCGGTGAGCAGATCCATCAGCGGATGTCCCGTAATGTTTTCGACAATGCGGCCGGCGATGACGAAGTTGGTGTTGGAGTACTGCCAGTCGGTCCCCGGCTCGAAATCGAGCGGCTTCTTCGCCCAGGTATCGAGGATCTGCTGGGCGCTCTCCTGCTGCAGCATCGGAGTCATTACGTAGTCTTCAGGCCAGTAGTCCTGGTAACCGGCGGTGTGGCTGAGGATCTGGCGGATGGTGACCTGATCGCCACGGGTGAGTCCGGGCACGTACTTGCCGACAGCGTCGTCGAGCGAGAGTTTGCCCTCTTCCTGGAGCATCAGGATGGCGGCAGCCGTAAACTGCTTCGAAATGGACCCAATGGAATAGCGCATATCCGCCGTGGCGGGTTCGGCGGGCGTGGCCGGATTCGTAGTCTGGAGGCGGGCCAAGCCATAGGCATGGGTGTAAACCAGTTTGCCCCCCTTGACGACGGCCACCGAGGCCGAAGGAACGCCGGTCTGCTGCAAGATCTGGGCGGAGATGAGATCGACGCGCACGCGTAGTGCGGGGTCGAGGGTATCGACGGCTTGGCCATGCAGTGCGGCTGCGGACAGGGCTGAAAGGCCAAGGCAGATAAGTGCAGTTGTTTTCATGATGTTTTCTTCTCCGCGAAAGCTTATGGAAGCAAGGTAGCAGAGTCGGCGCGACGGAGCCAGCAGGGACGTACAGGATGCCGGAAAAGGCAGCCGACGCAATACAATCGTCAAAATAAGGAAGGTGAGATGGAAATTCTCCTGCCGCAGCGGCATTTGTTCGACATTCCGGAAGAGATTGCGTATTTCAACTGCGCCTATAACGCTCCGCAGTTGAACGCGACGCGCATGGAATTGCAGCGCGGCGCGGACTCCAAGAGCGAGCCCTGGAAGCGCACCGTGGCCAGTTTCTTCGACGACGCGGATATGATTCGCAGCCTTGCGGCGAACCTGTTTGGCGGCGACGCGGATGGCTACGCGGTGATTCCCGCGGCAAGTTACGGGCTGAGCACCGCTGCGCGCGCCGTGGAGCCGCAGTTGCGGAAGGGCGACCGCATTTTGGTGGTGGCCGATGAGTTCCCCAGCGGAGTTTTGCCGTGGATGAAGACCGCGCGCGAGACAGGCGCGGTGCTGACCACAGTTCCTGCACCGGCGAGCGGAGGCTGGGCTCAGGCGATTCTGGAGTGCTTGACGGATGCAGTGAAAGTGGTTGCGCTCTCCACATGCCACTGGACAAGCGGCACCGTGATCGACCTGTTCCCGGTGGCGAGGCGATGCCGCGAACTTGGCTGCTTGCTCGTGGTCGATGCGACGCAATCGCTGGGGGCCATGCCGTTCGCGATGGACGAGATCCAGCCGGATTTTCTGGTGGCGGCCGGATATAAATGGCTGCTGTGCCCGTATGGGTTCGGCCTGATGTATGTGTCGGAGCGGTGGCGCAATGCGCGGCCGCTGGAAGAGACGTGGATATCGCGGGACAACGCGAGGGATTTCACCTCGCTCGCCGATTATTCGGAAGGCTATCTGCCCGGAGCGCGGCGCTTCGATGTCGGCGAGACGTGCGTTCCGACGACCTTGCCCGGAACAATCAAGGCGCTGCAGCAGATCGCGGAGTGGGGCGTCGACAGAATCGCCGCTACGCTAGCCGAAAAGAACCTGCGCATTCTGGAGGCGATGGAAGGGCTTGGCTTCGCAGTTCCCTCCCCTGCCGAACGCTGTCCGCACATGTTCGGCGCGCAGATGCCGGCAGTGTGCGCAACCGATCCGGTAGGCCGTCTGAAGCAGAAGAACATCTTCATCAGTCAGCGGGGGAATTCGATCCGCATCGCGCCGCATGTGTATGTCGATGAGCACGACATTGAACGATTGGTGAAGGGGTTGGAAGGGTTGGTAGGATGAACTGGAACAGAGGCCGGAAAAACTCCATTTTGGGCAATGTTTTGAAAGGGCACGGCTTGAGCCGTGCCATAAGTGCCGCAGAATGAGCGCGGCCTGTAGGCCCTGAGGGACGAATTTCGGGACGCTTTCGATGAATGCAGCCTCTCTTGTGGCATGTGAGACCCCGAATCATGTTGTTGGCTTTATCGGCAACTGTTGAAGCCTTGCTCGAAAAGCGAAAACGACCACCACCAACAAGGAGCAGCATGGACCGGTTGATTGAAGGACACAAGCACTTCCTGGCGGTAGCGTTTCCGCTGAAGAAGGACCAGTTTCATCTGCTCGCCGACGGGCAGCGGCCCGATACACTTTTCATCACCTGCGCGGACTCGCGGATTGTGCCCGACCTGATTCTGCAGACCCAGCCGGGCGATTTGTTTATTTGCCGCAATGCGGGCAACGTGATTCCCAAGGCCGGCGAGCCGGCGGGCGGCGTTTCGGCCACGATCGAATACGCTGTGGAAGTGCTGCAGGTGCGCCACGCCATTGTCTGCGGCCACTCGGACTGCGGAGTCATCCGCGCCCTCATGGCTCCGCACGCGCTGGAGGGCCTGCCCAGCGTGAAGGATTGGCTGCAGCACGTGGAGCCGGCCTGGGAGCATGTGCACGAAGTGGAGCGCCACGCGGGCGAACTGACCCGGCACACCGCGCTGACCCACGCCAATGTATTGGCTCAACTGGAGAATCTGCGCACCCACGAGTATGTTCAGCGCGCCATGTCGGAAGGCCGCCTGATGGTGCACGGCTGGTACTACGACATTCTCAGCGGCCGCATCGAGCGGTATGACGAGGATGAGCGCAGGTTTGTGCCATTGGTGAGATAAAAGGCGTCACCTTTTGAAGCGAATCGCAACGAAAAAAACTCATTCGGAGTAAACTAGTTGATGAACTAGTTGAAACGCATTGGGGATCGAACAGGAGGGATTATGCCGGTTGTCGAATCTTCTTTTACAGAAATCGGCGCCTTTGACGCCAAAACAAGGCTCTCCGAATTCCTCCGCAAGGTCGAGCTGGGTGAGCAGTTTACGATCACCGTGCGGGGACGCGCGGTGGCCCATCTTGTGCCGGTTGCGCAGGACCGCTCCCGGGCAAAGGTCGCTGCGGCTGTTGAAGCGCTGCGCAAGTTTCCCAAGATCGACGGCATCCCGGGCGATACGGTTCTGGAATGGATACGCGAAGGAAGAAAGTAAGAAACGGACATGGAACTGGTTCTGGATGCCTCGGCGACGCTCGCATGGCTGGTTCGGCGCCTCGATCCGAACGAAGCGCAATTGGCCGATGACCTTCTGAGTCAGATCGAGAAGTCCAATGTCCTGGTGCCAACCCTCTGGTTTTCCGAAGTTGCCAACGGTGTCTTGGTCGCGGAACGAAGGGGGGGAATCAGTTCCTCAACTTCGGCCGGCTTCCTGAAGCTTCTGGAAGCGCTGCCTATTCTGGAAGACGCAATGAGCCCGTCGGCGGCGCAACCCACTGTCCTGATCCTCGCCCGCGCCTACAAACTCACCGCGTGTGACGCCACTTACTTGGAACTTGTTTTGCGCACCGGCGCAACCCTGGCCACTTTTGACCGGCAACTGGCCGAGGCTGCGCGCAGCGCGGGGGCAAGGGTGTTTGGAGACGGGAAGTAGACGGGTTGCCCAGGTGCCCAAAGGCGAGGCACCGGGGGCACCCATTTTCGAGAGGGAAATCGCATCCCTATGGGACCCGAACGGTTGCCCCAACGGGTGATGTTACTGCTGCTCTTCCAAGCCGCAGGAACCGCGCGCCAACAAGGAAGAACCAAAGTGTCGTGCCCAGCGCGTTGGCCATCACGAACGGAAAGAAGCCCGTCAACGACAGTATCCCGAATGCTCCCGAAATCACCCCGGTCCAGGCGCTCGCCCTCCCAAATCCTGCCTTCATCATCGTGACGCTTGCCAGCAGTACGCCCAACGACGGAATCACGATAATGCAAAAGGTCAACAGCGGCGTCGCATAGATCGAGGCGGCATATTCGGCCGCGGCAAGATAGGCAGCGCGATGAATCTCGTCGGCGGCGCCGGAGTAGTTTTGGAAGAGTGCCAGCAAAGAAGCGTGATGCATCCAGGTCACTGCCAGATCGAGAGCGACAAAAAGATGCAGGCAGACCACGGCCGACAGCATCCGAATCGTCCCCGCCTTGCGCAAAGCCATCCACAGCGCCCAGGCGACTGGCAGATAAAGCAAATCGGTGACGACCGATAGCCAGACAATCACCCACCACACCGTAGTTTTGCCTGGCAGGTAGCGGAACCAGGCCTCGCCGGTCGCCGGAGGCGCTCCCACCCATGCGAAGAGCGGGATAATCGCCACGTAGCCAATCGCCAAAAGCAGTGCGGCTATCCCGCCACAGCGATAGAACTGCTTCTCTTCACAAGCATTCAAATCGCTCATCTCAACCGGCATCTCCATGGATTTCGCTGCTTCTCCGGAATCATACGCCAAGGCCATGGGGATTGTTCCAGCCTGATCCGTAGGACAGTGGTTCGGATGACCTCGGGAAACGAGGTGAAGCGCGTTGGCAAACTCAGCCCTGGGGCCTGGCGTACCCAGTTACTCCGAGCCTGATCGCCAGATGCCGGAACTAACCCGAACCGCACCCTCAAAAAAATCGTATCCCCCGCTGTTAACCATTCACCCCGCTTCGCCGTTCTACCGGTGCAAGCAGTTGCAAGAAAGCGAGGCAAACAGATGCCGGAAAACATTGTTCCTGTCGTGGTATTTGCAACCTTTGGTTGGATCGCGTGGGTTATCTTCTCTTCGTTGCGCCGGTACAAGGTGGCGCGGGTGATGGCGGACGTGCAGATGATGTTTCTGTCCAGGTTCGATTCGCCGCAGAACATGCTGGCGTATGTGGAGACGGAGTCGGGCCGGAAGTTCCTCACTTCGCTGGCCCACGAAACCGGGACCCCCTACGGCCACATCTTGAGCTGCGTGCGCTGGGGAATCATGCTCATCATCTTCGGTGGAACGCTCTGCGTGCTGCGCGGCGCAAACCTTGTGGAACAGGATCCGCAGGTCTTCGGGATCATTGCCATCGCGCTCGGCGTAGGCTGCGAAGCGGCGGCGGCGGCCTCGTACTTCCTCTATCGCAAGCTGGGAGTGATCGAGCCGACGATTCGGCCGTAGGCGACTCTTGAACGGGGGCGCGCGGCATGCGCCTCCGCTGCGCCCGCTGACTTGCTAACTTGCGATCCCCGCGTTTGCGGGGGCCGACTCGCCAAGCCGCAACCAAAGCACTTCTTCCGCTTGAATGATTGAATCGGCGGCGCAATGAATTCCTTCTTCCCAAGGTGAACGATGGAAGCCGCACGCACGATCGACGGGTTCGCGGAAACAGACGAGAAGCAGTGTGCCCAGACGGGCGAGGAAAGGCTTCAGGAACTCTATGAAGCCACTTCTCGCCCGCTCTGGGCTTACCTGTTTCACGTTCTGGGGCGCGCCGATGCAGCGGACGACGTGGTGCAGGAGACCTATTGCCGCTTTCTGGAACGCAAGACGCCGGTGATGGACCGGGCAGCGACCAAATCTTACCTCTTTCGCATCGCCACCAATTTGGTAAGGGACCGCTTCCGCAGCGGGACCGGCAAATCGGAAAACCGGTTAGCCCAGATGGCCCGAATCGACGACAGCTCGCACCTTGAGCTGCCGGCCAGGGAGAGCGGGTCCGACGTAGAGGCGCGGCTCGATGTCATGGCGGCGATGGGCCAGATGAAGCCGCGCGAGCGCGAACTGCTCTGGCTGGCCTACGTGGAGGGCATGAGCCACGCGGAGATCGCTGCAGCCACGGGTTTGGGTACAATGAGCATTCGATTGCTGCTCTTCCGGGCGCGCCGCAAGGCGGCCCAATTGCTTCGCCCGGAAAGGACGAATGTATGAACCGGACAGATTTGAACCGCGCAGGTTGCGCGCACGAATCCGAGTTGGTAAAAGCCGAGCGCGCGGGAGCCTGGACACCTGAGCTGCTGGCCCATGCGGAGAACTGCTTGGCCTGTGCCCAGACGCTGCAGATCGCGCGGGCGTTACAGCAGTCTGCCCAACGGTCTCACTTGCTCCACAGAATGCCCAGCGCCGGCCAAGTCTGGTTCAAGGCGCAGCGGAGAGCTCGCGAAGCCGCGATCCGGCGCGCCACCCGCTCCATGCGCGTCATGCAGTTTCTGGGCGTGCTGTATGCGCTGGCGCTGGCGGTCTGGGGCGCGCGCAGCCTGGTCGCCGGCGAGTTGAATACTCTGACGCCGGCTCTCAAGAGTGCAGGCGGAGGATTTGCCGTACTCAGCAGTCTCTGCGCGTTAGCCTGCATGGCGTTGGGCTTGCTGATCTTTCTGGGGGACCGGCCGCGAAAGCAGGGGCTGGGCAGATAGTCTTCCGGAATTACAGGGTCGCGCCAATCCCGGCTCCATATCGAGCGCAGCCGCGCAAAGCTTAGTGCACGCCGGGCGGTGGGGCGGCGTGGGGCAAAGGCTTCTTGAACAGCCAGACGGCCCCGGCACAGAAGAAGGCCAGAAGCGCGGTCCAGCGAAAGACATCCACATACGACATCAGGGCCGATTGCTGCATCATCAGACCATACATTTCGCCATAGGAACCGGGCCGCGCCGCGCCGGGACCGATGTGATGGGCCAAGTAGCCGCCCAGGGCCGCCGTCTTCTGCTGCAGCACGGGGTTCGAAGGGCCGAGGTGAGCGCCGATCTCCGTCTGGTGCAGAGCCGACCTGCGAATAAGCGCGGTGGTGGCCATGGCGATGCCGATCGAGCCGCCTATATTGCGCAGCATGTTGAAGAGACCGGTGGCGTTGCCCATCTCCTCGCGCGGAATGGTCGAAGTGGATAGAGTGGCCAGCGGCACAAAGACAAAGCTCAGCGCAAAGCCGGTCAGGGTGATAGGCACCAGCAGTGTGTAAGGGCCGATGTCGAGATTGATGCTTCCGAATATAAAGGAGCAGACGCCGAAGCCGATGAAGCCCGCGCAAAGCAGCTTGCGCTGGTCGATTCTGGAACCGAGAAATCCGACCGCGGGGGAGCCGATAAACGAGCCGATGCCGCGCGGGCCGACCACCAGGCCGGCGGTAAATGCCGTGTATCCAAGAACTTCCTGATAGTAAAGCGGCAGAATGGCGATGGTGATGTAGATGCACATGCCCAGCATGGCAATCAGGAAACATCCTGTCCGGAAGTTGCGATCCTTCAGCACGTGCAGGTCCAGCAGGCCCTCGCGGTTCGTCCACGATCGCCAGATCCACCCGATAAGCCCCAGCACTAGGGCGGCGGTTGCCCAGCGCACCCAGGTGGCGCCGAACCAGTCGTCTTCCTGCCCCTTGTCGAGTACGATCTGCAGGCAGCCGGTCCAGACAATCAAGAGGCCGAAGCCGATGTTGTCGAACGGCCCCACCTTGGCGTTCTTGATATAAGGCGGGTCGTGCACGAAGCGGGAGATGAGAATCACCGCCAGGATGCCAACCGGGATATTGATGTAAAAGGCATAGCGCCAGCTGAAGGTGTCGGTGAGCCATCCGCCTAGGGTGGGGCCCAGCACCGGGGCGACGACGATTCCCAGGCCGTAGGCGGCCATGGCCATGGAGCGCTTCGCCGGTGTGAAGCTCTCGATCAGGATGGACTGCGAAAGCGGCTGCAATGCACCGCCTCCTGCGCCCTGCAGCACGCGGGCCAGCAGAATTACGCCCAGCGACGGGGCGGCTCCGCAGAAGAAAGAAGCAATGGTGAAGAGAATGACGCAGATCAGCAGGAAGCGCTTGCGCCCGAAGCGGCGGGCAAACCAGTTGGACGCCGGCAGGATGACCGCGTTGGCGACTAGATAGCTGGTCAGAACCCATGTCGCTTCGGAGTTTGACGCCGAGAGGGATCCGGCAATGTAGGGGAGCGCGACCGACGCAATGGCCGTGTCCAGCACTTCCATGAAGGTGGGCAGCATCACCGATACGGTGACGAGCCATGGATTCACGCCCTGGGTGAGCGGATAACGAGCTTGGAGGGCGGCAGTAGTCATGGATAGCTGGCAAGAAAAGATTACAGGATGGGGCAGGGTCGGTGCAGGACAAGCGTCACAGCCAGGGATTCATGTAGATCGGCGATGGCCTTGCATCACAACGAAATACGGCCCCCGCCGATGGGAGCCGTCTGTGGATTCATGCGAAGTAGGTTATTTTCCGCTGCTGGGCAATGAAACGGGAGCGGACAGAGCCGCCTGTTCATAGGTCATGCGCAGGTACTTGTGCGGATTGACGGGAACATTGTGGACGCGCACTTCATAGTGCAGATGGGGTCCGGTTGCCCGGCCCGTCTGGCCAACATAGCCGATGACCTGCCCGCGGGTGACGTGCTGGCCGGGCAGCACCGCAATGGCGGAGAGATGCCCATAGACGGTGAGCAAATCGTGTCCGTGGTCGAGAACCACCTGGCGGCCATAGCCCGCCCCCATGGAGGCTCCGGTTGCTTCGCCATCGGCGGCGGCGCGCACCGGGGTTCCGATGGGAGCTTCAATATCGATGCCCGAGTGGAATGCGCCTTCTCCGTTGATCGGATCTTCACGCGAACCAAAGCTGGAGCCCACGCGGCCTTCGACGGGCCAAAGCGACGGAGCATCGGCCAGAACAGTCCAGTCGCCCGAGAAGGAGGGCGACAAGCCGACCTCGAGCGCGCGGGAAACCCGGCCGGAGAGCGCTTCGCTGCGCAGGGCGTAAAACTGGTCGATGGAAAGCTTCACCTGCTGCTGGCTCACTTCATCGGTAAGCGCCAGGGTGGTAGGCGTCGGGGCCGCCGCCGCATCGGCGGCCGGAGCAGGTTTCCCTTGCGACAACTTGCTCTGCTTCAGGCCGTAGAGCGCGGTCACCTCGTTGGCCAAAGCACCCAGCGAAGCCACCTGCACATCGCGATCGTGCGCGATCTGGGCCATCTGGTTGTAATCTTTGCGGAGAGTTTCCTTTTCGTGCCGAACCTGGTTGTAGCTTTCGGTCTTGAGCAGCATCCGCGTGTAGGAGCCTGCAAGTCCGGCGATGGTAAAGGCGCCAATCACCGCAGCCGCTATAAATCCATATGCATAACGAAGCGGCAGGGGTATTTTACGGACGCGCCCGTCTTCGTCGGTGGCAACAAATAGGATGTAATAGCGCTTGCGTAGCATCTGTTCTCATTTCCCCCGCGCGTGCAGGGTCGCAATTCGCCGCTTCAATCAACCAGGCGCACAAGGCAAAAAAATCGTCCAGCCCAACCCAGAAAACAAACGCGCGCCACAAAGTGTGCGCGCCGGGAACGTTGGTTCAGGCTAGCAGATTAAATGGTTACGGGTCAACGAAAACCACGTCGGCGTTCCTGTTCAAAACTGGTTCAATTTTGGGCCGAGGCCTCGGAGCCGTGCTTTTCCCATTTCGGCTCACGCAGGCTTATCACTCATTTAACCTTGAGTTCATGGGTGAGTCCGTGGAGCGGGTCCATTTAGGGAATGAGCGCGGCCGTAAAGTGCGAGCCTCTGGCGAACTGGCCCTTTTGCGTCAAATCCGCGCCGCCGCGCAGCGGAGCTCGCGCGGCGGTTTGCGGCTGGGAATCGGCGATGACTGCGCCCTTTTGGGGGTGCGGGCAAACGAGGAAGTGGCCGTAACCACCGATTTGACCATTGCCGGCAGGCACTTTCGCCTGGACTGGCACCCGGCCGAGAGCGTGGGCCATCGTTGCCTGGCCCGCGGCTTGAGCGATCTTGCGGCCATGGGAGCGCGGCCGGTGAGCGCGTTTCTGTCGCTGGCCATTCCGCGCGAGCTGACGATTGCCCGCGGCCGGAAAGCACCCTGGGTTGACGGGTTCTTCAAAGGGCTGACGGCGCTGGCGGCGCAATGGAACACCCCGCTGGCGGGAGGCGATTTGGCCGAATCGCCGGTGGCCCTGGCCGACATTGTGCTGGTGGGAGCGGTGGAGCGGGGCAAGGCGCTGCTCCGTTCCGGAGCTAGGGCTGGCGATCTGCTGTATGTGACCGGAGCGCTGGGCGGAGCAGCTTGCGGCCTGGCGCGGCTGGAGGAACTGGCTTCCGTCCGGGGAAACCGTCCGGCCCCGCCGCGGATTCCGGCGAAACTGGCGCCAGCTCTGGCCGCGCACCTGTGGCCCCAGCCGCGCATCGCGCAGGGGCTCTGGCTACGGAAGAAGGGCTTGGCGACCGCGGCATTGGACCTGAGTGACGGGCTCTCGACCGACCTGACACACCTTTGCGAGGAGTCGGGCGTTTCCGCGGAAGTGGATGCGGGAGCGCTGCCCTTGCACGCGGGCGCAACTCTGCAACAGGCACTGCACGGCGGCGAGGACTACGAACTGCTGTTTACGGCGCATGCCGGGGCACGGATGCCACGGTCCATTGCCGGAGTTCCCGTCACGCGAATAGGGCGGATGGTCAAGGCGCGCGCCAAAGAGCCGCAAATGACCCTGATTTCGGGCGATGGAAGCGAGCCCCTCCAACCGCACGGCTGGGAGCACTTCCGCTAAGCCCCGGCCCGTATTTGCGACCGTTTGGGTGCCCCACCCTAGCCGCGCCTTTGTTTTTGCGGCTAGGGTGGGCTGGCAGGATCCTTGAAGAATGTTTGGGCCGCCTTACCTCCCGTAGGGAAGCACAGGTGCATTACCTCCCGTAGGGAGGAAGGATAATAGCCCAGGCCGGGGTCCCCGGCGCGCGTGCTTTTTGTGCGCTGGGGTGGGAGGACAAACGAAGCGCAGTCCTGGGTAGCGGTCCCCAAAAAGCTCAAGCCCCGTAGGGGCGCAGGATTGGGCTGTGGATGGGGGCCAAAACACGTCAACGAGGATCTTTGCCATGAAACCCGACCTGTGCTTCCCCCACAACTGGACGGCGGAGATTCTGGCGACGCGGCCACTGATTCTGCCGGGGCGCAGCTTTGTTTATCCGGCGCATGCGGAAGAGGTGGAACGCGGAGCGCTGGAGGTGCTGGTGCGCCCCAGTGGGAATACGCAGCCGTTTCTGGCCACCTGCGCCTTGGGATTCCGCGACCCGGCCGTTCCCAGCGGAGTATGGTCCACGCCGCATCCCGACTGGATGTGCGCGGTTGCGGGCGGGTACGCCTACCTGATCGACACCACGGCCCCCGCAGAGTTCACGATGCTTCCCTATCGGCCGGTGATGCAGCTTGTGCCGGCTCCGTTGGAGGAGCTGCTGCTATTCGTCGGCAACCGGACGGTTCTGGCCTGGGGCCTTGAGTCCGGAATGCATTCGGGAAAACCGGGACAGGCGTGGGAGTCCGAGCGGCTTTCCGATGAAGGCGTGACGGTAACCGGCCTGCAGAACGGCGTCCTGCGCGGAACCGGCTGGGAGATGCGCAGCGATTCGGAAGAAACGTTCGCCCTGGATTTGCGAACAGGCGTCCGGCTGTGCTGAGGCGAGACACTTGACGCCTCGGGGCTTGTCGGGCTGCGGAAGAACTCCATTCGGCCCGGCTTTGTAACAGTCATCCACCGGCCTTGCCGACCCACGGTTGGATGAAACGGAGCCTGGCGATGCAGCCGCCAACCTGCCAACTTGCCATCCCCGCGTTAGCGGGGGCCAACTTGCGAAATCGAAAACAATACACTCGTCCCTTTGAAATCTGCAACTTGCAGCATCGTCGGAATCCAGTCTCATTTTAGTTTCTTTTCAGGCACGACTTCTAGCCTGCCCTGAGCCTGTCGAAGGGTGCCGATGAGGCCAACAGAATGAAACTTGGGCTTTAGCCCCTGAGACCATTCATCGGGATTCTTCGCGAAAAACAAGCTTTATTCGTCTGGACCGTCCGCGCCGGGCCCAAAATGCAAGGGCATGAAGGGCTCTAGGATCTTCCTGATGCGCGGACCGAGCGGAGGAAAATCCGGCTGCGGCTCTTCGCTGGCGATGAGCGCAATCGCGATGAGGAGCAATACGCTGGGTAAATGGATCGGCAGCGAAGTTAAGGAGAAGATGGCGTGTCCATAAGTATTCTTTCCGATCAGCTTGAGAATCAGCGGATCGAGCAGCCGGGCCAACAGGAATACAGCGACAGTTACGGCGATCGAGAAATACCTTGCCAGCCCCTTTTGCCCGGAGGAAACCGGAGCGGCATCGGCGGGGCGCAGGAGAGCAAGCGAAATGGGAGCCATGATCCACGCGGATAGAAGCATGGTCAGCAATGCCCCACTCCCCCAAATGACGTTCCAATTGGTGAGGGTCAGATTCGGGAGAGACTGATATAGAGAACTCGTCGGAAGGACGATGAGTGCATACAAGAGCAGGGACAACGCCCAGTACTTGAGCGCATAAAAAGCGATGCGTCTTGGATAACGGCGCAAATCCGCAACCGCTGGGGCAAGGTCGGGCTTTTCGCCGTGCAGAACCATGGCGACGAGTGCGGCAGTGAGAACCAATGATCCGGCCGTAAGATAAGCGACCAGATAGTGTGTTCCCCAATCCAGCGGGAACAAAGCCATCATCGTTTTATGTTGAGCGACCTGGTCGTAGACATGAATCTCCCCTCCGTAGGCTGTATGACGGGTGGCGAACCAGTCGAAGAGCGGCTTGCGCGCCAGGTTGTGCAACGAGCTCAGGCCGATGCTGAGCAGTTCGGTAACAACAAATGGCAGCCACAGCACCGGGTAGGTGACGAAGAGATTCAGCGTCTTACGGAAGAGGGCTTTCATGGCGCGATCATTCTACTGGAGTGCGCCAGACCTTGATGAAAGTAAGCCGTCTGTCCGCGGTCAAGAAGGCCGCCGGGAAACTCGGCTTCGTCTGGCTTTGTAACAGGGCACGACTTCAGTCGTGCCGGTAAAGCCAATAAAATCAATTGGGCTTTAGCCCCTGCTATGGCCAATTCCAGCCAACCGTTTGCAATCTGGCCTTTCTCCGCAGGTTGTAAAGCCCCTTTGATTTTGGGACTGCTTGATGTATGGGCCAAATCAAGCCGGAGCCAAGCTCATCCAGCCGCTTGCAGCTTCTGCGGCAGAATCGCGTTATAAGCGGAGTAAATGCCTTCGAAGACCGAGTCCCAGCTGGCGGTGAGGGCGTACTCCCGCGCGGCAACCCGCATCTGGCCGAGTTTGGCCGGATCGGCCAGCAGCGCAGCCACGGCAGCCGCAAATCCATCGTCCGCCGCGATGCTGCCCGTGACGCCTTCCTTCACAATGGTCGGGGGACCGCCATCGGGAGTGACGACGGCGGGAACGCCGCTGGCCAACGCCTCCAGCACCACGTTGCCAAACGTGTCGGTATGCGAGGGGAAGACGAAGAGATCCATGCTGGCGTAGGCGGCGGAAAGCGCTTCGCCCTTCAGCACTCCGGGGAATTCGGCGCGCGGCATGCGCTCGCGCAGATCCTCCAATTCAGCCCCGTGGCCCACGACCAGGAAGCGGAAATTCTGAATCCCCATCGCTTCCAGCTCCTGCTGGATCTGCGGCAGCAAGGTCACGTTCTTTTCAATCGAAAGCCGGCCGACGAAGCCGAGAACGAATTGTTTGTCCTGCGGATCGCGACGGCGCTTCGAGGGATGGAAGAGCTCGGCGTCGACGCCGCGCGGCATCAGGTGGCAGGGACGCCCAGCGGTGCGCTCCAGCAACTGGCAGAGTTCGGGATTGGGCGCGAACAGCACTTGGGCCAGGGAGTAGAACTTGGCAGCGGTGGCCATGGTGAGGTCTTCGATCGTCTGACCTGCGGCGGCGGACTGCCGCTCGGGGAGCAGGCGCAGGAACCAGTGTGATCGGCGTGCCAGGTACTCGTGGACATTGGTATGCCAGCTGGCGGCGAGCGGGAGTCCGCGGTGGTGCGCAAGTCCCGCCCCCAGCGTGCCCAGCTCGCTGGGGCCTGTGATATGGATGACGTCGGGTTTGAAGCGGTCCAGAACTTCGCCGATTAGCGGAATGTGGCGCAAAAAGGCGGGGTCGTAGCGGAGATCTTTCTCCAGTGCAAAGCTGAGGAAGCTGCGCGGCAGCTCAAGGGTCCAAACATTGCCGTCTTCAACGAAGGCCTGAACCCGCTCCCCGGCGCGTACGCAGAGAAAGGGCAGATTGCGCCGGCGCGCAAAGGCTTCAAAATGGCGGCTGGTGTGAGCCACCCCGTTTACTTCGTGAAACGAGTCGGGAAAATAAGCTACGCGCGGCGTTTGATCGTTCATGTCGTGATGCGAATTCCCTGCTTCCTGCTGGATTTCAACGGTTAGACGGTAAATTGGTGGAAACGTTCAGGTTCGTGTATGCAGCGACCGTCAAACCCGTCCCGACCGAAGCTGTGTTTTCCATCCCCGCGCCGGTTTTGGCGCGAGGATGGAATCGGAAGGCTCCGAGGCCGGTAAGCAGGAGCCTTACCCGTCGTTTTCGCCCAGCGCAAGCCGCATCTGCTCCGAGTCTTTCCATGCCAGCCGAAGGCCGCCGCTGACAGGAACCTGGCCCATCATCTGGATCATGGCGATCATGACGCTCATTGCCCGAGGCGGCCGGCCCTTGGGCCAGATCTCGCTCATCGGCCTCACCACCCCCTGCGCATCCGGATGGTAGCACCGTTCATCCCAGGTGCGGGAGCCCTGCGGGAACTCCGGATAGTGGCGAATGGCGTCGATCGTGGACTGCAGAAGGCGGTGCTTCCAGGGTTGGGCATATTGGGGCATGAAGAGCATATGGCTCTTCTTCTCCCGGCGAACCTCGTGCACAAACTCGGTAAAGCTTGTGGCGTTGGTCAGGTTGATGTTGGCGTTGGGTTCAACCCCATGACGATCGCCGCCGGTAATCAGCAGCATGTTCCACATCTCGGCGAGGCGGCGGACGGCGCGGTTTTCGTCCCAGTTGCGCAGGCCGTTCAGTTCCAGGGCGTGCATGTACACGCCGTTCTTTTGCAGGAACTCGTTGACCAGGAAGTCGTGCTTCTCTTGGCCGACCAGGTAGAGATCCCAGAGCGGGTGATTGAAGATCACCAGCACGTTCGGCTCGTCGTGCAGGGCCTGCAGGATCTCGGTGAGCCGTGCGTCGTTCGGGTTCGCGGTGTAGTCCGACAAGGTCTGCATCCATTCCTGGGCCTTGCCGCTGGGGAGGTTGTGAATGCCAAGGTGGAAGGACTGAATGCCGTAGGGGGCGGTCCACTCGACCGAAACCGGGATCTGGCGCGCGCTGGGGACAGTGCGCAGCAGCATGGGAGCCTGAATGGTGTCGTGATCGGAGAGGGAAACCATCGAATCCATGCCCAGCTTTTCAATCTGCTTGCTTTCCAGATCGAAGGCCAACTTGGGAGTCATGGGAGGGGTCCAATAGCTGGCGGCATAGTTGACGCGGATGCCGTGCAGCCCTTCGGAGCGGGTCTCGAGACGCGAGAGCAGCGGCCGAATGATGGGGTATTGATTTCCCAGGTTGGCGAGAAAGTCCAGTGTTTCCTTCGACTGGTTGGTGTGACTGTGCAGTGAAACGCCCGTGCGAAAATCCTGCGTTGCGTTTTTGTCGCGCCACAGGTACGAAATGGTCGAATTGGCCATCATTGCTCCTCATTCCCCGGACGAACTGGAATTTCTGGAGACAGTATTGCGCGAAGACCATCAATGGACGGTTAAGGTACTGCGAATAGGGGTTCAATTTACTAAAGAATCAACAGATTCACGGAGTTGAAGGGGAGAAATCACGGCAAAATGTGGCAAAAAACCTAAAACTCCCGAAACCGGCCCCAAGTTAGTAGATTAGTGTCCGTTGCGGGCGATCTCCGGCGCCACAAAGTCTTCCACTCCCCAGCCGGCCATGGCCTCCGGGCTCACCGGAACGCCGGATGCGACCGATTCGGGGATCAGGTGATTCTCCGTAAGGCCGTGGCGGAGCAGTTCGAAGGCCTCCTCCGGGGTGTCGGCAAATTGGAAGAGCTCGAAGTCCTTGGGCGAGATGGTTCCGTGGTCGACCATGGCCTCGATATTCAGGACCTTCTTCCAGTATTCCGAACCGTAGATGACCACGGTGATCTTTTTGGCCAGTTTGTTGGTCTGAGCCAGAGTCAAGATCTCGAACATCTCGTCGAGCGTGCCGAACCCGCCGGGAAAGACCACCAGCGCCTTGGACAGATAGGCAAACCAAAGCTTGCGCATGAAGAAGTAGTGGAACTCGAAATTGAGCGCCGGTGTGATGTAGGGGTTGGGGGTCTGCTCGAAGGGCAGGCGAATGTTCAGCCCCATGGTTTTGCCGCCTGCTTCGTAGGCGCCACGATTGGCCGCCTCCATGATGCCCGGGCCGCCTCCGGAAGTGACCACGAACCGCTCGCGATCCGAGTGGAGGGTTTTGGCCCACTTGGTCAGCATGCCCGCCAGGGTCCGCGCATCCTCGTAGTAGCGGGCCATTTTGACAGCCGCCTCGGCGCGCTTGATCTGCAGTTCGGAGGCCTCGCCAGCTTCGATCTCGGTGGGCTTGGCGGGCTGCTCGTGGCTCGGGGCCAAGCGCGAGGAACCCGTGTTCTCCAGAAGCTCCAGAGCGTGGTCCGCCTGATCGCGGCTGTGGAAGCGGGCGGAGCCGAAAAAGACAACCGTATCCTGAATCCGCTCGTGGCGGAATCGGGCCAGGGGTTCCATGAACTCCGAGACTATGCGGATGAGGCGACCGCCCGAACCGTTCAGGAAGGCGGAGTTCTCATAGGCCAGCGGCGCGCGCGTCAAAGGCGGGGGAACCTTGTCGGCGGAAGCGGCGGGCGGTAGGTCGGCAGCGCTGGCGCCGGCTCCCAAATCCGTGTTGGCTACTGCCTGCTTTTCTTCGCTCATGACTCATTTTCCCGTTGGGCTTACTTTTCCCGTTGGCGCAGCGCGTCCTGAAATGCAATCCACAGGTTCAAAATGCCCAGTCCCGAGACGATCCCGCGCACCGCGCCGTTGGCGGCAAAGATGGCAAGCGTGGGGAACTGGAGGAAGATCGGATTCTGATCCCAAAACAGATGCGACCAGGGAGCGTAGCAGACGGCCAAACCGATATACATGCGCAGGACCACCCGCAGAAAGAGCTCGGCGCGCTCAAGCCAGCGCGGAATGCGCTGCGGAGTCCTTGCTGACGCTTGCGCCTCCGAGGCCATCGGGGGAACAGGCTCGGATGCGGCGATCGGCGGCGAAGGCAGGGGTACCGACGCAACCCCTGCCGCTGGGGCGGGGCTGGCTGTCACGAGGGGCGGTATCAGATCCGGCTGAGACATTCTTAGGCTATGTACGCGGTCCCTGTTCTTGGGCAGTTTTTGTCATGTTCCGGGAAACCCAGACCCGAAACAGGGACATCGTATTGCAACGTTATCACAGCGCAGGCGGGGAACCATCGCCGGTGCTGCGGCGGACCCGTGCAATCGCATGAAGAAGCCGAGTACGGGAAACAGGAGCGTTGAAAGGGGACAACGCCAGTTGCGCCCTCCGCAGCCAAACGAACACGGGTCTCGACGGGTTGGTTTGAAATCACCCAAAAATGTCCCTCGCCGCCTAAAGCCGGAAATAGACTCCGATCATGGGCTCCGCGGTCTGCGTGAATTTGTTGGTGGAGGTGAAGAGGCTGGAGAGATTGGGCGCTTTGTAGAGGTTGCCGCGATATTGAGCGCGCAGGCCGATGTGGGGCAGCAGACCCCAGTCGAGACCTGCGCCGTACACAAAGACGGGCTTGCTGGAGGAACTGGTGGTTCCGGGAATCGAAATGCATATCGCACTTTGCGTGGCGCACTGACTCAAGTTTCCCTGCCCACTGGTAGGTACATCGAAGATCATGCCGGCGCCGGCCAGCGCGAAGGGGCGAAGATTGGCAAGTTTGACCGAGGCAATCCAATCGCCGGTGACCTCGTGGGCATTCGCTTTGAATGTTCCGTACAAGCTGCCGCAAAAGATGTCATTCGTTGGGCAAGGAGGATTGCCCGTGCTGTAGGACTGGTTGGCGCGATTGTAGGAGTATGTACCTTCATAACCGAGCCAGGGCTTGCTGATGTGGCGCAACTCAATCAACCCACCGGCGGAATTGGATGGGCTTTGCTGAACTCCGTTTGCGCTGCTGGTTCCGGTGAAAGCTCCATAAAGACTTGCCGCAACATCCGTTTGCGCAAAGCTGGCCGCGCTGCCCAAGGTAAAAACTGCTGCCAGTAGAAAAATCCGGTACATGAATCGAATCTGCATGTCGTTCCATCCTTTTGCGTTACGGACTGTTGAGTTGAAGGAAGCCGGCTCGAATCGGCTTTTGAGCGATCTTACTCCAAAACCGGATCGGCACCGCCCAGCCTCTATTTTGACGAGCGCGAGGCATGGCTGGTTATGCGAAGGCCAGCCAGGTCCTTGGATTTTTCGAATTACCAGGGCAGGCGAGACAACGTTTTTGAGGCATGCCGGTTCTTACTGCATATGCGCTTGCGTATACGGTCCTTTTCCAAAGGCAAAGTTACGCACCGGGAGCAAGAGCCTGCACCCTTGGTCCACGCATGGGCCCCTTACATTAATTGCACGCAACGCAGCTTGTGCGCAGCATGCGCAGGCCCGCGTAGTGGTTTAGTTGAATATTTTGACTCAGTCCCTGGTAATGCGTCCTCGAGATGCAAGCCCACGGTGCTCTTTTTCCGTGGTCTTGCGTCCCGAGGTTTCGTCAAGCCGCAAGACTCCGGCGGCCGTGAGCCGCGCCTCCGGAACCACCCTCCTCACCCCCCAATTTGAGCTAGGTCATTTTCGAAGTGCGACAATTGAATGTGCGTCCGGGACAGGACCAGGCGAGCCCGGCGCTGGGGGGCTCCGTGACCATGCAGCAAGTCCTATCGACGCATATGTTCCTCACCCAGAGGCTGCATCCGGGACTCCTGGAGCTGGCAGCCCAGTCCGGCGCGCAGGCGGTGGAGATTTTCGCGGCCCGGCAGCATTTCGACTACACCAGCCGCGACCAGGTGTCGGAAGTGGCAAGCTGGCTGCGAGCGAATCCCATGACTGCCTGGAGCCTTCATGCCCCGCTCTTTGCGGACCGTGAGATGGGCCGCTCCGGCGCTCCGATGCTGAACTTGCTGCACCCGGATAAACTCCGCCGTATCAATGCCATGGACGAGATCAAGCGGGCCCTCGAATCCGCCGAGCAAATTCCCTTCAAGTACCTTGTGCTGCATCTGGGTGAGCGGGACGACGGCTGGTCGCCGCGCTCCGTTGAGCACGCGATTACCGCGCTGGAGCACCTGGGCGTTTTTGCGCACCCGTTGGGAGTGCGCCTGCTGGTCGAAAACCTTGCCAGCGAGCCCACCAGCCCCGAGCACTTGGTCAACATCCTCGAGGAAGGCCACCTGGGCAACGTAGGCGTTTGTTTAGACCTGGGTCATGCCCATTTGAGCCCGGGAGTCGGCGAGGCTATTGCCACGCTCGGCAAGCGCATCGTTTCCGTCCATGTGCACGACAATCACGCGGCCAAGGACGAACACCTGTGGCCGGGAGACGGATCCATTGACTGGCAGGTAGCGGCAGAAGGGTTGAAGGCGCTTGCAGCGCCTCCCGCGACGGTGCTCGAAATCAACCCGGACCTGGTGGAGAATCAACCCGACTTGCCTGCCAAAATCGCCGCGGCGTTCGCACTTTTCGCCTGAGCCGGACGAATACGACAGTTGAAGATCGGAAAATCCGGAGGGAGCATGGGGTTTTAACCTCCGGAATACCTGCCCAAAAAGCAGGGCCATCACATGCTGCGGAAATACTCGATTCGTGGGGCCTTGTAACAGGGCACGACTTTAGTCGTGCCGATAAAGCCAATAACCTGAGTCGTGGGCTTTAGCCCCTGCTAATCCCGCTCCCGCGATTCACTCAAATGAAGGCCTTTTTCCGCACCCTGTTCGGGCCCGGATATAGTCCAGCCTGTGCAAGCACGACTGGATTACTAGGAATGAACCTGGGGAAGCAGGCGCTTCGTTGAGAGCGGACGCCTGGACCTGGCATGCGGACGCACAACTCGTTGCGGCGACGGCGAGCGACACTTGGCCGCCCCCCGCCGCCAGTCCGCTTACCGAGAGCAGAACTGCGGAGTTCAGACACTGGCGGTCGCGGTGCAGCTCACATGATGCGAGGAGGCGTGTGCGCCCTGTGCACCGCCGGGACCTTCTGCACCAGCAGAGAAATGGTTTTGCTGACGGTCAACCCATCCCCAACCGCCTTGACGGTAAAAGAATAAGACCCTGACGCAGCCGAGCTTGTGGCCGTCACAGTGAGCGTCGTCGAGCCCGCCTGATTGGCCATGTTCACCGATGTGCTGCTCCAGCTTGCGGTGACTCCCGTCGGGAGGCCGCTGATGCTCATCGCCACCGCCCCGCTGTAAGTTGCGCTTCCGGCCAGTGTGAATACGTCTGTGCTCGATTTCCCTTGTGTGACGGAAACAGAAGCCGAAGCGGGCGTCACGGACAAGGTGGGCGGCGTCAAGGTTACCGTGAGCGGAAGGGACGCACTTTGGCTATAGGCGCTGCCGGATTTGGCGACCACCCGGGCGGTGATGCTCAGGGTGGTCGTTCCAGCTGCTGCCGCTGAACTCCCTGCAAGCGTCAGCGTCCAAGAGACGGCGCCGGAAGCAGAGAGCGAGGGCGCGCTCCAGGTGGCATTGACACCCGCGGGCAGCCGGGAAGCAATCGAAATCGAAGACCCAGCCGCACCGGAGGGAATTACCAACCCACCCAGAGGTGTGGCCGTTACCGTGGCCGTCGCGGTTGCCAGCGACTGCATGGAAAGCGAAGTGGGAGAGACGCTGAGCTGGATTGACGGAGCCGGCTGGACCTGGAGTGTCACGCTCTGCGTGGCGGTCATGCCGTCGCCGGCAACCGTGATCTTCAGCGTCGCCGAACCGACCGGCGCGGAAGAGGCCGCGGTCAAGGTGAGAGTCTCTTTGTCGCTACCGGTTCCCGCAGGGGCGCTGAACGGGTTGGCGGACCAGCTCGCCGAAACTCCGCTGGGCACTCCGCTAATCGAGAAAGTAAGCGCGCCGGTATAGGAGCCGCCGGTTGCAGCGGTCAGCGCAACGGTCCCGGCCGCGCCCTGGGTAACGGAAAGGGTCGACGCTGCCGTGCTCAGCACCAGGGTGGGTGGCTGGGTAACAGTCAGCGCATAGCTCAGGTTCTGGGTTCCGGTGGTGTCCTTGCCGGTGATCGTGATGCTCTGCGCGCCAGCCGCGGTCGAAGACAGAACGGATACCGTGACGCTGGATGTGGTGCCGGGCAGAATCGAAGCCGGGCTGAAGCTGACAGTGACGCCTGCGGGAGCTGAGGCCGAAAGGGCAACGGAGTTCTTCGCCGTTCCACTTTCTGTCACGCTAACTGAGAAGGTGGTGGAACCGCCTGCCAGCACCGTGCCGGCGGCGGAGGAAGCCTTGAGTGTGAAGTCGAGACTTGGAGCGGTGCTGGAGCCGCCCCCCCAGACGCTAACCAGCACCGCGCCGTCCACCGATCCCAGACCGGTGGACAGATTATAGGAAGCGCCGCTGGCCGTATAGCCGGTAACGCCGGGAACCGTGTTGTTGCCCGAAAGTGTTTCGTGGAAGGGGTTGTGTGCCGCGTTCAGCAGCGAATAGAGTGCGGCATTGGCATTTCCCTGGCCCACCCCTTTTTTTGACTGCACCACCAGCGCCATCACCCCGGCCATGGTGGGAGACGCCACCGAAGTGCCGCCGAAGACGTAATATGCGCCGTTCTCTGCAATGATGTAGCCGTCGTGACCGGCAGCCGACGATGCCACGTCCGGCACCGCCCGCATTCCGTTGGCCGCACTGGTTCCCGCAACGCCCTTTTGCCAACTCGGCTGCGGATAAATCTGACTGACTCCGCCGCCCGAGGCCCACAGATCCGAGCCGCCGTTGGAACCGCTCTCATTCCAGACCTTTTCCGGAATGTAGCTAAGCGCCGAACTGTCGCCGGTGCCGTTGGTGGTGGACCAATATTGCCCAGGATTGGAGCCTTCGTTGAACTCCGTGCCGCCCACGCAGGTGGAGTAGGGCGAGCTGCACAAGCCATTCACGCCCAGACCGGTGCCAGAGGTGGTATCCGCCGAAGAACAGCCTGCCGCGCCCGCGTCGCCCGAGGAGACGAAAGCGCTGATCCCCTCCGCCGCCGCCTGCTGCCAAAGACTGTTGTAGAACGAGTTCTCCGTGACGCCCATATCGGCTTCGCAGCTGCCATAGCTGGTGCTCATCACAGTTGCGGTAGCGTGATTGACGATATATTGCGCGGAAAGATCGATGCCGTCGGTGGTTGCGGAGGAAGCAGCCACCACGAACTTGACTGAAGCCGAAGGCGCCACCGCGCCGGCCCACTCCACGTCCAGAGTGGCTTCATCCTGATCGCCGGCCACCAGGCCGGGGTTCGTGTTGACCAGCGTCACGGTGGGAGCGTTGGCCGACAGAGCGGAGATCGACCGGAAGGCCGCCACATCGGAAAGATTGATGTTGCTGCGGCCCACAATGGCGATGGAGGTTCCGCTGCCGTTGGTGCCCGCCTTGTAAAGCGGGTTCAGATCGTAGATCGTGGCCCAATCGGCGGGAAACAGGTAGTGCGTGCCGCCGCTGGTGTATGCAGGATGCGTGCCGAGAGCTGTGCGGGATTGAATGGCCGCTTGACGGCGGAAATCGTGCAACGAAACGACGCCGCCGACCACGCCCGACAGAGAAGCTGGAATCTGCGGGTCCTGAGCGTTGGCGATGTGGTTCACGCCATCGACCAGATAGCGATGGATCTCGGTATGAAAGGCATCCGCGACCTGCGCTGCTGTACCGGAGAAAATAATCTGCCGGTTGCCTGCGGGAACCTCATCGACGGTAAAGCCGTGGCTCGCCAGCCAGGAGGTAACCAGAATGACGTCTTGCTCGTTGGCCCCGAACCGCGCGCCATACTGAGCGGGTGTAAGCCACTGGTGAAAGAGAGGCGAGGCGGGATCGTGCTGCTCCTCAACCAGAGCGTCCAGCTCCGTCTGCTGGGCGGCCGAGGGCTCAAGCTGCAAAACCATGCGGTCCAGGATCGTCTCGCCGCTTACGACGCCCCGGTCGAACTCGGCTCGGGCCATGGGGTGCACATTGCCGGGCAAGGCGATCATGTCACTGTCGTCGATCGGCTTCGACAGGCGGCCAGATGGCTTCTGCGCAAACGCGGCAACACAGCAGCCGGCAAGAATGAATACTGCCGCACCATAAAAAGAGATTCTGGCCGTTTTCGGCATGAGCGCCCCATGGAGGAAGTGGATTTTGCGTACGGGCCCCGCAGACGACTCGAGATCCTCTTCCCCTATCGGCGCAGCGACGCAGAGGCAGAGCGAAACAGGAGAGAAATAGGTGACTTCTTCTTACTAAAGTACCCATTTATCCAGAACGATAAACGCGCACTAGTAATCTACTTTCGTGGGTACGGCGGATTTTTCAGTAGCTTAGGGCCCCAGAGAGGATGCGATGCTCGGTGAGAGGGCTGAAGGGAGGTTACCTTAGGTAACCTTTGAACGAGCGCATCTTCCCATCCTCCGGGCATCCATCTACTTTCCCCGCATCCTGATCCTTCCTGTTTTGCGGATTATTTCCCTGCTCCCGCGCACAATGAAACCAGACCACGCCTGAGGCATCTGCACGGCTTTGCGGAACAAAACCTGCTCGCCGCCGCCCAGACGCCTCATTGCTGGCCATACCGTTTTCTGCCATGCATCGAAGGACAGAAATGCGGAAAAGGGGCATCTACCCCCACCATAAGCGCTAAGATAAAGATTGACTAGATTACGGCCCAGTATTAGTCTTTGCG
>CAZQPY010000066.1:0-27483 GCA_964595345.1 uncultured Occallatibacter sp.
ATACTTGGCAATGAGCTTGTCGGCGACACGGCTAAGTTAAACCGGACAGCAGTGAGTTCGCATGTGCATACATACCGAGTTCCTGATACCAGTTACCCCAGCCAATTCCAGCATGTGTGTTCATCGTGTTTGTTTTGTCAAGAAAACCGAAGAGATTTGTGTTGTCGGAACTCATACTGTGGAGTCCGAGGGATCCATAGAAGCTACCCGCGTGTTTGGTCCGCTGGTCTAAGGACAGGAATACGCCGTCTCCGCGCGATGGACTGAACACCTGTGCCTGATAGTTGTATTGTGCCGCGCTCGCAAGATTTGGCAGCGGTATAAGTTTGAGCAGCGCGACAGCCTCGGTGCTTATCGGAATCTGGTTGCCGGCATAGGCGCTGCCGGTCACCGGGTCGTAGATAGTTACCGGTTGTCCCAAGGCATTCGTGAGTCCGGCGAGGTTCCCCGTGCGCTCCGCGGCCGTTGGCACAATTCCGTTCATGGTCGGCGCATTGTCTGTACGCAACCAATTATAGCTAACACTGATGTTAGGCGAGCGCGTCATCGGGCGTGGAAGATGCAATGGCCCCTGCCCCTCGACCGAACCAGTCACGTTATTCATCTCCGGCCGCGGCACGCTCACTCCACTCAGCGAATAGGGCTGCGCATTGAGCGCCGAATTGCCATAGGTGATCTGTAGGTTGCCGGAATAAAGGTCGTGCTTGCCGGCGCGCATGTTGCCAAACGCCGGGCTCGTAGAGAACGCCGAGGTCCCCGCGTTGTTCACGCTCCCCTGTATCAGAAATCCATCGGCGCCCTGTTCGTTCTCTTCATGAGGAGGCACGGCAGGCAACTGTTGTGCTGCCGCGTCCTTACTGCGCGCGGCCGTGCCGGTTTGCGTGCCCGCATCCTGCGCCGCGTGCTGCTCCGGGGGATTGCCTGTAACGGGCGTTGCCTGCTCTGCAAGCGACACAAGCTTCTCCGCCGGAAGCAGCTTCATCTCCAGTTGCAGCGGCGCTGCCGCTGCATTCACATCGACATCGGCATGGAGACTCTCAAAACACTGCAGTGTGGCTTCAATCTGCCATTTCCCGTCTGCAAGATTGGTAAATTGAAACGTGCCTGAGTCATCGGATATTACGCTCTGGGTCTTATCGCCGCTGTGAGCCGTCACCTGCACGCCAGCCAACTCGCGCCCGGCAAAGACCACCTTGCCGCGCAACACACCGGCCTTCGCGGCAACGCACAGCAACAGATAGGATGCGATCAGCAGGGCAAAACGGCTCATCCAGTGCCGTCGTGTCTGCACATTCCTTCGCGGAGTCTCCACCGTCATCGAGTCTACCTTTCACACAAGATTATGCGGTGTTAGTTATCCGAAGGCTTTTCGACGTGGTCGATGACATAGACATCCGTTGGCGCATTACGTTTTTCCAGCTTCAGACCGAGTGCATCGAGGGACTTGGCAAGCACATCGCCACCGCCTGCAGGGTCGGAAGGCATCGTATCCGAGGCTTCTCCGCCGGATTGACTCTTCGGTATCGAGAATCCCATCGGGCAATCCCACGCGGCCTGGTAATTTCCCTTGAGGCCGGTTTCGTCGACAACCTTGTGCCCACCTCTTCCTGTGCAACTCGCCAACATTCCCGCAAGCGCCTCCATTGAAATCTTGCTCCATTCAGAATGCATGGAGCCCGTCGCCATATCAATCCTGGTCGTCATGGTTCCACGCGCACCCATATTGAGGGTCGAGGAACCGTCCTTGTTCTTGGTTACTCTGGATTTGTGGTCGCCATTTCCCACAAATTTCTCATCGGGCTTTAACGGCGCATCGGGATCGACAGCCGGAGGATCGGGTGGGGGAGGCAGCAACTTGGCTCCGGACTTACCGACAACCAGGGCGTATGTTTCCGATTCCTTCTTCTCAATGCGCAAGGCCAGCTTGAAGCGATCTTTCAAAAGTGCTTGCAGCATCTTCGAAACGTCGCCGTAGTTGGTACCCTTGGGATATGTTGCTACGATGTCGAATTGGTCCGTATCCATCCATCCCTTGCCTACAACCTGGGAGGGCATGACGGAGTAGGCGTGCTCAACAAGACGATTCACTGTATAGGACCAGAAAGTTGCGCGCGTTGGATAGATGCGGAACCCGAAGTGGGATGGATCGAAGGGGCCGGACGGCTTGATCGTTGCTACCTCAAATTCCGGCGCGGTGGATGCGCTTTGCGCACCGGGCGAACTCTGCGGACTGGATGCCGCTTGAGGGTTGGATACGGCTTGCGCGGGTGCGCAGGTCTCCGCACCGATCAGCATGACCGCAACGGAAAGGACAGCATAGAGCACACAAGAAAGACGGCGGCAAATACACTTCATCTGGAATCCTCTTTCAAAGGCAGACGCAAAGGCATCGACAAGGCAGTTAATCTATACCGAGGACGCAACGCATCTGCTTTTCGTTCGCGGTATTGCACCAAGCAGGGCATGAATCAGTTTTCCGAAGGCGTTTCGACATGGTCGATGATATAGGTATCCATCGACACCTTGCGCTTTTCCAGCCTTAACCCAAGTGCATCAAGAGAACGGTTCAGCGATCTGCCGCCCTGCGGATCGGAGGCTGTTAAATCGGATCCATCTTTTTGTATCGAGGGCCGGAGGCCAGCCGCCGGGCAGTCGAGTGCGATCTGGAAATCCCCTTTCAATCCGGTCTGATCCTCCACATTGACTCCATTCACACTTCCCAAACAACCAACCAATTGTAGTGCCAGTTCAGCCATACTCATCTTGTTGCGTTCATAATGCCAGGACCAACTCTCCACATCGAACTTATTAGTCTGCGTTCCTCTCTTTCCCATATCGACCGTGATCGTTCCGTCCTTGTTCGTGACCTGCTTTGCCTCCCTTTCGTCGCCTTTTTCCATATTGCTTTCTCCGGGCTTCAAAGACACCTCTGGATCAGACTTCGGCAGATCGGGTAGGGAGGGTTTCAGCTTTGCTCCGTGTTTGCCAACAACCAGTGCATAGCTTTCCAATGCCTTCTTCTCAACATGGAACTTGAGATCGAATCGCTCTTTGAGGAGAACCTGCAGCATTTTTCGCTCGTCCTTCTCTGTGACGCCTTTGGGGAATCTTGCCTCGATTTCGTAGTAGTCCCTGTCTATCGATTCCGGGCCTGACACCTGGAACGGTTGAACTCTGTAGGCGTATCTGACAAGGGACTTCAGTGTCATGGCACGGTAGTAAGCACGTGCCTGGTAAACGTGAACCCCGGAATGTGCTGCACTGGAGGCATCCAAGATGACCGGCTTGATCGTTGCCACCTCAAAAACGGGGCTGGTGGAAGCTGTTTGCGCACTGGCAGAGTTCACGGCGTCAGTAAGAATGATAGGAAGAATGCATGCGACAAAGCAGATGCGCGAAAGAAGGCCAGGAACGAGTTTCAAAAGAATCTCCTTGCTTAGTGCGTTAGTGCGCAGGCGTGAACCAACGCGAGAGAATCATGGCAACAAGCTCTGCCCCTTTGCTTTCCGATCATATTCAAACGCTTCAAACAATGGGCCGCCAAGTGACTCATTTGAAAAAGCGTCATTGGTTCATCGCCGCGCCGCTTCCACAACCCCCCTTCACTGGACTCGCGCGGAGAAACACTCTTTACACCTCCGGCAACAAATCTCACTTGCGAACAGTGCCGCCAACGACGTTCTATGGGGCGTGTTCGCAGATGCCAATTTCCTGCGCTGTTCACTGCGTCGCTCCACCTAACTCAGGCAGCGATGCCGGGATAGGCGCAAACTCTACTCTTACGCACGCCAGGAGTGCGTAAGGCGTCTGCTGGTAACGGAGACGAATGACTCCTTCCTTCAGGACGCGCCAAACAAAGTCGAAGACATCAGCCTGGTTTGAATCAAGTCAAACGATGTAATCATTCGCCGGACCAAATTACACGGTCACTAACCCATATGTCAACTCTTCTCTTCGTAGAATACATATCTCGCATGAGAGAACCTAACTCTGAAATCGATTCGAATTGCTCAGCTTGACGAATGCACCTCGACTGTTTTCCCTATAATCCTCAAGGGTAGGACGGGGCGTAAATCCGGTACTGCATTCGAGTAAGCTACGAGATGGATTGGACGTAGATCATCGCTGTTTTCACAATGAGGTGACAGAACTGTTCTTTGATTTCCGCCAGATCAGCCCCACAATGAGGCAGGCAAGTTGCCAAACTAGCACAGTGTCGCCGATCGTAAAGGACGATCGCGGGTGAGTCGCGCTTCGATCAGCATACGCAGGTCTGCGAAGCACGACGGCAGTTGCCACATGGTAGCGGTGCGACCTGACCCAGAGCGCGGTGCTTGTGCTCGATCTGCGCCAGGTAACGCAGCGATCATCGACGGCCGCCTCGCGTTCACAGTGGCATGCGGATGCCAGTAATGAGTGCAATAGCTAAGCAAAGTCGACCCTCGGCAATGACTCCAACTTACCCGGAATCCCTCGCAATTGAGACAGTCGACAGGTGATCCAAAGCTCGACGACCGCGTCGAGCCTGCTCCGGCGTCGTGCGCAATTCGGCCTCTGGCGCGTGGAGAAAACGCCGATCGCGTTCAATCTTAAGACAGCGTGCTCGTTTGTTACGCTACGACTTTGACTGTCTTCGCCTGAGAGTCCTACAGGATGGTCTCCTTGGAATCTCCCACCTTGGACCATCCAGTACGTATTACGGTTTGATGGTCAGCGTTGCGTCCGGTCCGGCAGTGATTTTGTAGTTGGCCGCCGACATCCCGCTCACGCTCACCATGATCGGGTGGGTCTCTGCAGGGGATCCTTGTATTGTATTGCCGTCGCTGTAATCACAAGTGGTCCGGAAATCGCAGCAGATGTGCCTTCGTTGGTGAGCCTGCTGAGCGGACAGGAAAAGGTAGCATTGCAGCTTGGAAGGGACACCAAAGTCATCTGTCATAAGAGATGACAGCCTCCAGGTGCTCAACCAAGCCGGCAGTTATCCGGCTCGGTATCGCGACAACTGGTCTTCGGTTGGGAGCAGATCGTCGGCGCTCTGGACAGATCCCTTGGGCGAACCCCTTCCAGCCAGTCCGCCCTATCGAGAACCGGGTCGTGTCCGGATAGCCATTCGCCCGGAAGATCGCCGACCGATGGGGAGCAATCTGGGTTCGCCCGGCATCAATCCGTCGCGGCAGGCTGCCAAAGCTCGACGCGATTTCCTTCCGGATCTGTGATCCAGCCAAACTTTCCGAAGTCGTAGCTTTCGCGTTTCGGATCGACGGTGACACCTTCCTCTATCAAACGGTCCAGCACACCATCCAGGTCGTCCACCTGGAGATTGATCATTGCTTTCTGCGCCGGAGGGAAGTATGCATTGTCTTGTTTGAAAAGGGCGAAGACGACCTGAGTGTGTTGCGTCGGGGCAGGATATGCGAACGATCCGCCGGAATTCACCAGACCGAGATGCCGCTCGTACCATTGATAAAGAGCCTTTGGATCATCCGCTCGCAAAAATACACCGCCAAAGCCAGTAACTGACGCCATTCACCCTCCTATGAGAAATGTTTGTCCAGAGCTTGCGCCCGGAGAACCACAGTGTACCTACAGTTCGAATGGCACACAATGAATTAGAAATGAAAACGGGCCAGAGTCCTGGAACGGGGCTGTTCCCGGATCGCAGGCAATCTGAACCCTGGGATGTCTCCGGCGCCCAACCCGCGCTCCCGAAATCGAGTCGTATCTGGATCGCCGGGCATAAAGGCAGGACTGCACAGAAGGCTGACGCATCCTTTTCTTCCCTTGGAGTGGCGGAGGGCGGGGCGGATTGAGACAAGGTCTGCTGGATCTTAAAGAGTTCAGCACGCAAATACCTTGGCGCGGTCAAAGTCCTGCTTCCGCCTTTTCCTATAGGTTGAAGTCTTTTGCGATCTCCGTTTTTCGTCCGTTATTTCGGCACTGCTCCATCTTCGGGTTAACTTCTGCAAGCCCGGCCAAAGGTTTCTACGACTCGATCAAGCGGAAGACAGATTCTTCCCCTATGTCATATTTGATTGATTGACCCAATCATCGGGAGGAATGGCTCAATTCGCCCACTGCGTTCTACTGCCTGTCCTTCTACGGACTCTGATACACTTTCGAACTAAATGAGCCTCTTCCGCACCAAACCCCTTGCCGCGTTGCTCCAGCAGGTCCACGAAACCGAAGGCCTGAAGCGAACCTTGCGCTGGCCTGGATTGATCGCCCTGGGGATCGGCGCAATCATCGGCGCCGGTCTTTTCGCCCGCACTCCGGCGGCGGCGGCACAAAACGCCGGCCCGGCGGTGACGCTTTCGTTCGTGATTGCCGCAATTGGCTGCGCATTCGCCGGCCTTTGCTATGCGGAATTCGCCGCTATGATTCCGATTGCCGGCAGCGCCTATACCTATGCCTACGTCACCATGGGCGAGCTGGTGGCATGGATCATCGGATGGGCGCTGATCTTGGAGTACGGCCTGGGCGCAGCGACGCTCTCCATTTACTGGACCGAGTACTTCAACAATCTGTTTCCCGGCGTTATTCCCTGGGCCTGGCGGCACTCGCCGCTGCAGACCGGGCCAGGCGGCATCCACGGCATTGTGAACGTGCCGGCGCTGCTCATTCTGTTCCTCATGACCCTGTTACTCATCAAGGGCATTTCGGAATCGGCATCGGTGAACGCGCTGATCGTGGGCATTAAAGTGACGATTGTTCTCATCATCATCGTCGTCGGCTGGCACTTCATCCATCCCGCCAACCACACTCCCTTCGTGCTGGCGCAGGATGCGGCCCACGCCGGCATCTTCAAGCACGGATGGGGCGGCGTGCTCGGCGGCGCTGGCGTGGTGTTCTTCGCCTTCATCGGATTCGATGCCGTCTCCACCGCAGCGCAGGAGACCATTAATCCCGGCAAGAATATGCCCATCGGCATTTTGGGATCTCTCGGAGTCTGCACCTTGCTCTATATTCTGTTCAGCTGGGTGCTCACCGGCATAGCTCCGGCCCTCGATTTCATTGACCCCAAGAAGGGAATGGAGGCCTCAGTCTCTTACGCCATCAAGACCTACATGCCCGGCTACGGGTGGTTGTCCGTGCTCGTCTCTGTGGCCATCCTTGCCGGCTTTTCTTCGGTCATGCTGGTCATGCTTCTGGGACAGAGCCGCGTCTTCTACTCCATGTCGAAAGACGGATTGCTACCAAAGCTCTTCGCCGAATTGCACCCCAAATTCCGCACGCCATACAAATGCAATTGGGTCCTGTTGGTCTTTGTCGGCCTGCTGGGTGGGTTTCTGCCCGGTGACATCACCGGCAACATGACCAACCTCGGCACGCTCTTTGCCTTTGTGCTGGTGTGCATCGGTGTTTGGGTGATGCGCAAGAGCAATCCCTCGCACCCGCGGCCGTTCCGAGCGCCGCTGGTGCCGCTGGTGCCCATCCTCGGCGTCATCTTTTGTCTGGCGATGATCATCTCCGTCGATTCCACTTCGAAGATTGCAGCCGGGAGCTGGATGCTTGTCGGGCTCGGCGTCTATTTTGTATACGCCAGACGCCACAGCAACCTGTGTGTCCCGAGTCAAACGACCTAGTGCTACAGATGTGCTTGCTCCGAACGGCATTCATCCGGGCCTGAAGGTCGGGCGTTTTGGGCCTCTATTCCGCGGGTTGATAGCCCCCTCAGAGGCCGGGAAGGCGTTTGCGCGGAGGCCTTGCCTGACGTTCGCTGACAGCTATTTCTGTCGAAGCAGCATCGGACATCACCAACAGGAAACTGCTTTTGAAGTATGGTTTGATCTCTTTGATCCCAGCCAGGTTCACCAGCACTTCGCGGCGCGCGCGAAAGAACAGATCCGGAGGTAGCCCGGATTCGAGTTCCGCAGGCTGGTAATTCACCCAAAACGAATCGCCGGCAGTCCTGGCCTTGACAATGCCATCCTGCACATGGAACCACAGGATCTGCTCGGCAGGTACGAGCACAGCATGCCCATGCTTGCGGCAAACGACCTGACGAAGCACATCGGGCGTTGCCCGGGCTGCCCGCAGAACACTTTCCCGCTGTTTCTCTTTCTCCTCCGAGAATTCGTCCAGTTTGAGGGCGCGCTCCACCGCCATCGCAAGCCGCTCCGGTTCGACAGGTTTGAGCAGATAGGCAAGCGCGTCGGCTTCAAAGGCGGCGAGCGCATGCCGATCGTAGCCGGTGATGAAAATGACCAGAGGCAACGAAACGTCCGGACGAATCGACCGCAGTACCTCAAAACCAGTAAGGCCCGGCATCTGAATATCCAAGAAAAGCAGATCGGGTTCGAGCGTTTCGATCTTTTCCACTGCTTCCAGGCCGTCCTGTGCCTCGCTAATCACGCCGATCTCCGGATGGTTGCCGAGCATTCGGATAAGGCGTGCGCGAGAGTCGGCCTCGTCATCGACAATCAGGCTTTTCATGCCGTCACCGTTCCTGTCTCTCGCGGCAGCAAAATCGTAACGCGGGTCCCGCCGGTCTCCCGCGCTTCCAGGATCAACTCGCCCTGGTCCTGGTAGAGCGCATTCAACCTTTGAGAAATGTTCTCTAGTCCCACGCCGTTCGTCCCTCCGTTCATGCCCTTTACCGATGGAGCGAAGCCCTGCCAGCTGCCGCTTTGTCGAGGCACGGAGACGGAGCCGACGCCGTCATCCTCCACGCGCAAGCTCATTCGATTCCCGTGTACCCCGGCAGCAATCCAAAGGTGCCCAATCCGAATGCAGCAACGCCCTATGGGAGAGCAAATGCATTGGCTGCAACAACGGGGTATGGCGGCACCGCGCGACCGAGGTGAACAAGGGACGCAAAATGATCGTTGACAATTTACTTAACGTCGTTAATACTAAGAATGATGTTAATTAACGCCGAAAGTTGAGATCAATTCGTGGGAATTGAAGAGCGCCGTCAACGTGAGCGGGACGTAATACGGGAACGGATTCTCGATGCGGCAAGAGAATTGTTTGTGGAATGTGGCTATGAGGGGGTCACGATGAGAAAGGTCGCGGAGCGCATCGAGTATTCGCCCACCACCATCTACCTCCACTTCGCGGATAAGGAAACCCTGTTCAGCGAGGTATGCAGAGCCGATTTCGCTCAACTTTCTGAGGGCTTTCGAAAGCTGGCAGATATTCCGGACCCTATGGAGCAACTGCGGGCATGCGCTCTTGCTTACATTCAGTTTGCAGTGGATCACCCCAACCACTACAGGCTGATGTTTCTCACGCCTCATCCCGCTCCTCTTCGCGATGAACAATGTGATCGGAAAGGGGATCCCAACGAAGACGCGTACGCATTCCTTTGCGGAATTGTTACTGCCGGTATCGATGCAGGGCTTTTCCGGCAGGAGTATAAAGACGCGGAATTGATCAGCCAGTCTCTCTGGGCTGCTGTTCATGGAGTTGCATCGCTCGAGATCACCCACAAGCACGATGACTGGGTCCACTGGGCTCCTCTCGCCGAGCGTTCGCAGACAATGCTGAACGGCATTCTGTTCGGACTGTTGCAGCCGAGCGCCCCACAACCTCTGACGGAGTAGAGACCATGCCTCCCCTGGCTCGACGCAATCTGTTTCACGACAAGACCCGTCTCGCGGTCACCCTCACCGGCATCACCTTTGCGGTGGTCCTGGTGGTGGTTGAGCTTGGGCTTTTCCTTGGCTTCACCACCACCACCTCAGGCCTTATCGACCACTCCCAGGCGGATCTTTGGGTCGCCTCGCGTCATATCCCCTACATCGAACAGGGAGCCCCTTTTTCCGAACGCAAGCTCTATCAGGTACGCGCAACGCCCGGCGTTGGGTCCGCGGAGAAATACATTGCCCGCTTCGCCAATTGGAAGCGTCCCGACGGCGGCCATGAGAGCGTTCAGGTGGTCGGGTTCAACACCGACGAAACCATGGGCGGTCCGTGGAACATCGTGAGCGGCAGCGTCTCCGACCTCAAAACACCCAACGCCATTCTGGTCGACGACCTCTATTGGAATAAGCTCGGCATCACACATCTCGGCCAGGTCTTCGAGATAAATGGGTACCGTGCGCGTGTTGTGGGCACGACGCACGGAATCCGTTCCTTCACTACCTCGCCTTATGTCTTCACCACATTCAAAAACGCTCAGAACTTCACCAACCTGAGCGAAGACCAAACAGAGTTCATCCTCGTTCGCGCGCAGTCCGGCGTCAGCCTGCAACAACTGCAGAGCAATCTCCAGAGCCGCCTCCATGATGTAGATGTTCTCACGACCATTCAATTCAGCGGCATGACGCGTTTCTACTGGATGTTCACCACCGGCGCGGGCGTGGCAGTTCTGCTCGCCGCGCTGCTCGGTCTCGTCGTTGGGATCGTCGTGGTCACTCAGACCATATACGCCACCACCATGGATCACCTTCGCGAGTACGGCACGCTGAAAGCCATCGGTGCGCCCAACAGCTACGTCTATCGCGTGATTCTGCAGCAGGCAGGCATGAGCGCCGTGCTCGGCTATGCCCTGGGTATCACGGTCAGTCTCTTCATTGTCCACGGAGCGCAGCAGGGCGGCGCCGCTATTCTTCTTCCCTGGCCCATGGCGCTCTTGATCTTTGGCCTGACGCTTCTTATGTGCGCCATCGCGGCCGCGGTTTCCATCAACAAAGTCACGCATCTTGACCCCGCCATGGTCTTTCGGGGTTAGGCCTTCACACGGAGCGAGGAAACAAATGGAAGTAGCCATTCGAGCCCGCGGAGTTACAAAGATCTACGCCGAAGGAGCCGCGCGTGTCACGGCTCTTGAGGGCGTTGAGCTCGATCTGCACAGAGGCGAGCTGCTTTTCCTGATGGGGCCATCCGGCAGCGGCAAAACCACCCTTCTCTCCATCATGGGATGCATTCTCCGCGCCACCTCCGGGAGCCTGCAGATCGCCGGCCGGGAGATCACAGGCCTCAGCGAGCGCGAACTGCCCCTTGTTCGGCTCAATCACATCGGGTTCGTCTTCCAGGCTTTCAATCTCTTTCCGACGCTTACAGCCGTAGAAAACGTCGAAGTCGCACTGGAACTCAAGGGCATCCGGGGTGCGCGCGCTCGCACCCAGGCGCTCAGTCTGCTTGAGCAAGTCCACCTCGACGACAAAGCCTCCGCCTTTCCCGCGGATCTCAGCGGAGGGCAGAAGCAGCGTGTGGCATTGGCCCGCGCCCTTGCGGGAAACCCAGAAATCCTGCTTGCCGATGAGCCCACCGCTGCGCTCGATTCGCACACCGGCCGCTCCGTGCTTGAACTCATGCGCCAGCTCGCGCACGATCATAATCGCGCAGTGGCCGTCGTCACTCACGACAGCCGCATCGCAGACCTCGGAGACCGCATCATCCGCATCGAAGATGGCGTGGTCTCTTCCGTGAAGGACCTTCGTCAGCCCCAGCCCGGTTTGCCCCACTTCATTTCTTCCCTTCATTCCGATCTTCATTCCACACTCGCGAGGCCCTTATGAACAGAAAGCACTTCATGCACCCGAAACAGTGGATCACCGCTCTGGCAGCGGCCATCCTGGCGGTCGCGGCTATGCACGCAGTCACCTCTCGTCACCCCGACGCCAAGGCCGCAACATCGTCCATTGTCCCGCAGCAAGGCCATTACATCTCGGGCCCGGGAGCCGTCGAGCCTGTGTCCGAGGACATTAAGGTCGGCTCCGAACTCAGCGGCAAACTGCGCAGTGTTCTTGTTGAAGAGGGAGATCGCGTGCACGCCGGGCAGGTAGTGGCCGTACTGGTCAATGCCGATTTTGAAGCGCAGATCCGAACCTCCGCCGCGCAAGTCAAGCAGCGTGAAGCGGAGTTGCGCAAGACCGTCAACGGCGCGCGCGATCAGGAGCGGCGCCAGGCTTACTCATCGGTTCAGGAGAGCTCAGCAGTACTTGAGAATGCTCGTGCGGAGATGAGCCGCCATAACCAGCTTTTTGCTGACGGCATCATTTCGCGCGAAGACAAAGAGCGTTATGTGCGCGAGTTCGATGTTGCTAAAGCGCAGTTCGACGAGGCCCAACAGCACCACGCTCTCATCGATGACAAGCCGCGCGAAGAAGATGTTGCAGCGGCGCAGGCGGCGCTCGATCTCTCCAGAGCCCAACTGGCGCAGGCCCAGGCGGTCTATGAAAAGACGCTTATCCGCTCGCCTATTAATGGAGTCGTCCTCCGCAAGCACCACCGCAGCGGAGAAAGCGTCAGCAACTCGTCCACCGTGCCGGATCCCATCGTCACCATTGGCGACAACTCAGTCCTGCGTGTTCGCGTCGATGTCGACGAGACGGAGGTGGCGAAAGTCAGAGTAGGACAAACGGCATACGTCACCGCCGATGCCTACGGCACGCGACGGTTCAACGGTCACGTGATTCGCGTTGGCAACGAGCTTGGCCGCAAAAACATTCGCACCGATGAGCCGACAGAAAAGGTGGATACGAAAATCCTGGAGACGTTGGTACAACTCGATGCGGGCATCCAATTGCCTGTCGGATTACGCGTGGATGCGTACATCAACACGGATCAGGATATGGAGTCGAGCCGGCACAATTGACGATCCAACCAATCACGAACAACGGAATGCTTTCGAAGGAGCGGCTATGCGACTCACCCGGAATGCAGGCCTGATTTTGACCATTGCCGTCACGCTGATAGCTAGGCCCGCCTGGGCTGCTGTTCCCTCTGCCTGCGCTCCGCCGCCAAGTTTCAAGGACACCCCGCATCCGGCGGTTGCGCCGATCGATCAGCTCGTCTCCCATACGGAAGAAGTGATTGTGAATCGCTCCCTGGATGAGGTCTTGGCAGAAGCGGATCGAACACCTCTCAACCAAGCTGTACGCAAAAGCAACTCGCTGCCCGGCGTCTCCGGAACTTATGAACTAACGACCGCCGGACTCGGTAATCCTGGATCGCGCAGGCTTGTTTGCCTGACGGATGGCTCTACCGGCGAAGAGGAAATGCTCGAGCATGATCGGGACAAAAACTCGGCTCAGTTTCGCTACGTGGTCTGGAACTACACAACGAAAAAGGCGCGCTCAATTCAATACGGTGTTGGCCATTTTGTCTGGACTGATTTGGGCAACGAGCGCACACAAGTACGTTGGACATATTCCTTCCAATTGAATCGGCAGAGGTTCCCGGGTCACCTAGGATCGTTTGGCGAATTTCTCTTTCGTGTCGGATTCCTCGATCGGGAATATGCGCGGATGATGAGGGAGACACTCGGCAAGAAATGAACCAGGACTTTCCGCAGACAGTTCTATATCACCGGTCGAAGACTGCTCTCGAAGGGTGCAAGGCCACCAAGTCACTCGTCGAATTGAATTGCTCCCGGAAAATGTCGTCCTCGCTATTAGCATCAAAGCAATGGAATCCGATGAAACCCATACCGAAAGGGAGATTACGGATGAATTCTTTAAATCCCATCCACGCGGAGAGACCTTTGGACTGTGCACTGCAAAATCTGCGTGCTTCTGCGACTCTGTTGCAATCGCCTCGCAACTCAATCCAGCGTGCGCTTGCAGCGCGAGTGCTTTTCGCTCTCATTGTCACATCGATTCTTTTCCGGCCGGCATTGAGCCTGGCCCAGACTTCTTCGAACTGCGAACTGCGAGCGACGCCGCCTCCGATGGCGACCTTGGGGGGACCCGCCACGGCGGCGCCTGGCCACACCGAGTTGGGCATTGCCGTCGGAGTCTTCGGCGAGGGTTTTGATGTTCCTCCGTGCGAGATTGACATGATAGGTTCCACGAATTGGCTTGCGCGCTGGAGGCGGGGTCTAACGAGCCGAACCGACATTGGATTCGATGTCTTGATCGCCAACTCCGACAATCTTGCTGGCAGCACCAAGGTCGCCATGCGGTATCAAGCCACGAAAGGACTTCGCCTGGAATCTGGCGCAGGCTTTTCCGACGGAGGGTCCGGCCGAAGCGTCAACGCTGATATGGCCGCAGTGATTGGAACATACAAGCACCCTGACGATACCTGGAACTATTACGCCTCTATTCGTCTGGGGGCAAGCCACGGATGCAATAACCTTCTTTGCATCGGGAGCCCAGGGCCGCCCGGAAGCGATCCACCGGGCGCGCTTATCCCACTCGGCGTAATCGGTGCGACCGCGCGCGTCTCCGATACCGCGCGCTTCGTGATGGAAGGCGGGCTCGGGGAGCACATTTCGCGGCAGCAACCGCCCTCGGGACTGTATCTCCACATTTCCTTCGGACTGCTGTTCAATGTTGGCAAGGAGCGCAAACGAGAGTCCGGCACAGAAATCCAGGGTGCGGATGCGATGGGGTCTCCCATGTCTGGGTTTCGCGGCTGAGGGTTGCTGAAAGCGGAAGGACCGGCCAGCTTGCCATCCGATAATTCGAATGAATGCTGCGCCGGCAAATGATCGACAAAGCGATCGGGATAACTGCCAGCACTTCAAGACCAACGACCGATTGTCTCGAAGTGGAGGGGTGTCAGGTTTCCAACCTCGCCCCTTTCCCATAGCAGAGTTGGCAAGTATACCGATTCCGAGAATTTGAATAGAGTCAGGCCCGAATCTTGAACCTCTCTGCGGAACGGCTCGCTTCGCGATCGAGATGTGGTAGGACAGGGACCAAGGTTTCATGATGCAGTCCCTTGTGTTCAAAGGGAAGAAGCTTCAGGTCCACTCCATAAAGCGTGTGCAGGTTTTCTTCGGTGAGCACATCGCCGGATTCTCCGTATGCGAAGCTCTTTTTACCAAGCATCAGGAGCACCTCGTCGGCCACAGCCAGAGCGTGGTGTGGATGATGAGTGGTGAACAAGACGGTAAGGCCATCCTGATGGGAGAGACGAGTAATCCAATCGAGCACGACAATCTGATTCTTCAAGTCAAGCGCAGAGGTCGGCTCATCGAGAATCAGAATATCCGCCTCTGAGACAAGCGCGCGCGCAAAAATCACCAGTTGTCTTTGTCCGCCTGACAATTCGTGAAAGGGACGGTGTGCAAGGTTGGTTATGCCGAAGCGCTCCAGCGAGGCCATAGCCGCTTCTTCGTCTGCTGCGGAAGGTTGAGAAAATACTCCCACATGCTTGGCGCGACCCATCAGGACCATATCCAGCACGCTGTAGTCGAAGGTGACATGGAAGAGTTGCGGAACAAACGCCATGCGGCCTTCGACCTTGATGGTTCCCTTGGTGGGTTTGAGCGCGCCCAGCATGATCTTCAGTAGAGTTGTCTTGCCGCAGCCGTTTGGTCCGAGCAGGGCAAAGGTCGAACCGCGCTTGACCGTCGCGTTGTAATTCTGAAACACCCAGCGCGACGGGCGGTAGGCGTGCCCGAGATCCTCAAAATGCACCACGTTGCTATTCATGTTCCCACCCCTTGCTTTGTGTCTTCCAGAAGAGTATGCAGATAACCGGCGTCCCAATCAGAGCAGTAAGGACGCCCACCGGGAGTTCCGCCTTTACAACCGAGCGGGTAATGTCGTCGAGTCCAAGAACAAACAGGCCACCCAGCATGGCCGCCGTAGGCAGAAGACGACGATGATCGGGGCCGACTAACATTCTTGCGCAGTGCGGCACTACCAGACCGACCCATCCAATAATTCCACTCACCGCAACCTGCGAGGCGACAATCAGCGAGACCAATGCAATGATCGACCAGCGCAACATGCCCACATTGATTCCCAGTGTCTTGGCATCGAGATCGCCTAAGGACAAGAGATTCAAACGCCAGCGCAGTGTCATGAGCATTGATCCACCGAACAAGGTCGGAATGGCAATCATCCACACCTTCTGCTGGTCAGCCCCGACAAAGGTACCCAACAGCCAATACGTGATAGTGCGCGTTACGCTGTCGGGCGCGATGTATTGCACCAGCCCTGCGGCGGCGAGGAAGAATGCACCGATGAAGACACCGGCCAGAATCAGAATCATGCTGTTGCTTTCGCCCCGCGCGAGCTTCGCCAGACTGAAGGTGCAGAACATCGCGACCATGCCGCCCAGGAATGCCAGGGCAATAATCCCGGCTGGCGGCCAGTCGAACAGCATGGCCAACACACCACCGAAGGCAGCTCCCGAAGTCACGCCGACAATATCCGGGCCCACCAGCGGATTGCGCATCATGCCCTGAAGCGCCGTCCCCGACATGCCCAACCCGATGCCCGCGAGCGTTGCCAACAGCACGCGCGGCAGCCGAATGATCTGCACCACGGTCAACTCCTTGATGTTCCATGGCGGATTGGCGGGCATGGGGAACGGCCACGCCAGTCGCATCACAATCTGCGCTGCGCGTCCAAACGGCAATGGATAAGCACCGATGCAAAGCGAAGCCAGCATGGCCAACAATACCAGCGCGCCCAGCAGCAAAGGAATAACCCATCCATATCTCTGTGTGAACCGCAGCCTGGGCACGGACACTGTTGGAACAGCTCTGTTCTCTATCGTCGCCTCAGTCATTGAGTTGGCTTCCCTTCCTGGTTCGCGTTGTAATTCCGTGTAAAGCGCTCGTATCCGGGTTGATCGCTGTTTTCATTCATGTGCAGAACGATATCGATCTGGTCATCGTTCAGGCGGTATCCGAAATCGTCTTCAATGATTTTGCGTAATGCCTCGCGGGTTCTCGGTTGCAGTTGATCGGGATGTGCAATCTCTGCCATCCAACGAGCCAGAATCGGTCCACATAGCAGATTGCCGGGAGCGTCTCCGCTCGGGAGGCGATAGACGCGCCGGTCCCGCACAGCCTTCATACCCTTCCAGCGCGGGTCCTGCAGGAAGCTCTCAGGACCCTGCATGGGAATCGGTCCGTTGTTCGATCCGTAGAGAAATACAATGTCCGGATCCATCGCCAGAATTCGCTCGGCATCCATGGTAGTGGACATGAAACCTATGGCTGCATTTGCGACCCCAACGCGGGGATAGTAGACCTCCGAGTACATTCCCTTCGGCCCTACAACGCTAAGATGGATTTTGTCGCGGACAAAATCTCCCATCATCAGGATGCGGGGATGATTGCTGAGAGTTGAGGGCTTCAGCTCCTGATTCAATTCGGCGAAGGATTGGCGATACCGGGAAATCATCGCTTCACCACGCTCCGGATGTCCCACCAGCGCGGACTCAATGCGAGCCGGTTCGAACATTCCTTCTTCAAGCTTCCTGTGCGGGTCCCAGGTATGGACAACGGGAAGTCCAACGCGACGCAACAGGGGTAACGGGCCGCCGCTGCTTCCCGCCCCGATATAGGCTCCGGGATCGAAGGCGAGTAGCGACTCCACCTCGACATAAGGGCCACGCCCCGCTGCGATAGCATTGTCCTTCCAGAGGCGGTCGTTCTTGACCACTTGCGGATAGACCCAACTCATGATGTTATTGCTGAAGAACGCACGGTCTCTCGATCCGCCAGCGTAGAGAACGGTTTCCGGCGCATGCGTATGTTGCAGATACCAGTTCGGAAACGAACCCCACCAGGTAATCGCCGTTCCTCGATAAGGTACTTCGATCTGAACCGATCTGCCGGCAGCATCCATCACGATGCGGCTGCGAGCAGGAGGCGCGAAAGACGGCAGCGGACGCAGCAATCCAAGAGCGACCAAAGCGATACACGCGAATGGACCGAGCCAAAGCAGTTCTCGCGGAGAGTTAGTATTGATCATTTTCGCGGCCCCTCTTGCCGGTTGCCCGCATCGTTGCCGACAAAACGCCCATAACCGGTCTGGCTCTTGTTTTCGCTGAGGTCGAGTATCTTATCGATCTGGGCGTCGCTCAGGCGATAGCCGTATTCATCCAAAATGTATTTGCGCAAGACCTCGCGGGTTCTCGGTTGCATGCGCTCAGGGTGGGCGAGCTCCGCCATCCAGCGCACCAGGATGGGCGCGGGGCATCCACTGCCGAGCACGCGATAGACGCGGCGATTGCGGACGGCCTTCATCCCTCGCCAGCGCTCATCGATCATGAACTCCTGCGGACTCTCCATTGGCATCGGCCCGTTTGGCGAACCAAACAGGAACACAATGTCGGGGTCCATGGAAAGAATGCGCTCGGCATCGTCATGCGTGCCGATATACCCTCCCGAAGCATCTACCAATCCCGCGCGCGGATAGTAGACCTCCGCATACACACTGCGCGGGCCTGCAATGCCCAGGCGCATCTTGTCGTGCAGGGAACTCCCGATCATCAACGCGCGCGGATGCCCGCTGAGTGTCGCGGGCTGAACATCCTGCTTCAATGCAGCAAAGGCATTCTTATAAAGCGAGATCATCGCCTCGCCGCGCTCGGGGTGCGCAACCAGTGCTGATTCGATCCGCGCTACCTCAAAGACAATCGCTTCCGCTCCACGTACGGAGCCCCACGTGTCGACGACGGGAAGTCCAACCCGCCGCAACAGCGGCAGCGGCCCGCCATTGCTTCCCGCGCCAATATAGGCCCCGGGATTATATGCAAGCAGGCTCTCCACTTCGACATATGGCCCACGCCCTCTGGAGATTGCGTTGGCCTTCCAAAGCTCGTCGTTGTTCAACACCTGCGGATACACCCAGCTCAGAATGGTTCCGACAAAGCGAGAGCGCTCTACCGGGCCGCCAGCATACAACATGGATTCCGGCGCTTGCGTGTGCTCAAGGTACCAGTCTGCAAACGAGCCCCACCATGTGATCGCTGTTCCTCGATACGGCAATTCGATCGGAATCTTCCTTCCCGCGGCATCCGCGACGACGCGGTTGTGTGCGGGCGGCGGAAAGCTTGGCAGAGGCCGAAGGAGTCCGAGAGCGATCAACCCGATGCAGACGAAGGGTGTCAACCAGACGAACTCACCGGTAGGTGGCACTTTCAATCTCTTGCCAAGCATCAACCTCGCCTCCCTGTCTTGTTGGCTTGAGGTTCAACGCAGAGAGGATGATGGTTTCCATCCTCTCGGCGTTGCGAGCGAAGCGATCAGTCTCGCGACTGCTCAGGTAGACAGGTTAGAACTTCAACTTGAGTGCGACTTGCATGGACCTGGGCCCGCCCAACTCATACATCGGCTGCATGTAATTGGGGCTTTGATTGTTGAAGGTCTCATTCGAGACGCCCCAGGTGCTCTGAGCGGACGATGTGGCAGTGGGGTTCCATGTGCAATTCGAGACATTGTTGCTATAGCACGGAGCCATGAAGTCCGGATGGTTGACGAAGTTGAATGCTTCGGCGCGGAATTCGAGATTCGCCCGGTCTGACAAGGCGAATTGCTTGTGCATGGCAATGTCTGGTTGCACCAGGTCAAATCCACGGAGTGAGTTTCTTCCCATGTTGCCATTGATGACCGCGCCGCTCGCATTCTTGGCCTCGGTAAAGGCGGACCAGTTCAGCTGCTTTCCGCCTGCGCAGGCGGTTGTGCAAGTTGCGAGATACAAAGGTTGACCGGCAACCAAGCTCGGATTGAATGTGACTGAGTTTCCTGCTCCGTCGGTAAAGCCGCCTTGCACGTCGACATTCAACGGGAGCGCTGTTCTCGCGCTGACGATGGTGTCAAAGTTCCAGCGGTCGAGCAGGTTGGTCAGCAGCAGATTTGCGTGCCGTCCAGGAATCTCATAGGTCCCTGCCAGATGGAAATTGTGGCGAATGTCGAAGTCGGAGCTCGCATAAGGAAGGTCGGTCTGGTACTCGTTCCCCATATAATTTCCGTTGCTGCTCGCGTTGTCGATAGAATGCGAATAGGTGTACGAGGCTAGCACTGCCAGACCACTTGAGAGCCTGCGCTGGAACTCAACCTGCAGAGCGTTGTAAGTGGATCGATGTCCGTTGATAAAAAGCGTGGTCGTCGATGCGGAGGTGAAGTTCGGATTGCCAAACACCTTGCTCGGGCTGAATATATCCACCTTGAGCAACCGCTGCGATGCCGCACCCACGTAAGTGACCTTCAACGATTGCTTCGAACCAAACGCCTGTTCCACTGCGGCGTTCCATTCCAGCGAAATCGGAGCCTTCAAATTTGGATCGAATCCCGTGATGCTTGAAGCAAGCGGGTTCGAAGAATTCGCCGGATAGGGATTCGCAATTGCTGGAATGCAATCGGTGTCCGGAGCGACGCAGTAACTCACCTCTTGTTTGGTCAATGGGAACGATGCAGGATCGCTATGGGTGACGTCGTAATACTTGAGGTTGTTCAATCCCAGGTTGGATGTGGTTGCCTCTTCGTTGGGATTGTCGTTGAACAGCCCCATGCCGGCGCGGACCACCGTGCCTTTGTCTCCGTCCCGAAGCCGGTAGGATGCTCCAAGGCGAGGAGCGAATTTGGTCCATTGGGTACTCCAAAGCGGCGTTCCCTGCGGAGCAAGTGTCATGGCAGCGAAATTGGCGATCTCATTGACAGTCCAAGGATAGTAATTCTCCATTTTGAGCGAGGGGTCGAGATCCCATCTCACGCCGAGCGACAGATTTAGCCGCGACGTAGCCTTCCATTCATCCTGGATATGCAATCCCGTATTCTGGAACTCAGGCTTGAAATCCGTATACGGCGACAACCGCGCATAGAAGGTGTCCAGCTTGTTGCTGATGAAGTCCGCTTCCTTGGTATAGCCGCCAAACATGCCCAGGACCGTGTTGGTTTCCCACGTCGCTTGATGCCGCCAATCCAAGCCGAATTTGATGGTGTGATTGCGGACAGTCCAGCTTGTGCTGTCGACGACATTTGCTTGCCGTTGCGCATTGGCCGAAGGATAGTTATAGTTCCCGAATCCCGTGGATGGCCACCAGAAGTACAAGCTGACGCTGGTCTCGTTGGGAACGTACCCCGGGATGATCGAGGCGTAGTCTGGCGGAACCGCTCCATCGTAGGTCGTGTTCTGATAGTGTTGCTGCCAGTTCACTTGGTTCAAGCCGAGGCGAAGATCGTTGTCGATGGATCGCGTGATGCTTGTAGTTACTCCCAGAGTTGCCGTATTGGTTCGGTTGATGGGAGTAATCCATTCCGAAGGGGGCGTCGTGCAGTTGTTGCAGTAACCTTCTGCTCCGGACGGCGACCTTAGATAGCGAGCGAAAACCTTCACTCGTCCGTTGACCGTATGGTCCACGCGAAGCCCGGCAGTGTTCAACGTACTCCATGTGGGAAAGCCTACATACTCGGTGCCCACACCTGCGTTTGGATCGGCCTGCCAAGTGGCGTACGAAGTGAAGTCACCCACGTTGGTATCCAGCTTCGGATCCAGTTTGGGCATCGAGTTGAGAAACGGCAGCAATACCGCGGGTGCGAACTTGAACAGAGTTGCATTGGGAAGTTGGACCGCGATTGCGGCCTGTGGCTGCTCAAGTTTGATGGCTTCGTAGTTGAAGAAGAAGAAGGTCTTGTCCTTGCCGTTGTAGAGATGCGGAATCTGCACCGGACCGCCGAGGGTTCCTCCGAAATCGTTCTGGTGCTCATTCTGGCGGGCCACGCTATGCAGATTGTTGAACCAGTTATTGGCATCCATCACCGCGTTACGAAGATAGTCGAAGGCGCTTCCGTGCCAGGTGTTCGTGCCCGATCTAGATACCAAAGAAAACTGGCCGCCAGGCTGGCGTCCAAATTCTGCGGAGTAGGTCGAGGTATTGATTTGAAACTCCTGCATGGCATCTACCGAGAGAATGGAGTGCGTCGTCCCCAGCGAAGAGAAGTTCGCGGCTGAAGCGCCTGCTCCCCCTGGAAGCGAACCGGCTCCGGCATTGGCTGAGATTCCATCCACCGTGAAGTAGTTCTCATCGGTTCGCTGTCCATTGACTGAAAACTGTTCGCCGCCCGCCATTTGCACGATGCCCGGAGCGAGTCCGAGGAGCGCTTGAAAGCTGCGTCCGTTGAGGGGCAGATCTTCGACAAACTGCTGGTCGATGGTGGTGCTTACCGATGCATCGACGGTATTCAGCATCTGCGATGCGCCGTTGACGAGGATGTTCTCATTGGCTTTGCCTAGACTGAGCCGAACGTCAAACTGCAGCGACTGGCCAACCGTGACCGTGAGCGGCTCGCTGGATGCGATGCTGAATCCCGGGGCTTGCACCGTGATTTTATACACTCCTGGCAAGATGAATGGGGCAACGTAAAGGCCCTCGCGATTGGTCTTGGCTTCATGCTCCACACCGGTTGCCATATTCACGATGCGGACGTCGGCGCCTGCAACAACTGCCTTTTGCGGATCGACAACCTGCCCCTGAAACTGCGCAGTCTGTGCCAGTGCGGGCAATGCTGCAAGAAGAATTCCTGCGATTGCGAAGAGCATTGCGATGTGCCTCATGGTCCAAGGCCGGATGCGAATCCATTGCGCGACGGCTGAATTTGAGCGGTACATAGTATTCTCCTCTGGCATCGAGCGCCGTTTAGACGTGTCGCATATAAACGACACTGTCACGTTTGTGAGTGTATGGTTACTGAGCCTAGAGCATTTTCAACCACGGGTCAAGTAAACCATACCAATGACGCGCGAACGCGTCAGGAGGATTTCCCGAGGTGTGAGGAGCGAAGGATGTGGCGAAGATAGGAGGGCGAGTCCAGATCGGATCCGGAGGAATTGGCAAATAAACTCTATGGCTGCTCGTGCGGCCCAGTTTTGGACCAGCGACTTCAAAGGCAAAAACGGATGGGTTGCTAGAGCAGCCTGTCGCCTGCCCTGCGCATGTCATATCCAACACACGCTTCGACTTCGCGCCGATAAGAGGCTCGACTTAATGTCCCCATCAGCGCTTCAATTGCCGGCAGCGTGAGGTCGCTCCGGCGAAGAACCAGCAGGTAGGGTTTTTCAGCAAGAGGAACGAAGTCCAGACCCATGGTCAGCGCAGAGACCTGCGTGCTGACACAACAATCCACCTTGCCGCTGGCCACCAGGCGAGCGGCTGGCAGTTGGCCATGTGTGATGAGGTCGTAGCCGTTTACTTGGTGACTCAGTATTCCATGTTTCTTGAGCGTGTCGTCCAGCAAGCGGCGGCAACCTGCTCCGGGCTCGCGGTTGGTAATTCGCACGCCTTTCCGGGAAAGGTCTTCGATCCCGGCGATCTTCTTCGGATTCCCCTGTGTGACGACCAGCCCTTCTTTCCACATTGCAAACGAATAGATCGCCAGCGCGTTGCGAGGGAACTGCTTTGTGATGGGCACTAAGTCCATCTCGCTATTGGCTTTTTCGGCCAGGTGAGTGCCTGCGACGTGTACTAGCCCTTCATGGAGCAACTCTAGAGCACGTGAACTGTTTTCAAAGGCGATGACGAGTTCAAAGCCCTGGCGTTCAAGTGTATGTGCAAGAAGCGATGCACTTGGATCGCAGCCCGCCAAGAGGATCCGTGCTTCGCTCCTCCACGCATTTCCCAGGAGCCGGACTTTGGCATTCACGTTTCCTTTGCCGCCCCGGATGTGGGAAAGCAAAACGGCGTCCGTGGGCTGCAGGCCCCAACTTCCCGGGTCAGGGACCACCGCGATTGTGCGTCCATGGACTCTGGCCAAGCGAAGCGGCTGTCCCTTGGGAAGGGACGAAGCCTCTCCAAGAATGAATACCTCTTCCGCTTCTTCTGCTTCTTCCAGTTCAGGCTCAAGCTGAAATAGCTGTTCGACTGTCGTATCCAAAAACCGCGCCAGTTTCAGGCTCACCGCGGTGTTGGGGACATAAAGCCCGGCCTCAATAGAATGAATGGTTTGTCGGCTAACCCCAACCTTGGCCGCCAATTCTTTTGCTGCAAGGCCCCGCTTGGACCGTACTTCTGCCAGAGACGTTCGCACTTCCATGATCTTCAACCCATGCCCGTCCGATAATTGCTTGTAGTGGATACGCGACTGATGATACTGATACGGGAAGAAATGCACAAGGGAGGGAATCTGGACTCGGCCCTCCACTGACAGCGTTGTCTGCGTTCAGATTGATACAGGCCAATCCCCCGCAGAATACGCGATCACAAGGCGTCGGCGGTGAGACGATACAGATCGTACGAAGGCTGAGCGAAACATTCAATAAGCGTTGCAAAAGTTAGACTTCTACTTGATTGCGGTGCTTCCCGGCCTGTTCAACGATGCGCTCGTATCATTTTCTCTCGGCCTGTTTCTTCGCTCCCGATTCCACGGACACTCCGTTCCGATCATTCCACGCGGCGTTTCGGGCCGGCCTGCGGAACAAGAGCAGCAAGGCAAGCTTACGCATCATGAGCTCACGCAGGAGCGAAGATGAGCGTGAGAACAGTAATGTCGTCTTCCTGCCCGAACTGCTGGGCGGCAGTAGCAATGTCGTCGGCAGACTGCGTGCTGATTGCGCAGGTGCGCTCGAAGCCGAATAGTTCGCCGTGCGAGTTGCGCGCCTCGACCACGCCGTCCGAGAGGAAGGTCAGTTTCTCTCCCGGCTCCATGGCAAAGCTACGCTCCTCGTAAGCCTCCGGGCTGGCGACGATGCCGAGCGGCAAGCCGGGCTGAACCGCGACTTCCTGGCCACCACGGTAAGGAGAGAGGTGTCCTGCATTGGCCAGCGTGACAGTGCCGCCTGAGAAATCCGCGCACATGCAGGTGGCGAAGCCCCCCAGATGAGTTTTACCCAATACGCGGTTCAGATGAGCCAACAGCTTTCCAGGCGAGTCTTCGTCGCGTTCCTCCGCACCGCCGATCAGCAGCGCCGCGGCCATGGCAGCGGCTACCCCTTTGCCACTTACATCGCCCACAAGCACCCGCTGGCGATCGCCGGGAAGAATGCGGCAAAGATAAAAATCGCCGCCCACCTCACGCATGGGCCGGAAAGCGACTTCGATGCGCAGTCCAGGTGCTGAATCCACAACGGCAGGCGCTAGCATGCGCTGAATTTCGCTCGCCGCGCGTAGCTCTCCAGCCATCGAGGCGCGTTCTTCCGCGATGCGTCTCTGCTCGCGAAACAGCAACCCCAAGAGGCTGGCCATCACGCCGAGCGTTGTAATGGCCTGCGCCATTGCCGATGTACTGCTCCACGCAGGATAGAGGTTCGGTACGCCGGGTAAATACTGGCTCACGAGTACGAAGTAGAACAGAGCCAACACTGTCCCCCACACCATGCACAGTCCGCCAAGCCAGCGCATACGAGGGGCGATGCGCGAATACGGCCAGAAGGCAACAAAAGGGGCAGCGCACGCAGCGAGATAGGCCAGGTTGGTCGCGGGCCTGGTCAAGTGCTGGCGAAACATATCAAGCCATAACGCCTGCGAGGCCGGAAGAAGACTCTCGATCTCCCATAGGATATGATCGTGGACGCCGAAACCGATCATGATCCAGAAGAGAATAGGGACACGACGCCTCGCCAACGCAAAGAAGAACCAGGTTCGCGTTGTACCTACCATCAACCTCGCTGCATTGCCGATCGCTAGCGAGGCCATTGCGGAATAATCCACGAGCGCGGCGCTGCAAGCGGAATCCAAATTGTTTGCCGCTGCGCCGATGCAGGCGAGGCTTAGCAGCAGAAGGTCGCGCCGGCTCGGATCGTAAAAATAGAGTCCGAGGAGCACCAATCCGATCACCCCCGTCGCGCCGAAGCAAAGGGTGGGGCCCAGAAGTCCCGAACTCTGCGTCAGCACCACGCCGGCACGCCGGTCGTGCAGTGTGCTCTCCTCTCCGGCGAAGAGTTTCAAGCGGGCCAGCGCACGCGGATCCCGGCGGGTGACTTCGAGCGCGATCGTAGCTGCCGGCGGAAGCGTTTTCGGCAGCGGGAACGAACGGATCGCATTTATGCTGAACTGGCCGCTGCGCAAGTCGCCTGAGCCGCCCATCGGCTCGCCATTCACAAATACCTGGTATGCGGCTGGCAGTGCCACTTGAATCGCGGGATGCTCCACACTTCGCAGTGGCGACAGGTCCGCATGGCAGCGTACCCACGCGTGCGTAACACCTGGCTGCAGATCCCAATGGGAGTAAAGCCGCCAGCCGCTCTCGTCCAGATTTGGCGCGGACCCGTTCGGGTCGTCTCCGGCCCGCCACACGCATTGCTGCGCGGGAACCTCGATGATGCTCTCGCCTAAGGCTGCCAGTGGGGTCAGAACCAAGAGCAACATAGCAAGCTTACGCATGAAGTACTCCTGCGGTTGAAATGGCAAAACTGAACGCGTCGAAGGAGCTTCCCCGTCCGAAGGCCTGAGCGGTCCGGCAAAAAAACGAAACAAAACAGAACCGCTGCAGACCTGAGACTGCCGGGGTAAGCTGCGAACATGGGACAAGCATACCCTCCAACTGGGTCGGGCCACCCGCAAAATCACGGAGACGGCAGCTCGGTTGAGCCTGGCGGCACCGGCATCGTGCCCAAGTCGGCCGAAAACGCAATTATTCGACGCAGTCTGCGACAAGCCATGGATGCGCTTTGATGGATGTCCCTTTCAAGGAGCCGCGGTCCTGGGATGTGCTGACGCGCATTTTCAGTAAAGCAAAAGCCGCCAAGAGGGATCTGAATCGCGCGACAGGAAAACTCAAACTCAGGGCGCTTTTCAGGACCGATCAGTCACGGAACCGTACTATTCAAAGTGTCCAAGTTCTTCGCTCTTAGTCAGGAACCATTTCTCCAAAGTGTTCGTATATATCCAAAACGTCTGATCATGTTGTTTCCGTCCGCGAAAGCGAACCTCAAAGGCCCTCATTGCGGCGCTCGCTTTGATTCTCTTGACCAGTTAGCGGCATCCGTGCCACGCGCAGAAAGACACTCCTCCATGAACGCTTCTCAGCCCGCCTCTCGCATCCTCGGCTTCGCCTTCCTTCTCCAGTTCTTTACCTCGCTCGCTGGCCAACTCATCTTCAAAGTAGGGCTCGTCGTCCCCGGCGACACCGCCGCCACCCTCCTCCGCATCGCCGCCCGCCCCTGGCTTCTCCGCGTTAACATCTTCGACGAAATGGTCACCACCGCCGGTATCATCTGGCTCGGCGTGCTGCTTTACGCCGCCCTTCGCACCTATGGCCGTGTTGCCGCACTCACCGCTTTCGCCCTCTACTTTCTTGAGGCTGTCCTTGGCGCCGTCAGCCGCCTGGCGGCCTTTCCGCTTCTCGCCCTCGGCAGCCAATTCGCCGCCGCCCCCTCCGCGTTTCTTCTCGCCGAGGCAGACCGCGCCCTCGCGTCGGTGAACTTCGGCTACACGCTCCTCCTGCTGGTCTTCTGTCCCGGCGCCATGCTCTTCTATTGGCTCCTGTTCAAGTCGCGCCTTGTTCCTCGTGCTCTTTCGCTCTGGGGATTGATTACCGTCGTCCCCATGTTCTTCGCCATCATCCTCTCCATCCTCGGCATCAACGTCTCGTTCTACCTCGCCGTTCCCTATATCCCCTTCGAATTCGTCATCGGCCTCTGGATTCTAGTGAAGGGCGTGAGAACCACGGCTGCCTGAAGCGGCCCACTTGGGAGCGCCTCAGAATCATGAGTCGGTCCACTTTCGCCGCAATACCTGTCAACCACGTATCGCTCGCTCCCACATGACACCGTTCACGAGTGTTCTTTGAAGTGAATAAGGAGAGAATGAAATGACGGCTCTGCGCAAGAATCTGTAGGGAGCGTTGTTCTGCGGGCTTTTTGAGATTTGGTGTTTTTGGCTACACTTGTAGGCATGAGGGAGAACGAC
>CAZQPY010000067.1:0-27390 GCA_964595345.1 uncultured Occallatibacter sp.
TGCGCGAAGAGCGCCTGGAAGAAGTGGAAGACAAGGCCGAGATGAACGCCGAGGAACGCCTGCTCGACGTGCTTCTGCCGCCGCCTCCACCCCCGCCGACTGTTTCCACGGCGGTGATCGAGGGCCATCAGGACCCGCCCGGCGCCGACAGCCATCATCGCACGCGCGAGAAGATGCGCCAACAGTTCCGCGACGGCAAGCTCGACGACCGCATGGTGGAGCTCGACGTGCGCGACCGCAATGCGCCGCAGTTCGGCATCATCTCCAACCAGAACGTGGAAGACATGGAGATGAACCTCAAGGACATGCTGCCCAACATCTTCGGCAGCGGCTCCAAGAAGCGCAAGATGAAGGTGACCGAAGCTTTCGACTACCTTGTCCAGGAGGAAGAAGGCCGCCTGATCGACATGGATTCGGTGACCCGCGCCGCCGTCGAGCGCGTGGAGTCGAACGGCATAATCTTTCTGGATGAGATCGACAAGATTGCAGGCCGGGAAGGCGGGCACGGGCCCGACGTTAGCCGCGAAGGCGTGCAGAGGGACATTCTGCCGATCGTGGAAGGGACTACAGTCAATACCCGCTATGGGATGGTGAAGACCGACCACATCCTGTTTATTGCCGCGGGCGCGTTCCACGTTTCCAAGCCCAGCGACCTGATTCCCGAGTTGCAGGGCAGGTTCCCGATCCGCGTCGAGTTGCAGTCGCTGACGGTGGACGACTTTTTGCGCATTCTGACCGAGCCGAAGGCATCGCTGACCAAGCAATACATGGCGCTGCTGGACACCGAGGGCGTAAAGCTGGAGTTTGCCCCCGAAGCGCTGCGCGAGATGGCCGAGTTCGCCTTCAAGGTGAACGAGCAAACCGAGAATATTGGCGCACGACGGCTGCACACCATCATGGAGCGGGTGCTGGAAGACGTGAGCTTTCTGGCTCCCGATGTTGCGCGCAAAGCGCAGGACGCGGAATCCGCCGCAGCGCTGGCCGAGTCGATCAAGAACGAGTCGTCGAAGCCGCTTCCCTACTCTGAACGGACCACCTCGGTGGGCGTGGAGAAGGTGTTTCTGATCAGCGCCGAGTATGTGAAGGAAATGGTCGCGTCGATTGTGAAGGACCAGGATTTGAGCCGGTATATTCTTTAGGACGCGCGGCTGCCCTGGATGAGCGGTGGCGGCCGGAACGCCTGAGCCGGCTGGTTCAGGGCGATGTGCGGCTTGAGTCGTGGGTGGCCCATTTCCAAAAAACCATAAATCGGTCATACTGGCGACATGCAGACGATGATCGATATTCCTGACGAGACGTATCGGGCGCTTGAGATCAAAGCCGCGCAAGACGGAGAGACGGTGCTGCAGATTGTTCAGCGCGGAATCCAACGCGAACTCGATTCCTCTGAGACTCCTGCGATTCGCAAACTGAAGCTACCGTTGATTCACTCTTCCAGACCCGGAACACTGGACCTTACCAACGAGCAGATCGATGACCTCATTGCTTTTTCCTGATGTGAAGGTTTGGGTGGCATTGAATTACGGGCGGCATCTGCACCACGGCGCGGCGCAACTCTGGTATGAGGCGTTATCCGTGCAAGCGCGCATTGCCTTTTGCCGGCAGACGCAGATGGGGCTCTTCCGAATTCTCTCAACTGCGGCGGTCCTGCGAGAGGATGTGCTGAGCCAGCGGTCCTGTTGGCAGGTATTTGATCAATGGATTTCGACGGGACAGGTTGATTTTGCCGATGAACCTGCTGGGATGGAGGTTCGGCTGCGTACCCTCACAGTGGAGGACTCTGCTTCACCCAAGGCCTGGATGGACGCGTATCTGGCAGCCTTTGCCGAGGCCGGAGGGATGCAGTTGGTGACGTTTGACCGGGCGCTGGCTGGGAAAGCAAAAGACAGTCTCCTTCTTGCCTAATTCATGCTGCCTTCCGCCGATTCTTCCTCGCCCGTTCCTTTACAGGCCTTCCGTAGCATCTTCAGTTCCACAAAGCACAAGACAAAACAAAGAGCAACCAGCGCCCATTCAAAGAGGGAGCCTTTGCGGCCTTCTTCGATAAACCACCTTGGGCAATAGGGATGAAGGGCCAACGCGCCGCTGAGGATGCACCAGATCAACCCAAGCGATGGAGCATGAATCAAAAAGAGTTTCGACCGGTATTGGATGAGAGTGCCCCAAGGGACTTCATTTAGAAACCGATTTGTCGCAATGTAAAAGAGGCCGAATGTGTAAAGCAAGAGAGCAATGATCTGCGTATCTGGTGATCGCCCCTGCGCATTAAATAAAAAGCCTACCAGTGGTCCGGCAAGAACAATCAAAACCAGGAAAGCACGCAGGCTATCTCCCAACGTGTATTTCGATGTGGAATCTGAGGGGGCCGGGTTTGACCCCTCCGATTCCGCCGATGTTATTTCCCGCTCCTTATTGAACATCGAACCCTCCGGAGCACAGAGCGTTGGTTGAAGCCGATACTTCACTGAATTCAGAGACGGCTCGTCCCGCCCGCCTGTTGTAGCTGGCTTCGATGAAGGCGTGGAAGAGGGGGTGCGGCTCCAGCGGCTTGGACTTGAACTCGGGGTGGAACTGGCAGCCGAGGAAGTAGGGGTGGCCGGGGAGTTCCACAATCTCTACATACGTTGCGTCGGGAGTGGTGCCGCTGAGCCTCATGCCGCCGCCGGTGAGCAGGGCTTCGTATTCGCGATTGAACTCGTAGCGATGGCGATGGCGCTCACTGATTTCGGTGACTCCGCCATAGGCCTTCGAAGCTAAAGTCCCTTCCTGCAGAACGCAGGTCCAAGCGCCCAGGCGCATCGTTCCGCCCATCTCTTCGACGCCCAGCAGTTCGCGGAGCTTGTAGATGATGCGGTGCTGGCTGGCAGGGTCGAACTCGCTGGAGTTAGCGTCCTTGAGGCCGCAGACGTTGCGAGCGAACTCGATGCAGGCGGTCTGCATTCCGAGGCAGATGCCGAAGTAGGGCACCTGCTTTTCGCGGGCGTAACGGATGGCGTTGAGCATGCCCTCAATGCCGCGCTTGCCGAAGCCGCCGGGCACCAGAATGCCGTCGAAGCCTTCCAATTGTGGTTCGTAGCTGCGGTCTTCGGGGAACTTGGATTCCAACCCTTCGGCCTCGATCCAGGTGACCTTCAGTTTGAGATTCTGCGCGACCGCGCCGTGAGTGAGGGCTTCCTTGAGCGACTTGTAGCTGTCTTCGTACTCCACATACTTGCCGACGATGGCGATATGGACTTCGTCGGAGGGGTGGTATACGCGATGGACAAGACTCTTCCAGGCGGCGAGGTTGGCTTCCGGCGCTTCGCGGTGCAGGTACTTAAGCACCAGCGAGTCCAGTCCTTCGGCGGCGAAGTTCAGCGGCACCTCGTAGATGGACGGAAGGGTGGTGGCTCCGATGACGGCCCTTTCTTCCACGTTGCAGAAGATGGCGATCTTCTGCTTCATCTCGCGGGGCAGAGGACGGTCGGAGCGGCAAAGCAGAATGTCGGCTTGAATGCCGATGCCGAGCAGTTCCTTGACGGAGTGCTGGGTGGGCTTGGTCTTCAACTCCTGCGCGGCAGCGATAAACGGCACGAGGGTGAGATGAACGAAGAGGGTGTTCTCGCGGCCCAGCTCCTGGCGCATCTGGCGAATCGCTTCGAGGAAGGGCAGCGACTCGATGTCGCCGACGGTGCCGCCAATTTCGACGATAGTCACGTCCGCGCCGTTGGAGGAGACCTTGCGCATGGCGTTCTTGATTTCATTTGTCACGTGGGGAATGACCTGGACCGTTTTGCCCAGATAGTCGCCCCTGCGCTCCTTGAGGATGATCTGCTCGTAGATGCGGCCCGTGGTCAGATTGTTATCGCGGGACAAGGGCGCATGGGTGAAGCGCTCGTAGTGGCCGAGGTCGAGATCCGTCTCCGCGCCGTCGTCGGTGACAAAGACTTCGCCGTGCTGGAAGGGCGACATGGTGCCGGGATCAACATTGAGGTAGGGATCGAACTTCATCATGTTGACGCGCAGACCGCGGCACTCCAGCAGGCAACCGATGGAGGCCGCCGCCAGACCCTTACCTAGACTGGACACAACTCCGCCCGTCACAAAGACATACTTTGCAGACATGAATGCAACCTCTTGAATGGCTCTTGGGATTGGACGTACCAGGTGGGCACAATCAAGTATGGCAGAGATCGAGACACAAAGGAAACATGAAATTAACAATTGGGAGGGGCGCAGGAGCAAGAGTCACGGCGTATCTCGCATGGTTTCAGTTACTTGAAAAGCCTTTTTCGGGGACAGGAAATTGCCGGGCAAAGAGCGCGGGAAACAGTTGCCGGGGGCGCGGACGTGGCCTAGTGTGCATGTGCGGGGTGGAACTGGACGGCGCGAAGTGAGCGGCGGCGCTTCAAGGCCGGGATAGGGCGGCAGCATGGCCAGGCGAATGGAAGCTCTGAAGACCGACATTACTCGGCTGGATGTGGATGCGATTGTGAATGCGGCGAACACTTCCCTGCTGGGCGGAGGGGGCGTGGACGGGGCGATTCATCGCGCCGCTGGGCCGAAACTTGTTTGCCGCGCGTTGAATCCAGAAGTACTACACTAGCGTCATGTCGAGAGCTTCCACAAACCGGGTTTCAGAGTCACGACCGGCACCCCTGACCGCGATGCGCGGGCATTATGGACAACTTGAGGTTATTGACATTGACCTAAATGCGAGAGTGGCCAGATTTCAAGCCACATCGGAGGATGGTCCTGTCGGGCCAGTTTCGGAGGCACCGATTCGAATGATCCTGCCGCTCAGTGATGAAGATAACAAGCGCTTTTGGACGATGCTCGGTGAAAAAGTGATCGATAAGGTCCGCCAAGACGGAAGCCTTCCAGATTTCTACAGGAGTTTGAGCGCAGCTCTGGGAGAGGATTCCGCAGGCGAGCCTGCTGTCTATTTCAAAATATTTGTGGACTCTCCAAAGGGCGCTGCTTCCGATGCGGTGGTCACCCGTTGGAACCAGTTTACGCGCGAATTCCTGGATCAATTACTTCGACTGCGCTTGCAGCGCCAACCGTATGTTTTCCTCGGAGCCGCGTAATGGCTTTGGCGAGGGATCTACTCGATGAAGCAAAAACGCTTGCGAAGCTTGAAGCCAGCCGGGGAAGACCTCGACAAGCCAGTCTAAGGCGCGCAGTTTCAACGGCGTATTACGCGGTTTTCCACTTGTTTGCTTCGGAGGCCGCGTTGCAGGCGTGTTCTCCGACGCCGCGCGGTCTCCACGAACGCGTGCAACGTGCTTTGACTCACGAAACCATGAGACAAGCAACCGCCGCTTTTAGCGGAGGTAAGCTGCCATCCCACGTAGAAACTCTTATTTGCACTCCGCTCGAAGGTGAAGTCGTAGAGATTTCAAGGATTTTTGTTCAGCTGCAGGAATTCCGGCATAAAGCCGATTACGATACTTCGGAACGTTTCAACAAGCAGATGGTTCAAAATCTTGTGAAGGATGCTGAGACTCTTTTCGATCTTTGGAGACAAATAAGGGAAATAGATAATGCGCATGTCTTTTTGTCCTCGCTGGTTTTTTGGAAGCTCTGGTCGAGATAGCTGGGAGACGAAATAATGGTCAAGCCTACGCGGCTCGATATTCAGAAGGTGGACATTACCACGCTGGATGTGGATGCGATTGTGAATGCGGCGAACACTTCCCTGCTGGGCGGAGGGGGCGTGGACGGGGCGATTCATCGCGCCGCTGGACCGGAATTGCTGGAAGAATGCCGCAAGCTGGGCGGATGCCGAACCGGAGAGGCGCGACTGACCAAGGGATATCGGCTGAAGGCGCGGTACATTCTGCATACGCCTGGGCCGGTGTGGCATGGAGGCTCGCAGGACGAGGCGGAACTGCTGGCGCGGTGCTATCGGAATTGCTTTGCGCTGGCGCGGGAACACGGTTTGAAGTCGCTGGCGTTTCCGGCCATCAGCTGCGGGGTCTATGGGTATCCGATTGCCGAAGCAGTCGAGATTGCGGTGCGGGAGACGGCCGCGGCGCTCAGCGAGAACCCTGCGATTGAAAAGGTGATCTTCGCCTGTTTCGACGAGGCGATGTTTGCCGCGTACGAGCGGGCGCTGACGATGACCGCAGGTTCTTAATTCGGCCATTGACCGGTTGACTTTGTTTCCTACCCCAGTTTGTTTCTACTCCAGGTTGACATTCGTGCTTCCCCGGTCCCCAAATGCGAGGGACCAGGGGCACCCACTCATGGTGGAAGAACTCGCGGCTCTCCAGCATCGAGATCACCCCAGGACTGAATCGACTTTCACTGGCTGGAAGCGCCGAACCAGCCATCGCTGCGGGCTTGTTGGAGGCGGGCTTCGATGTACGTCCACAGCGCGGGGCATCCGGCGTTGATTTCGGGGGCGATGCGGCGGACGACGCGGTCGTAGCCGATGTTGTTTTCGCGCCAGCTTTGGCCGTTGTTACTGAGGTTGAGCAGCACCGGCATGGCGCGGTCGACGGCGTGGGCAAAGCGGGAGTCGGCGGTGAATCCATCTTCGAATTCGCGCCAGAGTTCGACGAAGGCGTTTCCGCCGGCGTCTGGAAGCAGGGCAAAGATGCGGCTTACGGCGGCAAGCTCGGCGGCCTTGCGCTCTTCCCATCCCTCTTCAACGAAGACCATGGTGTCGCCGGTGTCGATCTCGCCGATGTCGTGGACCAAGAGCATGCTGGTGACGCGGTGGATGTCGACCTCTCCCTCGGCGTAGGGCAGCAGGGCGGAAGCGAACATGGCGATTTGCCAACTGTGCTCGGCGGAGTTCTCGTAGCGGTCGAGCCCAAGGGGCCGAACTTTGCGGGTTACGGCTTTGAGCTTGTCCAGCTCCAGGATGAAATCGACAATTTCCTGCACGTTCTGCACCTCGTGGAGACTCGGTTCACAATCATACTAAAATAGCTTCTGCCGCCTGAGCAGCGCGCGGGGTCACGTTGTCTCCCCCCAGGGGAGCCACGATGCCGAAAAGCTCAGTACAGGAATGGATAAACACATAGTGGAGAAGACCGTGCCCGGAAAACTGGAATTGATCGTGGGGCCCATGCGGAGCAACAAGACAGCCGAACTGCTGCGCCGGATCGAGACGCGCCGCCAATACGCCAAGCAACACGTGATTCTACTGAAGCCGAGCGACGACACCAAGGCCTCGGCGGGAACCGTGGAAAGCCGCAATCAGAACGGCTGCGGCAAGATGCAGGCCATGGAGTTTCAGTCGGCTGACCCGTGGAGTGTGCTGCCTGCGCTGGCCGCCGCGGAGCAGGCGATCGGCAAGCGCGTGGAGTGCATTGCGATCGACGAGGGCCAGTTTGTGCAGGACCTGTTCCTGTTTACCAAGCGGCTGCTGGAGTCGGGCCACGATGTGATGATCTCCGGCCTGGAACTGGATTTCCGCGGCCTGCCGTTTGGCGAGATGATCGATCTTTCTTGGCTGGTGCGATTCTACAACGGAAACATCACGGAGCTGGTGGCCTATTGCAGCTGCGGCTCGCGGGCCATTTATCCGCAGCGGCTGATCGCCGGACAGCCCGCGCCCTACGACAGCCCCATCATCATGGCCGGAGATTTTTACGAGCCGAGGTGCGCGGAGCACTTCGTGTTGCCGGGACGGCCGCATTAGGGACGGGACGGAGGGCTGCAGGTTAACTTTCGAATAGGCGACAAATCGACCAAGACGCATAGCGCCAACTCAAGCAAGCACGTATCTCCACAAGTTGCTATTACCGATCCGCGGCTTTGGCTTATACTCCCTCCATGCGCATTCTGGCGGCATCTCTAATGGCGGCTGTGGCTTCTGTCCTCACTCTATCCGCGCAGCAGATTGGTGTCTCAATCGATCCTCCAGCGGGTACCTACGCTTTGCTGCAAACACAGGGAGACGGAGTCCAGATCTACGTCTGTTCCAGTGTGCTCGATAAATTCAAATGGACATTGAAGGGGCCGGATGCAAAGTTGCTGGACGCTTCCGGCAAAGTGATTGGAAGCCACTTCACAGGACCTACATGGAAGCTGCTGGACGGCAGCCAGGTTCAGGGTGAACTGATCGCGAGCAAGCCTGCACCTGAGGCGAGTTCAGTTCCTTGGCTGTTACTGCGTGCGAGGGCCGGAACCGCTACGGGCGCGCTTTCCAAGGTCGAGTTCATTCGGCGTACGGAGACGCACGGCGGGGTTGCAGCCTCATCGGAGTGCCAAAATTCACAGGACGTGGGCAAATCCGTCCAGATTCCCTACACATCCACCTACACCTTCTATGCGGAGAAATAGTCCGGATTGAGCATGCGATTCAAGCGCCCTTGTCGCGAGGCGCGTCGCGCTTTATTCTTCCGGAAGCAGCGGAGCGATTACTCGATGGGAATTTTCGCATTCAGCGCGAAATGCGGGACGACGAAGAGTGGGCATTCAAGCCTGGAGAACTGGTCGTTGTCAGAGAACAAGTTCTCTCGAATGGAAAAGACGGGTTGGTGGCGGATCGACTGGCGATTGAAGGATGCGTCCGCGTCGAGCTCGCTCCAGGCGAGCTGAGGATCATCTGCAATGCCCTGAATGAAGTCTGCAATGGGGTGGGGTTGGGCGACGAGATCGAAACCCGGATAGGCAGCACCTTTGAATTGTCTCGCGACCTGCTCGCTCGTCTATCTGCCTTTGAGAAAAGCTGAAATGATCCGCCCGAGCGTATCACCGCCAACTGGGCAGGTACCCTTTGATTAACATCAACTCCCTATCCAATTCAACGGTGGCCCAAGGTCTGGAACTCCGGACCTGAGAAGCGGGCTGCCCCTTGACCCGATCTCCGACCCCAATCTCAATCGATCTCGTAGCATCTCCAAACCTTCTGCAGGTCGAACGAGAACCCCTGCACGGGGCCACTTCCAACCAGTAGTGACGCGGAAGATTCAAACGGCTCCTCGCCGGTTTGGTAAATGATCGCTCGCCGCCGATAGGGATCGATCAGCCAGCCCACATGCGCGCCGTTCGCAATCCAGACTTCCATCCTTTTGCCAGTCTCCGCAAGGCTATCCGATGGCGAAAGCAACTCCACAACGAATGCCGGGCAGAGACGAGGAAGGCCAGTTAGCTGGCTCTTGGTGACGCCTTTCAGTTGCTCGGGAAGAACATAGGCGGCATCCGGACTCAGCATCGATCCATCGGCAAGAAAGAATCCCGTGTTCGAGTCGAAAACGCGCCCCTGCTGGTGGGTATGCCACCAGTTGCGAAGTTGGCGGTTGATCTCGGAGTTGCCGTCGCCAGTCATGGCACCAGTGAGTGGGTTCATGCGGATCGCTCCTTCGCTCGTGCGCTCGATCCGAAGGTCGTCGTTCTTCAGGCAGAAGGCTTCGAACTCCGCATCCGAAAAGGGCGGATCGACGGCCAGGCTACGTGGCGACGGGCTCAATTCAAAGCGAGGGAGTGTGTTCATGGCGCGATTCTACCCCCGATTCAACAAGGAATACGAATCGATAGGGGGGCAGGCGCGAGTTCCCAGGTCCAGTTCTTCGGACCCGGGAATCCACGAATCTCCTGCGAGCGACTAGCGAGCGATTGGCCCCACCGCAGGTGGCGCAGGCGCCTAGTCGATCTTGATCTTGCGCAGCAGCCGGAAGTCGGAGAGCATCTTCCCCGTGCCCAGCACCACGGAGGCCAGAGGGTCATCGGCCACAGAGACAGGGAGCCCGGTTTCCTCGCGGATCCGCTTGTCCAGGTTCTTGATCAGCGCGCCGCCGCCGGTCAGCACAATGCCGCGGTCGCTGATATCCGCCGAAAGCTCCGGAGGAGTCCGTTCCAGGGCCACTCGAATCGCGTTCATGATTACCGCGATGCATTCGCCGAGCGCCTCGCGGATCTCGCTGTCGTCGATGGCAATGGTCTTGGGCACGCCCTCAATCAGGTTGCGTCCCTTGATCTCCATGGTCAGCGGCTTGTCCAGCGGGAAGGCCGAGCCAATTTCAATCTTGATCGCCTCGGCTGTACGCTCGCCGATCAGCAGGTTGTACTTGCGCTTCAGGTAGTTGGTGATCGCCTCGTCCATCTGGTTGCCGGCCATGCGGACCGAGCGCGAATAGACAATGCCCGACAGCGAGATCACCGCGATATCCGTGGTTCCGCCACCGATGTCCACCACCATATTGCCCGAGGGCTCGGTAATCGGCAGGCCTGCGCCAATAGCGGCCACCATCGCCTGCTCGACGAGATAGACTTCGCTGGCCTTGGCCCGATAGGCCGAGTCTTCCACCGCGCGCTTTTCCACCTGCGTGATCTCCGAAGGCACGCCGATCACGATCCGCGGATGCACCAGCATCTTGCGGTTGTGCGCCTTCTGGATGAAGTAGTTCAACATCTTCTCGGTGACTTTGAAATCGGCGATCACGCCGTCTTTCATGGGCTTGATGGCCACGATGTTGCCGGGCGTGCGCCCCAACATCTCCTTGGCCTCCTTGCCTACGGCTTCAACTTCGCCGGTGTTCTTGTTGATGGCCACAATGGAGGGCTCATTGACAACAATGCCCTTGCCGGCCGCAAAGACCAGGGTGTTGGCAGTGCCGAGATCGATGGCCAGATCGCTCGAAAACATGCTGAAAAGCGAGCGCAGGCCGTGCGAGCGCGAGGAGCGCGAAGGGTAACCATTCAATGACATTGGGAGATTGCTTCTACCTCAAGGCTTATTGTACGGCCAATGGCCATTCGCCGCACCGCGCCCCTCAACCCTGAGGAAAAGAACGGCCCGTGCAGGTACCGTTGCGGTTAACCCATGCTCCCGTGGACCTGGCTGGAACCATATCCAGCCTCCACATGCAGCCTGCCCCAGCACAGTTGAAACGCACCCTCGTCTCTCCTTGCACAACCGCTCGCCAAACCCCGCCAACCTGCCATCTATTGCGTTATGCTTGCTGCGGACCAAACACGGCCAGGCCTGACCCCCGATCCCTGTCCCCTGATCCCTGTTCTTCGAGGTTTTCATGTCCTTTCCCACTTACCAGAATCTGATCAACGGCCAGTGGATGCCCGCGTTGAGCGGGAAAACCATCCTGAACCTGAACCCTGCCGACCACTCCGACGTGGTGGGCGCCTTTCCCTCCTCCCACGCGGAGGATGTAGCTCTCGCCGTCGCCGCCGCTCAAAAAGCCTATGTCGCATGGCGTCTGGTCCCCGCTCCCAAGCGCGCGGAAATCATCCTGCGCGCTGGCAATATCCTCACTCAGAACAAGGAGAAATTCGCCCATGACATGACCCGCGAAATGGGCAAAGTCCTGGCTGAAACCCGCGGCGACGTCCAGGAGGCCATCGACGAGGCCTTCTATGTCGCCGGCGAGGGACGCCGCCTCTTCGGCCAGACCACGCCCAGCGAGCTGCAGAACAAATTCGCCATGAGCGTGCGCATGCCCGTTGGCGTCGTCGGCCTCATCACCCCCTGGAACTTCCCCATGGCCATCGCCTCGTGGAAGCTCTTCCCGGCGTTGGTCTGCGGCAATACATGCGTCATCAAGCCCGCCTCCGACACCCCGCTTTCCACCTACAACCTTGTCCAGGCTCTCGTCGAAGCTGGACTTCCCGACGGCGTCGTCAACATCGTCTGCGGCAGCGGGCCGGCAGTCGGTACTCCCCTGGTGGAACACCCCGGGGTGCGCGCCATCAGCTTCACCGGCTCCAGCGCTGTCGGCGCACAGGTGGCTCAACGGGCCGCGGCCGCCTTCAAGCCCGTCTCGCTGGAGATGGGCGGCAAGAATGCCCAAATCGTCCTTGATGACGCCAATCTCGAACTGGCCCTCGACGGAGCGCTCTGGGGCGCATTCGGAACCACCGGCCAACGCTGTACCGCCACCAGCCGTATCCTTCTCCAAAAGGGAATCGCCCACCAGTTCACCGCCGAGTTTGTCGCACGGGCCAAGAAGCTCAGAGTCGGGAACGGCCTCGATCCATCCGTCCAAGTCGGCCCGCAGGTCAACGCGGCTCAGTTGGAGATCTCGCAGAAGTATGTGCAGATGGCGCTGGAGGAAGGCGCGCGCCTGCTCACCGGAGGAATGGCGTTGCAGGATGGCCCCTATGCGCACGGGACTTTTTTCGAACCAACCGTCTTCGCCGATGTAGCGCGCTCCATGCGCATTGCCCGCGAAGAGGTCTTCGGCCCGGTGGTTTCGCTTCTCGAATTCGATACCTTCGAGCAGGCCATCTCGATCGCAAACGACATCGACTACGGCCTCTCCACCGCGCTCTACACCAAAAACGTCAACCTCGCCTTCACCGCCATGCGCGATCTGGAAGCGGGCATCACCTACATCAACGCGCCCACCATCGGTGCCGAAGTCCATTTGCCCTTCGGCGGAGTCAAGCACACCGGCAATGGCCATCGCGAAGGGCTCGGAGCCATCGACTTCTTCTCCACCTGGAAGGCCGTGTATGTGGACTACTCGGATAAACTGCAGCGCGCCCAGATCGACAACGCCGATTGAAGCTCTGTGGTCAAAACCGGATAGCTCGGCGTCAGTGGCTCGCGCTACAATCCTTTAGCTGATTCACCTTTTTCCATCAGGAGGACCCAATGTCGGTTGTCATTGCTTATACGGTTTTGGAAGGCGCAACAAAAGAATTGCTGGAGGCGGCCGTCAAGGATGCCATCCGCAAGGGCTGGCAACCGCTGGGTGGAATCGCCGTCTCGAACGGGATCTTTTATCAGGCGATGGGCGGCCATTGAGTCGCTGAATCAAAGTCGGCTCAGGCGCGCAGCCTGCTTCCTGCCCTGCGTTCTTTGGACTGTTCCTATCGACAGCTCAAGCGCGCTTCGCGCTTCCGATAGCCTGGCCAGCGTTTCTCCAACTGCCGCAAGCCTTTTCTTCCTTGCTGCCGCAAGACTTCTGCCTGCCCGCGTCGTCTACACTGTGGGCGATGAAATCTTTCCGCCAACTCGTCTGTCTGCATGCCGAGGCGCTTCCGCTGGCATCTCTTCTGTGCGCCATCGCGCTGGCCAGCGTCCCATTTGCCGCCGCGCAATCGACAGACGACTCCAAGCACCAGCAGCCTCTGGTCCTCAAGCCCGATCAGCCGGGCATGGCTACCAATCACCGCCTCATCCTCAAGGACGGCAGTTTTCAGGTCGTACGCAAATACGAGGTTGCCGGCGATCGCGTGCGCTACATCTCTGTGGAACGCGGTGGCGAATGGGAAGAACTGCCCGCCGACCTGGTGGACTGGGATGCAACCCGCAAATGGGAGCGCGACCATGCCAATCAGGCCGTAGATGACTCGCCGGCCATGAAGGAAGCCGCGGAAATCGACCGTGAAGAAGCCGCGGAGCGCGAAGAGCTGAAGGCGCGCTCGCCCGAAGTTGCCAAGGGCCTCGAACTGCCTGACGAAGACAGTGTCTTTGCGCTCGATACTTATCAGGGCGCGCCCGAACTGGTGGAACTGTTACCCGCCGATCTCAACCTCAACGCCAAGAATCGCCGCGGCCTGAGCACGCTGAATCCCCTGGCCGGGGCCAAGGCCAGTCTGGAGTTGGAAGGCGCACACGCCAAAGTGCATCTCCATGTCAACGATCCGGCCATCTACCTCTCTCTCGCGGCGCGCGACGACGCCGAGCAGGTCATCTCTCACGCCCTCACGGTGGATACCGGCGGGGCTAAAGAGGCGGCCAACCGCAAGCACGGCGCACATTCGCCCACGTCCGGCTTTGCCATCGTCCGCGTCGACGAACGCCGGGCCATGCGCATCGTCGGCGCCATCCACATGAGCCCTTCCGGCAATGTGACGCAGAGTGAAGACGTCATCCCCACGAAAGTGGACGTCGTCTTTGCCAAGCACTGGCTCAAGATCACGCCCTCCGAGCAGCTGACCATCGGCGAGTACGCCCTCGTCGAGATCCTTTCCGCAGCCGACATCAATCAGTCTGTATGGGATTTCCGCGTCGATCCTTCCATGGGCGACAACCCCGGTTCTCTCGGCCCGCTCCTCAAGTAGCCAAGGCGGGAGCGGGCGGGGCGCAACCCAATCTTGCATGGTTCGTGCCTGTCGCGCCGGCAGGGCAATCGCACTTCAAGTTGCGGGACGATGATGTCTTGAAAGGGCACGGCTTTAGCCGTGCCGAGGCAGGCGAAAGAGAAAGATCAGGGCTTCAGCCCCCGAGGGATGGTTTTAAAACGCACAGCATACCTCCACGAGGGGCTAAAGCCCCGTAGATTTTGCGGGCTCTTGCGGCACGGCTAAAGCCGTGCCCTTTCAAAGCCACTGCTGTTCACGATTGCAATTTCAAATACGATAGCCCTGCTTTGCCGGTCTTACCATTCGACAACCCCGCCGCGGTTCGCTATCCTGAACGCATCCGGCCGGTGCACTTTCCCTTCTCAAGTCCGAACGTTCCCGGTGAACTTTTCCTTGACCCGAGGCAAACAGGACATGGTGCATTTAGATCCGAACGTCAATCTATGGTCTCTTTCTTCAGCGGAACTGGCTGCGGCATGCCGGTCGTTGGCAGAGGATCCCGACCCTATCGATTCGAACATTCAGGCCGAGGCCCGGCTGCTTCTTTTCAGCTGGCGAGAGACGCTTCAAATGCACGGCAACCGTTTCGACGACCGGGCGCGCAAAGAGGCCATGCTCGCCGCGCTGCGCAAGCGCACCATTGAAATCACTTTGAAGGCCCGCGCGCAGGCATAGTTTCGCCGGCCGCCGCGCTCGGGTGCTTTCTGTCGCCACCGAACCCCCAGAGCTATCGCCGGCCTGCCGATTGCTCTGTTGTTTGGTGCGCGAACTTCTTCCGCCGCGCTTCCCACTCTTCGGTCGAAAAGAAACGCGGCCCGACGTCGATCAGTCGCGGCACCATGTTGAAGACGGCAACCCGGTTCCACGGATTGCCGTCCCTCATCCGATAGCCCTTTTCATTCAGGTCTTCCACGATGCTGGAGTACGAGTAATCCTGCACCAGCAGCTCCATCATGCGCAGCAGCGCCTGGTGTTCCCCGGGATCGTCTTCCAGCCGCGCGCCATCGTCGCTGATGCGCAGCCCGTACGGAATCTCCTCGCTCACTGCGCCCCTGGCCGCGATTGCCCCATCCGGCATCTCGCGCCGCCACTCGATCGATTCCATTTGCCAGCCAGCCAGCTTTCGCTGCTGGATCATCTCGTCGCTGATCGGACCAGAGACGACATCGCGAATCCGCTCAAAACACGCCATTGCAAGCCTCCGCGCAAACACTGCCCGCACAAGGATGCAATTTCGCGGCCACACAAAACGCTCAACCACCTGCTTTCAAGTCGATGAACTGCAAAGTAATAGCAGTGAGGATTCGCCGCCGAGCCAACGGCCCGGTGCCCGCTTTCGCAATTCGCTGTTCGCTTCCGCACACTGTTGCTATTGATCCGATTCAGAAATAGCGGGATTGCTTTCACACCCGCTCGCAGCAACACGCGCGGCGAAGAGGGGCCAGGGAGCCGGTTTGACATCGCTCAGGAGGATTTCAAACAATAATCAGCTGATCCCTGATCCCTAAGTCCCTAAGTCCCTAAGTCCTTGCTCCTACTCCCTCACCCCAATCCCCAGCGCTTTCATCTTGCGATACAGGTGGCTGCGCTCCAATCCCAGCAATTCGGCGGCGCGGCTCACGTTATTGCGGGCTTCCTCGATCTTCTTCTGGATATACTCGCGCTCGTACGCGTCGCGCGCCTGCTGCAGCGTGGAGAACTCCTCGGTCGACCGCGTGCCAGCCTTGTAGGTCAGCGGCGGCAGATGCTTGCGCTCGATCAGCAAGGTACGCGGATTCAGAATCAGCACCCGCTCGATCACGTTCTTCAGTTCCCGCACGTTGCCCGGCCAGTGATACTGCGTCAGCACGTCCAGCGCTTCCGCGCCGATCTCGATCCGCGGCCGCCCATACTGCCGCCCGAACTCCACAAGAAACTCGCGGGCCAGCGGCGGAATGTCCTGCTTGCGCTCGCGGAGCGGCGGCACAAAGAACGGGACGACATTCAGCCGGTAGAAAAGATCTTCGCGGAAGTTCCCTTTGCCGATCTCTTCTTCCAGGTCCTTGTTGGTAGAGGCGATCAACCGAACATCGACGCGCAGCAGCTGGGTACCCCCGACCGGCGTAAAGAGCTGGTCATCGAGGGCGCTCAGAACCTTCGCCTGCGTCTTCAGGCTCATGTCGCCCACTTCGTCCAGATAAAGAGTCCCCCCGTCGGCGCGTTCCAGCGTGCCTCGCTGCTCGGGCGGTCCTCCCGGCTGCGCGCCGTGCCGGTAGCCGAACAGCTCCGCCTCGATGTGCGCTTCGGGAATCGCCGCGCAGTTTAACTCCACAAAGATCTGGTCGCGGCGCAGGCTCTCGGCGTGGATCGCCCGGGCAATCAGTTCCTTGCCTGTGCCCGATTCGCCATAGATCAGCACTCTCCCGTTGGTCGGGGCCATCAGCCGGATCTGCTGCCGCAGCGCCTTCACCGGGACGCTGTCGCCGGTCAGTACCGACCCCACGCTGAACTGGCGCTTGAACTCCAGGTTCTCGGTACGCATCCGTCGCGCTTCCACCGCATTCTTCAGCACGATGAGCGTGCGCTCCAGCGACAGCGGTTTTTCCAGAAAGTCGTAGGCACCCAGCTTGGTGGCTTTTACCGCCGCCTCAATCGTCCCGTGGCCGCTGATGATGACCACTTCCGGCCGCACTTCCGGCGGAATCTGGTGAATGTCAGACAGCACATCCAGCCCGTCACGGTCCGGCAGCCAGATGTCCAGCAACACCGCGTCGTAGGGCGCGTCTTCAATCAGCACCATAGCTTCGGCAGCGCTGGCGGCGGTAGCTACGCCATAACCCTCTTCGCGCAGAATCTCCTCGAGAGAAGCGCGAATCTCCGCCTCGTCGTCAACGACCAGAATGTGGTTCATGAAAGCAGTCCCCTCGTAATTTGAGTCGCAGCCGCGGATGCCTCGGGCAGCGCCAGTGATTCCGACGCCCCAGCCGACCCAGCCCCCCCAAGTTGCTCGGTCAGTCGTTCAGTCAACGGCAGCCGCAGCAGGAAGCGGGCGCCCTTGGGTGAATTGGCCTCCGCGCGCAACGATCCCCCATGTTCCTGCACAATCTTCGCCGCAATCGACAGACCCAGCCCCGTCCCCCGGCGTTTGGTCGAATAAAAGGGCAGAAACAGCCGCTCCCGAATCTCGCTCGTCAGTCCGTGCCCGGTATCGGAAACACAAACCTCCACCGCATCGCCGTCCTCGCTGAGCCGGCTGCTTACGCTCAACACGCGCAGCAGGCTTCCCTGCATGGCATCGGCCGCGTTGTCGATCAGGTTCGCCAGGGCGCGCCGGATCGCCTCCGGATCGGCCAGAACCGACGGCAACTCCCGCGCCAAATCCAGCTGCACGGTAATGCCGTCCAGCCTCCCCGCAAACATCGCCAGCGCCTGCTCCGCCACTTCATTCAGATCGCAATCCTTCGGTCGCGGGGCCGGGAATTGGGCCAGTGCGCTGAACTGGTCCACCAGCGTTCGCAAGGTCTCCACGCAACTCAGAATCACCTCGCTGCATTTGCGGATCACGGCTGGCGAATCCGGCTGGCCCCGGTCAAGATGCCGCGCAATCCGCTCTGCCGACAGTGCGATCGGAGTTAGCGGATTCTTGATCTCGTGCGCCACGCGCTGCGCCACTTCCTTCCAGGCCAATTGGCGCTGCGCCCGCAGCAGTTCGCTGGTGTCTTCGACGACAAGCACCGTTCCCGGGCGTCCCTGCGGCAATTCCAGTCGTGCGCTCGTCACTGCCAGGTGCGCGGTGCGACCTCGCACCTGCAACTCCAACTCAGTGGACGCCGCTCCCATGCGCCGCCCACGGCGGATCACGCTGGCTACATCCTCGGCGCACTCTGCCGGCAAAAGCTTCTCGATCCGGTCGCCCCGCGGCCCATCTGCTTCGTCAAGACCCAGCAATGCAAAGAATGCCTGATTCGATTGCAGCACCATCCCGGATCCGTCCAAGGTCACCACGCCGCTCGGGATGGTCTCCAGAATCGTCTCCAACTCGCGGCGTCGCGCCTCCAGCGCCTGGTTGGCCGCGGTCAATTGCGCCGACGAACTCTCCGCCAACTGCCGGCTTGCCTCCAAATCGGCAACCATGTGGTTGAATGCCCCCACCAGGTCGCCCATCTCCCCACTCGCGATTTGCGCCACGCGATGCTCGTATTTGCCCGCTGCAATCTCGTCCATCGCCTCGGCCAGCGCTTCCACCGGCCGGGTGATCTGTTTGGATAGGAAGATCGCCACCCACACGCCGGTGAAAAATACGAAGACCGTGATCAGCAGCAGCATCAGAAAGAAAGTGGTCCGGATCTGGTTGCGCTTGCGGAAAAGCTCCCAATAAGCCGTTGCGCCGGAGTGAATGCGGGTAGCCGTCTGGCTCAAACCCTGCGGCATCGGCAGCGCCACCACCACCAGCTTCCCGGAAGCGGTGCCACTCATCCCCAGCGCGTATTCCTGTCCTGCCAGGTTCAGCACCGGCTGGTCCCTGCGCTGTGCCGCTGCCAGCAGATTCGTCGAAAGGGGGCCCCGCAGCAGGACGGTTGAGGTGTGCTCTCCCTCATCCAATCCGGGGCGCAATGAGGCGGGGCTTGATTCTTCCGGCGCCTGAAAGCTCGCCAGCATGCGCAGATTTTTGCCGTACACCACCACAAATCCGCCCGCCAAAGTAATCCGATGTCCGGCAAGGTTCTCGCGCAATTCGGGCAGATCCCGGTCGGTTGCGCCCGACGCCGTAATCGACTCCGCCTCCACCTTGGCGTTGCTCGTCACATACTGCGCCAGTTCCAGAACCACCCGCGTCGAGTCCTCGCGCAGTTCCGAGGTGTTCGGAGAAAACCACCGGTCCATCGACCGGTTCATCAGCGTATAGCTGAACAGAAACATGAAGATCGCCGGGGTCAGCGCGATCAGCACCGCGCCCAGCACCATCCGCGAGCGCAGCCGCGCCCCCAGCGCACTGGCGCTCTGCCCGGCGTATACCTTCAGAATGTTCCGCAGCAGCAACACCAGCAGCAACAGCAGAAGCAGAAAGACCAACACCGTCAGGCCTGTAAAGATCAGCGTCTCCCCGGCCGTCTCCGGATTCAGAAATCGCACATTCGAGGTGTTGAACGCCTGCAGCGCGCCCAGCAATGCCAGGATCAGCAATACCCCCAATCCAAGCAGGAGGCCTGACCGGCGTCGGGGATCACTATGAAAGAACATGCGCCGATTATAGTTCCGGAACAGAAATGCAGACAGGGTAGTAAAAAGCGGGCCGCGCAATCGCTGAGTCTTGAAAGGGCGCGACTTTAGTCGTGCCGGAAACAATGCCATTTCTACCCCGGCTTTAGCCGCTGAGGGATGATTTCGCGGCTCGGAAACCTTCCTTCAGCGGCTAAACAGGCTGCGGAAAAAGGCGGAGTTGGGGCACGATTCCCTCAAAGCATCCCTCGGGGCCTAAAGGCCACGTTCATTCTGCTGCACTTATGGCACGGCTGAAGCCGTGCCCTTTCAAAACTGAGGCCGAAATCGAGTTTTTCCGCAGCCTGTAAAGCCGAGAACGTTTGCGGCGAGCTTGCGGCACGACTGAGGTCTTGTCCTTCCAAGGCCATTTCGACGGGTGGTAAACGTGCATCAAGCGATCACCCTGAACGCAGGCCTCGCAGAAGCGATCAAGCTTCGCGCCGCCTAATGCCTTTCAAATCTGAGAACACCCCAGCGGACTCAGAATCAGGTTCGTAATGTTCGAAACGATCGGATCGAAGGCGTAGCGAGGGCTCCCCGATAGCTTCTTCCAAGCCGGATCGTTGCGAAAGACTTCCCATCGCGCATCCAGCTCCGCCAAGTCGGCGAAGCTCAGCATGTAGGTCAGGCTCGGCATGCGCGCGTCCACCAGCGTGTCGCCGAAGAACACCATCCGGAACCCGGCCGCCTTGAAGATCTCGAACTCGCCGGAGTGGAACATCTCCACCTTGCGCACGTGCTCTCCGTAGCTGGGGCTCTCATATGTCCGCAGTTGAAATATGCGCTTGGCTTTGGTTGCCGACATGGCCGGCGGCGTCAGTTTTGGCCAGCCCTCAAAGGCCTTCAGCAGCGAACCATCCACGCGTTCAAACCCCGGTGCTGCCGCCGTGCCATTCCAATAGGAATCCGCCGCTTTCATGAACTCTCCGTCTTGCGCCAACCGCAGGTCGAGTTCCGCCAGCGCCTCCACCGACGAGCCCGGAATCAGCAATGTGTAAGCAGGCGTCTCCGGCCCGATATCCACCTTGAACGCTCCGACCGGACCCATTCCCATGCGCGTAAGCGCGGGGATCAGAGCATCGCTGAAGTAACTCTCCGTGGCCTTCAACTGCGGCCCGCTCCGCAGGCTGTACCGCCTCAGGTGGTAGAACTCGCGCCCGCCGGCGTTTCCCTGCGCGGCCCCGCTCGCCTGGCCTTGTGCCTGAACACCCCCTGCAATCGCAGCCAATGAAACAGCAACCGATGACCTAACGAATTGACGCCGTTGCATGGTGACCTCCCGCGTGAACGACCATTCTACGGCAGCACGCCTGCGGGCAGGCCAAGGCAACGGTGAGTTGTCAGCTTCTCTTTACCCAAGCACGCTTGCCACCGGCGTCCAGCCCCTCTGCTGGCTCTCCGCTACGCCGCGATGGGTCAGCTTGCCCTTCCAGACATTCAGCCCTTCAGCTAGCCCAGCATCCTGCCGCAGCGCATCAAGCACGCCGTGATTGGCCAGCCGCATCAGATACGGGAATGTCGAATTGGTCAGCGCCAGCGTCGAAGTGTGCGGCACAGCGCCGGGCATGTTGGTCACGCAGTAATGCACCACGCCATCCACCACGTAGCTCGGGTCCGAATGCGAAGTGGGATGCGCCGTCTCCACGCAGCCGCCCTGGTCGATCGCCACGTCCACAATCACCGCGCCCTTCTTCATCTGCGCAACCATGGCGCGAGTCAGAATCTTCGGCGCAGTGGCGCCCGGAATCAGAACCCCGCCGATCACCAGGTCGGCCTCCCGCGTGGCCTTCGCCACGTTATAACTGTTCGACGCCAGCGTGCACAGGCGTCCGCCGAAAATGTCGTCCAGCTCTCGTAGCCGATTCAGGTTCACATCGATCAGCGTCACGCGCGCGCCAAACCCCAACGCGATCTTGGCCGCGTTGGTGCCCACAATGCCGCCCCCCAGGATCGTCACCTCGGCCGGAGCCACCCCCGGGACGCCACCCAGCAGAACGCCGCGCCCGCCGCGTTCCTTTTCAAGATAATTCGCGCCTACCTGCACGCTCATCCGTCCAGCCACTTCGCTCATCGGCGTCAGCAGAGGCAGGGTATTCTGCCGGTCGCGAACCGTCTCGTAGGCGATGCCGATGACCTTCGTCTCCAGCAGCTTTTCGGTCAGCGCCGGCACCGGGGCCAGATGCAGATAGGTAAACAGCACCAATCCTTCGCGGAAATGCGGGTACTCCTTCTCGACGGGCTCCTTCACCTTGACCACGCACTCGGCCTTGGCCCACACCGCGGCGGCCTCGCCCAGGATTTCGCCGCCGGCGCTCGCGTACTCCGCGTCGGGAAAGCCTGACTGGGCCCCGGCCTGGGTTTCCACCAGCACCTTGTGTCCAGCTTCGCTCAGTGCCTTTACGCCTGCCGGGGTCACCCCCACACGTGCTTCCTGATCTTTGATCTCCCTGGGAACGCCGACAATCATGGACCGCCTCCTGAAATGGGACACACTTTGGTTTAGATATTGATCCTACGGGGAAGCAGGCTTGCGATGTGTGCAATTATTGTGATCGAAGGATGAAATGGTAATGAAGCGTGATAAAAATGCACAATCTGCGCAAGGTTTAACCCCTCAGGTTCCAACCGGCAGCCTGGACAGCAATCTCGAACCCGATCTTGCCACCACTCCGGTAAATTACCCTCCTGCGCCGCGCGCCTCCGGGCTCTCTCCGGAACTCGACGAACTGGATGCCGCTATCCTCGGCTTTCTCGAACGCAACGGGCGCGCCACAAATTTCGAAGTGGGTGAAGCGGTTGGCCTCTCGGCTTCCGCCGCCTCGCGCCGCATCCAGGCGCTGGAGAATGCCGGAGCCATTCGCGGCTACCGCGCGCAAATCGACGACCGGCTGCTCGGCAAGCGCATGACCGTCTATATCCGCGTCACGCTCGAGCGCCAGTCCGCCCCGGTTCTCAGCGCGTTCGATGCCGCTGTGCGCCGTTGCAAAGGCATCGTCAGCTGCCATCTGATGGCCGGCCAGTACGACTACATGCTGATGGCTCGCGTTGCCGACATGGACGATTACGGGCGCCTGCACCACAATGAGCTCTCGCGGCTGCCCGGCGTCGTGCGCCTCGAAACCAGCTTCGCCCTCCGCGATGTACTCGAAGGCGGAAAAGACCCGCGCGGCTGAAAACCAGAGCTGCTGATCCGTCGCAGCCTGGGGAAATCGTCTTTTGTTGCCATGCCGCGCAAACCGATTTGAGGCAAAACTCGTCCAATCGTTTGTGAGTCATCGCCCGGGTTGCTGTCGCCGTTGGGTCGGCAATCGCGGTGAGCCGCGTTCGCATTGGTATATACTCACAGTGGGGTTCTATCGTTGAACGGATTTAGAACAGTGTTCCGCCGCGTTTTCGGCTGCAGGCTGCAGGGTCTGCAGGTGGCTACGCTGGTGTGTCTGGCACTGCTTGCGCTTCTGGTCGTCGTCCAGGTGGCGCACGTTCATCCGCTTGACTCCGGAACCGACGCCGATCACTGCCCGCTTTGTATCCTTTTGCAAACCGCCGTGCCGGTCGCCATCACTGCGGCGATCATGGTTTTCGTTCAGGTCGGAACCCAGCTCTCCGCGCCTGAACCGGTTCGGGTACTCGTCCGCCGCCATCCCAAGCTTTTTACACGTCCTCCTCCTTTTAGCTGCTAAAGCATTTTCGGAATGGGCGCAGATCGAAAGCACGCACTCAAGTGGATTTTTCCAATCCGGGTCCCAGCGGACAGGTCTTCGTCCGCGGGGTGGAAGAAAAAGCCGCCTGGCAGAGATCTCAAAAATCCACTTCATTCCGAAGATGCCGTAGACCGCCTCTCCGGCTATTCCCTTTCAACCAGATGCAGCAGTGTTCCCAAGCGATGTTGCCTGGGGCGGAAGTGCAGCAGCTACAAATGGTTTGAGCCATAGCCGGAATCGATCCAGACAAGAAGCTCTCAGGCGTCGCGGGCTTCCCCCCGCAGCCCGAGCAAGCCTATTTCAGCCATTCTTTCGGAGGCGTTCCCATGCCGTTCAAAACCATGCCATTCGAAACCGCGTCGTCCAAAATCGGCCCGGTCACTCACATTCTTTCCCTTCTTCTCCTGCTGCTCGCCACGGCAGGCGTCGTTTCCGCCCAGAGCGGCAACGCTGGCGCGGTGCGCGGCACCGTCACCGATCCCACCGGCGCGGTCATCCCCAATGCGTCCATTAGCCTGGTGAATTCGTCCAGCGGGCTCAACCGCACCACCACCAGCGATGCCACCGGCCAGTTCGAGTTTCCCAACGTCGCCTTCAACCCATACCGGATCAGCGTTTCCGCCAACGGCTTCGCGCCGCTGTCCAAGAACTTCGAGATCCGCTCGGTGGTGGGCTCCAATCTCAAGCTGATCATGCAAGTCGCCGGAGCCAGTTCCACCGTTACGGTCGAAGCCAGCGGCGACCTGGTTGAGACCGACCCCACCTTCCATACCGATGTCGATCGGGATCTGTTTATCAAGGTGCCGCTTGAAAGCGTGTCCTCCGGGTTGAGTTCCCTGGTAACCCTGTCTACTCCGGGTGTTGCCGCCGATTCGAATGGACTCTTCCATGGTCTCGGCGATCATGCTTCCAATTCCTTCTCGGTGGACGGGCAGTCCATCACCGACCAGCAGAGCAAGGTCTTTTCCAACCAGATTCCGGCCAACTCGATTCAGTCGATCGAGGTCATCAGCGGCGCGCCGCCGGCCGAATATGGCGGTAAGACCAGCCTGGTCATCGTCGCCACCACGCGCTCCGGCCAGGGTGTGACCACCCCTACAGGCAGCGTCACCAGTTCCTACGGCGCTTTTGGTTCGGCTACGGCCGGTTTCGATCTCGCTTTCGGCGGCAAAAAATGGGGCAATTTCATTGAGTCTGACGGCACAAACTCCGGACGCTTTCTCGATCCCCCGGAATTTGCCGTCTTCCACGACAAGGGCAATGAGCAGAATATCTTCGACCGCATCGACTACTCCTTCACTCCGGCCGACTCCATGCACCTGGACCTCAGCTACAGCCGTTCTTGGTTCCAGACGCCGAATACCTACGACAATCTGAACGTCCAGAACGTGGTCAGCCAAGGCTCCAGCGCAAGCCCCGTCTTCGGAGTTGTCGGGAATACCGACCAGCACTCCAAGATCGGCACCTTCAACATATCGCCCACTTACACCCGCATCGTCGGCAACGACATCGTCTTCAACCTCGGCGCATTTGTGCGCAGGGACGATTACAACTACTATCCCAGCGCAAACCCCCTCGCCGATCTGGGCCCCTCCAACTTGCAAACCTCGTCCATTGCCCAGAGCCGCACGCTTACCAATGCCGCGGTGCACTCCGATCTCTCCTACGTCAAGGGAATTACCAATCTGAAGATCGGAGCGCAATACGGACAAACCTTCCTCCGCGAGAACGACGACCTGGGCATTGTCGAGCCGACTTATTCCCTCAGCGCCCCTTGCATGGATGCCAGCGGCAACCCGCTGCCCGGTTACTCCGGTCCCGCGGCTTGCGACGGCGTAGTTGCCTTGCAGAATCCCAACTACAACCCGGTACTGGCGCCCTACGACTTTACCCGTGGCGGAAGCTATTACAACTTTGTTGGCGGCACCGATGTGAAAGAGATGGCCCTCTATATCGAAGACCAGATCAAGGCGGGCAACTGGCTCTTCAACCTCGGCATGCGCGGCGACATCTATAACGGCCTCACCGCCGCTACGCAGGCAGAACCGCGCCTGGGCATCGCCTACAACCTCAAGCGCTCCGCCACCGTGCTGCGCATTTCCTATGCGCGCACTCTGGAAACGCCCTTCAATGAGAACCTGATCCTTTCCAGCAATGGCTGTGAAAATGCCGTGCTGGCCCCGCTGCTTAACTGCACACCCGGCGTCTCCAGTATTCTGGCCCCCGGCTTCCGCAACGAGTTTCATGCCGGATTGCAGCAGGCCTTCGGCAAGCGCGTCGTGGTCAGCGGCGAGTACATCTGGAAATACACCCACAACGCCTTCGATTTCAGCGTGCTGGGCAACACCCCCATTACCTTCCCCATTGACTGGCATAATTCCAAGATTCCGGGCTATGCGCTGCATGTCGATATGCCGGAATTCCACAACGTCAGCGCCTACGTCATCATGTCTTCCGTGGCCGCGCGCTTTTCGCCGCCCCAGGTGGCCGGAGCCGGAGCCACCGTCGGCCAGACGGGCTTGCCGTTCCGCATCGACCACGACGAGAAGTTCAACCAGACCACTCACCTTCAGTACACGCTGGCCCACAAGGGTTTGCTGAACGGCCTGTGGAGCGGCTTCAACTGGCGCTATGACAGCGGTCTAGTGGCCGGTTCCACGCCCTGCTACGGCGTCACCGATCCCAACACTCCCTGCGGCAACAGTTCCGTCACCATGGCGAACGGCCAGCCCGGAATTGCCATGGTGGACACCAACATTCCCCCGACCGCCAATCCTGTAACCGGAGCCTTGACCGCGCTTCCGCTGACCGCCGACGAGGAATTCCAGGCGGGATTTGCCTGTAACGGCGTCAAAGCCACTCCGACACATGCCTTGCCCGCGGTTTGCCCGGCCTCGGAATTCACATCGAGCCTGATCGATATTCCCGCGCCGGGCACCGGCGACAACGACCACAATCCGCAGCGCATTGCCCCGCGCAGCCTCTTCGACGCCTCGCTGGGGATGAACAACATCTTCCACAAGGAGCGCTTCAAGACCGACCTCGACCTGACCGCCATCAACGTGACCGACAAGTACGCGTTGTATAACTTCCTCTCGACCTTCAGCGGAACGCACTATGTTAGCCCGCGCGCCATGACGGCGAAGGTCACACTGAACTTCTAGAGCCTTTTCTCTGAAGCCTCCATTAAGAAAAGGATGTCGCCCTGAGCGAAGGTGGCAGCTTGCCGCGCGCCGGGATCGGGCGCCCCCGGTCCCGCGCACTTGGGGACCGGGGAGTGCGCGAATATGCGCTGTCCTGAAGGGGCACGGACTTCAGTCGTGGCGATAGGCAAATAAAATATTTGGCCTTTAGCTCCCGAGGGGGCTTCCCGAAAACTGCGAGCCCCGCCCCAAGACCGCAGCGAGATCCGCGAGGCGCTCGGCGAATGCATCGCGGTGATCATGAACGCGATTCGCGTGGCGCTGGAACGGACTCCTCCGGAGCTTTCGGCGGATATCAGCGACCGCGGCATCGTGCTGACGGGTGGCGGCGCGCTGATCAAGAACCTGGACAAAAGGATCCGCGAGGAGACCGGGCTTCCTGTTTCCGTGGCCGACGACCCGCTGGCGTCCGTGGTGCTGGGAACCGGCAAGATGCTCTCCGACTTCCGACTGCTGCGCAAGATCAAGATCGATTGACGAAAGATCAGGGGTCAGAGATCAGGGATCAGTTTTCCCAGGTCCGAAAACCCGGACTTGGGATCCAGATTCTCGTCTAGGGAGATGTGACACCCGGATAGGTTCGTATCCACCTCAATCCCCGATTTATGAGCGGCCAGTGTTTTGAACCGCTATGTCTACTATTTCTTCGGGCTTTGGCGCTCCCGGAAAGAGGGCGGTGTATTCCAGTATCAGATTCCCGATTGCCTGCTTTATCACCACAAATATCGTAAGCATTTGGTCATGCATCAGAGAGATTTTTGCGTCTGCTTGGCATATGCCATTAAGAACCTTGAGTTTAGCGTGCTCAGCCGCCTCCAATACTCCGCCATTATGCACAATGCTATTCCGAAGAACCCGTAGATCGCCGAATGCATTGATTTTTACCTCGCCCGGTTTTACGCCCCTGATCTTGGCAATCTGCGGGCGGATTTCTTCGTCCCAATATGCAAAGATAAACACAATGACGGACCAGCACACTTGCTGTTCGTTGAATCCTGCTTCCGCGTTTGCCGTGATAAATTCATCGGCACGAATGATTCGTTGATGTATTACGTCAGGGCGGGTGAGGTCTTCCAAGCTGGCCCGCATAATAACTGTCTGACCATTCTCTATACGCCGTGACACCGGGCGCGATACACGAGCGACCTGACGTTCAATGCGAACTTTGTTACCTTGGAAGCTAGAAAGACAATCACAATAGACCCCTAGTGTCCTGAGTCATTAGTTCGTCTACAAAAACGAGCGACCGAATCGAGGAT
>CAZQPY010000068.1:0-26643 GCA_964595345.1 uncultured Occallatibacter sp.
GGCCCTTCTGATGAGCGCCCTCTCTGCTGGCGTTGTCGTCAGTGTTACGTCTTGCATTCAGAGTTATTCAGTTGGTTATTTGTACGTGACGGGCACGGAAACGGCCCAGACCTCGGGAGCCGGCATCGTTAGTGGCTTCAAAATCGACCACAACACGGGCAAACTTGCGGCCATCAATGGTCTTCCCGTCGCATCGGGAGGCGCCAACCCAATTCGCGCCGTGCTGTTGACAGGCAGCCGCTTCCTTTACGTGCTGAATCGCGGCGTTACGGCGTCGGGAAGTGCGAACTGCACCACCAGCAATCCGTGCCTGTACTCCAATATCACGCAGTTTGCGGTGGGCGGCAACGGCATTCTGACTCCCCAGGAGACCTTTTATACCGAGGGGATCAACCCCTTCCGCATCCTCGCGGACAGCTCCGGCGGGTTCCTTTATGTGCTGGACCACGATTCTCCGGCGCCGAACTCGACGGCGGCGGTGCCAGTGGCGGGCACGGCGAGCAACCCCGATCCTGGCTGCGCACTCGCATTGGGCGGCGTGACTACCTGCGGCGACATCACGGTGTTCAAGATTGACCCGACTACCGGTCGTTTGAGCCTGGTTGTGAATGCGCAGGTGACCTCGGCCAGCGGCACTCCCCTACCCTACTTCCCGGTCCCGGTGAATCCCGTGGACTTCGTCTTCGCGGGCAACACCATCATCACGATGAGCGGGACGCTGCCTTCGACCAGCTTTCCGTATCTTCACGGCACCTCGACCTTCCCTTACTCATACGGCGGGGGCAGCGGCCAGCTGACCATCAGCCAGAACAGCCCGCAGGCGCTTGGGATCAACGAGGGAACTCATCTGAGCTACACCGGCGGCAACCTTTACGTGATGGACAATGAGCCCTACGCAGGCGCAGCAGCGGGGACGAGCCAGATTCTGCCCTACACGGTCCCTTCGAACGGCACGTTGCAGCCTCAATTGAACGGAGCGGTTGCGATTAATGCGTCGCTGTCGAACCCGGTTGTGGTGCTTCAGGAATCGAAGAGCAAGTGGTTGTATGTGGCTAACCAGGGCAACCTCAGCGATCCCAGCCAGGCAGCCAGCGGCTTCGACGCTTTCTCCATCCTGACGCCCTTCCAGCTACAGGAATTGTCCACAGCTCCTTTCGGCTCCGGTTCGGGTCCGCAGTGCATGGTTGAAGATCCCTCCAACCAGTTCATCTATTCCGCCGACTTCAATGATTATGCAGTGACTGGCCGGTTGATTGAAGCAAACTCGGGCATTCTGAAGAATCTGAACTGGCCCGGTGTGATCGCGCTGCCCGGTCCCGCTACCTGGTGCCTGGTCGACGGCCGGACAAGCTAGACCTTCCAGCAGTAACCTGCCGCGTGCCCCGGAGAACGGGGCACGCGGCGGACCTCGGATTGCAGAGATTACTTGCGAACGCAGCCGAATACGGGGCGGAGTTGTGACTCGATGCCCGGTGTTCGATTCCAAACCTGTTTCCTCTCATGGGCCTGATTTGCGGCCTACTGGCGAAAGATGCGCATGAAGTTCAACAAATCGGGCCAGCTGATGCTGGTCTCTGCGGCCAGCCTTCTGGCTGCCGGCCTTGTAACCGCCTGCGGGACCCTGACCGCGGACTTCGTCTTCGTGACCAGTTCCAAGGCCGCGGGCCCCAGCAACTACGGCGAAGTGAACGTCTTTGAGGTGAACTCCGAGTCCGGCCGAATGCGCCAGATCCCGGCGTCTCCCTTCCCTTCCGGGGGGCGCAACCCCGTGGCTGAAGCCGTTTCGATTGACCACCTCAGTCTTTACGTGGTCAATCACGACGACAACACCATCGTTCAGTTCGTGATCGGCAGCGATGGCAAGCTCTATCCGCAGAACACGACCAACACGCCGGGAGTGTTTCCGATGGCGGTTGCGGTGTCTGGATCGAATCTGTTTGTACTGGACACCTATCAGCCGCTGCCAACCTGCTCGACGGCAGCACCGTGCTCCGGTTCGCTGGCGGTGTATCCAGTTCAGCCAGCCAGCAGCACGACTCCGAGCGGGATCCTGGGGTTACCTGTTGCCAACGGCAGCGTAACCTACTGGCCGCTGGGGCTGGCGGGAAAGAACTCCGCGGATGTGTTGCTGCCGACGGCCATTAACGTGGCGCCCTCGGGAAACGAAGTGTTCGTCACCGCATATGACACTACCGCGAGCGCCGGTTACGTGTTCGGGTTTGCTGTAGGTTCGGGCGGAGTTCTGACACCGGCAGCGGGTTCGCCGTGGGCGACCGGGGCGGGCAGCTATCCCTCAGCCGTATCCAGCGATCCGACGGGCTCTTATCTTTACGTGACGGACTCCGCAAACGGCGTTGTGCTCGGGTATACGATCAGTTCCGGCGCATTTACTCCGCTGGCAGGCAGCCCCTTCGCGGCCGGCAACCAACCCTCCGCGATTGTGGTGGATCCGTCGGCCGGTTTTGCATTTGTAACCAATGCCGGCGATTCGACGGTGATCGCGTACGCCATCAACAATGGCGTTCTGAAGAGCGAGGGGACCTTCTCGACTGGTCTTCAGCCGGTCGCGATCGGCATCGATCCGTCGGCCAATCATTTTGTTTACACTGCCAACTTCCTGGGGAACAACGTGAGCGGCTTCGAGCTGACGAACACGAACGGGCCGCTGATCAACACCCAAAACTCGCCATTCGCGTCCAACGCTCAGCCGACAGCGGTGGCCGCAATTCCGCACAAGTAGGCGCGATGAACCGTGAGGCCGCAGGGAAGGGCTTCACAATTTTATTTGAGAGCGAGCCGGCAAGCGAAAGCTGAAAAGCTCAGAATCACGGTCCGCCGACAGGCGGGTCGACTGCTCCGGTCAAGCACCGGGGAACGAACACTGTAGCAACACCCCGTAGCAGCCTTTTACAATAACGGGGCAACCTAACCAGTTCTCATGGGGCTTGTTTTATACCGCCCACGACGAAGGAAGCGCATGAAGTTCAGCAAATTGAGCCAGCTTTTTCTGGTCTCTGGCACCGGCCTTCTAGTGGCCACACTTTTCACTGCCTGCCAGCTAGTCACGGTTGACTATGTGTACGTTTCGAGCGCCTCGGGCATCGACACCTATGCGGTGGATTCCGAGTCGGGCGCGTTGCGCATGGCTACGTCCGAAATGACCCAAGGGGTCAACGTACCGGTTTCGATGGCAGTCACCTCGGATTATTTCCACCTTTACGTCGCCAACCAGGGAAACAACACGGTAGTCCATTACACCATCGCCAACAACGGAGTGCTGACCGCCGCGGACACCATTACGCTTACCACCAAGCCGGTAGCGGTCGCGGTGAATGCGGCCAACACCTACTTGTACGTGGTGTCGGGCACCACCTCGGCCACGCTGTCGGAGTATCCGCTTTCGTCGGGAACCATCGGCACGGCAACGAACATTACGGCGCCGTTCTCGATTCCCGGCTATGCCGGAGATACAGTCGTCCCGACCAATGTTGCGGTTCTGCCCACCAGCGCCGGGGTTTACGTGACGGCTTATGACAAGTCCGCTTATAACCCAGGCGGTACGACGACCAGCAACGCCTCACCAGGTTGGGTCTTCGGTTTTGCAGTTGGCTCGAACGGCTCTCTGTCGCCTTCGGCGAACAGCCCCTACAAGGCCGGCGTAAAGCCGACCGGCATTGTGGCTGAACCTGCCGGACGCTTTGTGTATGTGACCGATTATGCCTCGAACCAGATGGTCGCGTATAGCATCAACAACGGAAGCACGCTGAGCTATCTGCTGAACGGCCCGTACAAGACAGGGAATGAACCCTCCGCGATCACGGTCGATCCGCGCGGGGAATTCTTGTATGTTGCCAACTCCCTGGACTCCTCGGTTTCGGCGTATTCCATCGATCTGAAAACAGGGACGCCTTCGGGCGCCGTGAATCCAACCGGACCGGGAAGCAACTCCACCGATGCGGAGCCGGTTTCGATTGCCGTGGACCCCTCGGAAGGCCGTTATGTTTACACCGCCAACTTCCTGGGCAACTCGGTTTCCGGCTTCCGCCTGGATCCGACTGCAGGGACTCTGAAACAGACCCAGGCGACACCCTACCCAACCGGCGAGAACCCAACCGCGCTGGTGATTATCCCGCACGGAAACCACTCACTACAGACGATCAGCTACTAGTCCAGATCGTGTTCAAACAGAGGCCCAGCCCACGCGGCTGGGCTTCCGCATTTTGGGGCAAGCGTCGCGGTGCTCACTGGCTCGGTGGACCTTGCCGGCGGATTCAAGGAATCCAGGGCGATGGGCATGCATCCGGGCAGGATCAGGCACGCAAACGTTTTACCAGAGGTCATTGCGCCTCGTATACTTACTGGGCGCCGGCTGCAGCGAATGGACGAATCCCTAAAACCTCCATTGGGAAAAATGCTCCTTCGAACTGTTCGCGGCGACAAAGGAGAATCCTTGGTGTCTGCCCGCATTCGTACCCTTTTGCTGTTCTTTTTTGCCTCGGTTTCCATCATTTTGCCGGTTGAGTCGCGGGGCGCGGCTACAGCGCCGGCACATGACCAGTTCAAGGTCGCCGTGTACATCACCGTCGGCGTAGTCGAGAAGATGAAGGACCCAGCCTGGCTGCAGCAGTCCTGGGAGCAACTGAACAGCCAGGTTCATGTCGACAAGGTGTACATCGAGACCTATAGGAGCGGACTGATTGCCGATGGAGCGCTCTTGGAGACCGTTAAGGCGTTCTTTGTGGCGCACGGCGTGGAAGTGGCAGGCGGCATAGCATATGCAGCGGGCGGGGACAACGTGGGCCGGGAAGGCCCACTGCACCAGGTGAGCGAAGCGGAGCCTGGACAGTTTGTCTCGTTCAGCTATACGGACCCGGTTCACCGTGCGTATGTGAAGAACGTGGCGGAAGTGACGGCGCGGCATTTCGACGAGATCATGCTCGACGACTTCTTCTTCAACAACACCAAGTGGGATTCCGACGTGGCCGCCAAGGGCGACCAGACCTGGACGCAATTCCGGCTGAAGCTGATGGATGAGGTTTCGCGAGACCTGATTCTGGGCCCCGCGAAGGCGGTCAATCCCAAGGTCAAGGTGGTCATCAAGTTTCCCAACTGGTATGAGCACTTCCAGGCCAACGGCTACGACCTGGACCAGGAACCGAAGATCTTTCCGGCGATCTATACCGGCACGGAAACGCGCGACCCGGAAAACAACGACCAGCACCTGCAGCAGTACGAGAGCTACGAGATCATCCGCTACTTCGACAACATTGCGCCGGGACACAACGGCGGGGGCTGGGTGGACACGTACGGCACGCGCTATCTGGACCGCTATGCCGAGCAGCTTTGGGACACGATGCTGGCCAAGACGCCGCAGATTCTGCTGTTTCAATACGGCGACTTGCTGCTGCCGGCGCGGATGGGCGACCGCAAGGCCTGGGAAGGCCTGGACACCACGTTCAAGGCGGCCGAGCTGGCCCAGTGGAGCAGCAACGGCGGCGCAATCGGAGCCCCGAGCAATGCCGCGGCTGCCGGTTACGCGCTTTCCAAGGTGAATGCGGTGACGGGCAAGCTAGGCAAACCGATGGGCATTGCCAGCTACAAGCCCTACCAGTCGACCGGCGAGGACTTTCTGCAGAACTACCTGGGCATGATAGGAATCCCGGTAGAAATGACTCCGACGTTTCCCGACGACGCCAGGACCGTACTGCTGACCGAGCAGGCGAAGTTCGATCATGAGATCGTGGCCAAGATCAAGTCGCATCTGGAAAAGGGCGGGACGGTGATTGTGACCTCGGGCCTGCTGAAGGCGATTCAGGACAAGGGCTTTGAGAAGATCGCCGAGATCACGAACACGGGCAACGTGCTGAACATTCAGAAGTATTGGGGCGGATCGGGCGCCGGAGCGGGAGCGGACTTGGGGAATACGAAGGAGATCCTGGTTCCGGAGATCAGCTTCATGACCAACGACGCCTGGCCGGTGGTGCGGGGCACAGCCAACGGGCGGGGCGCTCCGCTGCTGGTGCAGGACCACTTCTCGCACGGCACTCTGTATGTACTGACCATTCCGGAAAACGCCAACGACCTGTATTCCCTTCCCCAGTCGGTGCTGACGTCGATGCGGCAGTACCTGCTGCGGGGCTTTCCGGTACAGATCGATGCGCCCTCGCAGGTGAGCCTGTTTGCCTACGACAACCAATCGTTCGTGACGGAGTCGTTCCTGGATGCGCCGGCGAAGGTGAAGGTGACTGTGCTGGGCTCGTTCACGCGGCTGCGCAACGTGGCGACGGGCGAAGTGGTTGAGGCGACACCGGAAGAGGCTGCTCCGCAGTTTCCCTGGATGCGCCCGCGTCCGATCGGTCCGCACAGCCAGTTCCAGATTGAAGTTGCGCCGCACAGCTTCGCGGCATTTGTGGAAGAAGGGAGTAAGGAATAGGGAGTGGGGAGTACAGTCAGCGCGCTTTCAAGGTGTAGACCGTTTCGTGCGAAGGCAGCAGGGCTCCAACGGCAGCACCACCCACCAGGCCCACGACGCCGCCAACAGCGGCTGGGACGCTTGCGCCCCCGACATCAAGACAGAAGCTCTGTGTGGAAGAACACCCATGATGGGACGCCGCACCGATTCCGGCGCCCACGCCTGCGCCCACACCGGCAAGAATCAGCGTGTTGCGCAGGCGATGCCGGTTCTTCAACCGCTGTATGGTTTGCACGTCCTGTTTCTGGATGGCCTGCGCGGCCCCCTCGGCCTGCAAGGAAATTGCCGTATCGGAGAAACTCACGAACGTTCCGGTAACTTTCTTCGAGTTCGTCTCCCGCACCTGAATCCTGTCACCTGCATGAAGGGTATTGAGGTTTTCCCAGTTGGCTGGTTGGCGTTGGGCGTGCAGGGTAAACGAGCCCCCAAGGACACAAAGAGCAAACAAGAAGCAGCGCATGGGCTCTCCTGCCTTGAATCCGTTTGAATTGTTAACGATCTTACCGTAAGTTTCGCTGCGCGAGTTTTGGCGACTGGACTTTATTTGCGGAACGGAGAGAGGAACGCCCCAATCCGCCTTGGCTGGCCGGTAGGGGCGTTTCAGAGCAAAGCGCTGAAAGAAGACTACCGCCTGGCCTGCGTTTCCTTCGCGGGGGCGAATCTGACCTTGGCGGCTATTCCCAGCGTGGCATCGGCCTGCACCGTAGTCTTGCGACCTGCGCTCTCCACCTGGTTTCGGGTCAGCGTGACCGTGCCATCGCCAATTACCGCATCCGCAGACCATTTGTTGAAACGGGCCAGCTCGCCTGGAGCAGCGCTGCCGCCGCTCACCATTCCGTGGTCCCAGTCGAAATGCAGGGTCCCCTTGGCCGAATCCACCAGTTCCTTCTCGGTAAATCCAGAGAGCTCAACCTTGCCGCCGACGTCGAATGCGCCTCCCGCCCAACGCTGGCCAACAAGCTGGCCGACCTGCGCAGGATTCGCCTTTTGGAACTGAGCCTCGAACATGTATTGCGGCTTGTCCTTGTCGCTGGCCGCAGTGTACAGCGATCCGGCAGCGTGCAGCTTGCCGCCCAGTGCGGCTCCGTCCAGCGCAGTGATGTGCGCGCCGTTGCTCAGAATACGCACCGAGGCCGTAGCGTCCTTCACCGTCAGCGGGCCCAGAATCAGGGTCTGCGTCTCGACTGTGCCATCCATCTCCGGCAGCACGGGAGCAGCCGCGGGGCGCAGCTTGTCCAGCAGCGTGGAAATCAGAGTCACCTTCTCTTTGGCACCCAGAATCGCCGCCTCCAGCGCGCTGGCGTCAAGCTGGACAAATTGCATATCGAAGTGCGGCAGGCAGGGTTGCTGGACGGCGCAGTTCCGCGGCACGTTGACGCTCGCAGTTCCCTTCACCGGGCCATAACTGAATACAACCGGGTCCCAGCGCGTTTCGCCGCCGTCAAAATGCGCCGTGGCCGTCGATATCATTACCGCGTTGGCCAGGTAATCCGCCTTCCAGTTTGCATTGTGCAGCGTAACGGTCCCGTGGAGGCGGTCGGTCAGTTGGGAGGTCAGGCGTTCGGTCGGGGGCAAGCTGGCCGGCGTCGAGCTGGACGCCACTGAGTTGGAAGAAACCGGGGTAGGCGCGACGAAGGAGAGCTCAGCGGTCGGCACCCATGGGCCTTCGGCGGTCAGTTCTGCGGTCAGGGGCTCACCAGCCACTGCATCCAGCAACTTTGCGTCCGTCGCGCCGGTGATCTTTGCCAGCTCTCGCGCGCGTTCGATCGACGCCTGGCCGTGCACCGAAATCTGGTAACCGGACAAGCTCAGGCGCGCGGTAACGGTTAGCGAATCAGTCCCACCCGCGGGAATCGCCATTGTGGCTACGATCGCTTGCGCTTCACCTTCCGCTGGTTCCATCACCATCTTCGGAATCCGGATCGGATCGCCGAGGCCATCGCCGCTCAGCTCAAAACCTTCCACGGCAAAGCTGCCGCTAAGCGGCCCCTGCACGGCGGTAACGGCCTTGCCGTGGGCCTTTGCGGTGACAGGTTTTGCCGCGGGGTTGTCCAGCTCGCCATCCGCGGCCACAGCGGCCGCGTAGGTGATCTTCCCGCTGATGGCTCCCTTGGCCTCCAGGCCTGGGCCAAAGTCGCTGCGTACGGTGCGTAGCGCGTCCAGCGCGGCGGCTACGGGAATGCGGTCAAGCTCCACGGAGAAGCGCGGCTCGCCTGGCTGGCTTCCGGTCAGATTTCCGGTGGCGCGGGACCAGTCACCAACCACGCGGATGCGGCCATCGCCCAGAGGCGACTCGCAGACCAGGTTCTCCATTGCGCGGGTAAAGAAGTGGTAAACCAAGCCGCAGCGCGCATCGAAATCCAGCGGCGCGGCCGGAGCGAACTCTGCGCGGTGCACGCCTTCCGCACGCAGGCGGGTCCTGATCTGCGCACTTTCGGCGGTCCCGTCCAGGTGCAGTTCCCCGGTCAGGTCGCCGCGCCAGCCGGGATCGGAGCCCAGCAACAGGCGCGAGAGCTGGCCAAGCTGCGCTTCCTTCCAGTCCAGGTCCAGATGGATGGGCGCCTGGCGGAGTTCCGGGGCGCGCTGCAGCCGGGCTTCCAGCCGCACCACGCCGGTGTCGCCCAAATCCAGGTTCACGTCTGTGCGCGCCGGCTGGCCTCGGAGACGAATGCGCCAGTCACCGGGATTCGCCTGCCAGAACGATACATCGGTGTTCATCAGCGAAAACGGCAACTTTTCGGATCCATTTTTAACATTGATGCGCGAATTGGTCGCTTCCAGGTAGGGCAGCGGCGCATCGGGCCTTCCACCCTTAGGGACGCTGTTTGCGGCGGTGCGGAAAAGCGTGTCCAGGTTCCAGCGCCCGGCCTGGTCGCGGGTCAGGTTCAGGCTGGCTTCGTCCACGCTGATGCGATCAATCACCAGCCGTCCCCGCCACAGCGACCACAAACGGATCGAGGCGGTCACAGTGTTGGCATGCATGAGCGGCTCAGCGCCGTAGCCGGGATCCTCTTCCACCGTCAGGTCGTTCAGCACAAAACCCGGCCGTGGCAGCAGGCGCAGTTCAACCGAGGACAAGTGCACCGGACGATTCAGCGAGGCCGACATCAGGCGCGTAATCCGGGTCTTGTAGCGGGTGATGCTGACCATCGGTGGGACAATCAGCACAGCAGCGATGGCCGTCAGCAACGCCAGCACCGGCCAAAGCCGTCTACGCTTGCTCTTCCTGCCTTGCACGTCTTCAGTCATGGGCTTCTACAATTTCTGTCTTCTGTTTCAATTCAAAACCGATTTACCGCGCGGACGGGAACACGGGGAGCGCTAGCGCACCCGGCTGAACGTCCGGCTCCAGCGCGTGTCGCCGAAGAAATGCAACCCCACGTGCCCCAGCCAGGCGATCGTGCTGCCGATTCCCGCCTGCTGGCTCTCTTCATACTGGCCATCGGGCGTCTTGAACGACCAGTAGTTGAACAAAGGCCGTCCCTCGATATTCTCGCGAGGCACAAAACCCCAGTAGCGCGAGTCGAGGCTGTTGTGGCGATGGTCACCCATCATGAAGTATTTGCCCTCGGGAACCACCAGGTCGCCATTTTCGATGTGGCTGGGAAACTCGATCGCCCAGCGCTCCGTTGCCCCGCGGTCGACGCTGGGCGCAACGGACGGAAATTCGTCGAGAAAAGCGCGATCGAGGGGCGGTGAGTCTTTTCCCTCTGGCGGCGGAGCCTGCGCCACGCCATTGATGAACACAATGCCGTCGTGCAGATGGATGCGGTCGCCGGGAACACCGATCAGACGCTTGACCAGGTGCATGATGGTAGGCTTGCCGTCGGCGTCGAGTTCTCCTGGCTTGATGAAGACCACGATGTCGCCGCGTTTCGGTTGGCGGTAGTGCACAAAGGGCATCCACTTTGCCGTTTGCGAGAGCGTGACGCGATCCACCACCACGTGATCGCCCACCAGCAGGGTGTTCTCCATCGAGCCCGAGGGAATGACAAAATTCTGGGCAAGGAAGGTGAGGATGAAAAGTCCCACAACCAGCACGGAACAGATGCTGGCGAGCGCTTCAAACGGCGTCTCTTCAACCCTGGATTCGACAGCGGCCACAGCCGCGGGCGACGGCAAGGGATCGGCTTGGTTTTTCTTGGTCATTCGATAGCTCTTCGGTCCAACAAAGGTACGAGCCGGAAGTTGAAAGGGTTCCCGGCCGGCCGCTCCGGAAAGCTCTGAGAATTCGCAGGGTTCCCGCGGGCTTACCAGGCCGTTGAAAAAGGCTGGAACTACATCCCTCGGGGGCTAAAGCCCCATTCATTTTGTTGGCCTTATCGGCACGGCTCAAGCCGCGCCCATTCAAAGCCCGGCCGGTTGAAATCGCCCCTGGGGTTCGTGGTTTCCCTTGTCCCCAAAAGAGAGGGACTAGGGGCACCCAACCTCCGAGTTGAAATTACGAAAACGCCTGGTCGCGGTACTCGACAGTTCAATCGTCTAGTGCACCACGCGGAAGATACGCTTCCAGCGCGCAAACCCGGTCAGTTTCGTCGCGAGTTCCCTGTCGTGTCCGAGTCTATCATCCGCGGCCTGCTGCACATCGGTGGTCGACGGGCGGCTCAGCGAGAAGTAGATGACCAGCGGTCGGGCCACAATCTGGTCCCGTGCCACAAAGCCCCAGAAGCGCGAATCCTTGCTGTGGTTGCGGTTGTCACCCAGCACAAAATACTGCTCTTTGGGGATCACCAATTCGCCGTTGCGGACCAGGCTTTGCATCTGCTTCCACCAATCTGGATCGACCTCCGGATCGGTGTAGATGGTCGCCGGAAAATTGTCGCGAAAAGTATTGGGCGCGGCCGGTTCGAAGGCCGCATACGGCTCGTCGAGACTGACTCCATTCACCATCACCCTGCCGTCCTCGATGCGCAGGCGGTCGCCGGGAATGCCCACCACCCGCTTCACCAGATACTTGGGTTTGGGATGATGGAAGACCACGATGTCTCCGCGTCCCACCTCTCTGTACGGCATGAACCAGCGGCTCAGCGCGCCGGGAGGTGCGTAGAGTTGCTTATTGAAGAGCAGGAAGTCGCCCACCAGAAGAGTGCGCTCCATGCTTTCGGAAGGAATCAGGAACGGCTGCAGGACGAACGTCAGCAGAAAAAGAGACACCACGATGGTGCGCAGCAACGAGGCCATCCCTTCGGCAAGGCTGTGCCGACCCCAACGGGACGGTGCGAAACGGTTGGATTGGCCCGGGGCGCTCATAACGGCCCATCCTCCACGTTCTCGTCCGTGCCGTTCTTTCCGTCGCTGCCGGCGGCCGAGGTCAGCCGCTCCAGCGCCCTTTTCGCCGCATCCTGCTCGGCAAGCTTCTTGGTCCTGCCAATCCCGCGAGCCAGCGGCTTACCCAGCAGCCCATCGGCAGGTCTCAGCCGGACTTCGACAAGGAATTTCTTGTGATGATCGGGTCCGCTCTCGCTCTTCACACGGTACACCGGTACGCCCACCCGCTCTGCCTGCAAATGCTCCTGCAGAGCCGACTTGTAGTTTCCCAGCGCCTCGCCGGAGTCCAGTTCCCGGGCCAGCTGCTCAACCGCCTCGCCCATCACCCAGTTGTCCGATAATGTCCGGATCGGCTCCAGGCCGCCATCCAGAAAAAGCGCGCCCATCACGGCTTCCATCGCATTTGAGAGCACCGTGGCCTTGCGCCGCAGCCCTTGGCGATCTTCGCCCCGGCTCAGGCGCAGATGCCGTCCGAGACCGATGGCAGTGGCCACCTCAGCCATGTGCTGGCGGCTTACCAATTGCGAGCGCACCCGCGTCAGTTCTCCTTCGCTCCACTCCGGATGAAGCAGGAAAAGCGCCTCGGCTACCGCCAGGCCCAACACCGCATCTCCCAGAAACTCGAGGCGCTCATTGTCGTTTGCTTCGGCAGCAGGATCTGTTCCGTTCACCTGGGTCTGTTCGTTGGCCTGAGCCTGCTCGTTGGCAAGTGACCGGTGCGTCAGCGCGCGCACCAGTAGCTCAGGCCGATCGAATCGATGACCAAGCGCCGCTTCCAGTTCTGTCAGGACTGCTTCCACGTACTCCTCGTTCTGCCGCTGTTCGCTGAAAGTCGGCTAGAGCGAAACCAGAGTTGAAGTGCCCCGGTAAGTTCCTTGAAGGGTCGCCGCTCCCTTGGGGTCGCGTCGACTCGGACGCTGTGGTTTCGGGTTTGGGTCACACTGGTTTCGCTGTAGGCGATTTCCCGGCCTGGTCTTCCGGCCGCGATACCGCCTTCCCTTCCAATTAGACACCCTCGAAGCACAGAAGTCGCGTCAGGAAATCGTTTACGCCGAAGCAGCCGCACGAGGATTTCCTCCCAAGGAAAGCGATTCTTCAGGCTGCCTATTGAGAGGAGGACGGCCCGAACCTGAAGGCCATCCCGGTTGTGGCGCCCCATCCAGGGGCCTCAAGGCCCCCGCTCCGTCCGCAAGGACCGCAATTCCAAGGTGCGTCTCGCTCACCTTGGGCCCGCAAAGCTCTTCGCCCGATTAGTGCGCCTTGGGATCGGCCGGCTTGGCCGCTGCGCCGTTGTCGTCGTCCGCATCCTCGTCTGAGCAGCTGTGTCCGTTGACCGCATAGGCCGCCTTGATTCCGCGTTCCGCCGACAGGCGGGTATCCAACTGCCCGTCGCGAACCTCCAGCGCCGACTTGTATTCGGTCAGCGCCTGGTCCCGTTTGCAGTCCAGGTCCAGCATCCGGCCCAGATAGATGTGCGACCACGCCAACAGCCTGGGCTCCTGGCTCGTCGCCAATGTCTTCTGGAAGTCCGAAATCGCCTGATCCGGATGCCCGGTCAGGATCGCGGCACGGGCCAAAATGAAGTTGGCCCGCGCGGCTTCGGCCACCGAGTCCGTCGCGTCCGCGTGCACGGTAAGCGCCTGGCGCGCCATGGCGCCGGCGGTATTTGCATCCCCGGCAGCAAGCCGGGCCTCCGCCAGATCCAGTCCGGTCAATTTGCGCGGCTTGCTGCGCGTCAGAACATCGCCGTCGGCTTCCTTGTCGAATTCAACCTGGTGGGCCCGGTGCACCTGCTGATCCACATCCATGGAATACACCATCTCGCCGATGGTGTCTTTCAAGCTGGCCGGATCCTTTTCAAACTGGATCAGTTGCTCGTAAAAGTACTGGGTCAGGACAAATCCCTGCGTGGTATCGTGGCGCACCGCCGCCAACCGGACGGCATCCACCTTTTGCTGGTAAATCTGGCGCTCATGCTCGTAGCGCGGCAGTTCGGAACGGTCCGCGCCCGCGGGAATCGTGTAGACCGGGATCCCCGTGTCCATGGTGCGCGCCTCAATCGCCTTGATCAGGCATTCGATGGTCAGGGTGACGGAATCGGACCGGAAGCGGAACTCCATCGGCGCCTCGCGCACCTCCTTGAGAATCGGCTGCATCCGATCGATCGCGTTGGCCCGGGCGAACAGCAGCGGCTCAATCAGGTAATGCAGATAGGTGTGGCGCACATCGGTCATGCGGATCTTGCCATCCACGGGCGAAACCACCACCACGTAGTCGGTCCCGTAGATGCGCGCATTGACCATGTGCGGGGAGAACTGCGGCTCCATGACTACTTCAAAGCGTCGCCCTTCGTACGTCGAGGCCGGCATCTTGAGATAGAGGTTGGTCGAAACGATCATCTGGGTAAGCTGATCGTGCAGTTGGTCGGCCTCTTCGTCGTAAACGCGGTGCACCGCCAGCCAGATTCCGTGCAGATCCAGAGCCGCGACGAAATCCTTGAGCAGCGGAACGATCTCGACCACCTGCGTGGAGTCGGGCGGCATCTCGGCCAGATCTTCCGAGATCTCCAGAGCCGGCGGCGGAGTCAAATAAAGAGCCAGCGAGATGTACTGCGAAATGTCGCGCGCGGAGCCAGTCATGCGATGCTGCGCAATGTACAGGCACACCTTGTCGCGTTTGTTCCGGGCATCCTCGCTCCGGGCCAGTACCAGGTTCATCTCGTCGCGAACGCGCTTGCGGACCGGCGCGCTTTCGTCCAGCCCTTCATCGTAGCCGCAGGCGTTCAGGGCCGCGGCCATCACAAAGACCGGCTCGGAGCTGAGCAGCGAGACAGTTGGTCCCGCCGGATCGAGCGTAGGCGCCTTTTCTCGCGCAAACCCCGGCGCACCTCCCGACGATGAAGACGAGCTTTGCCCTTTATCGGAAGAACCGCCGGGGGATTGGGCCTGCAAAGTGGCCGGCGAAGGAACCACCGTCGAAATCAATCCGGCGGTGATCAGAAGAGCGCCGAAGGAGGATCCAGCAAACGCATCAAAGCGGAATATTGTGAAAGACATCTTTTACCCTGCCTGCAAGTCTAAGGCATTCCATAGACACTGTGGAGATGCTTTGGTGAGACTCCGGGGCAGGTCCAAACGAAAGCACTTGGTTTTAGAAAAAGAAACCCCGCCGCGGTAATCCCGGGCGGGGCATTCATTCCATGTTCTTGTTGCTCATTCACCGGACCATTTCCAACAGCTATCCCCGCACGGAAACACCGGAGAACGAAATCACTGCCAATCCGCGCACCGGCTGACCAAAGAAGCGCGCCGGCTCAAAAACGCTGTAAAGCAGCATGTTCTCCACCTGCGAGCGGGTGGCCGGATCGGTGGGACCCGAAACGATCCGATAGTCGTATACCCGGCCGTCGCCGTTCACGTACGCCTCAATCACCACCGGCCCAGCCGTCGTCCCAATGTCGTTGGCCTCGGCCCCGTTGGAAAGATAACGCAGGTGCGGCGCGCTGGCATTGCCCAGCGGTTCGTCCTTGGTGGCTTGCGCCGACTCCGGTTGCACGAACATGGTGGCCAGAACGATCACCGAACCCATCAGCAGCACGGCGCTGCAAAATCCCGCTGAAGCCTGCAACAGGAAAGGCCCCCAGGTGTTCTGCCAGGCAAGACTCCAGCCATGGAAGAAGCCCTGCCGCCGGCGCGCCCGCTCCTGGCTCAAAGCCACGCGAATCCGCAACGGCAGCTCCTTCGGAGCCGGCACCGGCCCCAGCCCGGCTAGCGCCGACTGTGTCTGCCGCAGCAACGCCCACTCCCCCGCGCATCCCCGGCAATCTTGCAGGTGGGCGCCGATACGTTGCATCTCCTTGCCGTTCAGCCGGCCATCCAGATATTCCGTAAATCTAGTTCGCACTGTCTCGCAACCGTTCATCGCGCCTCCTCTCGCAGGGGCATTTCGAAGCCCGCTCCCAAAACTTCTTTCGTTTCTTTTCCAGGAGCAGACAGAATGGTCTTTAGAAAAGCTCGGCCACGAACCAACCGCGACTTCACGGTTCCCAGGTTCACGCCTTGCATCTCCGCCACTTCCTCATAAACAAATCCTTCAATGTCGCGCAGGATCAGAGTGGTCCGGAACGGCTCGGGAACCAGCATCAGCGCGGCTTCGACTCGCTCGCGAGTCTCCGTATGCACGGCCATCTCATAGGGCGATTCACCCGAATCCACCAGCATCTCGCGCAAACAGACCGGCGATCCGGATTCCGTTTCCGCCATTTCCTGTTCGATCGGGACTTCCTGCTGCTTGTGCCGCATCCACCAACGGCGCTGGTTTGATGCTTCGCGCAGCGCAATCCGGTAGATCCATGTACGCAGGGACGACTCCCCGTGAAAACTGCCCACACCCCGGAAAATCTTGACGAAGACTTCCTGGGTCAGATCGGCGGCATCGGCGCGGTCCTGGACTGTGCGGGCAAGAAGCGAAAAAATTGGTTGATGAAAGCGCGCGATGAGCCACGCGTAGGCTTCCTCGGAACCGGCCTGAAGTTCTGCGATCAGGGCCGACTCTTCCGATTGAAGCGTTAGCGCGCTGGCAAGATTGCCCATGATGAGGTCCGCCTGCAATTCAGAGTCCTCTCACATTACCGCAACTGGCATACACTTGGCATGTTCATTGCGCACAACCCAATCATCTTTTTGGCCCAGCACACCGGAATGCGACATTTTTGAGATGCGCTCGATGTTCGCCCGACGCCCGGCAAATCGCCGCCTCGGAACCCTTGCTCTCCACCGGCCTGCCGGGAACGGGAAACCGAAATCCCCATTTTCAGCCTGCCTACTCTCTTAGACACCGAAGCCACCTCAAAATGTTCCCAGACGAGGCTTCTTGCATCAAACTTCTCCCCAGGTCGGCACCCGCAGCCCCGCCGGCCCGCATACCTTGCCGACAATCCTGTGGATTGCTCGGCTCCGCCGGACTTGGAATCAGCCTGGAACGCAGCCCGTCGAGCAGCGATTTTGGTTCAGGAGCGATTCCAGTCCCGCTTTCCAGTCTCAACCACTGGGGAGTGGAGGCAAAGGAAAACCGAAGGCCGTGGTACACTGGACATGCGCTCAGTGATTTGGTCGTGAGTGGTGGTTTGCCTTGAGAGGCGAACTTGCCCGGCACAGATTTCCCCAAGCCCCTACAGCGTAACCCATGAGTCTCTTCCGGCTCCGGATCGACAAGATCCACACTTGATTTGCGCCCCTTGAATGGATGTGCGCAGGCCAGCCGGAAACGCCCAGACAGGCGGGAGCAGGGAGTTCTTCGGCAACGAGCCGAAGGGCACAGCAAGTGCAGCGTGGGGCAGTATTCGCGCATACAGGTCAGAATCAGCGGGCAAATTCCCCGCCGCAATGCTTCGTGACCGGTTCCGTGGACGTTTCAGGTCTTCCTTACGCATATTGATGAACAGGCACACGCCCGCTTGCCAAGCGATGGTGCGCCTCCGTGTCCGGTTCCGCATGCAGGCCTCTCAGAAATCGGGGCTCGCGGAATCCACAGGAATATTTTGATCACTCAGTTTTCGCAATTCACTCTTTCGGCGGCCCTCATGGCGCGCCTCGACGCCAACAAGTTTGAGACTCCCACCCCGGTTCAGGCGCAGGCGATTCCCCCCGCCCTGGAAGGCAAGGACGTGCTGGCCACGGCGCAGACCGGCACCGGCAAGACACTCAGCTTCCTTATCCCGATCATCGAGACCTTGCAGAAGACCGAAGGCCGCGGCGCGCATGCCCTGATCCTGCTGCCCACCCGCGAGCTGGCCATGCAGGTAGAGAAGGCTTTCCGCCTGATCCGCTCTGCCAACTCGCAAACTGTCGCGCTGGTTGTCGGCGGCATGTCCGAAGGCGCGCAGTTGGAGCAGATTCGCCGCGGGGCACGCCTGATCGTGGCCACTCCGGGTCGCCTGGAAGACTTCATCAAGCGCCGGCTGGTCAAGCTGGACGGCGTGAAGATCCTGGTTCTGGACGAAGTGGATCGCATGCTGGACATGGGCTTTCAGCCCGCCATTCAGCGGATCGCCGGGATTCTGCCGGAAGTGCGCCAGACACTTTGCTACTCGGCCACACTTGAAGGCGCAGTGAAGGATGTTGCTCGCAAATACCTGAAGGATCCGGTGCGCATCGAGTGTGGTTCCGTGATGAAGCCGGCCGAGAATGTGGAACTGCGGGCCTTCGATGTGGAGACCGACAAGAAGCAGGAGTTGCTTGAGCATCTGCTGGGCGTAGAAGAGGGCAGCTTCCTGGTCTTCGTTCGTACCAAGCATGGAGCGGACCGCGTTGCGCGGAGACTCGCGCGCGCCGGGCACTCGGCGACGCAGATTCACGGCGACCGCACGCAGGCGCAGAGGAATTCGGCTCTGCGCAGCTTCTCCGAGGGACACCACCGGGTTCTGGTGGCAACCGACGTGGCGGCGCGCGGTATCGATGTGCCGCATGTGGCGCACGTGATCAACTTCGATTTGCCCAAGGTTCCTGAGGACTTTGTGCACCGTGTGGGCCGTACTGGCCGCGCCGGGGCAATGGGTATGGCTTCCACGTTCACCGGCCCCTCGGAGCGCGGCGACCTGAAGCGCATCGAGCGGACGCTGAAGATCACCATGAAGCGCTACAAAGTGCGCGCGGTGGATATCGTTGACGCGGCGGAAGCGAACGCGGCGTAAAAATAGTCACCCGCTTCTAGCTTCTAGCCAAAAAAGGATGCTTCATTTCCTGACTCAAACCAGAGCGGGAAGTGAGGCATTTTTGTTTGAGTGGAAATGCGACGGGAGCCGCGCGCCCCACTCGCATGGTATTTATGGGCCGAATCAATTTGAAGCGAGGTGGCTGGAGAAGAATCCGGTCACATTGCGGTGGAATCCCTGAGCGTCTCTTATGCCGTTGCCTGGCAATCGCAGCAGCTTGAACCAGAAGACCCGCAGATCGTTCATGAACATCAATTCCGCGTCCGGCTGATTCTGGGCAGTCAGGAAGGCCAGAGCCTTTTCGAGAGATTGCTCCAACTCCTGGGCAACTGCCTCGTTCAATACACTCCGATTACCTCCGTTGGAGAGGAGCGGACACTGGCTGCCGAGAAAACTATCGACGACTTCCGGGAGTTTGCCCATGCTGCCGTTGGCGGGGCCCGCTGCGTCGCCGTTAGCTTCGCGGTCAGTTTCCCGGTCAGTCTCCCGGTCCAGAACCAGGAGCATGGAGTAGCCGGCGGTGACGCAGAAGCCGCTGATTCCCACCCGGCCGGTGCAGTCAGGCTGACTGCTGAGCCAGGTGCAGCACGCCTGAAGAATGGCGAAAGCCTGACCCTGGCCGTTGATAAGATCGCGGGCAAACTCACGCAGACAGCGGTGCATCCCGCTGAGATGAGCGGGATCTACCGAAAGGGCGAGAAAGCCGGAATCGGCAAACTCGTCGGCGTGCGCCTGACACTCCCTCCAGTCACTGCCAGCGTCGTGAAGCAGGAGGATGCCAGGAGCTGGGAAAGCTCCGGCGGGAAAAGCAAGGTAGGCAGGGATGGCGCCACCAGGGGCGGGGATATCTAGGATTGGCAAGGCACCCTCCGATCAATTTCAGGGGCCCTTGAAACAGCGGAAGTAACAGGATTCTACTCCCACCGTGAATATTGGTACCGTAATAATGTTGGGTGGCAAAAATTCCTCCGTCATTTTTCCCGAGAAAGGCCGCAGGGGATGAGAGCTTTGGCTTCTGGTGTGAAGCAGGCGTTGATGCGGGCCAAGGCGCCAGTGGCGTGGATGGCGCTGACCTACGCGCTGGGAGTTTCGGCCGGTGCGGCCATGGTGCACCTGCAAAACGGCTATGCCCTAGGGTTCCGGGACCGGCTTGTGGGTCGTGCCGTTGAGACCAGCCCGATCCTCAAGAATCTGGAAAAGGGATTTCCGGCGTGGGCTGCGCTGCTGGACTTTGGCGGGAATCTGGGACTGGGGGCTGTCCCAGAAACGGTAATGGGACTGAGCGTTGCGATGCCCTTCCCGCTGGCGGCGTTCCGGGGCTGGGTCGGCGGGGTGGTTTCGGTGGACGGGGCGCACAAAAGCAGGCTGGTGGGGCGGGAAGGCTTCTATTACTGGACAGTGCTGATCTTGCAGTTGATTCCCTATTCCCTGGCGGGCGGGGCGGGAGTGCGGCTGGGTTTGGGCTTCCTTCTGCCGCGAAGCCGCTGGGGGTACGCGGGGTCGAAGAATTGGCTGACGATTCCGGCGGACGGGGTGCGGGATGTGGGGCGGATTTATCTGTTGATTGTCCCTCTTTTCCTGGTGGCGTCGCTGGTGGAGTTTCTGGCCAGGTAATGCGGGCACGCGAGATCCCCGCGAGAGGCCGCAAGAAGCGGAATCCGAAGCGCGCGCAAGGTTACAATCCATTGACTCGGCAAGCTGAATCGCGTATTCTGGAGACCTTGTGCGGTGTTGCGCCTGAGGTCTGTGTGAACGGGCCCCCAGTGGAGCGGTTGATCCGGTGGGGTGTTGATTGAGCACGCGGAACAGCTGACCTTTTTCTTCCAAGGAAGAGGGTTGGAACAGGCGAACTTCCGGTGGATGCGCTCATTTGCGGGCGTTCCAAAGGGAGCCCGGGCCACTCGAGGGCCAGTCCGCGCAATTCTCACCCGAACAGGATTGTTTGGTAGTGGGTGGAAGAAGTTCCTTGCGCGAAATGCGTGAGGGAAGGCGCTTTGCGCTGGATTTTGTGTGTTTTGTGATGTTTTTTGGAAGTGATCGGCTTTGGAGTACGCCAGCAGAGCTCAAACGGGCTCGGCCGGCGGGGGTGAAGGCCGGGGCGGCCAGGTTTTTTCTGAGAGGGTAGGAGAGAGATGTCGACCTTTGTTCCGAGTGGGAAGAATATTCCCCGCAAGTGGTATGTGCTGGACGCCAATGGGCAGACGCTGGGCCGTCTGGCAACCAAGGCTGCCGATCTGTTGAGCGGCAAGCTGAATCCCCAGTACGTTCCGTACATCGATATGGGCGACCATGTGGTGGTCATCAACGCGGATAAGGTGCGACTGACGGGCTTGAAGAGCCAGCAGAAGCTCTATCGCCGCTACACCGGGTTCCCGGGCGGATTGCGCGAAGAGTCTTTCGTGCGTTTGCTGGAGCGCAAGCCGGAACAGATTCTGGAGCAGGCCATCAAGGGCATGCTTCCGAAAAGCAAGATGGGCCGCCAGATGGCGACCAAGCTCAAGGTCTACCGTGGCGACAAGCATCCGCACGAGGCACAGCAGCCGACGGCGATGGCGATCGCGTAAAGGCAGCCGCTAGCTGCTGGCTTCTGGCTGCTAGCTCGATTGATTGGAATTCTGAAGCTTTGGGGCTTTTAGCTAGAAGCTAGAAGCTAGGAGCTAGAGGCTAAGAGGAAAAGAATGGCAGATTTGGTTCAGTATTACGGGACGGGGCGGCGCAAGTCGGCTATCGCCCGCGTCTTTCTTCGTCCCGGCACGGGCGAGTGGAAAGTCAACGGCAAAGCCTTCGATGTTTACTTTGTGACCGAGCAGCAGCGTGTAGCTGCCAAGCGGACACTGGTAGTGGCCGATATGCTGACCACCTTCGACGTGTTGACCACGGTGAAAAGCGGCGGCGTTGCGGCCCAGGCGGATGCGGTCAAGATGGGCATTGCCCGTGCATTGATCGTCTTCAACCCGGAGCTGCGCAAGGTGCTGAAGGCCGAAGGCCTGCTGACCCGCGATGCGCGCGTCAAGGAGCGCAAGAAGTACGGTCAGAAGGGCGCCCGCGCAAGGTTCCAGTTCAGCAAGCGCTAGTACTACAGGGATCAGGGGTCAGGGATCAGGGATCAGACTGGGCATTCTCGCCGCTTTCTATTCCCTGTTCCCTGTTCCCTATTCCCTTCGGTGTCAAATCCCCGCTAAGGCGGGCTTAATCCGGATCAGGGTAGTGCCAGTCCGGATGCAACTCAAATAAGGAGGCCCCTTGGCCACGATCACTATGAAGGAGCTGCTCGAAGCAGGCGTACACTTCGGGCATCAGACCAAGCGCTGGAACCCCAAGATGAAGGAATACATCTTCGGCGAGCGCAACGGAATCTACATCATCGACCTGCAGAAGACGCTCAAGCTCTTCAAGGAAGCGTCCAAGTTTGTCACCGAGCTGTGCGCCAGCGGCAAGACGATTCTCTTTGTCGGCACCAAGCGCCAGGCGCAGGATGCCGTGGCCGAGGAGGCCAACCGCGCGGGAATGCCGTACATCAACCAGCGCTGGCTGGGCGGCCTGCTGACCAACTGGGTGACGGTGCAGAAGAGTGTGAAGCGCCTGCAGGAACTGGACGAGATGGCCACGGACGGCCGCTACGACCTGCTGACCAAGAAAGAAGTGATCAAGCTGGAGCGGGAGCGCAAGCATTTGCAGGCGAACCTGGCCGGCATCAAGAGCATGAAGCGGCTGCCCGACGCGCTGTTCATCGTGGACTCGAACAACGAGACGATTGCGGTGAAGGAAGCGCGCAAGCTGGGCATCCCCGTGGTGGCGGTGGTGGATACCAACTGCGATCCCACGGTGGTGGATTACGTGATTCCGGGCAACGACGATGCGCTGCGCGCCATTCGCCTGTTCACCTCGAAGATCGCCGACTCGGCGGCCGAGGGCGTGAACCTGGTGGGCGACAAGGCTTTTGCCGAAGTACTTCCCGAAGTGGTCGCGGAAGCAGCTCCCGAAGCAGCTCCGGTGGAAGAAGTGGATCTGGAAGCGGCTCTCGGCGGCGGCATTCGCAAAGCCCCGGCAGCAGTTGCCGCACTGGACGAAGCAGAAGTGGCAGGCGCCGGTCTTTAATCTTTCCTGCGCATAAGCATGCGTACTATGAGAGAAGCGTGGCCGCCTCCGAGGGAGCGCCACGCTTTTCTTTTGGAGAACAGCTTCTAGCTGCTAGCTCTTAGCTTCTAGCCATGTGAAGCCGCGAGACAGAGAATTGCGATTGCAACGGCCGTTCGTTCCCGGCTACGACAAGCTGAAAGCTAGTACCTGGAAGCTGGAAGCTGCCGTGAATCCTGGCCTGAACCGAATCAAGACGAGAGAGGGAAACTGTGAGCGTGAAGATTGATGCAAAGCTGGTAAAGGAACTTCGGGAAAAGTCCGGCGCGCCGATGGGCGACTGCCTGAAGGCACTCCAGGAGAGCAACGGCGATATCGAAGCGGGGTTTGTGGTTCTGCGCAAGCGGGGCATGGCCTCGGCACAGAAGAAGGCATCGCGCAGCACCAACGAAGGCGCGGTAGGCACCTACATTCACGCCGGCGGCAAGATTGGCGTGATGGTGGAAGTGAACTGCGAGAGCGACTTCGTGGCCCGCACCGACGACTTCCAGAACATGCTGAAGGACATCGCGATGCACATCGCGGCGACCGATCCGCGCTATGTGCGCGCCGAAGACGTGACCCCCGAAGATCTGGAACGCGAGAAGGAAATCTTCCGCGCACAGGCCGTGGCGACCGGCAAACCGGCTCCGGTGATCGAGAAGATCGTTGATGGCAAGATGGCCAAGTTCTACGAAGAGGTCTGCCTGCTCGATCAGCCCTTCATCAAGGAACAGACCATGACCATCAAGGAACTGATTGCGCAGAAAGTCGCCAAAATGGGCGAGAACATCACCGTCCGCCGCTTCGCCCGCTTCAAGGTTGGCGCTGCGGATTGGACCGTGGCCACCACCAAGCCCGTGGAAGCGGCGGCAGAGTAAGACAAGGGACCTAGGGACTTAGGGACTCAGGGACTAAAGGCCCGGAGCGAGAGCTTCGGGCCTTTTTATTGTTTGCGGCCGAGGACGCTTCTGTAGAATGGGTCCGCTGTTTCAATTGCTGGAGAAGCGTGATGAAACGCCGGGAATTCTTGAAACCTCTACTGGGAGCGACTTTGGTTTCCGCCACTTCCTCGGGTGTCGCGGCTTTGGCCCGGCCAACAACGACGTCAGATGCCGGCAAGACGCCGGAACCGGCACAGAGCCGCCCCGAGATTGCGATGCTGCTGTATCCGGGGCTGACATTTCTGGACCTGATGGGGCCTTTTGCAGTGCTGGGCCGAATGACGAATGTTCATCTGGTTTGGAAAAATACCGACCTGCTGACCATGGATATGGGATTGAAGGTTCAACCCGACTGCACGTTCGCGGACTGCCCGGCAAAGTTGGACGCGATCTTCGTTGGCGGGGGGCCGGGGTTGCTTGCCGTTATGCAGGACCCCGCGTGCATGGAGTTTCTCTCGAATCGAGGAGCCCAGGCAAGATTCGTAACTTCGGTCTGCACTGGTTCGTTGGCCCTAGGCGCGGCAGGATTGCTGCGCGGTTACAGGGCCACTTCTCACTGGGCTTATCGGGACCTGCTTCCCTTGTTCGGCGCGGAGCCGGTGAACGAGCGTGTGGTTGTGGACCGCAATCGGATCAGTGGCGGCGGCGTGACGGCGGGGATCGATTTCGGGCTTACGCTCCTTTCGCTGCTGGTGGGAGAACGAGCGGCCAAGTCTGTTCAGTTGGCGATCGAGTACGATCCGAAGCCGCCGTTCGACGCTGGAACACCGGAAAAGGCTGGTCCCGCCACGACGCAGGCCGTAAAGGCGCAAATTGCGGGCAGGGTCGACGCAATCCGAGAGTTTGCGGGCGGATTGCATATGCAGACGTAATCTCAATTCCGGCTTGATAGCCGAGATACCTGGCAAAGTCAGAGATCGGAGAATGGCCCGGACAGAGAGCTTCGGGCTTTTTTCCGTGGGGGAACAGGAGTTAGAAAGCGGATTCCGATCTATACTTTACGGGGATTTGGGGGTACGCTGTCAGCATGAATAACGCTCAGTTCTATTTCGCGATGGGATTGCCGACATTCATGGTTCTGATCGGCATTCTTTTGAACCAGCGGTCCTTTGATCGTCTGGAAACGGGCTTAAACGCCCGCATAGACCGGTTGGAGTCCCGGCTCGAGTCCCGGCTCGACCGGATCGAATCGGATTTGCGGGAGTTCTATCGCACCCTCGGTCAGCACGATTCCCGCCTCGACAACCTGGAGAATCGCGGCACCTAAGCCCGACATGAAATCAACTTTCGGTGAAATCCTTTTCGCGGCTTCTTTATCTGCTGTTGCGGCAGCGTTTGCTGCTGTTGTGAGCGTAATCGGAGGGGTATTTGTCCACGGATGGATGTACGGCCGAGGAACGTGGGTGGCCAGTTTCTATGCCGCATTTGGCATGATGCTGCTGATGCCTTTGGGTGTGTTCATCTTCGTCTTTCGGAAGGTCATCCACTACGGCGACCCTGATTCCCTTCCCTCTTCAAAATAGAAACATCGGACAATGAAAAGGCGCATTGAGGACTCCGCCTCCACGCGCCGATTCGATTCTGATCTTGATCGAACAGGTCTCACGCGCTGATCGCGCCAGACGGGTTGTCCGCGATGGCCTTGTCAATGATCGTCATGGCCGCGTCCAACTGATTCGTGCTGATGTGGGCTTCGGCAGAAAAAAGCGCGTTGAAAGTCTTTGTGCGCTGCGTCAAATCCTCGTTCTTCCTGGCCAAAGCAAGGTTCTGCACCCTGAGCTGCTTCTCCAGTTACGGGATCACTCCCACCGGATAACGAAAATAGATCATCGTCCACACGTAGCCCAGCAAGAATCCCAGTGTGGAGAAAAAGATGAGGATCGCCAGTCCGGCTGCCTGGCTGCTGATGAAAGGTTCCACGCCAGGAAACGGCAACAGCCTTGGAGCCAGCTAATACCACAGCTTGCCCGGGATGGCATGCAATTCGACCAGCCCCACGCCGACAACGATCTTGGTCAACCAGTCGGAGATCTCGACCAGATTGGCGTTGAACGGCGCCAAACCATCCTGTGGAGTCGAAGCCGGTAAATGGGCGCCTTGGGCCTGTGCGGTTGTCTTTCCCCCTTTTGGCTCTCCTACACGGGGAATGGCGAAGATAAACCCCAGCCAGAGCCCGCTCAACAGAGCCGCCCCCGCCGTCAGCATTCCCACGCGAAAAATGCGGGGTGACTGGCCGGACGGCCAGAAACGCAACGAATAAAGAAGGATCGAAAAGCAGCCAACCGCCGCCAAGAGCTACATCTGCAGGAGAAAACTATGGCCCTCGTCACGATTTTTCTGGCCCCAGTCCGGGCCGCCTCGGCCTTCGCCAATCTCTGTGCGATTTTTTCTCATTCCAAAGAGACCAAACAGCATGCAGGATCCCTCATCGAGATTTCCAGGCAGCAATATAGCTTACTGCGGAATACAAACCCCTTGCCGAGCCTGATGTGCTTTACTTTCGTTGCGCGAGGCGAAGGGGATTGACGAATCCACCCGCACCATAGACAATAAGGAAGTTGCAACCCCGCACAGTGGGCCTGTGGCGCAGCTGGGAGCGCGCTTCCATGGCATGGAAGAGGTCATCGGTTCGATCCCGATCAGGTCCACCAATCAAATCAACGATTTAGCGAATCACCTAAAAAGCACGCGATACGCTAACGATACGTCGAAAGATTAAGCGGCGTTTTCCTTAGCCTCTCCCGCACCACTTCTGGAACGATCCATAAGCACATCCACTACCCGACTCTGCGCCTCCCGCTTGGCTGGCGTGAGGGCCTTCGTGTAGATATTCATGGTCGTCGAGATGTTCGCGTGTCGCATCAGCTCTTGAACCACCTTCACGTCCTCACCGTTTGCCTTGAGCAGTGTTGAGTACGTGTGCCTAAAGGTGTGGAAACCCACCCATTTTGCGATCTTGGCCCGCTTGGCAGCAGGTTGCAGGACGCGATCCAGCAGGGTGTCTGGCCAGGGCGGCATTCTTCCCTGGACGTGCTCGCTGGCGAAGACCCAATCTTCCGCGTCGGCATACGCGGTCTCCTGTTTCCATGCCAGCATCTCTTGGGCAGTGAGCGTGTCAATTGGAACCGGGC